>JAVRCF010000021.1:0-100437 GCA_034530935.1 Aulosira sp. DedQUE10 | reverse complement strand
ACGCGGACATTCCATCCAAATTTTACCTCAATTCATACCGCCATTATGCAACGCCAGATTTTTAATCTAATACCGTAGACTATAACTCTATCATCTTATATTTTTTAGCTTCTAGCAATCGTTGATTATGCTCTTGCTGAAATCTTGTACCATTGTCAATAACCTCCAGGTGGATACTACCCACAAAGTAATCATCAGGGTTTGAACAAAAGCTAAGCAGTCCCAACCCCACAAAAATTGCTTGTATTTTCTAGCTTCTAGCAATCATTGATTATGCTTTTGCCAAAATAGCCAAGCAAGTTCACAGAGAATTTGCAGACAAACTAGTTAAATTTTTTCTTAAACATTTGTAAACTGTTAGCAGCCGAGTAGCCGCGTGTCACATCTTGTTAAGGAATTATCATGAGACAACTTGTTATTGCTGAGCGCGTATGCCTCATTGGTCATATCGTGTCGATGGTGTTTGGACTTGTAGGCATACTACTAGTCGTGCCGAATGCGGAAATAATTATGAACCTAACTGAGGTTGGACAGACTGCCATGCAGTGGAGTATGGCTGGAGGCGGTGTGGTTTATATGATTTTGGGTGCGGCGGCCGTGTTTTTGTATGCGTACAGGACGTTGGGATTGGGTCGCACCTTGGCATTTCTGCTGCCATCAGTGTTTATTTCTTTGGGAAGTGAACTTTCGGGAACCAGCACAGGCTTTCCTTTTGGGCACTATAGTTATCTAAGTGGACTGGGCTATAAAATTGCTGGTTTAGTTCCGTTCACAATTCCTTTATCGTGGTTTTATGTGGGATGCGTTTCTTACCTGTTGGCGCGTGCTGGTTTAGAAGTAGACAAAAAACCCAGCTTGTTGCGTCATATAGGTGCGATCGCATTGGGTGCTTTGTTATTAACTTCTTGGGATTTTGTACTTGATCCAGCAATGAGCCAAACCTCTCTTCCCTTCTGGTATTGGCAACAACCAGGCCCTTTCTTTGGTATGCCTTACCAAAACTTTGCAGGCTGGATGGGAACCGGAGCGCTATTTATGACTGTCGCAGCATTGCTGTGGAGAAACAACCCCATCAAATTAGAGCGATCGCAACTCAATTTACCTTTGATAGTTTATTTAAGTAACTTTGGCTTTGCTACCGTCATGAGTTTGGCGGCTGGCTTCTCCATCCCTGTATTGCTTGGCTTATTAATAGGTGTGGCTCCGGCTGTAGCACTTTGGTGGCAAGGTACAAACGGACAAGCTGTTGCTGTAGAACCTGCATCCCAGGAAATATCAGTAGCAAATGTCAAAGTTGCTTTGAAGTAACAATTGGGGGCTGGGGACTGGGGAAGGTGGGGTACCCTCTGGGGATAAGGGGCGAAGGGGCGAAGGGGCAAAGGGGTAATGGGGACTGGGGACTGGGGAGATGAGGAAGCAGAGGAGATAAATGGCAAATGACAAATGACAAATGACAAATGCCCAATGCCCAATGCCCCCTTTAAAGACATTATATTTTTACAGTGGATGATGCTTTGATATCAGTTAGCAACTTATCGCTTTTATTACTATTACTGCAAATACCAGCAACAGCGATTTTACTTTCACGCTTAATTAAGGGGCCGACACGCCATCCCCCGATTCAACCCCAACAGCCTACACCCGACATTTTAGGTAGTGTTAGCGTTGTTGTTCCAACACTCAATGAGGCTTTGCGTATTAGCCCACTTTTAACTGGATTAAGTCAGCAAAGTTACGAAGTTAGAGAAGCGATCGTTGTAGACAGCAGGTCACAAGATGGTACGCCGGAATTGGTAAAAGCTGCACAACAGCAAGACCCGCGCTTTCGCTTATTTACAGATGACCCCTTACCCCCTGGTTGGGTAGGCCGTCCTTGGGCGTTACATAATGGCTTTTTGCAGAGTGCCCAAGAGAGCGAATGGTTTTTAGGAATGGATGCTGATACTATACCTCATCCTGGTTTGGTGGCGGCTTTGGTGCAGACAGCCGAAGCACAAGGTTATGACTTGGTATCACTTTCACCTCAGTTTATTCTCACATATCCAGGGGAATGTTTGCTGCAACCAGCTTTGTTGATGACTCTGCTTTACCGATTCGATCCGGCTGGTGTGAACACAGAACAGCCAGAACGCGTCATGGCTAATGGTCAGTGCTTTTTATGTCGGCGTTCGGTTTTAGCCGCTGTGAATGGTTATAGCAGTGCGAGTAGTTCTTTTTGTGATGATGTTACCTTAGCCCGGTATATTGCCGCTCAAGGATTTAAAGTAGGCTTTTTAGATGGTGCGAAGGTGCTAAAGGTGCGGATGTATGAGGGCGCAATCGAGACATGGAAAGAATGGGGACGCAGCCTCGACCTCAAAGATGCATCACCCCGCGCTCAGATTTGGGGTGATTTATGGCTACTCTCGGCAGTGCAAGGTTTACCTATAGTAATTTTACTTAGTTATGGCTTGATTACCTTCCTACTTTCCCCGCCGCCCCTGCTTCCCCTGCGCTTGTTATTGGGACTAAATGTATTTTTACTGGTAATTCGCTTTGCCATGCTATTTGCGATCGCACCTTCTTATGATCGCACAACTGCTAAAGGTGGTTGGTTATTCTGGCTTTCACCCTTAACCGATCCCATAGCCGTACTGCGAATTTTCCTCTCTGCTTCCCGTACTCCACGCGAGTGGCGGGGAAGGAAATATAGTCCATAGTCAAGAGTCAATAGGCAAGAATCATTTAGTTATCCCTTCCCTTGTTTCCTTGTCCTCCTCATCTCTCTCATCTCCCTCATCCCTTACTACTCCTCCTCACCTCCTACCTGATCCCCGCGTTCGAGTTCCCAGAGAATTTGATTACCTTCACGTCTTACCCGTGATACTATCCAATTTCGCCAGCGCCATTGGTCTCCGCGACTGGTGACGGCGCTAGCGTGAACATCCATGAGGTCCGCGAGTTCGGAACTGGTGATTAAGTAGCCTTTAGTAGCGATTTCGTCAGCAATACGTAAAGTTTCTACTAAGTCTCGCAGTTGTGCCACTCTCATCTCAGGTGGCTTATCATCAATAGAGGCAGCAGAGTTTGCGATATTTGGCTCCATAGTGCTTAGTTGTGATGCAAGAGTACTGATTTCTTGTTTCCTTGTGTCAATTATTGTAGAGGTTGCTGGAGATTCAGTTACTTTTGCTACTTTTATTTGATTTGTTTGTGGTAAATATTGGTCAGCATTTGTGCTAAAAGATTGTTTGAGATCTGGGATTCTACCACTAGCAAAAGCACGAGCAATGACATCGCAGCGCTCGTTACCTACATTACCAGAGTGACCCCGGACGTATTCCCACTTTACTGTATGACTATTAAGTTCGTCTAAAGTTTCTAAAAGGTCTTGGTTTTGCACAGGTTTACCATCGGCTTTTTTCCAACCTTTATTTTTCCAACCTTTAATCCACTTGGTAACGGACTTGATCAGGTATTCGCTATCGGTATAAAGGGTAATGGGTTGAGTTTGTCCAGATGTTTGCAAAAATTGCAGAGCTGCGACCGCAGCTTGCATTTCCATTTTATTGTTGGTGGTATGGGAAGATGCTCCGCCTACTTCATGAACTGAGCCATCACTGAAGTAGACGACGACACCCCAACCCCCAGGTCCAGGATTTCCTGTACAAGCGCCATCGGTGTATATGCTTTGGATTGTGCGTTGGTTAGACATGGTTTAAAAGTTTTAACCGCCTTAGACGAGCTGATCATAGACACATAGGACATGGCTTGCCGCAGGCAAAGGAGATATAGTGAGCAGGGTTAAAGATGGGTAGAACTATATATGGTAGCTAAGTAAAAATCAAGTCTATCTAGCATAGAGAAGAGGGAACAGGTAATACCAATTCAAAATTCCCTCTTGGAAAGTTCTGTTCGGAGGAAACCTCTCTTTGAGACGCTACGCGCTAAGCGTAAAGCCTGCGGCATAGCTTCTCTACGAGAGGCTTCGCCAACGCTTAAGGCGCAGCCTCTCGTAGAGAAGGCTTTACGCAAGAGACTTTTTGCAAAATTCAAAATTAAAAAAGCCATACATAATAAGGGTTCTGGAGTTTATATCTGTTGCATTCTTTTTTCAAATTGGTATTAGTATTTGGCTTTGTGCGTGAGGGTAATTTCATACTTCATCCTTTAAACGGCTAGGGATTCTGGCAATCATCAATCCAAAATGTTGTAAGAATGTCATCATAGTTAAGGTAAAAACATTCTGGAGATAAAACCACGGTTTACGCACGTCCTCTAGCACGGTTAATTGAGCAATTGCAACGCCTACCGGGAGTTGGGCCCAAGTCAGCCCAGCGATTGGCTTTGCATATTTTGAAGAGACCAGAAACGGAAGTAGAGGCTTTGGCACAAGCCCTGATTGATGCTAAAAAACAAATAGGCTTGTGTTCTGTCTGCTTTCATTTATCTGCTGAACCAGTTTGTGAAATCTGCCGCAACCCTAACCGTGAGCAAAATACTATATGTGTGGTTGCAGATTCTCGTGATGTTATTGCACTAGAAAAAACCCGCGAATACAAAGGAAAGTATCACGTTTTAGGTGGGGTGATTTCCCCAATGGATGGGATTGGCCCAGAACAGTTAACTGTCCAAGCTTTAGTGCGGCGGGTAAGTCAACAAAAACCGCAGGAAGTGATTTTGGCGATTAGTCCCAGTGTTGAAGGTGAAACTACGACACTATATATTGGTCAGCTATTGAAACCTTTTACTAAGGTGACAAGGATTGCCTTTGGTTTACCTGTGGGCGGCGATTTGGAGTACGCTGACGAGGTGACTTTGGCTAGAGCCTTGGAAGGACGCAGAGAGTTAGATTAGCTGGAATCTTCGCCAACCAAAAATCAACTATTTTGGGGCTATTTCACGCTGTGAACTTTGGTGGAAAGTAGATCGCACCCATAAAATTCAGTGTTTGCGTGCAGCATCCCGTAGAAAGAAAAAATAGAGAATGTAACAATGCAGTGGCTTGTATTAAGAGCGATCGCACTGACTAATTTTTAGTTACAACTCATGAACAACCAAGCTAATCAACAAAATCGTAGTCCACAAGAAACGCCTTGTCTGATCTGTGGTTCACAGAACTTTGTTTGGGGTCGTACCGTTGGCGAATCACCAAGCACCTGGGTATATTTCCGTGCGTTGGATGCTGTTTGGGGAGAAGGCGAAAGGCTGCACGCCCGTAAATGCCTGAATTGCTATAATGTGCAGTTGTTTGTTGATGATTGAGCAAGGAGATTGCGTAAAACCCCATTCTCAAGATGTATCCAGTATCAGTTTTCTCCTTTGCCACAAAGCCAATGTACAACTACAATCAGTCTTCTTTCCCTACCCCTGGTTCGCTGTCAATCTGGCGAGGAAATTACTTCAACTATGTAGTGCCCAGTGGTTGGCGGGTAGTCGAAGATGGTCAATTTGCAGTTGTTCTGGTTTCTCCAGATAATGCTGCTATGACAATCATGGTGGGAAATTCTGGATTACCTGTAAACTACAACCCTTGGCAGTTCGTTTACGAGAAGCTGTTGGCAATGCAGCCTTATGACCTACGGATTGGTCAGCCCCGCCCTGCTCAACCGATTGCTGGGTGTTCGGTGGCTTATGAGTTTGATTGCACATACATCTACAATGGCATCCCCTGCCAAGGGATAGCCAAGTGCAGCGTGGCATATAGTTACAACCTGTGTACGATGGTGATGACTTGTGCAGCAGCGCACCAATCACAGTGGGCTAATTATGTTTCATGGTTGCCGCAGGTAGTATCTCAGGTTTGGGCAACGAATGGGGCAGCTTTCGGAATCCAAGGAATAATGGCACAAAACATAGACATTTCGCTTACCGAAGGGCAGAGACATAGAGAATATCGCGAATGGTCTCGACAGACTTGGGATGAAGTCAACCGTCAACGAAATGAGTCTATAGATCGTCAAAACTTCCAGTTTCGTGAGAACCTGGGTAATGTCACAACTTGGACAAACCCTTACGGTTATCCAACCGTCGAGTTACCAACACACTACAGCTACTATTGGATAAATCGTCAAGGTCAAATATATGGTACGAATGACAATAATGAAAATCCGAACTTTGGCTCAACTCAAGATTGGGTAAGGATGAATCACTATCTGCCCTAAACCTGATAGAAACTGAATATTCCTTTACTAACTACAAATTAGTAACTATTTGATGGGCAAATGCGATCGCCTCTTTTAGTGTTGAGACTTTTCCTTGGGCCTGTGCTATTGCAATTTCTGTAAGAATTTTGCCAATTAATGGTGAAGGCGGGAGATTTAATGCTATAATAATCTCCTTCCCACTCACGATTGGAGAGGGATGAGCAACCAGGTCATCAGGGTTTAGGTAGCGGTCGATCAAAGGTGCATAAACGCTAAGTGGTTTATCACCAGGCATCGCCCCTACCAGATTATCACAAGCTAGGGCCAACGTTACAGCAGTACTAAATACAGTGCCTGCTTCCTGATAGAAAAAATATTGTTCTCTCAAAGACATATTTGTGACTTTTAGCCTGGGCAAAAGTCTTAAGGTTGTAGTAACATATTGGATTTCAGCACGGCTGTAGGTTAGCTGCAATAGTTCTATTTCCGCAGCTTCGGGATTAGGGTGGACGAGACAAGCAAGCTTGGCGATACTTAAGCGAGTTGTTTTGATGGTGTCGCGGATGTAATCTTGCAGTTCCACCCCTAGAGGCTGCCAATTTTGTGATATTAAAGTGGCGGCTGTATCAACAGCAGCTATTTTGGCAAAGCTTTCACGTGTTGCATTTTTAAAGAAAGGTGCAAGTACACCATCTTCCCAAGCCGTAGCGATGCCTGCGGCGGGCGTAGCCATCGCAGCTGTACCTTGAGGAATTGCCAACAAATAGCTGATTTCTACCCTAACGCGTTCTGCGGCTACTGTAGTGATGTGTGCAGCTAAAGAACGAATTGTTTTCTGCGTAGCTGGTTCGATAGTAAAACCAAGTTGGGCAGCTTGGCGATAGGCTCGCATTAACCGTAAAGGATCATCTTGTAAATTGGCTGGTGAGATCATGCGTAAAACACGCTCTTCTAAATCAGCCAAGCCTTGCAGGGGGTCAATAATTTCTTGGGTATGGGGATTATAAGCGATCGCATTGACTGTAAAATCCCGCCTGTGCAGATCGGTTTCTATACTGGCTCCTTCCTGTTGAGCAATATCAACTGTAGCTTTGGGAAAGACTACACGGGCAATTTGTCGTTGCGGATCGAGTAAAACAAAACCCGCTTGATAATGTTGAGCGATCGCGCGTGCTACCTTAACAGCATCAGTTGGGATGACAAAATCTAAATCTAGGTATTCACGACTTCTACCTAAAAGGGCATCCCGTACCGCACCACCTACCATGTATGCTGGTTGTGGCAGTAATGATAGACTAAAGGGCCAAGTTTCGGGAGATAGGATAGAAGAAACTGAATTATCCATTTTAATAAAAATCAACCCAGCAACTAATGAATATAAGTTTGCCTTAAGCTAGATTAACAATAAAGGTTTCTGGAGTTGGTTCTATTATGTGTATTTGCGTGAACTGCCACTATGTAGACCGATGTTTCACCTATAATGCCGTGGAAACGCAGCACCAACAGCCTCACTTGACTGAAACACCCAATTTTGACCCGAATGAGCCTTCAATAAATGTTAACATCCGCACTAAAGGGGATGTGATTGAAATGGAATGGGATGTAGTCGGTTGTCTCAGCTTTAAGCAAGAAACAGGTAAGTGGGCGAAGTTACGCCCAGGTGAATTAGTGCCAACCTGACTGTCGCTGCGCTTCAATTCAAAATGCAAAATTTTTGAAAAAGAGTCCAGGTCAAAAGTATGATAAGGGTGCAAGACCTTGCGCCCATTTTAGATTGGTTCCAATTTTTTATCCTGAAATCTTGACCCTTGACCCTTATTGAATTAATTTTGACTACTGAACTAGAAAATCTCGCAGTCACAAAATACGGTTTGGCATTGCACACCACAACGCCAGAATTAGGTTTGGCAATTAATAATTTTGCAGGTGATACTCGCTCTAGGGTATGGAATTTAGGGCGTGATTTGTCCAGCTTTGTACATCAATATTTAATAGAATTTATTCAACCACAAACTTGGTCAGATTTGGGCTTTTTGGCAGTTGCTAAAGGCCCTGGTGGTTTTACAGGTACGCGGATTGGTGTGGTTTTGGCGCGGACATTGGGGCAACAGTTGGAGATTCCTTTATTAGCGGTTTCTACTTTAGCAGCAGTAGCTTGGGCTGAAAAAGGTAAAAGCTCAAAAACAGATGCGATCGCTATTCAAATGCCAGCCCAGCGAGGTCAAGTTTTTGGTGCTATTTATCAACCTAGTCCTGATGGTTTAGGACTGACAGCTTTATTACCAGATAGTGTGTTTACACCAGAAGCATGGCAAGAAACTTTAGCAAATTGGCAGACAACTTATCAATTAATTGAAGCAAAATCTGCGTTAGCAGTAACAGTGACAAGTATTTTGGAACTGGCTTATCTAGATTGGCAACAAGGTAAACGTCCCCATTGGTCTGAGGCTTTACCTTACTATGGACAGCATCCGGTAGAAGTTTGAGCAAAAATTAGGGTAAAAGGTAAGCGAAAACCTTTTACCCCAAACCAAATTCCAATTTAAAAATACCTACCTGACACCTGATGAGTCAGTGTAACCACTAGGGGCTTTCTGCTCTGGCGGCGATTGATATTCAGCTAGTGTAGCTACAATGAAGCCCAATGTCAGGCTCAAAACTAAAGTTGTAAAAAACTGCATGATCAAAAATCGGTGCAAAAGCCAATTCATATAACTCATCATTTTTATACCTCCGGCATTGCACAAGAAAATAATCAAAAAAAGTTTGAAAAATTATCTATAAATACAATTCAGTAATTGATTTTCGGATTTTCAAGATTTCCATTTCAATTACTCCCTAACAACATTAATAAGTCAAGACTAGGGAGGTTAATTTGAATTGTATTTATTTGTGGTCTGCACCCAAAACTGAATTCAAAAATTGGTAGTTTACTAATACTATTTATTGATCGAGATGCACCTAATTTTTCTAGCTTAACAAGATACCTTTATCCTGACTGCCCCTCCACCTCTACGTTTGTAAGCAAATAGCTTTAGCCAAGGGGGTAAATATAGCGCGACTTTAGATATAATTTCTATAAGCTTAGATACTATATATACACACTTAAATAATATCATCTACCATTAGATATATCATATTCCTTTAAGAATAGATGAAGTTTTTTAGGTATTATGAAAAATTAGTAAATACAATATTTTTTTGCGGTTAAAATCTTAAAAACATTGATTTAATTGATTTTAATTAAAAGCATACAAGGCAAATTAAATTTACATCAACCTGACTTTTCACGTCATTTGGAAAAGCTAACGCGAAACCTAACCCCCCAGCCCCCTTCCCTAGTAGGCTATCCATTACCCGGATCTTTCTCAACATTTGCGAGAGTATTCACTCACCTTTTTTATAACCCTGATTAGTTCGTCATTTATTCTCAAAAAAAACCTAATTTTAGCGAGAATATTAAGATCTGTGTATACACCTTAGCCTAGCAGGAGAGAGGAATGGAAGTGAGGTTTTCCAGATACCGTGAAAAGTCAGTTACATCTACACGAATGTAAATTTAAATAAATTATTATTACAACCAAAGCTTGGCGATGGGCCAAGAGAGTTCACAAAGAGTACCTCTAGGAGAAAGGGAAACTCGCCGAAATTTACCTTTGAGTTGTCGAGCTAAATTTCTAAATTGTTGTGTTCCTCGGCCTTCTTTATATGAACTGATAGCTAATGCATCATCTACGATGCTTAGAGTTTGCCAGCCTTCAGATGAAGAACAGTTGACTTGGAGGCGGGTGACTCCTGTGGCGTGTTTACCAACATTACATAAGGCTTCTTCTAAAAATCGGCAGAGTCCTCGTTTTTGTTCAATACTCAAGCCCCTCTCTTCGATAGGCTCAAATGTGCGGATTTTCACTTTCAGGGTTTTAAAGCAGGGAAAGTCGCGCTCTAAAGTATAGCTGTAAACTTGATAGAGAATTTCGTGAACAGGGTCGTGTAAATTTATTACTAGCCCTTTTCCTAAATACAGACTACTATCTTGATTTAGAGGTTCTCGTTGCAAAAATTCATAAATACCCCGGAGATCGTGATTTAATTTTTCCAGTTCTGTTTGAATTTCTGGCAGTAATTTATCTGAGGGCAAGTTCTGATCTCTAACTAGCTTCAAAACTTTAGCGAGAGTTTGCAGGGGCCCATTATGAATTGTTTCAAATGTCCGTTCAATCATGGTATGATGAGCATTAATTTCTGATCTCAAAGCTTGTTCATATTGATATAAAGCTGTGAGTCCTAGAGAATTTAAAGCATAAATGATTATGGCTGGTGTGACTGGAATCCACCAACCCCAAGTTAAAAATAAATAACTAACGAACACAAGAATAACGCTAGCAAAACCAATAGTGACAAGATTGAGCAAAGGAAATTTAGTCAGTCTAGCATGAGCAATTCCTAAAAAACCCCAAGCGATAATCCAGAGATATTCCCATTGATCTCTCCAAGTATTTAAAAGTGGGCGAGAATCTAGAACTGCACCGATCATCTGACTAACAGCATGAGCATGAATTTCCACTCCATAAACTTGGCCTGGTGGTGCAAATTTCGCCGACGGAATCGCAGAAGTTGTGGTAAAGTCTTTCGCACTAGGGGCAGTCATCCCAATAATTACAATGCGATCGCGTATCCACTCAGGCTGGAATTTCCCTGCTTTAATATCGCCAAGAGTAATCGTTCTAAATCGTTCTCGACCACTGCGAAAATTGAGTAGTAGCTGAAACCCACCAGGATCGGTTCGCACATATCCCCCAGAGTTGCTGAAGACGCGAGGTAGTTCAGTATTGCCGAACCTGAGATGATTGCGATCGCTAATCCCATGTTCTAACTTAACGCCTTGATGAGCTAAATAAATCTCTGCCAACTTGAGAGATAAAGCAAATTTATATCCTTTGGGTGTTGTTGTTGCCAGTAAACTGCGTCTCAATTTACCATCAGCATCTGGGATTTGATCTACAAAACCGATTTGTTCGTTAGGCAAATCTGGTGGTGGATCAACTGTCACAGGTAATACTTTTTCAATACCAATTAAATTTTTGCTGTGTTTAAATGTGCTTACCAGTTCAGAAGAACCAGGCTCAACTGGTATATCCCTAACAATATCAAGACCAATGGCTCTTGGAGCGTAAGTCTGCAATTTTTTCAGCAGGCTCGCCATTTCTTGATCTGGGATGGGATACCCAAAACGACGAATATCATCTTCATTAATCCCAACAATCAGAATTCGTTCATCTACAGGTTCTGCAAAACGTAGACGGAGAAAACTATCAAAAACTAGCCATTCTAAAGATTGCATTGAACCTGTCAGACGGGCAATAATCACTAAACAAAGCACTACAATGCCTGGTAGTGTCCCTACACGCCAAATAGCGATCTCCTCTTTGATTCTTCTCCAAAGTCCAGGCTGCATAAGCTAAATTTCCTAGCCTTTAGTCCTCAAATAAAAATCACTGGTGATTAACCAATCATTATTCAAATTTTAATAATTATTAACAAATGAAGATTAAATCCTCCCTACTTCATTTTACTTACAGTCAAAAGTCAAAGCTAAGCAAGGCCAAAACTTAAATATGGGAATTTAACCCCATCTAATTTTATCCCCAAGTTTTGACCCCAGGAAGGGCAAGTTTAACTTACATATCTCATTATCAACTAAATATTTCACAAAACCCGCCCCTACTAAGGCTTGACTGTGGTTAATCAATTAATCCTTCATACCGAGCTTTCATTTCAGTTTGAATTCGGATATTTTTACCTTCTTCTGGGTAAACATCTAAAGCATCTTGTAGTTTATTCCAGTAATGACGCACCATACGTTCAGATATACACATCTTTTCCGCTATGGACTTATCTTGTAATCCTTCTTCAAATGCTAGAGTCAGAACCCTAAACCATTCTGGTTTCACTTCTAATCCAAAATGGATACCTTTGATGTCTTTGGTGTGAGTTAATCCCTGTAATGCCCAATCAACTCTAGTCAACATTTCTTGGGTGGAAAGACTTTTATCAGCAACCGTAAAGCCGCCTTTATGACTATCAATCTCAGGTCTAATTCTTACCAAAGTTCTAACATGAGCACTTTGGACAACAATATTTAAATGGGGATAAGATTTCATCAGATTTCTGAGGAGTTGAATACCTGTATCAGGACGTGCTGTCACTCCAGGGTGTTCTGGCATTGACAGATCCATCACCACAAGTTCAGTTTGCGACATCATCATCTGATCGAGAGCATTCTTGGCGTTGATTGCAGTGATAAATTCAGCACTAGGATATTTTTTTTGCAGTACATCGACTGTTCCACCTAGAACTGATTCATGGTCATCAATTACCAAAATGGTTAGCAATTTCTTCTCTGCTAAAACTTGTGTCATAATTAACACCTTGTTCTGGAAGTAAATAAAAAGGGAACACGGCACACGGAACAGGGAATTTTCAAACTAATATTTATGAATTGCGTACACCAGGACAGATAAAAAAGTATTAGAGACTATTATTTTTTACTCTGTACTTAGCACACACTACTTAGCGAGCAGTTGGAGTAGGGGAAGCATCTGCTCTGAATCTGCGGTGGCTGATTACTCTAGGTTTTTTGAAGCTAGATTTTTTAATGTCTGTAAACAAAACTGCTGATTTTATAATTGTATAATTTGTAATTCTTATGTTGACAGAGCAAGTTTATCTAGAAGCCTTCAATAACACTACCAATAGAGTAATAACTGATGCTTACCAGTAGAAATACCAAGTTACTATGATATTTTTACTACGATAAAAACATTTACCTGATGTTAAAAGGTAAAAACTGTCACACAAATATTTTAATTCTCGTAGATTAGTGTACGAAACACGTGTAGATACATCCGGATAAGTAATTTGTACCATTAAATGGCAGATATTTTTGTATTGTTTTAAGGTGATATAAATTGATATGGGTGTTAACATTTCCGGCAAAGCTATTGTCAGTAACTGCTCTAAAAGGCTTAAAATTATTAGGCTGTGTTCTATTGACTGACGTTGCCAGATAATTGGCATCTCGCTATGAAAAGATAGCTGAGAATTATTTATTAGTCTAGACTGTAATAACCACTCAATAGCTAACGGCAAGCTATACTGTAGCTGCAATGGAAATAGGCGATCGCTCAATTCCGCCAAAGATTGATGAAAATTATCAATTTTTTTGACAGATTCTTTAATTTTGTTAACTGATAAGTTTAAATTATCTACTGTTAACATTTCTAAATTGCGCCTAATACTAAAAGATTCTTGTAATAAATTATCCCGAATTTTTTCAGCTTCCAAAAATCGTTTTATCGATTCTTGATAAGACCACCATTTTAATGCTTGCCGAATTCTTAATTCAGAAGTGATAAACCAGAAAAGGGTCATGAAGCTGGCTATTAACAGTATAACTTGCGTACACAATAGCAGTTTCACAGGAAGTTGTGATGTAGGTTATTTTATTTGGATGAAATAAAATCTTTAAGCAATACATAGCATATTGATATGCCATAAAATATCTAAATTTAAGAAGATACTTGCTAAAAGTAGTTATGATAAGTAGAAACAGATGCATGGGCGATAAAAATAGTTAGTGAGAGTATTGAGTATCTTTGATTTTTATAAATAAAAATCATTCTTGCACAAGTTGGAGAGAAGCAGTCAGCTAATTAGATACTAAAAATTAGCTTGAGGAGTACTTACAGATCAGTAATTAATCTTGCCTTTCTTAGCATAAATTGCAGAGCCGTTTCTCGTTTAGAAATAATATCAGCTTTAGCATCCATACCTGATTGGATATGACACTGATGATTTTGATGCCCAAAGGCTAAACTTTCAGGTTGAATAGTTGCTTCAAAATAACTAGCAGCAGGAGTATTAGAATTGGATGTTGTTGACCCTGTACTGTTATTTTGAGATGTAATTACATCCGGAGAAACGCCATTTACAACACCTTTGAGAGTACCATAATCAGGATAAGGGCAAGAATCAACTCGCAATTGCACTTCTTGACCAACTGCCACATCTTTAATATCCTGAGTAGGAATCATTGCTTTAATAACTAAAGGCGTATTATTAGGAGCAATTTCTGCAATAGCATCACTAGCACCTACAACCTGTCCAGGATTGCGTAAATTCAGCTTGAGGATGATACCATCACTAGTTGCCCGAATAACAGTATCTTGTAGTTGCTTAACAAGTTGCTCAAGTTCTTTGTGAGATTGGATCAGTTGGGTTTGGATTTCAACTCGTCGCTGAATTAAAGCTTGTTTTTCTTTGTTTAAAGTAGCAATGTTAGCTTCACCTCTAGCAGTTTCTTGAGCAATACGTTCTTGAGCCATTGCTACTGTTGCATTAGTGGGATTGATAGCAGCTTTAGCTGATTGCACTTTAGCCTGAGCTATCTCAACAGCTTTTCTCTCACCTTCAAGGATAGCTTTTGTCTGTTCAACCAAGAATTTTTTCTGCTCAAATTCCCGCCTACCAATAGCACCAGTTTCTGCTAACTGCTGATAGCGATCGCGATCTAAATTTGCAAAGTCCAAATCAGCTTGAGCTTTTTGTAAATCTGTATAGGATTTTTGCAAACTTGCTTCGGCTATTTGGAATTCGCTTTGCGTATTGACTTGACGTTCTTGATATTCTCTTTGGTTACGTAATAAATCAGATTGAGCAGAAGCAACAGTCCGTTCAATCACCGTCTTTTCAGCTTGAATTTGGTTATCTAAATTCTTGATTTGGGCATCAATTTGAATTATTTGTAACCTACTCTGTTGAATATTGCCTTGTAGCTGACTCTTTTTAATTTGTATTTGTTCATCATCAAGGTAAGCAATGATATCCCCTTGCTTGACAACCTGATTTTCTTTAACCAATATCCGTTTAATAGTTCCTTCCATTTTCGGTTGTGCTAGCCGAACTTCTCCAGTAGGACGTATACTGGCTGGAACTTTAACCGTGACGTTGTATTTCACCCATGAAGAGAGGGCGATCGCAGAACCGACACTACCAACAAGAAAGATTCCTGCTAATGATGTCCAAGTACTGACAGGAGGAATAAAATCTTCTTGTACTTCAGGTAGGACTTTCTGATTATGGATGTAGAGCATATCCCCTCTGAAAATAAGTATTAATTAAGGAATTAGAAAATCTAGATGTTCGCCTGGTTTGGATCTGAGATCTTTCAAGGAACCTTGCAGCTTCAATTTGCCATTTTCCAGTAAAACCACCCAATCAGCCCGGTTAATTACTTTAGGACGGTGAGTAATCAAAATTGTGGTTTTACCTTGGCGATGCTGAAACAACTGATCTAAAACCTGCGCTTCACTGACTGGATCAAGCCCACCGGTGGATTCATCCAAAATTAAAACTGGCGGTTCTGTAACAATAGCGCGTGCGATCGCCAATCGTTGACGTTGCCCTCCAGAGATGTTTGCGCCAAATTCTCCTAAAATAGTTTGATATTTCTCTGGCAATTTACTAATAAATTCGTCGGCTCCAGCAATTTGGCAAGCTCTTACAATCTGCTCAAAGCTAATATGAGGCGTTCCCAAACGAAAGTTTTCAACAATAGAACGATTCCAGAAGTGAGCATCTTGAGGAACCAAGACGATCTGTTGACGCAAACAATCTAGAGAAAGGTCTTGGATGTTATATATGCCAATCTGGATATTACCCGATTGTAGTGGATATAAGCCGGCAATTAATTTAGCAAGGGTGCTTTTACCACAACCAGATTTACCGATTATCGCCACAACTTGACCGCCTGGAATTGTTAACGAAAAATCGTCTAATAAATCAAGGCGACCAGCATAATGAAAGCCAACATTGCTACAAGTAATATCAGCATCCTTGGCAATGTAAGCTAAAGGTTTATGTCCATCACCTTCATTTTCTGGGGTAGCATCAATAACTTCTGTTAGGCGTTGTGTGGCAGTTTTGGCACGAGTAAATTCTTCCACAAAACTAATGACAGTAGCAATTAAACCCAGAAAATTGCCATTCATTGAGTTAAACGCCATTAATTGCCCGATACTGAGGTTTTCAGCTGGGCTAATTACTAAGTTACCACCAAACCACAGCAAAATAACTGCACCAATCGCAGAAATCAAACCAGAAAAAGTATTATTAATAATTCCAATCTGCATAGTGCGAAATGTGAGATTTCCAAGACGACCAAATCGGTGTTGGAGTTCATCCCAAAATTGCGGAGCAGATGCAGTAGTTTTTAGAGTTAGTGCGCCTTTAAATGTTTCTACTAAAAGTCCTTGGGTTTCAGCTTCTGTGACTAATAATTCGCGAGTTTTTTGCTGTAAAGTCGGCTGAAATACTATCGTTGATAGGGTCATAACTATAGAGACAAAGAATGCTACCACAGTTAATTTCCAACTATAAAAAATCATCAATGCTAAAGAAATTATCGCAATAAAAAATTTACTAGGTAAACCGACAACTACTTGAGCAACTAATTGATTAATTTGTTCAATGTCTTGTAGCCGACTAACTATTTCTCCACTACGACGAGCTTCATAATAACTTAAAGGTAATCGGAGAATTTGCCTACCAAATTCCATTACTAGCCCTAATTGTAGGCGTTGGGCAAAGTTAGCAATTAAATTAGATTGTACAAATGAAAGGCTACTAGAAACAAAATTCATTACTACTACAGATATTGCTACAGTAGTTAATAAATTTGTATCACCGCGAACTAGAACATCGTCTGTAAGAATCTGTAATAAAAATGGAGAGGCTAAAGATAGTAAACCCAATATTAAATTGAGTGGTAAGGCTTGTGCTAGAATTGCGCGATAATTCCAGACACGTTTGAAGAAGCGCCAAAAGCCACCAATTTGATCATCTTTTTGAGCAAAAAACCTCACTGGATCTGGTTCCAGTAATAGCATTAACCAATCTGTCCAACCCTCTGCTAAATCTTTTTTAGAAAGATAGCGGATACCTACAGCTGGATCTGCAATTAAACATTTTTTGCCTTTCTTACCATATAAAACAACCCAATGATTTCCTTTCCAGTGAATAATTGCTGGTAACGGTGCTTCATGCATCCGGTTGAGGAGTTCTGGTGAAGTTTTGACTGGGCGAGTATTAAAGCCTAATGTTTCTGCGCCCCGCCGTAACCCCAATAAAGTAGTACCAAATTGTCCAGTACCTACAGCTTCTCGGATGTGGCTTAGAGTAAAATTATGCCCATAATGTTTAGCAACAGTAGCAAGACAAGCAGCCCCGCAATCTTCTTCACTATGCTGTTTGACAAATTTATATTTCATAAGCAAAGCACTCTAAACACCCGGAAATTTAAAAGTCCTGTCAATCTATTGGTATTTGATTACAATAAATTAATAAAGCTAAATTTTAAAAGATATATAGGATAGTCTTAGTATCAATCTGAATTAATCAAAAATAGATCTAATTCATAATTGACCATAATAAACGTAGGAAGGTATTAAACCGTCTATTTCTGCTCTGAATACTTCCCCCAGCAAAAAAAGATGGATTCACGCCAATAGTAATTTCTGAAGACATATATGCAGCATTAGATTGTTGGGTGAGAGAAAGATTTTGACCACCCGTAGAAATACTTGTTTGGCTTCCAGCTAAAGAGATTATTCTTCTCATTTGAAAGAAGAAAGCAAATTGTGAACTGGAAATTCCACCAACTATAGCGGCTTGTTCTTCTTCAGACAAATCTAGGAATAGTTCGGAGTCTTTTAGCTTAAAGTGCTTAGACATAGTTTTACTCTGTATTAATGCTCAATCTTTTATTTTTAGACTTGCTTTTTTATAAAAAATCTGTGTTTGTAATCCTTATTCTGCATATATCGAAAAATGCAAAAACTTTATTAGGCGACAAATTTTTTGTTTAGATGAGCATCTTGTTTCTTACCTAGTCTAGGAGAATTAGGAGCAGCACATTGCGCTGCTCCTAATTCAAACGAAATTAGCCATTTATGCTTTCAACTTAGCAAGCTATACTGAGAACGGCTAAGAGTTGGATTTTCGTGTTAACGGCTGTAAGCTTTGTGTGATAAAGCTTACAGCGATTATTGAAAGTAAAGCTACAAGCCGTTTTTAGTAGAATTTAGATTGTAAAGCCGCTCAGGTTAATACCTAATGACTGAATACTTAGGGTAGAAGTGGAACCAGCACCCGCTCCTGCAGGGCCAGCTGTAGCGCTATTACTATTGGTGGCTAGCAACACGTACTGAGCAAGCGAGCCACTGAATGCCAAAGCACCACCTGCTACAATTTCTTGTTCTTCAACGGATACTTCGAGAAACAGTTCGTTAGACATGATAGGAATCTCCTGGATCTTAATAGTTTCGCGAGTTGCTTACTACTTGTTGATTGCTCAACTCCTCGCTTGATTAATATGATGAACGGCTAAGAATTGGATTTTCGTGTTCATGCTGTAAGCTTTGTGTGATAAAGCTTACAGCGATTATTGAAAAGTAAATCTACAAGCCGTTTTTAGTAGAATTTAGATTGAAAAGCCGCTCAGGTTAATACCTAATGATCCAATACTTAAGCTAGAAGTGGAACCACCACCTGATCCTCCTGGAGTAGCCACAGAGCCATTAGTATTGGTAGCTAGCAACGCGTACTGAGCAAGCGAGCCACTGAATGCAAAAACACCACCAGCTACGATTTCTTGTTCTTCAACGGATACTGCGGTAAATAGTTCGTTAGACATGATTGGAATCTCCTGGATTTAAAAGGTTTCGCGAGTTGCTTGCCGTTTGTTGGCTGCTCAACTCCTCGCTTGATTAATACGATATAAGCAAGTACCCAGGTAAGTCATTCTCATTTTCTGCAAACTTAATTACCAAAGTTAGAAATTATTATTTCTGAAATGTGTAAGTGTAATTACTGAAAACTACATAACAAAACATTACATTAAATTTACTAAATCTTATCAAAAAACTAGAAAAATTTTTTACTAGCTTTACAAAAATCTTTTATAAATGTGGCATGAACAATCTTTATATATCAGTATTTTATCAAAAATACATAGAAAATTATTGCTCACTTTAACAAAAACACTTTGAAATAGGATAACAAACTATTGGTGTAAAATTTACTACCGCTTGGTTTTATAGAATAGACGTTTTCTACAAATGGCAATGTATGTATCTTGGTTCTGGCTTTAATGCAAAATACTTTAGGCGTATAACTGCTGTTGCACTCTGACACAAGACAAGCTGTTAGCTCAAATAGGTCAACTCGTAGAGTTATGCTTGCGCGATCGCCTTCCTCAAAATTGTGTTTCCTACCCCATCTGTCTGCTACGATGTTTTACCAACCTTTGTGAGTCTAGCTTTGACGAGCTAAATTAGCTTATTTCTCGAATAAAGGCGCAAAAGTGGGCAAATTTGCCTGATTTCTCTTTCATTTCTTAGGTAAGATAAGGCATAACAAATTGACAGGCGATCGCCAAAGAGGTATACATATTTGAACATTTATCCTACGCAAGTCTGGATCTTATGCCTAGTGTTGAACTTGATCAAACCCGAGAGCATCGCATTCAAACAGAGATAGTTGCCGATGCTGAAGACAAAGAAGATCGGGCGATGGGTTGGTACGACTACCTCGACGATAGTCTAAACTTTCCCTTTAACGCCAAGTGGACAAAGAAGGCACGCAAAACAGGAAAAAGCGAAGAAAAACAAGTTGAAGTTTTAGGAATGGCACCTGATGATGAGTGTTCAAAAGATATGTTTGTCGAAGTAGTCTATCCTGGTGGCGACGATGAAGATATATTTTCGGCACGGCTATCAGAAATAGAAGCAATTGATGCTGATGAAGACACCCAAGAAGCACTTGCAGACTGGCAATATTGGCTTGCTAGAGGCTATAAGTTTTAATAGTTAATCTTCTAGTGCTGAGTGCTGAGTGCTGAGTGCTTTTAGCGGGGCGTTTAGCCCGTGCTGAGTAAAAATACTAGCCCCTAGTCCCTAGCCTCTAGCCTCTAGCACTTTAGCGCTGACGAAATTCCACCTCTTTCTCCAAAATCTTGATATCGTAGTTGTCAAAGAAATCGTGACCCAATAGACCAATAGAAGCTTTTGGTGCGATCGCTACTTCAATATTATTAGCTACAGCGCCACCAACAGTAATATCTTTTACCTTACTAGTCAAAAATTGCACTTCAGTCCCATCTGCAATTTGGGCATTTACCTTACCTGTTGCTTGGAGTTGCAGAGTATTTGCCATCTTGAGAGTGATTAGAGTGCTACTAGCACCTGTATCTAAAATCATCTCAAAAGTTTTTTGCTGATTAAAAGTCACATCAATCACAGGCGTTTTACCAATCCGGCGTTTGATCGGCACCCGAAAAACTCTGTTTTCTGGAGGTGTGACACCGCAAAGCTTTCCTAAACTGATAGTTCTGCCTGAGGAAGTTACCATAAAACAGCTTCCCAGATCTTGAGCCGTTGCCCGATGCCAGAATGCTAAAAATATCAGTGTTGGCATTACTACCATCACAGCCAGCTTAATAGTCAATATCCAACGCTTTCCAGCATCCTTCATCTGATCTTACGCTCCCAATTCCTAATGACCCCTTGTTATTTAGATTACCCAGAGTTACGGAAAAATTGAGCTATCAAAAAAAAGAGCATTATCTACCCACAGAAAAAGGCCTGTAATAGCTATTTAAAACTTGTGCTGTGAGTGACCTGGAAAGCGGAAATTGCTGTTGTATGTAGCGCAACAGCCTAATTATTGTGCGATCGCATAAATCAAGAGCAGGGGCAAACTGCTGTATTCAGCATAGCTACTGAGTTAACTTAGATGCGTAAAATACATATTTGTGATACATTTTTAGCATTTTTACCAAAATTTCGTAGCTATTTATACTATTTTAACTGAAAATCGCCTTTAACCTTAAGATTATGTAAATCGTTACACTTTCGGTACCAAAACAGCTTTAGTACATTTCCACAATGGATACACGGAAATATTATTCCTAAAACAATCATCTCAGCACACAAATATTAGTTATGAATGCATTTGCCCTAGTAGACAGAGGAAATGATCGGGCTAAGGGTTAATCGATATTGGGCAAATAACTCGCTTTGGTTCTCCGGGATTAAAACTTTGCAATGAGAGTCAGATCATGACAGACACAGCAACTACCACTACCGCCAGCCTCAACAAGTTTGAGAAATTTAAGGCAGAAAAAGATGGACTTGCCATTAAGGAGGAGATCGAAAAATTTGCCTCTCTTGGCTGGGAAGCAATGGATGAAACAGACCGCGACCATCGGCTTAAGTGGGTGGGTGTATTTTTTCGCCCAGTCACGCCAGGTAAGTTTATGATGCGGATGCGGATACCCAACGGTATTCTCACCAGCGATCAGATGCGTGTGTTAGCAGAAGTAGTCCAGCGTTACGGTGATGAAGGCAGTGCTGATATTACCACGAGGCAGAATATTCAATTGCGGGGGATCAGGATTGAAGACTTGCCAGATATATTTAATAAATTTCATGCAGTTGGTTTAACCACTATCCAATCAGGCATGGACAACATCCGCAATATCACAGGCGATCCAGTAGCCGGTTTAGATGCGGATGAGTTGTTTGACACGCGAGAATTGGTGCAACAAATTCAGGATATGATCACCAACAAAGGTGAGGGTAACGCTGAATTTAGCAACCTCCCCCGCAAATTTAACATTGCAATTACTGGTGGGCGAGACAATTCTGTTCATGCGGAAATCAACGACCTAGCATTTGTGCCAGCATTTAAGGAAGGGACTGGGGAAGAATTTGCTCCATCGCCTAAATTTGGGTTTAACGTGCTGGTGGGTGGCTTTTTCTCTGCCAAACGGTGTGAGGCGGCGATTCCCTTGAATGCTTGGGTTGCGCCCGAAGATGTGGTTGCTTTATGTAGAGCGATTGTAGAGGTTTTTCGCGATCATGGCTTACGCGCTAATCGCCAGAAATCACGGTTGATGTGGTTGATTGACGAATGGGGTTTGGAAAAATTCCGCACAGAAATCGAAAAGCGTTTGGGTAAGTCATTATTACCCGCAGCCGCAAAAGATGAAATCGACTGGGAAAAACGTGACCACATTGGTGTATATAAACAAAAGCAACAAGGATTAAATTACGTAGGTCTACATATTCCTGTTGGTCGGTTTTATGCGGGAGATATGTTTGAAATTGCCCGTTTAGCAGGAGTTTACGGCAGCGGTGAAATTCGGGTAACGGTGGAACAAAATGTCATTATCCCCAATATTCCTGACTCAAGATTGGCAACATTTTTAACGGAGCCATTGCTAGAAAGGTTTGCAATTAACCCTGGTTTACTGACGCGATCGCTAGTTTCTTGCACAGGCGCACAATTTTGCAACTTTGCCTTGATTGAAACCAAAAACCGCGCTTTGGCAATGATCAAAGCACTAGAAACTGAGTTAACCCTGACTCGTCCGGTGCGAATTCATTGGACTGGTTGCCCTAACTCCTGCGGGCAGCCACAAGTTGCAGATATCGGCTTAATGGGAACGAAGACGCGCAAAAATGGCAAAACCTTAGAAGGTGTAGATATCTACATGGGTGGCAAAGTCGGTAAAGACGCTCATTTAGGCAGGTGTGTTACCAAAGGCATTCCTTGCGAAGATTTGCAGCCAGTGTTGCGGGAACTACTAGTTGAACACTTTGGCGCACGCTTGCGAGAAGTAGTGAAGCAGCGCGTTCTTGGGGGTTTCCCCCATGAGCGACTGCTGAACCCGTAGGGCTACAGTTTAAGATTATTTGTCTTTTGTCATTAGTTATACCTACAGATTACTAATGGCAAAGGACGATTTACAAGAGTTTTTGATCATCTAAGAAATCCTTTGAAGGCAATTGCACGATTGCCCTAGGTTTCTCTATGCAATTTTTCAGCTTTTTATTGAGGAAGATTTAATGCTCAAAGGATTATTTTCGTGGAACGGGCGCTACCGAATTTTACATCAGACTTGGTTTGCCTTTTTTCTCACCTTTGTCTGTTGGTTTAACTTTGCTCCTTTTGCAACCACTATTGGTAAGGAGTTAAATTTAGCACCTGAGCAAATTAAAACTTTAGGCATCTGTAACCTGGCTTTAACAATTCCAGCACGGTTAATTATTGGGATGTTGCTGGATCGTTTTGGCCCCAGGATTACCTACTCAATACTGCTGATGTTCGCTGTGGTTCCTTGTTTAGCAACAGCACTGTCACAAGACTTTAACCAATTAGTTATCAGTCGCTTACTGATGGGAATTGTTGGTTCTGGGTTTGTTGTCGGTATCCGCATGGTAGCAGAATGGTTCCCACCTAAAGAGATGGGAAGTGCGCAAGGTATTTATGGTGGTTGGGGTAACTTTGGGGCTTTTGGTGCAGAGTTTGCTCTACCAGTGATTGCCGTTTCTACAGGCTTTTTAGCTGGTGGTGGTTCTAACTGGCGGTTGGCGATCGCTCTCACCGGGATAATTGCTGCTATCTACGGTGTGATTTATTACAATACTGTCCAAGATACACCTGCTGGCAAAGTCTACAAGAAACCCAAGAAAAATGGTGCGTTGGAAGTCACCAGCCGTAAAAGCTTCTGGGCGATGATTGTCTCGAATTTTGGTTTAATTTTCGCCTTGGGTTTATTAGCTTGGCGGTTAGAACAAAAGAATATTCACTTCCTCAATCAAAGCCAAATGTATTTCACCTGGTTGGCGTTAGCAGGATTATTTGCTTACCAAACCTACAAAGCTTATCAAGTTAACAAAGAATTACTCCTGGGCAAAAAAACTTACGCGCCTGCTCAACGCTATCAATTTAGTCAAGTTGCTTTACTGGAATTCACCTACGTTACTAACTTTGGTAGTGAGTTAGCAGCCGTTTCCATGCTGCCGGCATTTTTTGAAAAAACCTTTGGTTTAGAACACGTGGTAGCCGGAATGATTGCTGCCACCTATCCCTTTTTAAACTTAGTTTCGCGTCCTAGTGGTGGCTTAATTTCTGATAAATTTGGCTCTCGCAAATGGACAATGACAATCATCAGCGTTGGTATTGGTGTTGGCTATTTGATGGCACATTTTATTAATAGTAGCTGGCCAATTCCACTTGCGATCGCAGTCACAATGTTTGCCGCTTACTTTGCCCAAGCTGGTTGTGGTGCAACCTACGGTATTGTACCCCTAATTAAAAAAGAAGTTACCGGACAAATCGCCGGCAATGTGGGTGCTTACGGGAATTTCGGTGGTGTAGTATATCTAACAATTTTCAGCTTAACGGATGCACCAACACTGTTTACCACAATGGGTATAGCCGCTTTAATTTGCGCTTTCATGTGTGGCTTCTTCCTCAAAGAACCCCAAGGTTCCTTTGCTGGTGCTTTTGAAGGCGAATCAACAGAAACAGTAGCACCATCTGCGCCAATTTTAGCTGAGGAATAAGATTTTAGGCGTTGCTGACAGTATGAATTAGCCTCACGCAGAGGCGCAGCGAAAAGTCGGAGCGAAGGTTTCCTCCGTTCCCCGGAGGGGTTGCCGCAGCGAAAAGTCGGAGCGGCGGCTTCCGCCGATCTGTTAGCGCAGCGTTAGCGACGCAGGAGCGTCACTTTTCAAGACAGGCATCTGTTAGCGCAGCGTTAGCGACGCAGGAGCGTCACTTTTCAAGACAGAGGCGCAGAGAATAAAAGTTTGAGATATTGAATTTTTGGGCGTTGTTGATTGAAAGTGGCTGACAGGCAGCGCACCACCCGCTACGAATGAAAGAAACTCTAGCCCCTAGCCCCTAACCCCTGCGTTTCAATCCTCCAAATCCCCAACAGGATAACTGCCATGAGTGAATTTACCAAAACCCTATGTCCATACTGTGGTGTTGGCTGTGGGCTTGAAGTTTCGCCCCCAGCACAACAAGGCAAAGCGACTCATCGGGATAGTCAAGGAACTCCAATTTGGCGGGTGCGGGGCGATAAAGCTCACCCATCTAGTCAGGGTATGGTTTGTGTGAAAGGCGCGACAATTGCTGAGTCTTTAGATAAAAATAGGCTGCATTATCCAATGGTGAGAGACTCCTTGGATCAGGATTTTCGTCGCGCCAGTTGGGATGAAGCTTTTGATCTGATTGCGAAGCGGATTCAAACAGTGCGCTTCACCCAAGGCCCAGAAGCTATATGTATGTATGGTTCTGGTCAGTTTCAAACTGAGGATTATTACATTGCCCAGAAACTGATGAAAGGATGTCTGGGTAGTAATAATTTTGATGCGAATTCTCGTTTATGTATGTCTAGTGCTGTGTCCGGGTACATTCAAAGCTTTGGCTCGGATGGCCCTCCCTGTTGCTATGAAGATTTAGAGTTAACTGACTGTGCATTTTTAATTGGTACTAACACCGCTGAATGTCATCCGATAATTTTTAATCGACTGGAAAAGTATCGCAAAAAAAATCGCAAAGTTAAATTAATTGTGGTTGATCCCCGACGCACACCCACAGCAGAAACGGCTGATTTACATTTAGCAATTCGTCCGGGTACAGATATCGATTTAATGAACGGTATCGCTCATTTGTTAATGCGCTGGAACTATATAGATGTAGGGTTTGTTGACGACTGTACCAGCAACTTTCCTGCCTATGCAGAAGTGATTCGCCACTATTCCCCAGATGTTGTGGCACATCGATGTGGGATCAGCGTTGCAGATTTAGAAACAGCAGCTCGCTACTGGGGTCAATCTCAAAGAGTGCTGTCTCTTTGGTCGATGGGTGTGAATCAATCCAGTGAGGGTACAGCTAAGGTCAGAACTATTATTAATCTGCACCTGATGACGGGACAGATTGGTAAACCTGGAACTGGTCCGTTTTCTTTGACTGGTCAGCCCAATGCGATGGGGGGAAGGGAAACTGGGGGTTTAGCCCATTTATTACCTGGTTATCGCTTAGTGAAAAATCCCCAACATCGTGCAGAAGTTGAAGATTTTTGGGGACTGAAGCCAGGACAGATTTCACCTCAGCCAGGGCTAACGGCTTGGGATATGATTACTGGGTTAGAAAATGGCTCTGTGGGATTACTGTGGGTTGCTGCTACTAATCCAGCCGTCAGTATGCCAGATTTGGAACGGACGAAGAAGGCGTTATTGCGATCGCCCTTTACTATCTACCAAGATGCATACTACCCCACAGAAACCTCTGCTTATGCCCACGTCCTGTTACCTGCTGCACAGTGGGGCGAAAAAACTGGCGTAATGACCAATTCTGAACGCCGAGTAACTCTATGTTCAGCATTCCGCTTACCACCAAGGGAAGCCAAAGCCGATTGGGAAATTTTTGCAGAAGTTGGACGGAGATTAGGATTTACAAGAGAATTTGCCTTTGCTAACTCCGCTGAAGTCTATGCCGAATTTGTGCAATTAACACGCGATCGCCCCTGCGACATGACGGGTATTAGTCACGAGCAATTGCAAACACAAGGCCCCACACAATGGCCCTATCCAGAAATACGGAATGGAGAAGATGAGGGAGATCAGGGAGATGAGGGAGAAATTTTGCCCCCTCATCCTCCTCATCTCCCTGATGCCAAAAGACTCTACACTGATTTACGCTTTCATACCCCAGATGGAAGGGCGCGATTTGGCGCATATCACTCACGGGGATTAGCGGAACCACCAGATCCTAATTATCCGTTTGTGCTGACTACTGGGAGACTTTACGGACATTGGCATACCCAAACCCGTACTGGTCGAATTGAAAAAATTCGCGCTATGCACCCCGAACCGTTTATTGAGATTCATCCTCGTGACGCGGCTGGTTTGGGAATCACAGATAACCAGTGGCTAGAAGTGCTATCGCGTCGAGGTAAAGCAAAATTTCCCGCCAAAATTACAAAAGCGATCGCCCCTGGTACAGTTTTTGTCCCCATGCACTGGGGGGCGCTGTGGGCAGACAATGCTGAAGCTAATGCTCTCACTCATCCAGAATCTTGCCCCGATTCACTACAACCAGAACTAAAAGCTTGTGCGGTACAACTGACACCAATTTCTGTAGAAGTTACACTCAAAAATTATCAACTCCAGTCCTCACAATGGTAAGCTGCTAATTAGATAACTAAATAGGAAGTTGATAATTTAAACCATAGTTAATAATCAATAGTTACGATTACTTTTTCTAATCCTCTAGATTTATCTATGGGATTTTTATTTTATGTTTTGACTTTTGATAGAAGAAAGGATGAAGGATGAAATAAGAATATAAATAACCACAAAGACCCTGAATATCAAGCATATTGGCAAGTAGACTGTAAAATAGGGTGTAGTAGATGAAAAAAATTCTTAAACAAGTATTAGATACTACAAATTTAAAAAAAGATTACGAGAAATGGATTGCTAAATACGATTACCAATCAATTTTTCAGAATCGAAAATCCAAAATCAGCAATCCCAAGCCTGAGAACAGCAAAGATCAGAAATTTATGCACTTCATTGAAAACATTGAGGTGCTAGTATCTAAGATACTATCTGTGTTTATGGTAGTGGTCATTTTAGCAGCAATCTGGGATTTAGGTGTCTTTTTACTTAGAGAGTTATTTACTGCGCCTTATGGCAAATTTAACACTACATTATTTAAAATTTTTGGATTATTTTTAAATGTTTTAATTGCTTTAGAGATTTTAGAAAATATCACTGCATATCTAAAAAAGCACGTTGTACAAGTTGAATTAGTTATTGTTACATCTTTAATTGCTGTCGCCAGAAAAATTATTATACTTGACCTGGAAAAGGTGACAGGAATTGATATAATCGGTTTAGGAATTTCAGTTTTAGCGCTATCAATTAGTTATTTAATAATTCGTTTTAGTAATTCTCGAAATTAACATTACAAATACAACTCGCCTTTTATATGTAGGGAGTGGGACTAAGCCTAGTGATTAGACGGTGGACAAACAATTCAGAATTCTAAATTAAGAAATTTATTTGACCCTTGACTCTTGACAAACACCAAATGCCAAACAACAAAATTTTTTTTGAATTTGAGGCAGATTTCGTTACCTCCCTGCGTTGCATACCCATGCAAGTGCGCTACAAACTAGATACCTGTGGTATTAAGCTAAAGTTGTCTGATTGGAATCAGATGTCTCAAGCCGAACGTGAAACTTTAGTTGAATTACCTTGTAATACAGAAGCGGAAATTCAATCTTATAGCCAGTATCTTGAACAGTTGATTTTAAACCGCACAGATAAACCACCTGGAAAATTGCCGATTGAAACCAATCCCGCATGGATGGACTCTATTAATTTACCTGCTAGTGTTCAAGAACAAGCCCAAGAAATTGGTATCATCCTAACAACACCGCAGTGGGAATCTTTAACACCTTTACAGCGTTTTGCTCTGATTAAACTTAGCCGTTCTGGGCATGAAAATAGAAACTTTGCTAGAGCAATGGCAGAATTTAATCTGCGTTAGACATCTCCGAAAATGAATGTAGAGACGCGAATTCTCGTTTCTCTACAAGTTTTAAAGTTTATCGAAAATCCGAGGGTTGAAGACCCCTGTCTTACAAAGTTCTGTTCGATACGTAGCAAATTTTCAGTCGGGGTTTAAATCCCCGATTGAAAATGTCTTTAATGCGTGAATTTTGCGGAAAGTCTGAGCGGAGGTTTCCTCCGAACAGAACTTTCCCAGAGGGAATTTTGAATTTTGAATTGTTAATTACCCAATATCCCACTCGCAATTCATTCACGAGCAGGATACTGAGTAATTCACCTACTCAAACCCTGTGTTCTACTGATTAATTAGGCAGGCACTTTATCTTTGTGGACACGCTTCCAGTGGCGATGTTGAGCGATCGCATCGATAAACGACTTGGCAATCTCATTCGCATCGGCACTGCGAGTAGTCACAACACCCTGCTCGTCTTGCACAGACGAACCTAAACGTATAAAACCTTGAATCTCAGAGGCTTTGAGTAAGTCAACGCCTTCTCCTGTTGCTGCAATCGGTTTACAGTGCTTAAAGGCTTCATTGATGAAATGAACAGCTTCACCATTCATTTCCAAAGCTTCAATACTTTTTGCACCCCCAGGCACATAAACTGCATCAAACATCACAGAAGCGCTCGTCAAGAAGGTCTTATCGACTTCAATTTCTTGACCATCCGCACTCTTAATCATGCCCTTGAACTTCGATACAACTTCTGCCATTGCGCCAACGGCTTTCAAGGCTTGCTTGATTGCCATAATCTGAGATGCATCTACTCCGTCTGCTGCCAAAATTGCCACTTTTCGACCTTTGGCAGTTTTCGTTGTATTCTTTTGACTCAGCGCCTCCGAGCTTTGTCCGTGATTTTTTACCGTAACTGCGCTCGGTGCCGCAACTCCAATGCCTTCGGCGACTCGTTTGGCTAATTCATGATCCACATGGTTAAAGCGATCAACCATGCGATCGCGCACCCCTTGATCTCCAACCTTGCCTAACTCAAAATGAGCCGCAGCTACCACGTGATCCTTCTCGACGGGCGAAAGACTATTCCAGAACAAGGTTGCTTGACTAAAGTGTTCTTGAAAGCTGGGGCTGCGTTCGCGAACTTTATGTCCTTCTACGCGTTCTGGATAATGCACATACGCACCTTCCGCTGCCGAACTCACTGATGGACGATTCTCACCCAGTGAGTTGGGCGAGTAGTTCACGCGGGTAGTCTTGACTTCCATTTGCATCCGTCCGTCTTGTTGGTTGTTGTGGAATGGGCAGACTGGACGGTTAATCGGCAAATGGGTAAAATTCGGACTTCCCAAACGATGCAATTGCGTATCGTGGTAAGAGAACAGCCGACCTTGCAAAAGTGGATCATCGCTGAAGTCAATTCCTGGTACGACGTTTGAGGGTTGAAACGCCACCTGCTCGGTTTCCGCAAAGAAATTATCCGGGTTCCGGTTCAGCACCATTTTGCCGATGGGACGCACAGGAACTAATTCTTCAGGAATCAGTTTGGTTGCGTCCAAAATATCAAAATCGAATTTGTGTTCGTCGGCTTCTTCAATGATTTGCACACCGAGTTCATATTCTGGGTAATCACCCATGTCAATCGAGTCCCACAAATCGCGGCGATGAAAGTCGGGGTCTTTACCAGCTAGCTTCTGTGCTTCGTCAAAGACGTTAGAATGTACGCCTAAAAGTGGCTTCCAATGGTATTTCACAAAGCGAGATTTACCTTCTGCATTCACCCAACGGAAGGTATGCACGCCAAAACCTTGCATCATGCGGAAGGTTCTGGGGAGCGTGCGATCGCTCAAGAGCCACATGATCATGTGCGTCGATTCGGGTATCAGCGAGATGAAATCCCAAAAGCTTGGATGGGCGGTTGAAGCTTGCGGCATCTCGTGATCTGGTTCCGGCTTGATCGCATGAACAATATCAGGGAATTTGATCGCGTCTTGAATAAAGAAAACAGGAATATTGTTCCCAACTATATCGTAGTTGCCATCTTCAGTATAAAATTTTACAGAAAATCCGCGCACGTCCCGCACCGTGTCGGCTGAACCCCGCGATCCGCCCACCGTTGAGAAACGAACAAAGACAGGCGTTTTTGTCGATGGATCTTGCAATAATTTGGCTTTGGTAAACTCTGCCATTGATTCATAGGGCTGGAAATAGCCGTGAGCGCCAGACCCCCTTGCATGAACTACTCGTTCTGGAATACGTTCTCGATCAAAGTGCGTCAGCTTTTCTTGAAAATGGAAATCTTCTTTTAATGAAGGCCCACGTGTTCCTACTTTGAGCGAATTGTCGGTATCGTTAACTTTTACACCTTGATTGGTTGTGAGTTTATCGTCTGCATCTTTACAATAGGATTGCAGAGCTTCATTTTTAGTGTTTTCGTTAACGTGATTCTGCTCAGTCATAAAAATCCTCATTCCTGATTGTATTTGAAATAGCCCCGGAACTAATACCAATTCAAAATAAAGAAAGCCAGATTGAACAAGGGTTTGTGAGGAAAGGGTCTGCAATGGCTGATTTCTCTTTTGTTCCCAGACAGTCTGAGCCAATGAGCAGCCTTCACCATACTAGGAAATCAGTTAGGGAAGCGCGTCCTCCTACTGAAGGATGACAACTGTGTATTTGAGGTCATTAATCAAACATTTACTCTGCAAACTAAAAGTTTATTCAACCACAAGGTAGGATAACTGTTTCAGGTGGGCAATCAAGCGCCGACTTTTTGTAATAAGCTTTGCAAAGAAAGAAGACAGAAAATACAACATTTGCTTAAACTACCTATTTTTTGAGGCAAAATAGTGTTCTAAAGTTTTGTAAGTATTATTCTATTTAGACTTGACAGTAGTCAGCAATTTCTCATTCTTGATTTGAAAATAAATATTTCAAACTCGTAATTTAGGATTTATGTAGTATGCGGGCAAAGCTGAAACAGCTACTATGGCAATGGCGCGGAGTTTTGCTGGCAGTGCCCAATGTGACAGCTCTTGTGATTGCGCTGCGGTTTATGGGATTGCTGGAATTCTTGGAGTTGACGGCGCTAGATCAGTTTTTTCTTTTACGTCCACAACAGCCTGTTGACGAGCGCATTGTCATAGTTGAGATTAATGAACCAGACATCAGTAAATTAAAGGGGTGGCCGATAGATGATAATGTACTTGCTCAAGTTTTAGATAATATCAAGCAGCAAAAACCTCAGGCAATCGGTCTTGATATTTATCGAGACTTACCTTTAAATCCTGGTCATCAAAACTTGGTAAAGATATTTGAGACTACGCCCAACTTGGTTGGAGTGCAAAAATTATCTGATAGTTCTGAAAGTTCTCCAGTTAAACCGCCTCCAGAACTCAAAAAACGCAATCAAGTAGGAGCAAATAACTTTCCTTTTGACAAAGATGGTAAAATCCGTAGAGCTTTACTGTATGTAGAGTTGCCAGATGGCAACAGTATTGAAAGCTTTGCACTGAAACTAGCATTATTGTATTTGAAATCTCAGGGAATTACCGACAAACCAGCAGCAAATAATCCCAACTATTTGCAGTTAGGTAAAGGTATTTTTCCTACTTTTGAAAATGATGATGGTGGTTACTTCAGAGCGGATGCGGGTAGCTACCAAATCCTTTTAAACTACCGAGGGGTAATTAATCGCTTCCCAAGAGTATCTATTAATGATGTTTTAGAGAAGCGGATATCACCAGGCTCGATGCGAGGGAAGATAGTTTTAATTGGCGCTACAGCTGAGAGTTTAAATGATCTATTTTGGACACCTTATAGCAGTAAGGTAATAGGTGCCCCCGAACGAATGGCTGGTGTTGCAATTCATGCCAATTTGATTAGTCAAATTTTGAGTTCGGCTTTGGAGGATCGTCCCCAGATTAAGACATTATCTGAACCGATAGAGTGGTTGTGGATTTTATTTTGGTCAATAGCAGGTGCTACTTTGTGTTGGCAACATCGACATAGTAGTGCTGAAAACAAGAAATTTGCAGTGACTAATACTACTAGCAGTATCGTATTAGCAACTAGCTGTTTGGTGGGTGTAAGTTATTTAGCGTTTATTTTTGCCTGGTGGATTCCAGTTGTACCGCCACTTTTCGCTTTAACCGGATCTGCGATCGCTGTGACTCAGTATATCGCTCGTAGCGCTTCTGAAATGCGCCGCACCTTTGGTCGCTATGTCACAGATGAAGTAGTCGCTAATTTACTAGAGACTCCTTCTGGGCTAAAGCTGGGCGGAGAAAGGAAAAAGGTCACAGTCTTGATGTCTGACTTAAGAGGATTTTCCGCCGTATCGGAACGATTACCACCAGAACAAGTGGTAGCAATCCTGAATGTTTATCTAGGCGCTATGGCAGATGTAATTAACCATTACAACGGTACGATTAATGAGTTTATTGGTGATGGCATCTTTGTGATGTTTGGTGCGCCTGTGAGCCGAGAAGATGATTCTCAAAGAGCAATTGCTTGCGCTATTGCGATGCAATTAGCCATGAAACCTGTAAATGAACATAATCAGCAAATGAATTTACCAATTATCGAAATGGGTATTGGTATTCACACAGGCGAAGTTGTAGCTGGTAATGTCGGCTCCCAAAAACGTGCTAAATATTCAGTTGTCGGGAGTCATGTTAACCTAACTTCCCGGATTGAGTCTTATACAGTTGGTGGTCAAATTTTGATTTCTGAAGAAACTTTCAAAGATGCTGATATTGACCTTAGAATTGATGGGCAATTACGGGTAGAACCGAAAGGAATTAAGGCTCCCATTACTATTTACGACATTGGCGGTATTGGCAGTAAGCATAATCTTTACCTGCCTAAAGGTGATGAGAATATGGTTCAATTGACTCAGGAAATACCTTTAGAATATACTATTTTGGAAGGTAAACATGCAGTAGGAACCATATTTAAAGGTGAGTTTGTCACTCTATCAGAGCATGGAGCGCAATTGCGATCGCCCAATTCACTAGAACCTTTAAATAATCTCAAGATGAGATTGGTAAATGCGCCAGAAATTGCTCCTGGCGATGGCGATATCTACGCCAAGGTGCTGAAAAAATCTCCTGATAACGAAAATTATTTTCTGATTCGTTTTACAGCTGTACCCCCCAATGTGAAGGCAATACTTGATACCCTGCGTCAGTCTGAATCTAGTACTGATAACGTGGAGCAATCAGGGAATAGCAAAACATCAATTATCTAATATTGCTTAGTTCAAATGGTTGCTTTATTTGCGCCATGCTGTACTAGTAGTGGACTGACATGACTAAAAGGATGCAATTGATTGATATCAATCAATGTTTTCTGGTTGTTTCTAATCCACTATTTTAGCTGGGTAAATCCAGTAGAGTGCGTTAACAAAGTGTAAAGCACTCTCTTGATATTATAGGCAGTTCGTACTTTTTATACTTCATGCCCTACAGATTTTGCTGTATTAAATAATCGCCTAATTATGTAAAATTACAGTTATATAGTACAATAATACTAATTTTGAACTCAATAGTGCAGCCATAAACGCGGGATGGGAGCGCAAATAAATGCAAAGCCGGCTTATGTCAATTTTTAGCCATCGTACTCTTGTTGTCTTTGTCAGCATGATTTTGCTGTCTGAATCTGTAGGAATGACAGCAAGGGCAATAAATGTAGAAATAGCTCAAAACCCAACAACTACTCCCCAAAATCTTAGCCCTGCTCAACAAAGAGCCTACGCACAGGGAAAGCAACTATTACAAGCAGCAGACACACTCTTGCAGCAGGGAACAGCCGCTTCTCGACAGCAGGCTTTGGCTAAATACTTGAAAGCACTAAAAATTTGGCGTGAAATTGGCGTTAGCGAAGCTCCTCCTTTGGAGGCTCGCGCTGATGAAGCTACTACACTTTTAGGCATCGGCACTCTCTATTATGTCCAAGGCGATAACTCTAAAGCTTTGGAATATTACAACCAAGCGCTATCTATCAGACGAGAACTGAAAAACCGTCTTGGAGAAGCTGTCATGCTCCAGTCTATTGCTGGGGCATATTTCAACTTAGGAGAGAAGCCCAAAGCATTAGAATATTACAATCAAGCTCTATCTATATTTCAAGTTGAGAAACAATCCTATTTTGCAGCTGGTGCATTAATTGGGATTGGAAGAATTTATTTTAGTTCGGGTGAGACAAAGAAGGCATTAGATTCCTACAATCAAGCTCTAGAAATTCAACGTGCTAGCCGTGATTTAGATGGGCAAGTTGATACGTTGGAAACGATTGGTCAAGTCTATACCCAATTGGGTGAACCACAAAAGGCTTTAGCAGCTTTAAATCAGGCATTAGAAATCCAGCGTACAAGAAAGAATATAGCAGGCCAAGTTGATACTCTAACGCTGATAGCCACCCTCCATAGTTCATTGGGTGACAATCAAAAGGCGAGGGAATCCTTAAACCAAGTGCTAGAACTGCAAAAACAGTTACCACAACCAGACTCTAGCAGACAAGCACTAACTTATATGGGTATAGGTGCAACCTATATGGTTGCTAACGAATATCAAAAGGCATTGGAATATTTTAACCAAGCGCGATCGCTCTTTCAAAAGTCAGGCAGCGCTAATGCAGAAGCTGAAATCTTGACACAAATCAGCTTTGTTTACGATCAATTAGGACAACAGCAAAAAGCCCTTGATGCTTTGAACCAAGCACTAACTCTCCAGCGTGCCCAAAAGAATCGCGCTAGGGAAGCCTTTACACTCAACAATATTGGTAGTATCCACTCATCATTTAGCAATTATCAGCAAGCTCTCGACTTTTACAACCAAGCGCTAACTCTCCAGCGTCAGCTTAGCGACCTGCCAGGAGAAGCGGCTACACTGACTTATATCGCTAAACTCTATCAGTCATTGGGGGATTATAAGTTAAGTGTTGACACTTATAACCAAGCGCTAGATAAATTCCGAACAGTTGGCGATCGCTCTCAGGTCGCCCAAATCCTCGATAATATTGGTAACGTTTATCGCACAGCCCAAGAGCCGGAAAAAGCCTTGGAATATTACAATCAGGCTCTAAAATTGTGGCGCGAACAAGGGGCGCTATTCCAGGAATTTAGTACACTCACAGGTATGATTAGAGCTTATGAGTCACTAAAGGATTATCCCAAAGCACTAGATGCTAGCAACCAAGCGCTAACACTGGCGAAAAAACAGCAAAGCCCTTTCAGCGAAGCTGCTGCTCTGGGTTTATTGGGTAGAGTGTATTTAGCAGCTGGAGATTATCAAAAATCCCTCGATTTCTCGACGCAAGCAACCTCTAGATTTCGAGTATTAGGCGTGCCCAGTGCTGAAGCTAACACTCTACGTAATATCGGCAAAGCTTACAATTCTTTAAAGCAGTACCAGCAAGCAATCGAAAATTACAATCAAGAACTCAAACTATTGCGACAATTAGGCGATCGCACTGGTGAAGCCGAAACCCTGTATAATATTGCCGTGAGTGAGAGCGATCGCAATAATCTGGAAGCTGCTCAGAAGCAAATAGAATCAACAATTAAAATCGTTGAAGATATCCGTACCAGAGTTACCAGCCAAGACCTGCGAACCTCTTACTTTGCCTCAGTCCAGAAATATTACGAGTTCTACATCGACCTGTTGATGCGGTTGCACAAACAGCAACCATCCAAAGGTTATGATGCCCTAGCCCTACAAACCAGCGAACGCGCTCGCGCTCGCAGCCTTTTAGATTTGCTGACCGAAGCTCATGCAGACATTCGTCAAGGTATAGATCCTCAGCTACGAGAAACTAAACGCAGCTTGCAACAACAGCTTGATGCTCAAGAAAAACGCTGGCTTAAATCGAGTAGCGATCGCACCAAAACACAAGTGCAAGAACTGGAAAAGCAAACAGAAGCACTTCTGGAACAGTATCGGCAACTGCAAGCTAAAATTAGAGCCACCAGTCCCCGATATGCCGCTTTGACGCAACCGCAACCCCTATCACTCAAACAAATTCAGCAACAAATATTAGATGATAACACCCTACTCTTAGAGTATGCCCTGGGGGAAGAACGCAGCTACCTTTGGGCGGTTACCAAAAACAAAATTACCAGCTATGAACTACCCAAGCGCTCAGAAATTGCCGCCGCAGTCCAACAATTCCGCAAGGTTTTAATTTCACCAATTCAAAAGACTAACCCAGCCACAGCCGCCGCTTCCCTGTCGCAGTTGATACTGGCACCAGTAGCCCAGCAATTAGGACAGCGCCGCTTAGTCATTGTTGCTGATGGGGCTTTGCAGTATGTACCGTTTGCGGCTCTGAATACACCAGGTTCAAAAAATAGCGGCTATGAGCCATTAACGGTAAACCATGAAATCATTACTTTGCCCTCAGCCTCAACACTTGCTGTTCTCCGACAAGAAATCACTGGACGCAAAACCGCACCTAAAGCATTAGCTGTGATTGCTGACCCCATTTTTTCACCCAACGATGAGCGGGTTAAGGATGGAACACCGAGTCAACAAAATAGCAATCAGAACCTAGACCTGCAACAACTAGCCAGGTCTGCCAGAGAATCAAGTATCGCCTTTGAGCGTCTACCATTTACCCGCCAAGAAGCCGACACAATTCTCTCTCTAGTACCTGCAAAAGAGCGCAAACAAGCTTTTGACTTTGCGGCTAACCGTGCTGTGGCCACCGATGCACAGTTGAGCCAATACCGAATGATACATTTTGCGACGCATGGCATTCTCAACAGTCAACATCCAGAATTATCGGGTGTGGTGCTGTCGCTGTTTGATGAAACAGGCAAACCCCAAAATGGCTTTTTGCGTCTACATGATATCTTTAACCTGAAACTTCCAGCAGAACTGGTTGTGCTGAGTGCTTGTGAAACTGGTTTGGGTGAAGAAGTCAAGGGAGAAGGATTAATTGGCTTGACAAGAGGTTTTATGTATGCTGGTAGCCCGAGAGTGTTGGTAAGTTTGTGGAGTGTTGACGATGAAGCGACTTCGGAATTGATGAAGAAGTTTTATAGCAAAATGCTGCAACAAGGCTTAAAACCTGCTGCAGCACTGCGATCTGCACAGATAGAGATGTGGCGCAATCCTAACTATAATGCACCATATTTTTGGGCACCTTTCACTCTCCAAGGTGAATGGCGCTGATTGAATTTTAGATTTTGGATTTTGCGTTCGCGTAGCGTGTCGAAGACAAAAGTCGGAGCGCCGGCTTCCGGCGATCTGAACTTTTCAAGACGGATTTTGGATTGAAGATTCAAAATCCAAAATTGTGTGACCGTTGTTTCTCACTTCTCTGGATTCCAACGCACAGAGAGCATCGTAATATCATCAAATTGTGGTGCATCATCAATAAAAGCGAACAAATGGGTTTTAATCCGCTCCAGCAAGTCACAAGCGGAGGAACATGGCTGTTCTAAAAGCTCTCGCAGTCTTTTATCTGTAAATAAGTGACCATCAGGGTTTTTTCCCTCAGTTACACCGTCAGTATAACCAATCAATATGTCACCAGGCTCCATCTGAACTTGCTGGATTTTAAACTTCATCCCCGCCATCATGCCGACAGCTGGCCCGGTAGATTTGAGAGTTTGCTTGATGCCAGAGCTACCAAGAATAAACAGCGGTTCATGTCCCCCATTAATATACGTGAGTATGCCAGTGTCCGGTTCTAGCACTCCAAAAAATAGCGTGGCAAACATACTCAGTTGCCAGTGATTTTGGGCGACGTATTCATTAGTCCGCGAAACTGCTTGGAGAGCATTGAGATGAGCTAAGTTGGCAGACATCGACTTGCCAATCCATCCATCTGGAAGAGGTTTATTATGTTCTAGAATTTCGTGTGCAATTCCTCGTAATTGGGTTTCTGCAGAAAATATTCGGATTAAGCTTCGCATCAGAGCCATAAATAGCGCCGCACCTACACCTTTATCACAGACATCTGCAATTACCAGTCCTACCTGTTTATCGTCAAGCTCAAAAGTGTCGTAGAAGTCGCCAGCTACTTGACGGGCAGGATAGAAACAAGCTGAAATCTCACAATTGGGGGGCTTGACGATTTCATAAGGCAGAAAATCTATCTGAATCTGCCGCCCTTTTTCCATTTCTGCATCAAGTGCTTTGGAATATTTATCCAGCTTTGAATAGAGCCGCGCATTCTCTAAAACTAGGGCCATCTGGTCAGCCGTTACCTGCATGAGATTAGCTGCTTCATTGCTAAAATGTCCTGGCTGAGAGTGTAGTAAGGTAATAATTCCTAGTAATTCCTCTCCCCTCAGAATGGGAACGGCCAACGCTGAACGCACAATGTAAGGCTGATTGGGTAGCGTCAGCCAACGGTCATCATTTTCGGTATCATCAATTAATCCTAGCTTGCGGTGGCGGATTACCCAGCCAGCCAGACCCTTGTCTATGACAGTACCAATGAGACGTTTTCTCTGTTCTGCTGTCACTTCGGTGCGTGACAGAATTGCGTCGAACACCTTCCCCGAAGGCTCAAGTAAAAAGAGACTGCCTTTTTCTGAAGCTGTTTGGTCTGCGGCGACATCTAATGTCATCTGTAATGCCGTTTTTAGCACCTCCTCTGTAGAAGAGCGTGCCATCATCACGAACTTCTCAAGCAGTTTCGATTGAGATTGGAAAGCGGATTCTTCATTTTTTAGTGCTGTTTTGAGTTCTGCTACCTCTTGGCGCAGTGCTGCTAATTCTTCTTCATCACATTCTTTGGATTGATTTTGCACACTCATCTTTTTACCTACTCAGGGATTTAAATTGTCAATTGAAAATGAGTTTGACTCAAATAATTTTTTTAAGTAAATGTTATGCAATTATTTTAACAAAGCAATAAGTATAATTTGCACTAATACAGGACGGCGTAAATAAGCGCAAAGTTGGCGGTGTGTTGGACGGGTTGGGTTAAAAGGCTTAAAGGCGGTAGTGCGTTCGGTCGCCACACTTGTTCGCGTAGAGCGTCTCCCCTTCTCCCAAAGGGAGAGGCTAGCGCCAAGGGAGAAGCAACTGCCGTCAACTGGTGAACCAGCGCTGCAGGAGGGTTTCCCTCCGTAGGCGACTGGTGCTCGCGTAGCGTATCCGTAGGATTCACCCGAAGGGCGTTGGCGTGTCGGTTTGGGTAAGAGAAGTTTGCAAGGGCGCTCTTAAAGAGCGCACGCAACTTCTATAAAGCCAAACTTTGTAAGACAACGCACCCATTCCAAATCAACGAAACGCTTACGCTGTATTAATTTTGAATTTTGCGAAAAGTTGCGTGCGGGGGTTCCCCCCGTTGAGCAAACTTTTCAAGACGAATTTTGAATTTTGAATTCCGCCTTGCGGTACTAGTGTTTTCAATAGTACTTATTACAGAAAATTTTGGCAACAGTTTTAACTTGTTATATTCAAGCCATAAAAATACATATACCTTAATATAGCCTATATAAGGTTGTTAATCATTGAACTCAGCCTGATTTACTTGTCTTAAAATTTGACCACAAAAATATTGCGATTCCGGTTATCAACTCGCTCAAAAAGATACTTATCAACTCCCTGAATTGCCAGATATACTCCCAAACCACCTATAGGTCTATCTTCTAAGGGTTTTTTCAATTGTTCTTCTTCTACGGCTACTGTTAAGTAAGGATCGTATTTGGCACCTGTATCTTCAATGATGATGGTTAAGGTTGATTCATTAATATCAGCAGACAGGTCTATTTGTCCTTGCAAGTGTGCTTCTTCATAGCCATGAATAATTATATTAGAGGCAATTTCATCTACTGCCAAACGGAGCTTATAGGTAGCTTTTTTATCCAAGCCAGCGGTTTGTGCTGCTTCCATGACATATTTGGCGATCGCGCCTAAAGAGTCAAGAGTTCCTGGTAAAGTTAAAGTTGTCATAGCTAGTGCTTCCTTTGCTTAACAAGCATAGAGATAAAAATTTTTCCCGAATGGCTTACCTATTGTGAAATTATCAACCTTGTTTAACAGGGATTTCAGCAATTAAACAAAGTCATAGCATTTTATATTTGTAATGGCAAAATATTTGTTAGCTCAGATGTTGAAAATTCACCTGCGCCCATCATTTTTATTATTAGTTTAACTGATAGGTATAGACTACCTAAAAAGAGGATTGAAGTGTAAAGGATAAAAATTCAACTTCACACTTCAGCTTTTGCCATCTAGACGTTTTCTATCTGAGCCGCGTCATACTTATCCAAGGCTGTGACACTGTGGTGGAAGCCCGTCTTTGTGATGGTATCCATCACCATCTCCTGAGTTCCTACCACATAAATATCAACTTTAGGTCCCATCTTTTGTTTAGCAAAAATTAACACCCGGAGTCCAGCACTTGCCATATATTCCAGTCCGTTCAGGATCAGCACCAGACGTTTTGGTTCCTGTGCAGCCGCCTCCTCCACTTTCTTCTTAAATTCAGGTGCTGTACTGGCATCTAGTTCGCCAACTAAAGTGATTTTAGCAATATTACCAGTTGTTTCGAGAGTTGCTTCTAAAGCCATGATCTTTTTTTAGTTGTTAGTTCTTAGTTGTTAGTTGTTAGTTCTTAGAAAGAGATAAAAGGTTAAAAAATGGCAATTTAATTCTGCCAACTTTTAACCTATTTACCCACTAAAATTGCCACAGAGCGATCACCCATCAGCAATCCTGATTGATTCTCCAGTGCTGGTTCTTTACCTGGTTCCCAGCTATCTTCATTTGGGGTTGCGCCAGTATTAGCAAAGATATGCCACTTCATTCCTGGATGCAAACCAGGAATCTCAAACCATTGAGCTTGCCAGTGCATATTCATTGCTACATAAATGTAGTTATCTTCTACTGTTCCTTGTTTGGCGTGTTTGCCACAAAGCATACAAGCTACAGTCCGACTAGAGTCAGACCAATCAGCATTCCAGGCTTTGGTTCCATGCCATGTAATATCTGCATAGCCACTACCAACATAATCCCGATTTTGGAAGTGCCATTCGTTTCTCAGTACTGGATGGGCATTGCGAAAAGCGATGCAGTGTTTAAAAAACTTAAACAAATCTGCATTAGTTTTTAACAACTCCCAATCTAACCAGTTCAATTCATTATCGTGGCAATAAGTATTATTATTACCATACTGGGTGCGTCCCACTTCATCACCCATGAGAATCATCGGTACACCTTGAGACACCATCAGCATCGCTATGGCATTTTTAATCTGGCGATGGCGCAAGGCATTAATTCCTGGATCATCCGTAGGCCCTTCGTAACCACAGTTCCAGCTATCATTATCATTGCTGCCATCGTTGTTGTTTTCGCCATTGGCCTCATTGTGTTTCCCGTTGTAGGAAACCAAATCCATCATGGTAAAACCATCGTGGGCAGTAATGAAATTAATTGATGTTGCTGGTGCGCGCCCAGACCAAGCATACAAATCAGGAGAACCTTGTAGACGTTGAGCCGCATCCCCAACAGTACCATCTCCTTTTAAAAACTTACGGATGCCATCACGGTATTTACCATTCCATTCTGCCCAACGCCCATAAGCTGGGAAAGAACCTACTTGGTATAAACCGCCGGCATCCCAAGCTTCAGCAATTAGTTTACATTTAGCGAGAATCGGGTCAAAGGCCAAAGATTCTAACAGGGGTGGGTTGGCTAGGGGTGCGCCCCAAGGATCGCGCCCTAAAATGGCGGCTAAATCAAAGCGAAAGCCGTCAATATGATATTCTGAAGCCCAATAACGCAGACAATCTAGTACTATTCCCCGCACCACTGGGTTATTGCAATTGAGCGTATTACCTGTACCACTAAAGTTATAATAATAACCTTCAGGGGTCAGCATGTAGTAAGTTTTATTGTCAATGCCGCGAAAAGAAATTGTTGGTCCATGCTCGTTTCCTTCCGCCGTGTGGTTGAAAACTACGTCTAGAATTACTTCAATGCCGTTTTTGTGCAATTCTTTGACTAGGGACTTCAACTCATCAACCTGCATCCCAAATTTACCTGTAGCTGCATAGCCAGCTTTGGGGGCAAAGAAACCAACGGTACTGTAACCCCAGTAATTGTAAAGAGTTTCCCCTGTCTCTGGGTTAGGACGACTGTTTTCAAATTCATCAAATTCATAAATGGGCATCAATTCTACGGCATTGACACCCAATTCTTTCAGGTAAGGGATTTTTTCCCGAATACCGGCAAATGTGCCTTTATGGTTTTCTTTGACTCCAGAGGAAGGATGACGAGTAAAGCTGCGGACGTGCATCTCATAGATGATCTGATCCGCTGGTGGGATTTCTAAAGGACGGTCATCTTCCCAGTCAAAATCATCAAAGCCAATTCTGCCTCGGTGGTGATAGACATCATTCCAGTCTGGGGTAACTCCCCAAATATCCCGACCACCAATAATTTTGGCGTAGGGGTCCATCAAGATTTTACTTTTGTCAAACCAATGACCTTCTTGGAAGTTATTTGGCCCATCCATGCGATAGCCGTATTCTAGATTTTCGTAATCTAGGTCAAATACGACCATGCAATAGACGTTACCTATCCGAAACGCCTCCGGAAAGGGAATTTCTACCAAGGGTTCTTGGGCGTGCTTCTTAAACAGGACTAAAGTACAGGATTTGGCTTGACTCGAAAAAATAGAGAAGTTAACCCCTCCCGGTACCAAGGTTGCACCAAATGGAAATGGTTTGCCATTGCGTAATTTAAAACCTTCGTAAGTATGCGTTGGATGAATATCAATTCTTTCCATTGTTACTTGTCCTTATTTTCCCGTTGTCAGCAGTCACTGCCAATTCTCCTATGTCAGTATTTCTAATGCTTCTTCGAGAGTTTCGCTAGTAGTAAAAAAGTCGAGGAATCCTGTGACTGACATGGTATCTCTAATATCTTCAGTTAGCCCAACCAGTACTAGCTTGCCTTCTTTGGCAGTTACTTGGCGATAGAGGGATAGCAACATCCGCAAGCCAGCGCTGGACATATAAGGTACCCCAGTCATATCGAGGAGAATCTTACTTTCTGGTTGAGCCAAAGGTAAAACTTCTTGAGTCACAGATGGTGCTGTACTCGCATCTACATCACCTGCAAGCACTGCTACCTTTACGTCTTCAATTGTCTTGATGTTAATTTCCATGATTTATTGCCAAGTTCCACTGAATTCGTAATGGAGGAATGGGGAATAATGAGAAGTGTTTTCTCTTACCCCCATTGTTTCATCTATGGCTACACAGGTACAATCTGCACCTTAACTTTTACCCGTTCGGTAGTCTTGGGTAAAGTCACAGTTAAAGCGTTAGCATCGAAGTTGCTGTAAGGTTCTCCGTCAATTTCACACTTGCCAATTTTAATACTGCCAGGCGGGAGAATATCCGGAGATACTCGCAGGATATTGTCGGGGAATCCTCCAGGGATGGGCTTGAAGTAAAAGTCCATTGGCTGTTTAGTAATTAGCAAGTTGGTATAAACTGCTGCTAAATAACATAGCTCAAAGGAGTGATAACCACTCATGGAGTGAGACCCTTTACCCCGTTCGTTGCCTCCAGCTAGATAAGGGATACCATTGGAGAGAACGTTAAAATAAACTCCACCTTCTTCCAAATCGAGGAACCAAGCATTGTAAAAGGCTGCGGATTCGCGGGCTAAACGATGATATTCTTTGTTACCAACAGTGCCAGTCAGAATCAGGTAAGCTAAGATTGCTTGTTCTTGCTGCCACCAAGCTTTGCGATCGTGCCAAACAAAGCGGTAATGCTTTTCTCCTTCACCTAGCAATCTTTCAACAACGTCATACCAACCACCCCGTTGCTGGTCACTACCGACACCTGGCATGATATCAGCAATTTTTTGGGCTAAATCGGCATAGCTATCCTTGGCTTTGAGGCTTTGCATCCGCATCAAGTTCCAAGAAATCTTCAAGTTATGACCAACTACAGCCCGATTTTGCTGCCAACCCCAGGTTGTATCAGCAGACCAATCTTGATAGAAACGTTCTTGCACAAACGGACTATTTGCATAGTCAGGGAAACGTTTTGCGATCGTGTCGAAGGTATACTCCAACATATCGGCATATTCTTGCTTGCCTGTCGCCAACCAGAGGTTAATTAGATAAGCGGGGGCATGATCGCCGACGGAGTTCCAGTTCTTTTTGCCTTTATTATTTCCTAAGGAGTCGCTGAGAGGATCTAAGGTAAATGGATCGAGGTGAGAGAAGTATCCACCCTCAGGGCCTTTATCCAATAAAAAGTTGTTAAATAACTTAATAGTCTTCTCGGTGTCATCCATGATCCTGGGATCGCCAGTACAACGATAAGTCTGGATTGGCCCGGCTAAGGCATAAATTTGTTCGTAGGCGGGAATAGCATAATAGTCATCCCCAAATTCGGAAGCAAAGATTTTATCTTCCTTTTCGCCGTTAACGTCAATACCGTGATACCAATAGACGATGTCTTCGTCTGAGTCTACAAATCTCATGTGTTCTCGCAGGTATTCGGTACCTCTTTCCGCCGCTTTCAGGAAGCTATCATTCCCAGTCATCAAGAACGCAGTGGCGAAACCATATACCAAACGGGATATAGTATCGGTTTCTTGGCGAAAATTAGTAGTTGATAAGACTCCACTCAGACTAAGAGTGGTGCGATAGTTACGGTAGTCATATTGTCCTTCTCCAAATTGGGCTTTTAAGTAAAACTTACCCAAAGCATTAATCTGCTTCACCCACCAGTCTTGTTTTTCAAAAACGTAATCGTTTTTTTGCTTACCTGCGAATACTACCTGTTTAGCATCGAATAGATCGCTATCTGGATAAAATACCCCATAAGTAAATAAAAACCGACCGGGAACTAGCATAGATTTCATGCTACCAGTCGCATCAGGGTAGCCTTCGTCAAAATTCTGAATTAATTTGGCATAGGCCATCGGACTCAGTTTGGCTTTAAACTCTCTGCCATCAGAGGTTTTTAGTCCAAAAATATCGCTATTTGCATCATAGTGAGTAACGTATCCAGCGATCAAATCTGAGAAGGGGAAATTGATACTCATGATAGTCTTCTCCAAGGAATTTTAGAGGAGGATGAAAAAGAATGAAGGGTAAAGGCTGAAAAAATCGTTATATTTCCCGCCTGTAAGTGACACTTATAGATGAGTTGGTTGTGTATACTTCATACTTCATACTTTATCCTTCAGTTTCTAGCGATCAAAACGACGGGATAATTGTTGAAGACGCTTGCGATCTAAGGGATTAGGGAGTATGTAGTATAAGCCCACAACAATAAAAACTAATTTGGCTAATGTTAGGCTCACAAAAGATACGCCGATAGCAAATAAATAAGCTAAGGGTGCAGTTAAGTTACGACGGTGAACAAAAGCGATAAAGTTTTTATCCTCTTGAGTTTCATCTAAGAGGCGATGAGTTGACGCATACCACCAAATCACATCCATAGCTATACCAGCTAGAACTAAAGTCGAAGCGTAAGCCACTATTGCGATTTGTTGATCAGGATACTCGCTGAGTAAAGCTGTGGGAAAAGGCATGGAAGCAACACACAGCAAAAAGAGGATATTCAACCATAACAGCACTCTGTCATGGCGTTTGATGTGCATGAATGTGTTGTGATGACTGATCCAATAAATGCCTAAGACAACGAAACTGAGGATATGGGCGATAATTTTTGGTAATAAATGCATTAGTGCATAAGGCAGTTCTTTGTCTACCAAACTCGGTTCGATATGTGGAACTTTAATCTCTAGCACTAACAAGGTGATCACAATCGCAAAAACGCCATCACTAAGGGCTATGATTCGCTCATTTCCATGAAAAGCCGAAACTGGTTTTTCATTTTTAACAGTATTGTCCTCATTAGACATCAGCAGCTATCTCCTGAATCTTTATCCTACTTTTGTGTCAGTATGACATACATAATCTGGGTCGGGTATAGATTATTGAAGTACTACGCAAAACTTTGAAACTCTTATAATTCACCCTCTAAGACTATAGAGAGGGAGGATTTTCTTCGTCAGTAAAACCCTGGCTGATTTCCACAATATTGCCATCTGGATCGGCAACCCAAACAGTACGCCAACCAGGAATATAATCGTCAAAATTCAGAGGGCCAAGAGTGATTTTGGCATTGTCGCCCATTTCTGCTAGTTTGCCATCTACGCTGTCAACTTTAAAGGCTAGTTGACGTACTCCTGGGTACTGCGGCCCATCATTAATTGGTGGTGGTACGGGAGATTCTTCTTTGGCTTTAAACAGTTCCAAATAAAAGGCACTATCTGCCATTTTGATAAACACTATCTGATCGCCGTCAGGGAGTTTTGCTACCCTAGCGCGTTTAAAGCCAAAATATTTGCTGTAGAACTTTTCAGTTGCGATTGGATCTTTACAAGTAAGTGCAACTTGAGAAAAGATTTGTAAACCCATAACTCTTTTTACCCGTAATTTTTCTTAACGTTCTGCTAGTATTTCAATGATTTTCTTGGCAAATAGATGAGCATGACCGCCGCTACGCCCTGTGACTAAATCACCATCTACAACGACATCTTCGTTGGTATAGATAGCACCCATATTTACTACATCACTATGCAGGTTGTTGTGACAAGTTACGGGGCGACCCTTGACTAATTCTGGTACAGGAGATACTAACCACATCCCATGACAAATAATTCCCTTGAGAATATTGTTGTCAGCAAATGCTCTTTTAAGAAACTCAACTGCTGGAGGGAGTTGAGTAACATCATCTGTGTATCGGAGGCGGTCAGAGACCATAGCGGATGGGACTATGATAGCAGCATAGCTTTTGAGTTCTTCATCATCTATTTGTTCAAAACTTTTGTGACACTCAAAGGGTGCATGATATTCATGTCCTTTGAAAGTTAGATATGATTGACCCCAAAGACGACTGAGAAAATGCAGTTCAGCGCCTTCTTCAGGAAAGCGATAGTTGTAATACCAAATCTCGTGTTCGTAAAAGTCGCTTTCGATTAGGATACCAATCTTTTTACCTTTTAGTTTCATAATCTTGACTTACCTTAAACATCTATTTGTGCAACTATTTTCCCTCTGACATGGCGACCTGAAAGACGCACTAATGCATTGGGAATCTCTTCTAAAGAAATTACTTCTTGAAGGATGGGATTGATTTGATGATGAGTAACTAATTTAGCTACCTCTTTACCGATTTCAGCAAGTTCTGCTTGGGCTTTGATGTCACCCAACAAATAAGCCATGCCTAAAGCGATATCATGGACAGAAATTGCTTTCCCAAAGGATTGCATCTGGCTGAAATCAGGTAATCCAGCAACACAGGCGATACCACCGCCAAAGGCCAGCAAATCCAATCCGGCAGTGGCATTGGCAGAACTGACTGTATCAATTATGGCATCAACGCCTCGCCCGTTGGTAATTTCCCTGACTCTAGCGCCGATATCCTCAGAGTTGTAATCGAGAACTACATTAGCTCCTAGTTGACGAACCCATGCCATGTTATGAGCAGAACAGGTAGAGATTACCTTTAGTCCCTCTAGGGCGGCTAACTGGACGGCGAAGCCTCCTACTCCACCTGCACCTCCATGAATGAGGATGGTTTGCTCTGGTTGGATATGTAGTTTCCGATATAGAACTTGGTAGGCGGTAAAGCCTGCACAAGGTAAAGCGGCTGCGGCAGTAAAAGAGAGATGATCGGGTAGGGCTGCAATGGTATGGGCGGTGGTAATTGCCCATTGGGCAAATCCGCCTGGCTTGGAAAAATCACCGTGATAATAAATGCGATCGCCTATTTCCCAATCAGTGACATTTGCACCAAGAGCATCTATAGTTCCAGCCACGTCTAGACCAGGAATAAATGGATAATTCCAAGTCTCAAATCCGCGCCCCATGAACTGATAATCTGCTGGATTCAAGCCGACAGCTTGGACTTTGACTCTGACTTCTCCCTCGCCCGGTTGGGGCTGAGGCATTTGGGCAAGGCGGAGAGTGTTTGGTGAACCTGGTTGGTCTAGAATCAGTGCTTTCATCAAATCTGCTTGCTTGTCAGCAACCCTTTCTATTGGTAGACAATTGAGTTACAGCATTCTTCAAGTGTTGGTAAGTACTGTTATTTTTCTTCTCTACAATCTCCGAGTCCGATTTTACGGAAAGTTCCCTTTTTTATCTGTCCAGCATTGTGTTTACAACCTCAAGAGGCTGTAGAAACTGGGATAATGTTAACCAACAATACCTATTCGTTCTAGGGCGCGACTGAGGGTGCGTTTGGTGTTTACCTCCATGAGGTGGGCACGATATTCAGCTGAAGCATAGCGATCGCTCACTAGAGAATTCACACTCTCCTTTGCTAACCTAGAGGCTGCTGCTATATTCTCTGCTGTTGCGGCTTTACCCTCTATTGCTGCCTCAACTTGAGTGAGTCTCACCGCGTAAGGGGTAGCACCAGTCACAGCCACACGGCATTTGCCTACTATGCCATTGTTGATCTGCCCAACTGCGGCTGCAATCCCACAAAGAGTATAGCCTGTGGCTGGATGCTTAAAAGCTTGATAAGCGCTAGCAGTCCCGGAAACATCAAACGGCAAATTAATTGATGTGACAATTTCTTTTAGTTGCCAATTGCTCTGGAAAGAAGCAGCAATAAATTTATCTGCTTCAATCTGATGACTTCCATCTGGATCAAGGGTATTAAAAGTTACCTCTAATGCTAAGGCAACCGCTGTCAGATCACAGGCAATATCACGGTAGGCAAAAACATCACCAATTGTTTGCCAGTTACGGATTTGAGCGTCTCCAATGTTGTTAATAGCCTCAAGCAGCGCCGGATAATTTTCTTGAATTTCCTGGGAAGCTGCTACTTGAGCATAAGTAGTCATAGCACTAATTTGGAGGATATTATCTGGTTGACGGTTAATTCCTCGTAAACTACTAATTTTACCTAAGTCTACAAGCAGGGAAGGGGAAATACTACCCCGCTTCATTTCTGCAATCAGGCTGTGACTACCAGCTAAAATCAAAGCCCCTGCATTATCTTTGAGCAACTTCACTGCAACTTCCAGGCTTTCTGGTGCTACATAGTCAAATTGAACGGGAAGCATATTAATTTTTACTCTTGATTATGGCTGTTTAAATTATGAGCATTGGAAAAATATTTTGATTTTGCATAAGTTTCCCCAAGTTATGATGGTTAAATATTACCAGGTGTCTGCTGTTATTTTCTTTTCGCTCTGATAAGAATTTAATAGAAATTATGCGGTTTCTATAGTTAATATTACTACCTATAAAATATTAAGAATTTCTATAATTTTAATATTTCATGTGCGAACAAATTATGCGTGGATTAACTCATCAAATGTCTAAATAAGAATTTTATGATAGTTGATTTTGTTAACCTAGTATTAACCTCATCACAACACCAAAGTGGATCTATGTATTAGATTCTGACGATTCTAGTGCTGCTTTGAGAGTATTCCAACCTAAGGTCGCACATTTAATCCGCAGAGGGAAGTTGGATACACTTTTGAGGATATTCAGCTTTTGTAATTCTTTCGGAAATTCAGTTCCTCCTTGCATCATGCTGCGGAAAGATTCGACCATATCTAGGGCTTCGCCGATGCTTTTACCCCGGATATAACCAGCCATCAAATCAGCCGATGCTATTGAGATTGCACATCCTTCACCTTGAAATTTAATCTCCTCAATAGTGTCGCTAGTTTGATTAAGTTTTAATGTTAATTCAATTGTGTCACCACAATAAGGGTTAGAACACTTATGATACCGATGAACTGGAATTGTTGTACCTCTGTGTCTAGGTTTCTTAGAGTGTTCCTGAATTACTTGCTGGAAAGTGTGTCGCTGATTCTCCAGAGAGTCCATTTCCCTTTGCCAAGCTATTTCAGCCTTGATGATCTAGTAATTAGATTAGACGAGTGTAATATAACACTATTCATTCCCAGGGAATGTAAATTTTTCAATCATTGCTGGCAAACTTCTTGAGGCTGGATTTTTAAATGGTCTGAGTGCATTTCAATTTGGCAAAACTGACTATAACTGGGGCGTGGGGTTTAACCGTCAAGAATTGCTTCCATCTAGAGGACAAGGTTATTAATACTAATTGGTTATATCTATTGATAGCTAATTAGTTAAATACCTAAAACATTGACTTAGCAATAGCTTTTTTATGCTCTCAAAAAGTTGTTGCTACAGATATAAATAAAGCCCGCCTAGGCGAGCTAAATAGTAAACAAAATTAACAACAGAATTTGGGACTAGAAAAAACTCACAACTTCAAGATTAGCCAAAAACAAATTTAGCGCTTTCGGTCTGTAGCTGAGTTTGGTTAATACCGAGGAAAGTGGCAACATTAGTACCTTTCACAGACAGGATGGCATTGCTTTGAGCATCTTGGCTAAAGGTGAGGTCAGCTTGTTGATAGCCACCAATTCCCACGACATCTGTGCCTAGTACAAAGTCCGTGATGGTATTAGGTGCAGTTGGGATCTCAGCATTGACAACCCAGAACTGGTCAGCACCAGCACCACCTGTGAGGATATTATTGCCGCCAGTCTGAACATAGAATTTGTCGTTACCCTCACCACCAAGAGCGCGATCGCCACTACCAAGGAAGAAGGTATCATCACCAACACCACCAGAGATGCGGTTACCACCTTGACCATCGGTAGCGTCGAAGGTATCGTTGCCAGTACCACCAAACACGCGATCGCTCTTGCTTACATAAATGGTATCGTCATTACTACCACCAAAAATGCGGTTACGCCCGATTTTCGAGGTACTGACATCAACTTCGTCATTGCCTGCGCCAGTAAAAACTATGTCCCGGTTGCCATCTAAGTTTCCTTTGGGAACAGCCACATCTATAACATCTTTATTAGGCGTACCAAAAACTAAGTCTTGCGCTTTGGCAATAAAGTCAGACGAATCAAGCTGAACTGTACCCTTGATGAAAGCTAAGACTTTTTGAGTGTCAGTTACCTTAATTTCATTAGTAGGGCTAATAGTTAACTGATCGAAAAACAGGTCATCTAAGAGTTTGATTTTGTCTTGACTTTTTTCAAAATCATTAATTTTGTCAATTCCATCATTTGCAGCTAAGACAAAAGTGTCTTTACCTGGATTACCCCAAATATTATCGTTACCAACACCACCTGCGATCATATCATCGCCTTCACCGCCATAGATGGTGTCATCTCCTGCCTTACCATTAAGTATGTCATTGCTTTGATATCCAGAGATGATATCTTCAATGTCACTACCATCAATAGTTTCCCCGCTTGTCGTTCCCCAATGAATATTGGTCAGTTCCCCATTATAATTTCTTGTCCAGGTTCCCCCTTGACGAGATGAATAACCAAAGGCGGTGTACTGCTCAAAGAAACTTATGGTGTTAACTTTAGCTATAAATTTGCCTGTGGACTGATCGACTTCGTGCTTGATGTGAAAGTTGTAAGCAAATGGGCCATCGGTAAGAATTCCTGTACTATTATTCCTGTACAAGAAGCGCCCAAAGATTGCTACATTATCTGGATCTGCTGAGTCAGGAACAATTTTTTCAATGTAAAAGTTGGTAGCTGGTGCTTGGTCTGGCCACCGCGTTCCTAGTACATCAACAACTTGGAAGAGGTTGAAAATAAAACCTTGAGCGCCATCAATCCCAGTCCATTCTTTCGTAGTTGGTGTGATGCGGTAGCGTTCAGCAGAAAATGCATCATCTGATGTATAGGTGTTATTTTCTCCTTGGATGACTATATAACGTGCATCTTGGGTAAAGTTACTTTTGATGTAATTGAAGATGTCACCAGTAAAGAAAGATTGGAAGAACCCAAGTACTAGAGACTTATTTTCATCAGCATTCCCAATCACATCATCCGGTGTGGTCACGCCGATTTGAAAATCTGGTCTAATTTCTTTGAATTTGTCTACTGTCAACTGTGCAGCAGTAACATTTTTGACAATTGCCAACGTGGGTAGGGTCGAACCAGTCAGTTTAATTTCCGCACCATTAGCACCGTCAGAAATAGTTAATTTACTGTAAGTTAATGTTCCCCCTAGACCTATTTTGTCTCCATCAGCGATGGAAAAGTCTGTAATTGTGGAAGTTGTAGGCTCAGATGTTAGGTCAAATAGGTCATCGAGAATAAATGTATCACTCCCAGAACCTCCTGTCAGAGTATTTATTCCTGTATGACCATTGAGTAAGTCATTACCTGAACCCCCATCTATTACGTCATTTCCACTTCCGCCATAAAACTCATCATCACCTTCCAGACCAATCAAGGTGTCATTACCTTGTAAGCCGTATAGTTGATCATTGGGGAAGTTAGGATCATAGTACTTTGTCTTATCTGCGAAACCACTGAGTAGGTCGTCTTTACCAGTACCCCATTGAATATAAAGTGGCAAAAATAGCCTTTCATCAACTTTCCCCTGCTGAAAGGGATTATTGTTGAGAGGATTATCATTCTGATCGATCAGGTAACCTTTTGGATCGTATTGACGACCAAATAAGGGGTGTTGTACATAGTCATTTGGGTCTAATTCTGAGACTGTAGGAAACCGAAAATCTTCTGGATTTGGCCCGGTTTTAATGATTGGTGTAACTTCTAGACCATATTGTTCTCTAAATGATCCTCCTTCACGCATAGATGCTGCCAAGGTATGAGGATCAGTCCAGAAGTGATAGGTCTTAATTTTGCCCTCTAGACCATCTTCAAACTCTATATCAATACGGAAGGGAGACCTGGCAGTATTTCCAGTAAACTTGTTGCGGAATTCAAATTCCCCATATACTGCCAAATTATCATCATTGGCAATTATTCCATAGGGATATGGTGAGGTTTTGCCCTTGGCAGCAGCGTACTCGTCTGTGTTGGTAATGAAGGAAACTATTTCAAAGTTATTAAAAAAGTCTTTGTAAAAATTAACTACTCCATTAGTCCCAACAAAGTTATCACTAAATGGAATTAGGTCATGCGTTTCATGAGCTACAGATGCATCAGTGTAAGCATTGGTGTCTAGCTGGGTAGCTTCTGTTGTAAAACCGCCAGTGCGGGGAACGATTTTAACATCGTAAAGGTTAAAGATGCCTTTTGCTGGGTCAGAAGTGAGAAAGTTTAAGCCTTTGAGTGGAAGACCACCTTTTGAATCTGAATATGCTGTTGGTGTTTTCGATATTAGACTTTCTGGACCATTTTCATCTCCCCTACCTAGTCTTTCTTCGCCTCCGCGAATAAATATAAATCGTCCGTTGTTGGCAAAGAAATTGCCTGCCTTTGCTGATATACTCCCGTCTTTTTGCGCTGCAAAGAAATCTTCTACTAGTTGTATATGCTTTTGTTCTTCTGCACTGTATCCAGTCATATTGATAAATAAACTCCGTTTAGTTTTTTGTGTATGCTATCTTGATAAACACCATGACTCACAGAGGCTTTCAAAGCAATCAAACGACATTAAGGCTTTATCTCAAAGTTGCTTATGTTTGTTTACTGCCAAACTTCCTCTTAATAAAAGAGGGAAAATATGGACTAACTTTGAGTGCCACTTGGGGTTATATAGACTACAAGGGAAATACGCGGTATTTCTGAAAGCCTTGAAGGATAATAATCTAGATAAAAAATAGCCTAATTTATCCAAAGCCTAAACCCTTACTATTAAAGGATTCTTGACTTTTAACTTGTTTGCCTTGGAGTTGTACTATGTTATGTTTTGCATTTGACCGCTCAATTAACGCTTAAAAGCAGCAGTAAAAATACAAAAGGAACACTGTTAATACCAATTCCCTACAATTTGGCAATAGATTCCAACCTCAAAACTAGATGTGTCGAAGTTACTTAATTTTGAATTTGTATAAATCATCTTTTAAGTTATCAACATCTAAAAGTAGATTTATGCAATGGGTGCTGAAAATTTCCATGCTATTTTGCAACTGTTCTATAGCCTTTCCTAGTCTGCTGATGTACAAATTTATCTGCGTCTATCGGTGTCCATCCTCTTCTATCGGCGGTTAATTCTTTCTTGCTGTACCTCACCAATGTGGGAAACGCCATAACTCCAGTCAGTACATTTAATCTGTAAAGGAAATCTAGACAGTCTCTACTGCTTGTTTTTATTAATAGCTAAATGGTTAATTATTGGTAAATAAAATTTGCCTAATCAACAGCTTGTTTATACTCTCAAAAGCTTGTTAATGCATACATAAATAAAAAAGCCCGCTTATACGGGCTTAAAAACAAATACAATTAACAACAGAATTTGGGACTAGAAAAAACTCACAACTTCAAGATTAGCCAAAAACAAATTTAGCGCTTTCGGTCTGTAGCTGAGTTTGGTTAATACCGAGGAAAGTGGCAACATTAGTACCTTTCACAGACAGGATGGCATTGCTTTGAGCATCTTGGCTAAAGGTGAGGTCAGCTTGTTGATAGCCACCAATTCCCACGACATCTGTGCCTAGTACAAAGTCCGTGATGGTATTAGGTGCAGTTGGGATCTCAGCATTGACAACCCAGAACTGGTCAGCACCAGCACCACCTGTGAGGATATTATTGCCGCCAGTCTGAACATAGAATTTGTCGTTACCCTCACCACCAAGAGCGCGATCGCCACTACCAAGGAAGAAGGTATCATCACCAACACCACCAGAGATGCGGTTACCACCTTGACCATCGGTAGCGTCGAAGGTATCGTTGCCAGTACCACCAAACACGCGATCGCTCTTGCTTACATAAATGGTATCGTCATTACTACCACCAAAAATGCGGTTACGCCCGGTTTTCGAGGTACTGACATCAACTTCGTCATTGCCTGCGCCAGTGAACACTATGTTGCCGTTACCATCCAACCCATTTCCTGCAATCAGTGTATCCGCATTCGGAGTACCAATATTGAGATTGGAGAGAAAGTCAGATGCATCAAACTGAACTGCACCCTTCGCTACAGCCAAAACTTCGTTAGTAGCAGTGACCTTGATTTCCACATTCCCAGTAGTGGGCGTGATGGTTAACTGGTTAAAACTCAGGCCTTTGAGCAGTTTGATTTTATCTTGACCTTTTTCAAAGTCATTAATTGTATCAGTTCCCTCACCAGTAGCTAAGGCAAAAGTATCTTTGCCTCCACCACCATAAAGCGTGTCATTACCTTTACCACCGTTGATTGTATCGTCACCCTGATAGCCATAAATTTCGTCAGCGCGATCGCCACCAGTTAAGTCGTCTGCTCCGGTAGTGCCAAAAGTAAAATCGACGGTTTGGTTTGCACTCAAATTAGCAGTCCAAGTACCGCTTTTGCGAGCACCATTACTATAAGAATAGGCATCTTCATAGAAATGGATAAAATCTACTTTGCCGTTGGTTGGGTTGATGTGAAAGTCGTAGGCAAAGGGCGTATCATGAACGTTTTTAGTAGTTTTATCCCGGTATTCAAACCGCCCAAATAAGGCAATATCAGGCCCATTTTGGAAAACGTCATCAATCAAAAATTTAGTGATTACATCTGTTAAGTCGTTAGCTTCGCCAAGACTACCAATAAATCCCTGAGCACCAGCAATACCTTCCCATTCTTGAGTGGGAGGGGTGATCCCAAAACGCTCGTGAGAGAAAGATACAGAGTAAGCGTCTATATCAGGATTGTATTCTTCAAAATAGGAATTTTGGCTCTCAATGATGATGTACTTAACATTGGGATCGAAATTAGCTGCAATATAGTTAAATATATTGCCTGGATCTGATGCTGGTTTGGGAAAAGCCTGAAAGAAACCAAGAATTGTTTGGCGATACTGTGCTTCTGCTTCTGCAGTAAAGTATGCCGGGTCAGCACTGTCTGTAGGGTAACCTCTAAAAGCAGGAAACTCCTGTAAAACAGTAGATTTAGTTTGATCTCCAGCCGGAATAAAGTCATCTGCGGTAATTTGGCTAGCGTTAACGTTCTTGAGAAGTGCTAGCTGTTCACCCGTGCTAGTGATACTAATCGCTGTATCAGCACCCTGTTGCTCAATTTTGAGCAGATCAAAAGTAATTTTGGGAGCTAGTTCAGTGACTGTTCCATCTGTCGAATCTAAAAGGGCTGGCGCTCCCACCAGCTTATCTACGCCATCTGTAAAGTCTGTAACTGTTAAGAATCCTTGATCTGCGGCTTTAGCAACTTTGGCATCGGAGTACAACACAAAGAAATCATTAGCAGCACCCCCGGTAGCAGTATCAAAACCGATACCACCCCAGAGAATGTCATTACCGTCGCCACTGTTGAGAACGTCATTACCACTACCACCGTTTAGGTAGTCATCACCACTACCTCCAGTTAAAGTGTCATCGCCTTGGTAGCCATAGAGTACATCCCTGAGTTGGCTGGGATTACTGTCACCATTTAAGGTTTCGCTTTCTCTAGTACCCCATTGAATGTTGACTGGATGGATTGCTCCTAGAGGACTATTAGTATTTTGTGCCCACAGGTTTACCCCATACTGTCCTTCCCAAGAACCACCTTCACGGGAACCTGCTGCGTAAGCAAAAGAGTTATCGAAATAGTGATATCGGTCTATCTTGCCATCATTACTCATCGTAATGTTGATGGCAAAAGGAGTACTGACAAAGTTGCCTGTACGATCGTGAACGTACCTGAGATAGCCGTAGACTGCTATTCTATTGCCTTCGGCAATGTATTTCAGGTCATTGAACTGAAAGAAACTGCTATTGAAGTCAAAGTCAGAATCGAGGGCGGCGATAAAATCTTTGACTCCTGCTGGCCCAATGTATTCTTTGGTCTCTGGAACAAGAGCATTGCGCTCGTGAGAAAATCGGTCATCAGCATAGGCATTGGTATCATCTAGATTTGCCTGTGGTGTCTCTCCACCTGGAAAAGCTAGTTTAAATACCTCATTACCGTTTTCATCTAATCCATCGTATAGTTCTTCACCACCACGGACGATGATAAATCTGCCATCTGATGTAACATTGCTATCAATGTATTGATTTAGCTGTGTAGAATTTTTCTGCCGAAAAGCCTCGAAAAAGCCTTTAACTACATTGATATTGTTTTGTTCTTGGGTAGTGTAAGCCATATCATCCTCTTTTTGAATATTTATGAGAGTTTACAATGCCGAACTTCTGCTGGGGTTCAATTATTTTTCGAGAAAAATCATAATTGATTAACCTTCTTTTGTTGAAATTTAATTAGTTATGTTTGGCAATTTTCTCTGCATCTATTACTGGCAATTTTTAGTACATTCACTATTAAAACCTAGTTTGTTTCAACCTAAAGCTTTAGCCACAAAGGATTTAAATATCAATTTCAAATTCACAAAAAAGATAGTTAAAAATTCTCAATTTGATAAAAGGTTTAGCCAGTAATACAAAAATTTATTACCGCTTTACGGAATTGAAAATCAAAAATTTAAATACCATCTTTTCCATTACTTTGAAGTTGTTTAGGTGCTACCCTGTATGTTACCAAGCTGTACTAGCATACTCTGTACTAAAGAAACAAATTTTTTAGCCATGATTATAGTGCGCCCTTGAACTTGTGCGTTAAGGTAGCGCATTTAATATGCATAGAGATGTTAAACACACATTTGAGGGCATTCACCTTTTCCTTTGATGATGTTCTGAAAACCTACAAATCTCTCAATAGCTTCAGCTATGCTTTTACCCGCTAAAGCATCAGCCTTGAAATCTGCTGATGCTTGGTAAACTGCACACCATTTAGCTTGATATTTGATATCTTCAATAGTGTTGCCAGTCTAATTGAGTTTCCTAGTCAGGTAGATGCTTTCAATACAGTCGGAATTATAACATTTATGATACCTATAAAAGTTGTCAATTTTGTCTGCTGGCAATTAAGTAATTGTGCAAAAAAAATTATCTAGTTGGAACAGGCAATAGGCAATAGTAATGGGATACAGGGATTTCAGTCGTATTGAAAAATGTCTAAATATTTTTGCGTAAGTATTTATCTCGTTGATGATCTAGAGGGATGATTACCCTTTACAGCTTCATTACACTCTTGATGAGGTATTAATTATTTAGACAGGTATAATATAACTTATATTTACTGGTTACTATAAGTAAACTTAAGGATAAATACCAGTTTGTATCAGATGTTCTGTATTTAATTACATCACCAGGACGGCAAGATGCCAACCCCAAAAAAGTTGCGTTTTATAAATTATAATGAATTAAGTGATTACACGTAAGCGAATATAAAGTAAAATCAAAGGTGGTGAACCCAAATCTGTCAAACCCTAGAAAATAACCAGAGTTTGGTGATGGAAGTAAATACGGTTATTAATACGCACTTTTTTAACGCTGGTTTTTAAGTAATTTTTATTTAATTGTAGCTTATAATACTTACGATAGGCGTATTTTCCTAGAAGTCAAGAATAGCTATAGCAGCTTCTGGCAGTTAAGTACTGACCATACAGAATTCTTCACCACCAGCACGACTGGAAATTCAGTTATTTCACCAGATTCAACAGATAATTTTTTATCGCCCTGTCTACCGAAGAGGCGATCGCCGATAGGGAGAAAAAATTTTATTCTCGAGACCTCAAATGCAGTTACCATCAAAAAACAGACTATATAACTGGTTAACTATCAGTTATTTTTCTTTACTATCAAACATCCTAGACTACTGTATTATTTGACAAAGGTATATCTTGCAACTTATTAAGGATGTCTGGAAGGTTTTGAGGGAAGATGATTCAATACTACATGGAAGCAACTGAACATAGTCGCCAAAAAGAGTAGTAAATAATGCTTCTCAGGTATCCTATTAAAGACTCATGAGCTGGTGCTTGTGAATTCTGTGGCAAAGATTTAGAAACAGGTGTGAGAATTCCATGTTGAATAATGTAAATAATTGGCAAGCTAAACTAGCTGCATTAAAAGCTTTATGGATTGCTTTACTGCTTTCGTCTGGTGTGGTAGCCAACCCTTTGCAAGTATTAGCTCAGGCTCAGGGTGGTGTAATCAATAATTTGAAAGCAGAGGATACCAGTACAGTAGAACAGCCACTAACAACTCCTCAGGAAAGTGTAGTTGATCAGTATCCTTTAAATCAGCCAAACAATAAATCTAGTTTGGGTGAGAGCAAACAGGAATTAGGATCACCTTTGACAACATCTGGTGTTACCTCAGTTGATGGATTCAGTCAGTTTAGTTCTAACGCTGCCGATCTGGGCTTAAACCCAGGTGAAGATGACACCCATAATGGCATGGCACAAGTAAATTCTGTATCACAGTTGCGGGATGTGTCACCTGGAGATTGGGCCTTTACAGCTTTACAAAGCTTGGTAGAACGTTACGGCTGTATTGCTGGTTATCCGAGTGGGACTTTTTTGGGTAATCGCGCAATGACTCGTTATGAATTTGCGGCGGGTTTGAATGCTTGTTTAGAACGAGTTCAGGAATTGATTTCTACAGCTAGCTCTGATCTGGTTAAGAAAGAAGACCTGGGAACCTTACAACGATTGCAAGAAGAATTTTCTGGTGAACTAGCAACCCTGCGCGGACGTGTAGATGGACTAGAAGCGCAAACTGCTAAACTGGAAAACCAACAATTTTCTACGACTACAAAATTGTATGGTTTTGCTTGGTTCAACCTAGCAGCAGGGTTTTCTGGAGGTGATGTACAGCGAGAGACTGGGAATCGGGTAGTTAGAGGAAGTAGCGATCGCGAAATTGCTAGAGTTGATGATCCTAGTGCTACGCTCACAGGCTTAGTATGGCTAGACTTTGTGACATCTTTCACAGGTAAAGATAGCCTAGTACTACAACTGGCGATGGGTTCTAGCAACGGATTTCCTGGCCCTTTGGCTAACTCTTATGCTTCTGCTGGTTTAGATTACTCATTCGCTGACTTTACTACCGGGCCTGGAGCAGCAAATGCCTTTGAAGTCACCATTAGAGAACTTTACTATCAATTTCCAGTTACTAATAACCTTCAGTTAGTAGTCGGCCCTAGGTTTAACTTCTTTCGCTTCTTAGAAGGAAACCAATTTTCCTTTGCTTTCACACAAGGACCACCAATCTTTAACTACATTACATTCAACTCTGCCAATAGTACCCTAGTCAATGCCATTGACCGTGGTGCTGGTGCAGTAGCAATGTGGGATATCAATAAGAATTTTCTGCTCAAATTGGCTTATCTCGGTGAGACTGATGAATATTTACCTAGCCCACCATTTAATTCTGCCAGTAACCCTGCACAGGGTTTATTTGGCGGGACTAACACCCTAACAGCAGAACTGACTTTTAGACCAAGTAATAATTCTAATATCAGGTTTCTTTACAGCCGTACTAATATTGAAGGCTATAGGTTAAATCGAGATGGTGTTAGACAACTTGGGTACGGACTCACAGAACCTTTTTATGGCGTAGCCGATGACGGTTTTGGTGGCGATCTCAATAATGGGACAGCAGATACCTTTGGAATTAACGCAGATTGGCGAATTACACCTAAATTTGGCGTTTTTGCTCGTTATACTTACGGCAGCACCAATATTTACCCAGTTAATCCCAATATTCCTAGAGGAGAAATCAATACGCAGGCATTCCAGTTTGGTATGGCTTTCCCAGATTTGGGTAAACCGGGTGCAATGGGACAACTTTCTTTCCTCATCCCAATGGATATTTTATCGGGTCGTCAGTATCTTGTCTCTGGGGGTGGTAATGGTGGCACTTGGTATGAGGTTGAGGGCAGTTATTTTGTGCCCATATCGAGCAATATTGCCCTCGTTCCCTCTTTTTCTCTGGTTGTGAATCCGAATAACTTCGATAACAACCCGACTATTTTCATTGGTAACTTACGGACACAGTTTAATTTTTAGTCAAGGGTCAAGGGTCAAGGGTCAAGAGTCATTTATCTTCCTTGTCCCCCTTGTCCCCCTCATCCCCTTGTAAAGCTCGATTCTGCTCAAACCCTTGTCCCCCTCATCCCCCTCATCTCCCTCATCCCCAGTCACTCTTTTCCGAACTCTATGGGCAAAAATATCTGAAAGCGTGTATCACCTGGTTGAGAGTGGAGGTTGATTTGTCCGTGATGCTTATCAACTATGAGATTATGCACAATATCCAAACCTAAACCACTACCTTGACCAACTCCTTTAGTGGTAAAAAATGGTTCAAAAATGCGGGTCTGAATTTCTGGGGGAATACCAGGCCCGTTATCGGCAATTTCTACAAGCACATAGTCATTATTTTGGGAGGTACATATCCAAATTTTGCCTTTCCCTTCTAGAGCATCAATAGCATTGTCCAGCAGATTCGTCCAAACTTGGTTGAGTTCACTGCCATAGGTAGTGATAGCTGGCAAATTCTGGTTGTACTCTCTGGTCACCACTATACCTCCCTTCAACTTATGACCGAGCATAGTCAGAGTATTTTCAATGCCTTCATGTACATCCACTTGATGTTGCTGAACTGGATTGATGTGAGCATAGGATTTGACCGATTTCACCAACTCAGAAATCCGGACTGTACTTTGCTCAATTTGCCCAATTAGTCCGATAGTGGTCAAATTAGCGGCTAACCAATGGACGACATCGTTGAGCGCAACAGCAGGGATTTGATCAGCCAAGGTTGCTAACTTTTCGGTATCTAGTCCAGAATCAACCAAAGCGGAAGTAATTTCCCACCCTTGATCTATCTGATGTTCTTCCAGCCAATCTGTAATTTCGTCTTCGCGATCGCTTTGAGTGATTAGATCAAATTTAGGTGAGACAATAGTACTTTGCCGGAAGTCAGCCAAAAAATCCAGTTGTGCTTTGGTAAATAAATATTGATTTAAGCGCAATGCCAAGATTTGTGACTCCTGAAACCGAGTCCGCAATTCTTCAGCTACTCTAGCTGCAGCGGCGGCGGGATTTTTCAACTCATGAGCTAGTCCAGCTGAGAGTTTACCCAGTGATGCTAGTTGTTCCTGCTGTTGTAACTGCGCTTCTACGGCTTTAGTTCTAGCGGCGAAAGTAGAGAGGACAAGATCAGCCAAGGGTGGAAAGGTGGCAATGATTTGCTTAAAAGTTTTAAGTTCCAGCTTCAGTACCCGACTAGCTTTAGTTGCATAGCCAGTACCAAAAGAATCAGCTGCCATCAAGATAGAAAGCTCACCAATGAACTCACCACGTTGATGTTTAGCCAGTAGCCTATCTTCCTCACCCACTCGCTTTGTTACCTGAATTTCTCCCTCTAGAACAACGTGGAAGTCGTAACTGTGTTCCCCTTCTTTAAAGAGATAATCACCAACATTTAAATCAATCTCGTCACCATATTCTTGAAGATGCTGCAACACTTCATCTGATAACTGGGGAAAAAGCGCGATCGCACTGGACTCTGGCATATAAAATACCTCAAAATAATTCGTAATTGATAATTCGTAATTCGTAGTTAAAACCTGACTTGAAAGTGCTGAGTGCTGAGTGCTGTAAAGCCCTGCGGGCATGGCTGCGCTTAGAGCGGTAGCGGGGCCTTTAGCCCGTACTGAGTGCTGAGTAAAAATACTAGTACCCAGTCCCCAGTCTGTTTCATTTAATTACGAATTACGAATTACGAATTAGTAATTATTCCCTCAGTTATCAGTCAGTACAACTGGTAAACGAACTTGAAAGCACGTATTACCAGGACAGGAAGTGAATCTGACATCACCTTTATGTTTCCCAACTACAGTCCGATAAACAATATCTAAACCTAATCCTTTACCTTCTCCTACGCCTTTAGTGGTGAAAAATGGTTCAAAAATGCGCGATTGAATTGCAGGGGGTATTCCTGTGCCATTATCGATGATTTCTATCAAAACCTGTTCATTTTCGCACTTTGTACGTATGCAAATCTGTCCTTGAGCGTTAATGGCATCGATCGCATTGTCAATCAGATTTGTCCATACTTGGTTTAATTCACTACCATAAGCGCTGATTCTGGGTAAATTAGCATACTCTCTAGTCACCGTTACAGTATCTTTGAGCTTGTGATGCATCATCTTTAAGGTACTTTCTAGCCCATCATGGACATTCACCTCTTGTAAGGGTGCCTGATCCATGTAAGAGTAATCTTGCAGGGCTTTAACTAGCTCGGATACACGAGATGAACCTTCCTCTAGCTCCGAGAGTAATCCCAATCCTGTCAAACTAGCTTCGAGCCAAGCCAAAATATCTCCTAAAGATTCCGCCGGGACTTGGTGCGTAATTTTACTGAGGTCTTCGGCATCTAAGCCTACTGCAACTAAGGTAGGGGCTAATTTCCAACCATCGCTCACACCATGATCTTCCAACCAGTCTACGAGTTCATCCTCGCGATCGCACATAGTTAGGGGAGACAATTGAGCGGATTGCTGCTGCCGCCCAATCACTTCTTGCTGTAAAGTAGCCAGATATTCTATTTGTTGATTGGTAAATTGTCGTTGACTCAGTTGCAGCACCAAAGAAGGTAACTGTTGAAATACCTTTTGCAATTCCCCAGTCCCACGTCTCACGGCTGCCATTGGGTTATTCATTTCATGGGAGAGTCCGGCAGCCATTGTTCCCAGGGCTGCGAGTTTTTCCCTTTGCTGAGACATTGACTGTAACTCCTGTACCCTCTGCGCCATTGTTTGCAGAATCAAGGTAGTGACAGCAGGCATCGTGGCCAGCATTTGCCAAAATTTATCTTTGTCCAATTCTAGGAGATGGCAAGGCTGCAAAGCTTTGCCACTAGCCCAATATTGAGTTTCTCCGGTTAAAATTGGCAATTCCCCAAAGAAGGTTTTGGCTCCATAGGTAACTAAGACAATTTCTTGATTCCCTACTTTCTGGGTAACTTGCACCTCGCCGTCAATCATGATAAAAACTTGCTCGGCAGGATCGCCAGCGGCGCGATGAATATCACCAGGTTGCAGCCAAACTTCTTGTCCTTGTTCGCACAACCACCGTAATTGCTCATCGTTTAAGTTGGCAAACAATTCCACTTGGCGTAAATCTTCTATGTCCAGCATTACAACACCTTAGCAAGATACTGGTGGACAAAACTAACACAAATTGAACCTTCTCCTACTCCCGAAGCTACGCGCTTCACGGAGCCATGATGCACGTCGCCGACGGCAAAAATTCCCGGTATGCTGGTTTCTAACAAGTAAGGATCTCTGTCTAAATACCATCCTTTGGGGCGTTTGCCGTCTTTGAACAAATCTGGCCCAGTCAAGATAAAACCACGTTCATCTCGCTCAACAATTCCATCCAACCAATCAGTATGGGGAACAGCACCGATAAAAATAAACAGGGAGTTAGCAGGGACTGTTTCCTGTTCACCAGTCGCATTGTTGAGAATCGTTAAGGCTTCTAAACTTTCTTCACCTTTAGCTTCAACTACACTGGAATTGAGTTGCACGATAATATTTTCTGTAGCTCCAATCTGATCGACGAGGTATTGTGACATTCCTTTACCCAGATCGTCACCACGGACTAACATATGCACTTGCTGGGCATACTTACTGAAATGCATCGCCGCTTGTCCGGCTGAGTTAGCTCCACCAACGATGTAGACTTTTTCATTACTACATTCCATTGCTTCGGTCATAGCTGCGCCATAATAGACACCCCGACCTGTGAGTTTTTCAATTCCGGGGACGTTTAAGCGTCGCCAGGATACTCCCATTGCCAACATTAAGGCATGACAAGCTATTTCTGTGCCGTCTTTAAGCATGGCATAACGATAGGAGCCGTTAATGCGAATTCCTGTAACTTCTTGGGGTGTGAGAATTTCTACGCCAAAGCGTTTGGCTTGGGTGACTCCCCGTCTAGCTAAATCTGCACCACTTAGGCCAATGGGAAAGCCGAGGTAGTTTTCGATGCGCGAGCTGGTGCCGGCTTGTCCTCCAGGGGCTTCGCGTTCAATCATCACCGTTCTCAGTCCTTCGGAAGCTCCATAGACTGCGGCTGCTAACCCGGCTGGCCCACCACCAACAATTGCTAGGTCATAGAAAGGCTGTTTGGCTTGGGTTTGCAGCCCGACTTTAGTTGCAACTTCAATGTTGCTGGGTTTAACTAGGCGTTCGCCATCTCCCAGGATCACTAGGGGTAGCTCAAGTGTATTTACGCCACTGTAGCTCACTAAATCTTGGGCTTCCTGATCTCTTTCAATGTCTAACCATTGATAAGGAACGTGATTGCGGGCAAGGAAATCTTTGATTTTATGAGAATGGGGCGACCAACGATGACCAATGACGCGAATGCCTTCAAAAGGTGGACGGTAGGAAGCGAGCCAGTCATCTAGCAAATCGTTCAGTATTGGGTACAAGCGGTCTTCTGGTGGGTCCCAAGGCTTGGTTAAGTAGTAATTGATACTTGTTTTATTAATAGCTGCGATCGCCGCATCGGTATCTGCATAAGCGGTGAGCAAGGCCCGTTTGGCTTCGGGGAAGATGGCAATTGCCTGTTCTAGAAATTCTACCCCTGTCATCTGCGGCATCCGCTGATCGGCAAGAAATAAAGCTACTGTCTCGTTACGTAATTTTAACTCTTTGATGGCCTCTAGTGCTTTGGCTCCTGAGTCTGCACGTAAAATCCGGAAGCGATCGCCATATTCTTTTCGCAAATCGCGGGCGATCGCTTGTAAGACTTGAGGATCGTCATCCACGGTCAGAATCATTGGTTTAGCCATAAATTTTTCCTATGTTGGTTTCTCTTTACTTATTATTGATTGCCTAGGGTTTTAACGTACAAAGTATATGCTTTAATGCCAATGTAAAAAACTGAATGTCAAAGTTTAAGTAAAAAAATTCAGTAAAATATTACTTCCGTCCTCTATAGGGGACGGAAGTAATATTGCCCTATTTAAAGACCATTCATTGCCCGCCAAACTTTTTCCGGTGTCAGAGGCATGTCTAAATGCTTGACCCCCAGATTGCTGAGAGCATCACAAACAGCATTAACTACCGCAACTGCTACTGGTGGATTACTGACATCCCCAGCTCCCTTGGCTCCTAGGGGATTATGAGGGGTAGGGGTAACGGTGCGATCGAGTTCAAAATAGGGTAAATCTGAAGGTTTGGCGATCGCATAGCTGCTCAGATCGTCTGTGAGTATTTGTCCAGACTCATCATAGACAGCTTCTTCAAATAAAGCTTGACTGATGCCCAAATATATATTCCCGTGGGTTTGGCCATCAACTACCATCGGGTTGCCGACATTGCCAAAATCATTGACTGCGACATAGCGCACCACTTCGACTTCACCTGTTTCTTGATCTACCTCAACTACAGCGATATGAGTACCAAAGGGATAGCTAAAATCTGGTGGATCGAAGAAAGTAATTACTTCTAATCCTGGTTCCATTCCTGGGGGTAAATCCCAAGCATACCAAAGTGCTAGGGCAATATCCTGGATAGTCTTCACCTGATCTGGTTGAGTTTTCGGGTAAAACTTACCATCCTCAACGATAATCTCTTGTTCCGGGACTTGGAAGAGATGAGCTGCCATTTTTCGGGCTTTTTCGTTAATCTTTTGGGCAGCTTTATATACTGTCGAGCCTTCGACGCTGAAGCTACGGGAACCATAGCTACCTTGGGCATAAACAGCGCCTCTAGTATCGGAATGCAGCACCTCAATGCGTTCAATATCAATACCAAGTTCTTGAGCAGCAACTTGAGAGAAGGTGGTCACATGACCTTGACCGTGGGGTTGACTGCCTGTAATTAAACTTACATCCCCAGTCGGGTGAACGCGGAGGTGAACACTGCCCCAAGTACTACCATTTAGACCAATATCTTTAGCCATAACCGGAGAAGGGCCGACACCGGATATGGCGACAAAGGAACCAATCCCTACGCCTAGATATTTACCTCGCGCTTTAGCTTCTGCTTTGCGACTTTCGATGTTTTTGTAATCAACCATTTCTCGGGCTTTATCAAGGGCGACTTGATAATTACCTGAGTCATAAGTCCAGCCCAAGCCGTTCTTGTAAGGGAACTGATCGGGAGCAACCATATTTTGGCGGCGGACTTCGGCAGGATCTAAACCGATTTCATCAGCGAAGAGGTCAACTAAACGCTCAATCACGCAGTGGGCTTCTGTCCGCCCTGCACCCCGAATCGGGCCAGTTTGTGTGGTGTTAGTGAAAGTACAATAAACTTCATAGAAGGGATGCTCGATAGCATAAGCTCCGGAAATGCTGCGACCTGTCAAACTTGTGGGCGCACCAGGGCCGTTGGTGCCGGAAAAAGCGCCGAGGTTGGCGTAGTTGGTGCAATACAGGGCAGTGATTTTGCCATCTCTGTTGCCCGCGAGGGTGGCATACTCTATATGATCGTGGGAGTGAACGGTGGTACGCGCTAACCCTTGACGGGTATCTACCCACTTCACGGGACGGCCGAGTTCTTTAGCTAAAAACAGTGTGATGGCTGTGTCTTGATAAAGATATCCCTTAGAGCCGTAGCTTCCGCCCATGTGGGGAACAATCACCCGCAGCTTGTTGTAGGGAATTCCCAAAACTAATTGCGATAGTAAAAAACGGTTCCCGTGGGGAATTTGGGTATTTGTCCACAGGGTATAGTCTCCGGTTTCGGGATTGTAATCCGCGATCGTGGCTCGGGTTTCGCTAGAATTGGCAATCACACGCGGGATACGAATCTTTTGCTTGATTACCACCTCAGCAGATGCGATCGCTTTTTCTGTTGCTTCCTTATCTCCATAACTGGCGTACTGGTTGAGATTCCCTGGTACGCTGTCATATAGTTGGGGAGCGTCTGGCTTCAGCGCTTCTTCAGCATCAGTGACAACTGATAGTGGCTCGTACTCTACCTTAATTCCTTTAAGGGCGCTATATGCTTGTTGACGGGTTTCGGCAACCACCACAGCTACAAAATCCCCAACATAGCGCACCTTATTGGTAGCTAAGACAGTTTGACCTGCTGGTAACCCATAAGGATGGGGTGGAAATTTCGCCGCTGCACCACCAGGGTTCATAATCACGGGGAGGGGCAAAATTGAGCTAGTATCAGCTCCTGTGATCACCCGTACTACTCCCGGCATTTTTTGAGCCGCACTGGTGTCAATACTCTTAATTAGAGCATGAGCCTGAGTGCTGTGCAGAATTGCCATGTGCAGCATATTCGGCAGGGTGATATCTGCTGTAAATTTGGCTTCTCCGCGCAATAATTCTGGATCTTCGCGGCGTTTAATAGATGTTCCTAAGATTTGCTTAACCATATTATCTATGAGACTAACTATTCAAAATTTCTACAAGAAACTCATGTTCAGACTTGTCGCTAAATAACTTTTTATTAACCTTAGACCTGCAAATGCTAGGAGATCAGTTTACGAAATTTTATATAACGACACTTTCTTTCATCAAATTCCAGTACCCCAAAAATATTGCCGCTCACCAATAGTTATTTTTGCATATAATTCATGATTAAAAGAGAACAGCAACAAGGAAATCCCCATAAATAAATTAAGGAGATTTTGTTGTGGACATATTTTTTCTGAGGCTGTGCGTTTCGTATCTCTATAGCTTCTCGTAGAGTAAAAATATTTATATTTCTTTTCCTAAATAAACTTATTTGCTCAAACCCCAATATTTGGGGCTAATTCTTTCCCTGTTTCCTCACCTCTTTCGTGGAGCCTTCCTGTAGAGTATGGGCTTAGTCATTTTTGAGTATAAGAAACTTAAAAATTAAACTTATTATTTAAATGAACGTAAATTGTTGTTCTCAAAGATGACAACCCACCCTAGATAAAAGCTGCAAGACGAGATTTCTCACAAAAGTTCTAACCATCAACAGCTAACCGCCAATAAATGCTGATTAACACAGATAATTATTTAATATGCTCCAAAATGAAATATTCTAGTTTGTGGACTGTTCTTTCTTCAAGAGATAGATTAATCCTATTTAATTGGTAAAAAAAAGTGTATTTTTCGCTCTTTGTTTGCTATCACCTACTTAAACGAGTAATTTTGTAACTCCTGCCAGGATTGCTATATAAGCATCGTATAATCTTGTCAATTATTGCCTAATTATTGATATTTTTAAAAGTATTAGCGTCTCAATAACTTAAAGGCAATTTCTCTACCATATTTACGTGATGTCTGAACCCAAAGCTTAGTCAGCGAATCTATCAGCGCAGCAGTATTTAGTAGCCCTACATCCACTACATCAAAACCAATCTCTTCAGCGAGTTGGGTAACTATAGCTTTGGCTTCTGGGTCATCGCCACAGATAAAGGTGCTAGCATTGTCAGAACCAAAATTTAAATTAGTGAGATTGTTAGCACCCAGAGTACTGAAAGCTTTAATTACTCTAGCTTCGGGAATTGACCTGGCAATATCCTCAGATGCTGACCCTGTAGTATCAGGCGGGGGTGGTATCATCCGATTAGTGCTGTCGATGAGAATTTTGTTGCTCATCAGCCCTTGGATTTGTTGTAAAACTTCTGGCACGTTTTGCCAATGTACGGACAACAGGACTATTTCTCCAAAGGAGGCGGCTTCTTTTACACTACCTGTGCGAACGCTAGACCCTAGATCATTCAATAATGCTTTAACCTTATCACTCTGAGGATCTCGCACAGCAAAAAAAACCTCATGTCCCTTTGCTGCCCAGATTTTACCGAGATTACCGCCAATATTACCTGCACCGAGAATACCAATTTTCATGATTGACTATTAACTATGTTGACGATCAGTTGACTTGCAGCACAATCTTTCCACGAGTGCCGCCATTCTCAATCAATTCGTGAGCTTGGCGAGCTGCTGCTAGAGGTAATACTTTACCAACAACAGTTTTAATTTTGCCACTATCTAATAGCGCTGCTATTTCTGTTAGTTGTGAAGCTTGAGGCTGCATTACTAATCCCACTGCACGAACGCCTTTTTCTAGAGCAGTTGCTTGGGAGGGAGGAAGAGAGGAAATTAACGAAACCAGAATTCCATTGGGTTTGATGATTCCCCAAGAACGTTCCCGCGTATCGCCACCGACTGTATCCAAAACTATATCTACGTTACTGACAACATTTTCAAATTTGGTTGCTTTGTAATCTATCACCTCATCTGCACCTAGTTCCTTAACAAATTCCAAGTTGTGAGCCGATGCTGTACCGATGACGTGAGCGCCTTTTAACTTGGCCAACTGTACAGCAAAAATACCAACGCCACCTGCTGCTGCATGAATTAGTATGGTTTGCCCTAGAGAGAGTCCACCGACATCAAATAAAGCCTGCCATGCTGTCATAGCTACAACGGGAATAGATGCTGCTTGAGCGTAGTCGAGCGTTTTTGGTTTAGCAGCTAGCTTTTGCGGCTGTGCGATCGCATATTCAGCGTAAGAGCCAGAACGACTAACTTCTGCAATTCCATACACCTCTTGACCTAAATAGAAGTTGCTCACTCCCGATCCGATCGCAGCTACTTTACCTGATACATCCATTCCGAGAATGAAGGGTTTTGGATAATCAAAAATCGCTTTCATGCGACCTTCGCGGATTTTACAATCTAGGGGATTTACTCCAGCAGCATGAACCTCGACTAAAACTTCTTCCGGGCCAAGTCCAGGAAGAGGAGCATCTTCATAAACGAGTACCTCTGGTTTTCCGTAAGAATGGATGCGTACTGCTTTCATAATTCCCCTAAATTTAAGTCGCTATGAGTCTACCAGCCGCTTATAGGAAAAACCACGCCACTGGCGTGATTCTCCTTGGCAATGCTTAACTATCTCGCATGAATTGGTTTTTGGTTGTGAGATAGTCTTTCCCCACTACGCCCACTCCTGAGAGCAATCACTTCAGCCATAATTGAAACTGCTGTTTCTTCTGAGGTACGAGCGCCGATATCCAGCCCGATCGGGGCAGATATTCGGTTAATTTCAGCTTCAGTCAGTCCGGCTTCTTGGAGGCGACTGATTCTGTCTCCAGTGGCTTTGCGGCTGCCCATTGCCCCAATGTAAGCTGCTGGTGTCCGCACGGCACTTACTAAGGCGGGGACATCAAACTTGGGGTCATGAGTCAGAACAACAATAATGGTGTGGTAGTCTATATGGGTGCTTTCTAGGTATTTATGAGGCCATTCTACGATCACCTCATCGGCAGTGGGAAAGCGTGCAACTGTGGCAAAGCGATCGCGAGCATCGCAAACAGTAACCCGGTAGCCTAGCATTTTGCCTAAGGTAGAGAGCGATCGCGTGAAGTCAACGGCACCAAAAATGATCAAGTGGGGTTGGGGTGCAAAAGACTCAATAAATACTGTTACTTCTGTCTGCCGACGTTCCCCATTCAAACCATAGTGACACAAATTAGTCACTCCCTGGTCTAACATTCCTTGAGCATCATCAGCCACTACGCGGTCGATATCTGCATTGCCAAGAGAACCCAGGCGATAGCCATTTTCAGTTACGATCATCTTGGCTCCCGCTTGCATTCCCTCAACTACTGTGCAGATAGCTATAGGTGTCTGTGATGATTGGCGAATTGCCTGGAAAATATCCCTCAGACTAATCTTACTGTCGAGTAATTTGTCTGATAGCTGCTCGATAAAAATTTGAATTGTACCGCCGCAGGTCAAGCCAACTGATAACCCCAATTCATCACTTACCCCATAACTTACCACCCGTGGTTTGCCTTCTTGGATGACTATAAGTGCCTCCTCCACCACTGCTGCTTCCACACAGCCACCGCTGACAGAACCGAGAACGTCTCCCGCATCGTTTACTGCCATGACAGCACCGATTTCTCTGGGACTGGAACCTATGGTGCTGATCACAGTCGCTAATGCTACAGCATGGCCTAGATTTAGCCATTGTTCGAGTTCATCCAGTACATCTTTCATCGATGTCTCTACCTCGATTGCTATTGTTGCTTTAGCTGCTCAAACATTGCTGGCAACATTCCTGCCAGTTGTTTTTCTAATCCTTTGGGATCTTTGAGCAGTTCAGCTGCCAAATAGGTTGCTTGTTCTCCAGGATAGACATCCTCAACTTCATTGATGACAGCTTCTAAAGCTACTCTAACAACTTCTGCTGGCGCAACCTTTGGGGGTGGATAATACTTAGCAAAATCAGTATCTACAGTACCTGGCAAAACGGCAATTACTAGCGTCCCTTGTCCAGCCAATTCCGCACGCACGCACTGAGTTAGGGATAGTTCTGCTGCCTTAGAAGCGCAGTATGTGCCCATAAAAGGTAGGTTAATCTTACCTAATAAAGAAACGAGGTTGGCGATCGCTCCTCCTCCATTGGCTTTCAGCACAGGAGCAAAGGCTCGACACATTGCCATCGTTCCAAAGTAATTCGTTTCCATTTCCTGACGAGCACCATCTATATCTGACGCAGAAATCACCCCCTGGTCGCGGGTTATACCAGCGTTATTGATCAGTACATTTACATCTTGGTACTGGGCGGCTGCTTCATTAACTTGAGCAAGGTTAGTAACATCAACTTTGACCGGAATAATTTTTCCAGGATTAGCAGCCTTTAAATCATCAAGAGTTTCTGGTCTGCGGGCTGCGGCGTATATTTTAGCAACACCTGCTGCTAGTAATCCCTGAATGAACTCTTTACCAATACCACCATTAGCACCAGTGATAAGAACTACACTACCTTCTAGTTTCATTGTGTTATTTGCTCCATATTATTTGTTGTCATTTGGCATTTGGGGTTTGGCGTTTGGGATTTGTCCCCTAATCCATAACCTTTAGCCCTAACTATGCTGTAATTTTTTAGCAGCATATTGTATGGCACTGACGACATTTTGATAACCTGTATCTCGTGAATAAATCCCATCTAACCAAGCACGAATTTCTGCTTCTGTAGGATTGGGATTTTGTTGCAACAAATCCATTGAGGACAAGATCATTGCTGGTGTACAAAAGCCGTTTTGAACTGCGTGCTTTTCCCAGAATGCTTCTTGTATGATACTCATTTGACCGTTTTGAGCAATGCCTTCAATGGTGATAATATCGCTACCGTCTGCCTGAACTGCTAAAACAAACGAGCTTTTTACCGATACCCCGTTGAGCAGAATTGTACAAACACCAGAAGTTGAACCACCATCATCTTTTGTGCCTGTTAAACCGAGATTATCTCTTAAAAAGTCTATTAGCAGTAGATGAGGTTCAACATCTGCTGTATATTTTTTACCATTAACTTTCAAGGAAATTTCCATATATTTACTTTGTTCCACTCTAAGAATTTGAATTTATTTGCCTGTACTTACAGCCTAATTTATACCAGTTTCCTAAATTATCGCGTCAAAGTTATTTTCCCAATTGCCTGACCAGATTCGGCATATTGATGCGCTGCTGCTATATCAGCGAAGCTAAATGATCTTGGGTCGATTAATGGGCGGATTTTACCTTCATCTATTAGCTGAGAAAGTTTGGCTAATATCTCGCCGTGGTGTGCTTGATCAATACCATAAAGCATAGAAATTTCCCACCAGACGGCGTGTAGAGTTATCCCCTTTAAATGAACCGGACTCAGGTCATGATTATTCCAAGCCATTGTAGTCGCAACTACGCCATTGACGGCGGCGGCTTCAAAGGAGCGATCAAGATTATCGAAGCCAACAGTATCAAAAACAACATCAAAACCCTTGCCGTCCGTATACTGCTTGACGTACTCTGCAACAGTTTGCGTGCGATAATTAATGGCGACATCTGCACCTAATTCATAGGCGATCGCTAACTTTTTTTCAGAAGAAGCTGTTGTGAAAACTTTTGCCCCAGCCCACTTGGCAAGTTGCAACCCAATATGACCTACACCGCCTGTGGCTGCGTGTACCAACACATTTTGCCTAGGCTTAATCTGGACTCTGTCTATAAGGGCAAGCCAAGCCGTGATTGCAACTAAGGGAAGTGCCGCAGCCTCTGCCATAGTGAGTGACTTAGGCTTCAAAGCCACTAAATCGGCATCAGCCAACATATAGTCAGCTAAAGCTCCACCAAAACCTCGCAAACCACCCGCACAAGCATAAACTTCATCACCGGGTTGGAATTTGCTCACCCCTTCTCCCACTTTTTCCACAACTCCGGCGACATCACCATGTATCACTGCTGGTAAGTCTGGCACAATCGCCTGACTAAATGCCTGAGCATATCTTTCATCAGTAATATAGGTCATGTACTTGGGATCTCGGATCACGTAATCCAGTGGGTTAACGCTTGAGGCAAACACACGAATTAAAATGTGACCAGGTATAACCCGCGGTTTTGGCAAATCTATTTCTTTGAATACACTAGTATCCCCTAGTCGTTCAATTACTTGTGCTTTCATCGGAAAATTTGTGATCTAATTGGCATTCTTTTTATAAAAATAATTTTTTACTTGCAGCTACTATTTTTCTTCAAGCGGTAGCTTCCAAAGCAGCAGTTCTGATGCGTAAAGATGTTAACCACCAAAACCAAGTATGGGCTGCCATCCATGCTTCTCCTACTCCAGCATATACACGATTCTCTAGTTGTGGATTCTGTGGCAAAACAAAATAAGCAAGATTGGGAGTTTCTGCCAATGGTTGAACTTTGATATTATCAGGAAGTTTAATACCTGCTTGATTTTCTAAAGCTATGTTTGGTTCGGTAAACAGTTGATGCCTTAAGGATTCGTCTTGCATGAAGCGAACAATAATTAGTGATTCTAAAGCTTCTCTGAAAGCTATAGACTTTTCTGCTTCCATGCGGTAAATCCACCACCACCATGTATATGTCAGTGTCCACCAGACAGACATTTGCTGATAAAAAAGCTCCCATTGAGCTTGTGTTTGAGGTAGTGGTGGAATAACAAAGTAAAAAACATCTTGATTTTCCTCTAGAACTCGAATCTCTAATTCTGAAGGAAATGTAATTCCTGTTTCCCTTTCAAACACAGCTTTTGGATTTGTCAGAATTTCTTGTTTCAGAGCTTCATCATTCCAAATAAGATTAATTAAGCGTGCTTGTAAAGCATCTTTATAAGGGTCAAAACCAGTTACGTCTACTCCTGCCCAAGTTTTCTTAACTGCTCTTAACATTGTGGCGAACTCCATTTGGTGATTTGCTTATTTTTCTGAGTGTGCCAGTTTTACCCTGAACCGCTTATACTAACCTCGCTCCACCATCTACATCAAAAACTGCACCAGTTGTAAATTTGTTTTTAATTAAATATAAAACTGTCTCAGCAATATCTTCTGGTTGCCCGATCCGTTTTACAGGTAGAGAGTTTGCTACATAATTAAAGTAGTTTTGACGTTGTTCGGCTGGCATACCTTCATAAATCGGAGTATCTACTAAACCAGGAGATACGACATTAACTCGAATTGGGCTAAGTTCCACTGCTAAAGAACGAGCTAATGCTTCAACTGCACCATTAGCAGCCGCCATAGCGGAAAGATTCGGCACTGGTTTTTGGGCAGCATAACCAGAAAAGAAGGTGATAGACCCACTAGGTGTTAGTTGGGCTGCACCATATTTAGCTGCATAATATTGCCCCCAAAATTTATTGTCAAATATTTGGCGAGATAGAGTTGATTCTAATTCCAGAAATGCCCCCATAAATCCCACAGAAATAGTAATGACTAAAGCATCAAAACTGCCAACTGTGGCAAAGAATTTTTGTACTTCTTGTTCATTAGTTATATCTAGGCTATAGGTAGCTACCCGTTCACCAATATCAGCTTTAGCGGCATTTAATTTTGATTCGGAACGACTAGCAATTACGACATTCCCGCCTGCGGTAACAATTGCTTTAGCAGTTGCTAATCCAATTCCAGAGCTACCACCAATTATGACTATTTTGTGATTGGATAAATCCATAATTTTGCTAATAGGTACTCAGTTATGAGTGCTGAGTCAATAAATTACTCAGTAACTATGTACTTTGTACATACTCTGCCCCGCGCTTATCTATGAGACGCTAAAATCTAGCTTGCTTACCATAGGGTAACAATTGGTGTGGAGGTATTTTACTCAGCACTCATAACTCAGCACTCTTCAACTGCTCTAGGCTACTGTGCCATCAGGATATTGAGTCATACCAGCAAAGTGGATGGCTATTTTCCCATCTTTTAAAACCCAGCTATCGGCAAACCGCATCTTAGCTTCTTGCCCTCCAGCCTGCAAAGTGATAGCTTCAACAATCATTAAAGTTTGTGGATTTTCGGTTTCTGCCCAGAAAGCAATATCTGTTTGTAGCCCTTCAATTCCTAAGATGCCTTTAAAGTGTTCTTCGAGTTCTTTGCGTCCTCGAAAATATTTAGGAACTTTTTCAAAGCTGCTAATTAAGACTGCATCATCAGTATATTGATTTAATAATGCTTCAATATCCTTCTTAAGGATTAATTGAATGTGTTCTTCGTATAGTCTTCCTAAGGCAGTATCGGGAGGCTTGGCCATATTTTATTCTCTCCATAAATTTGCTCAACAAACTCCTTCGGGCTAAGTAACAGAGCACTCTTAACAGGGAAGAAAAAGTAGCTAAATTTTAGCTGATTTTGTTCCTTCATTTAACATAAGTTCGACAAACTTTGAAAAACCCATCTCCAAATCTCTGCCCGCAACGGGGGGAGAGGCTTAAAACTTTTCAGAGTTGCCTGTTAAGAATTCTCTGTTTTAGTATTTACAAAGTAGCTGAACCTTCGTAGTATTTGAGTTCATCGACGATGTAAACAGAGATGACTGGTTTATGAGTTTCAGGCGATCGCTTGACTTCCCAGGTTTGATAAGCATCTAAAACAATGCGTTCGCTATTAGCGGCTGGAGCCTTCCAAACACTGGCTTCCCATTTCACAACCACCTGTACTTCTGCTTTTTCGGCTGTGGCTGATTTGATCGTCACTTCTTTAACAGTGTGAACTTCATCAAAGAAAATGTTGATAACGCGATCATACCAACCGCTATATCCTTCAAAGCCTTTGACTGTGGCTTCGGGAAACCTCAATTCTACGTCTGATGCCAACAAGGGAGCATATTCGTCCACAGGAACGTGAACGTCTAGTTTTCTATACCAAGCTTTTGCAAATTCTAGAAGTTCTGATTGAGTCAGTGGTGCTAGCTCACTCATAATTTGTTTCCTTTGTTGAACAGTTAATTATCTAAAAGCCTGGATATGGGTGATGAATGCCGAGTTCATCAACGGCAATGGTTTTACAACTTAAACGAACCTTCGTAGTACTGGAATTCATCGACGATGTAAACAGAGATAACTGGTTGATTAGTTTTTGGCGATCGCTTGATTATCCAGGTTTGATAAGCATCTAAAACAACCCGTTCGCTGGTTGCTGCTGGTGGCTTCCAGAGACTGGCTTCCCATTTCACAACTACCTTGACTTCTGATTGTTCTGGTGTCGATGAGGTTAACTTGACTTGTTTGACTAGATGAACTTCATCGAAATAAGTGTTGATTGCGGAAAAATACCAATTATTAAATCCTGCAACGCCTTTGACTGTGGCTTCAGGAAACCTCAATTCCACATCTGCTGCTAACAGAGGAGCATATTCGTCCACAGGGGCTCGACTGCGAATTCTTTGAGTTCTGATTCAGTTAGAAGCTCTAACTCAGTCATGAGTTATCTCCTTTGTTCAAAAGTTGATTCAGCACCAACCCGGATTTTTGTTAGGCATCTCCTAGCCTGTGAGCATAACCAAAGTGACGAGACACCTTGCCATCTCTGATCTGCCAAACATCGCCAACTGCCCACTTACCTGTTTTGGGGGAGGTAATTGTTGCTTGGAAGGAAATTACATCTTCAGTTTCTAAAAAGTTGTATAAGGAATCGACTTGAATCTCACCTTGATATTCTAGGTAAGCTTCAAAAACTTTGATTAATTCTTCTCTCCCCTTGATCACATTTGGGGGTGGGGTATCTAAAAAAGGAAAGGCGTTATACAGAATCGCATCTTCTGTATAGGTATTGGTCACCATACCAGCCATATCTTTAGCGACGATGTACTTCATGTGTTCATCGAAGAACTGGCGACCAGGTGTAGTAGTAGTACTCATACTAAGGCATCCTTATGAAACTAGACTCGAAATCGTAACTGAGGCATGGGGCATTGGGGAAGATTTATTTTTATTCCCTACTTGTGGGTACTTTCATTTCATAACTTCTCCTGCGGAGACGCTACGCGAACAGGCTTTTTTTACTAGCCCCTAGCCTCTAACCCCTAGCCCCTTGTTCTATTGACCACACCGAATCCCAATCATGTCTGGGCGAACATTACCCTCTAAAACTACATCAATTAGGAAAGGCCCATCATGTGCTAATGCCTGCTTAATTGCTGGGACAATCTCTTCAGGCTTCTCGACTCGCACTGCCTCAACCCCCATCGAACGAGCCATTTCATCAAAGCGTAGTGCTGGCTTAGACAAGTCAAAACTTATGGGAAAGTCATGCTTGGGTACACTTTGTTCTTGCCAGTAAGCTTGGATATTCAACTGTAATAACTTGTAAGAACGGTTATTGCAGATGATAAATTTGGCATCTATATTGTGACGAGCCGCAGTCCAAAGAGCTTGGATTGTATACATACCGCCGCCGTCACCTGTAAACCCAATCACCTTCTTGTCAGGATTGGCCAATTTGGCTCCAATTGCTCCAGGAATCCCCACCCCTAGAGAACCTCCACGGGTGAGAAAATAGTGATCTGGGTGGCTGGGAGGTTTATATCTGACGATATTGGGTGAAGAGGTTAAGGCTTCATCGAAGATAATTACATCTTCTGGTAAAAGAGGTGCGAACTCTTCCATAAAGCGGGAGAAATGCAAGGGAACAAGTTCTCGGACAGCTTTATCAGCTTCCAAGGCACTAGCTATCTTCGCTGCTTTGGCCTTGCCAATCTCTGCTGCCCTTGTTTGAGCCGCGCTTTGCTCTTGGGTGGTAACAATCTCTTTGATGGCATCTGCCAGCTTGGCCAGGGTAAGCTTGGGATCGCTCACAATCCCCACATCGACGGGGTGGTTCTTAGCAATCTCATAGGCGTTCAAATCAATATGAATCACCTTTGCGCCTGGGGCAAAGATATTTCCTAGTTCGGGAAAGACCTCTGGCACCATATAAGTGCCACAAACTAGATTGACATCGCCTTTGGTGGTAATTGGCAAACTACTAGAGCCAAACATATGACCTGTTGCCCCCTGATATAGAGGGTGAGCATAGCTGATGTTGACTTCTCCAGAGTCTACATCCCAAACTTCTGCCCCTAGGAGTTCAGCCACTTTAGTTAACTCTGCTTGCGCCCCAGAGTAAGCAACGCCATCCCCAACAAAAATCATTGGTTTTTTGGCAGCAACCAAAGTTTTGGCTAATCCCTTGACTGTCTCATCGTCTGGAACTACGCGAGTAGAAGGAGTCAATGTCGGAAAGATTGGCTCTACTACAGGTGCGTCTAAAATATCTTGGGGAAGACAGAGATACACCGGGCCCATAGGTGGTGTACTAGCAATTTTAATTGCCCTCCGTACCATCCTGAGCAATGAGGATGGCTCTGTGACTGTTGCCGCCCATTTGGTTACGGGTTTGGCCATGCCTACCAAATCGGCTGCCATCTGAGCATCCATTGCCGAATACTTAATGCCCGCATCTCCCCCGATGACCACTAGAGGGGCATGACCGCGCATGGCTTGGTATAGCGCGCCGATCGCATTACCCAAACCAACGCCACTATGAATTTGTACTAATGTTGGCTTTTTGGTAGCTCTAGCGTACCCATCCGCTGTCATGACAGCGACGGTTTCTTGCAAAGTCAGAATGTACTTGAGATCTGGATATTCCCACAGGGCATCCAAAAAACCCTGTTCAACTGTACCAGGGTTGCCAAACATATAGTGGATGCCATCTGCAAGAAATTGCTCAAGAATGGCAAAACGACCAGTTTTTTGAGTCATTGATTCTGTCGTTATTAGTGCTTAGGTCATTGATTGGTCTTTTGTGAGTAGCAAAGACTAATCAGGTTTACCATCCATAACGGGTAAGCCCTTTTTCAAGGACTTCTACTAATATCCGACCACACTCCACCGAAGAAGCTGTGGAACGACTGGTGATGAAGGGATAATCAACTAAAACGGAAGTTTGGTGACCGACATTACCGATAAAGGCCCCATCGGGTCCAACAGCGTCACGGAGAATAAATTCTAGGGGGTAGAATGGAGGGCCAAAATTAATATAGCCATCGCCAAATCCCTTGTTGGAGCCATCAATAGCATGAGGACCTTCAAATCCTGTACCGTCTAAATAGTCATAATCAATTGGATGGCCAGTGACGTGCTTGCCCCAAATTAAACTCTTTTTCTCCCGGAAGTCTCTGGCAAATGCTAGACAGGTGACTCCATAGCACTCAGCCGCAATGGGTTTGTTGAGCTTGACAAAGCCGAGGATGAGTTCATGTATTCGGGAATTATTGGCCAGATCAATCAGCGCCCCACTACCACCAACAATGACTAGAGCATCGTAATTTACTAGTTCTTCAGCGATGATCTTGTCTATTTTTTGGTAATAGGCTTCCATGTCTCTCAGATAAGTGGGAGAGCTAGGATAAGCTCTGAGAGGAAACCAATCAGCCAGGCTCTTAGGATTGTCAAGTCGGTCTGACTGATGAACGTGGGTGGTCTTTGCTCCCATTTCTTCAGATGTAACGCCCCGACCTAATGGGGGATCGATATAACCGGGCGCACAGCTCACAGATAGTGGGGTTGGTTTCTTGCCGTTAGGAGTAACGAAGGTGATTTTGTATCCAGCGGCATCAGCAGCCTCTAATGGTCCAATGAGTTCTTCGCCCCAGTAGCCCCACTCTGACACGATAAAGAGAACATTTTTTGTCATTGTCTTATTTCCTTTGTTACAACCAACAGAAATAGAAATATCACAGTTATGGTGTTTATAGTTACAGGTTCTTAGAGAAGAATTCCAGATTTTTCAAGAGAAAACCTTTTGTAAGGTACCACCCTTACTGGAGGTACTACTGCGCCCTCTATCCCACCCTTGCTAGAAGCAGCTGAGTCGCAAGTTTCCCGCTAAGATATATGCATCTACAGCTTTGACACTTTAAGAAAACTTTATCTTTGGGATTGAGAGAGTGTCACAACACACTAGATTTATAGCTTAATTAGGAAAACCATAAAGCCGACAGCATCTATCCTGAGTATATTCAAGCAGGCAGACTATAAACCTACACTTAAGTATTTTGTGCTTGGGCATAATTACCTCGCATCATAACATGATTTAGCTGGAGGGTAATTTTTAAAACACGCTACTAGAATAATATTTACTCTTACAGTTTGACCAGTAAGATTATTAATTTTTTATGTAAATTATGATTTTTTCTCAGAAATAACAAATTGTAAAAATTACTTGTCATATGACTCGACATTGTTATCGGACATGGCCAGCTACTAGCTATAGATAGGCCGCGATCGCTTGTTAATAAACTTATTGATGAATACTCAAAACAGAAACCTTGTTGGAATAACTATTTTCGCATAAATATCACCAGGAACTACAGGAGCTATGCTCATTTTGTCCTGTCAATGAAATTATAAAATGATTAATATCGTTAGATAGGAATATAGTTAAATCTGTGTTTTGCTCATAACCACATAAAGGCAGAGGGTAGTTATGCTGAAGGCAGCTAAGCTGAAGAGCATCATGTGTTTGTGACTCTGCAAAGAGGGTTTTGAGCCGCATTAATTTATTTATGAGGATTACTTATGTCCCTTGCTTCCTAAATTTCTGACTTCTTACTAGCAAGCAAGATTTTATTAAATAATTTTTAATCTATATGGATAGAGTAAAAATTAACCTAAAGTATCTTTTGATTTAACCATTTATTGCTCTGCTAAAATCCCGCAAAGGTTGATAAGATTTTCTGCTAATGTATTATGTTTTTGTATGTACGGATATAAACCTATTTACAGATTCTGTATTCATGAACTTTTAGTTGAGAATATTATTAATCAGATATAGCAGTCTTATTTGATTTCTGAAATCACACGTAGAGAGAACAAGAAACAGAAAAGAACAGTGGTATCAGTGTACAGATTTTTTCCACAAATCAAACTAGATTTTTATATTTGCCCTATTGCGAAGTGAAATGCCCCAAAAATTAACGTTCGATAGTCGCTGGAGATATTGCAATTTTATTGATTTCGGCAATTATTGATATTTGACAAAATTCTTATTAATCCGTGGCTTGAGGACTATATCTGCTCAATGGGAACCCTTCACACTTGCCTTGACAGACCATTATTGATGATTTAGCTTTGTCGCTATATTGCTTAGTCCTTTTTTTGCTAATTGCGATCGCATTTGAATTATAGATTTTTGGAACATTTAACTCTGGAAACGGAATCATTAAGGATACATTTTATACCATTTAACAAAATTCCTCAGCCAAATCCTCTTTCTTGCCAAATGTATCAAAAATTACAGTTAAACGGTATCACCTCTGTACCCTCAGGGTCTGTGTGGTGGGAAAACACTACAGAAGCGATCGCTCTGTCTTGACCCCCATCTCTCAGAAATGGATATGATAGAAAAGTAGATAAAGCTTAAAAAATATTTACCTAATGCTGATTCACTCCTCTGGCTTGTCCAAGGTCAAAGACTCAGTAAAACAGAAAATTTTCTTCGGTCATCAACCCAGTGCCGAGTTAATCGCCATTCTTACCGTCTACTTTGTCCAAGGCATTTTAGGGTTAGCGCGTCTAGCCGTCAGCTTTTTCCTTAAAGATGAATTGCTGCTGAGTCCCACCCAAGTGTCGGCACTATTCGGAATAGTCGCCTTACCTTGGATTATCAAGCCAGTATTTGGCTTTATCTCCGATGGCTTGCCGATCTTTGGCTATCGCCGACGACCATATCTAATTTTATCGGGGATCTTGGGAACTATTTCCTGGGTCAGCCTCGCAACATTAGTTCATACTACCTGGGCAGCAACACTAGCGATCGCGCTGGGGTCACTTTCAGTTGCAGTCAGTGATGTCATCGTTGACTCCCTAGTGGTCGAACGCGCCAGAGCAGAATCCCAAGCCGATGCAGGTTCGCTACAATCTATTTGCTGGGGGGCTTCCGCATTAGGTGGTTTGCTCACAGCTTATTTTAGCGGCTGGCTTTTAGAGCATTTCTCTACACACACTGTATTTTGGATTACCGCTATATTTCCCCTGTTGGTTTCGGCTGTGGCTTGGTTAATTGCCGAGTCCCCTGTGAGCAAAAGTGCCGAAAATCCAAATCAAAACAACTCTGTAACAATCAAGCATCAACTGAGACAACTCCGCCAAGCGGTTACCCAAAAAGCAATTTGGCTACCAACAGCATTTGTCTTTATTTGGCAAGCTACACCAACTGCTGACTCAGCCTTTTTCTTCTTCACCACCAACGAATTGCACTTTACACCAGAATTTTTGGGAAGGGTGCGTCTGGTAACAAATCTGGCTTCTTTAGTTGGGATTTGGATTTTTCAGCGATACCTGAAAACCTTACCTTTTCGCGTCATCTTTGGTTGGAGTACGGTGCTGTCAGCAGGTTTAGGGATGACGATGCTGCTATTAGTCACTCACGCCAACCGAGCTTTAGGTATAGATGACCACTGGTTTAGTTTGGGTGATAGCTTGATTCTTACCGTCATGGGGCAAATTGCTTATATGCCAGTATTGGTACTTGCAGCGAGACTTTGCCCGCCGGGAGTGGAAGCCACATTATTTGCCTTATTAATGTCGGTATCTAACTTAGCAGGAATGGTTTCCTATGAATTTGGGGCAATCATCATGCATTGGCTGGGAATTACAGAAACTAACTTTGGTTCTCTGTGGTTATTGGTGATGATTACTAACATCAGTACACTCTTGCCACTGCCATTTCTCAACTGGCTACCAGCAGCAGAGCAAACTCAAATTTCCACATTGCAACCAGCCTCAGCAACTACAGGCGAGCCATTTGTGCCTGAGTTGATATCTGACGTTGAAGCTACCATAACCCAAGTTAATAGTCGTTAACAAAAATTATTTTACCAAAAGTACCCAAAGGCTAGGAAATCTTTGATGAATTCGTAGTGCTGTCCTTGCAAAGGGATTGAGCCGCTGACTACATCACTTTTCCTTTGTGTCTTGGCGCGAGTTAACAAAAGGATATAAAGCCGATGCAGAGTTCAAAAATTCCAGAAAGCGCAATTTTAGAAAAATCCTACGATCGCAATGATTGGCAGGGAGGATATCAATCTTTATATCAAGAATTTGATTATTGGATTGATGATATAGAAGGAGAAATTCCCCCAGAACTGCAAGGTACGCTGTTTAGAAACGGCCCCGGTTTACTGGATATCAACGGTCAACAGATTCATCATCCCTTTGATGGTGATGGCATGATTAGCCGGATTAGCTTTATTAATGGTCGTGCCCATTTCCGCAATCGCTTTGTCCGCACTGAGGGCTATGTCGAAGAACAAAAAGCCGGAAAAATCCTTTATCGTGGTGTATTTGGCACCCAAAAACCCGGCGGTTGGTTAGCTAATCTCTTTGACTTCAAAATCAAAAATATTGCTAACACCAACGTCATCTACTGGGGTGGGAAACTTTTGGCACTGTGGGAAGCGGCGGAACCTCATCGCCTTGACCCTGGCACCTTGGAAACTTTAGAAAGAGAATATTTCAATGGTGTATTGTCAGCTGGTGAAGCTTTTAGTGCCCATCCTCGCCTTGACCCCAGTTGCAACCAAGATAATGGCGCACCTTGCTTGGTCAACTTTTCGATTCAGCCGGGATTATCTACTAAGATTACGATTTTTGAGCTAAACTCGGCAGGTGAAATTATCAGAAAACACGCTCATAGCGTTCCTGGTTTCTGTTTTATTCACGATTTTGTGATTACGCCTAATTACTGCATCTTCTTTCAAAATCCTGTCACCTTCAATCCCCTACCTTTGGCGTTGGGAATACGCGCAGCGGGGGAATGTATCAAGTTTCAGCCAAATCAGCCAACCCGAATTATAGTTATTCCCCGCAACCCGGAAACAGCGAAAACAGGTGTCAAAATTCTGGAAACTCAATCGGGTTTCGTCTTTCATCACATCAATGCTTTTGAGGTGGGGGATGAAATTGTCATTGACTCGATTTGCTACGATTCTTTACCGGAAGTCGAACCCGAAAGCGATTTTCGTCAAGTAGATTTTGAGGCTGGTTCGCCTGGACAACTCTGGCGGTTTGCACTGCAACTCCAAGATGGGACAGTACAAAAGAAGTTGATTGAAAGCCGTTGTTGTGAGTTCCCCAGCATTCATCCAGATAACGTGGGAAACCCATATCGTTATCTATATATAGGTGCGGCTCATGCAGAGACCGATAATGCTCCCTTGCAAGCAATTTTGAAAATTAATTTAGATTCTGGAGAAAGACAACTTTGGAGTGCAGCACCCCGTGGTTTTATGGGTGAGCCAATTTTTGTCCCCCGCCCAGGTTCTCAAAAGGAAGATGACGGCTGGTTACTGGCTTTGGTTTATGATGCTGCTGATCACCGCTCAGATGTGGTGATTTTAGATGCCAGTGATTTGCATAAAGGTGCGATCGCTCGTTTGCATCTTCAGCATCATATACCCTACGGTTTACATGGCAGTTTTACGCCTGAGGTTTTTGTAGCAAGTTAATCAAAAATAAGCGATGCCTAGGTTGGGCTACGCCAACGCCTCGCCCGAAAGGAACACAGAATAGATAATCTGTGTTCCTTTGTCATTAGATGCATAAAACTAAAATAATTTTGTAACAAAAACTACAAAATTCTTATTTTCTTCATAAGAAAAGATAAGCTAGGCATATACAGAGGTGAACAGACATTTTAGGACAGATTGATAACCCATAATGCTTGTCAATAAACTTCTTGTCCTAGTCCCTAGTTATATATATTTCCGGTTCGCAAAGATACCGCGATTAGGAGAAAATTTTTATGATTGCAACACCTGTGCTGTCGCTGGAACCTGCAACCCCAGCGCATATTTGTCCATTCGATCAAGCTTGTAGCTACCTAGAAGCTGCATCTAAAGAATTAAAACTAGATGAAGGAATCTTAGAAATCCTTAGCCACCCACGCAAAGTAATTACAGTTTCCATTCCCGTAAAACTGGATAATGGGGAAATTCGAGTGCTGGCAGGACATCGGGTACAACACTCCGATATTTTAGGCCCATATAAAGGTGGCATTCGTTACCATCCGGCGGTGACACTACGGGAAGTGTCCGCTTTGGCAATGCTGATGACTTGGAAATGTGCGCTGCTAGGAATTCCCTACGGTGGTGCAAAGGGAGGCATTGCAATTGATCCAAAACAGTACAGTGCTAGTGAATTAGAACGAATTACTCGACGTTACACCAGCGAATTAATTAAAGATATTGGCCCATCTGTAGACATCCCCGCCCCAGATATGGGGACTTCCGCCCAGGAGATGGCGTGGATGATGGACACTTATTCAGTGAATGTTGGTCATGCTGTCCCTGGCGTTGTTACTGGTAAACCCATTTCCGTGGGTGGTTCCAAAGGGCGGGAAATGGCTACTGGACGAGGTGCGATGATTATTGTCCGGGAAGCACTGGCGGATCAAGGTAAATCCTTGGAGGGAGTACGAGTAGTTATTCAAGGTTTCGGCAACGTAGGTATTGCAGCCGCCCAATTGCTACACGAAGCCGGAGCAAAAATTCTCGCTGTCTCTACTAGTGCCGGGGGAGTATATTCTGAAGCTGGTTTAGATATTCCGGTGTTGAAAGCCTACGCAAGTAGAAATCACAGAAGTGTTGTAGGTTTTTCAGATGCGATCGCAATTAGCAATGCAGATTTGCTAACTTTACCTTGCGATGTCTTGATTCCCGCAGCTTTGGAAAATCAAATCACCGAAGATAATGTGCATCAAATCAAAGCACAGATTATTGCAGAGGCGGCTAACGGCCCAGTAACTTTAGAAGCAAACCAAGCTTTAGAGGCGCGGGGTGCGATCGTGCTACCTGATATTTTGGCGAACGCTGGTGGTGTTGTAGTTAGTTATTTGGAATGGGTACAAGGTCTTTCTTACGTATTTTGGGATGAAGAACGAGTTAACCGCGAAATGGAACAGTTGATGGTGCAGGCTTACCACCAAGTAATTCAACAATCGAAGTTGCGGCAAATTCCTCTCAGGTTAGCAGCTTATACCTTGGGTGTTGGTCGTGTGGCGCAGGCGTTAAGCGATCGCGGTCTATATCCATAATTTTTTATACTAGATAGTGTATGAGGCAGATAAATTATCTGCCTCTTTTTTTGCGATCGCTAAATTAGCAGGTAATATCAAGTTCGGCTATTTAGATGTTATACCATTTCTCTAAATCCTTGCTACAGATAATTCTCCCCCTGCTCCCTGCCCTCTGCCCCCCTGCTGTCCATGTGTAGCTTTATTTTGAAGAATTGGTATTAGACTCTCACAGATGCAGGATTGGTTAAATAAAGCTGTAATCGAGGGTAAGGTGAGGAAAATTAACAAGCCTGTTGCCTATGTAGTCTCTAAAGAAGCTACTCAACTTTCTTTATTATAATTTTGGCGAAGGTATCCTATTCTAGTTTGAGTGATAATAAAATACTGATAGATTCTCATCAATAAAATAGGGCTTGAATAAGTGTATGGTGGCACAAATACAACCAACAAGTCAGACTTTATATGACCAAGATTATTATCTTTGGCTGAAGACAACCATCAACCAACTTCGCGCTGGACAGTTTTCATCTGTGGATTTAGATAACTTGATTGAAGAATTGGAAAGTATGAGTAGGAGTGAGAAGCGTGCAATTGAAAGTTTATTGATTAAGCTTCTTGAACACCTACTAAAATTAAAGTGTTGGGATGAGGAACGAGAACGGAATCAAGGACATTGGAAAGGTGAAATTAGAACTTTTCGCAGACAGATTCAAAAGGTTCTTAAAGATAGTCCTAGCCTGAAGCCTTACATCTTAGAAATATTTGATGAATGTTATCAAGAAGCAAGGGCAGAAGCAAGCGATCGCTCACAACTTGCCATCGATACATTCCCTATTAAACTTATTGGCTCTTTAGAGCAAACTTTAGATGAAAACTGGTTTCCTGAATATAGCTCAAACGGTCAATAGGTGATGTATCCGCAGTTTCTAGCATAGGCGATCGCTCTACTACGTTCAATGGGGATTTTATTACCTGCTAAATGTGAAGGTTCTCCTCTGTCTTATTAAAACAGCTAACAAAAAATGCTTAATCATAATATTCGCTTAAGTCAAACGCTGATTGATGTTGCACTTAAAGACGCTGGAGAAAGTTCATAAATCATATCGTTTATTTCTAAAGCTGCGCCAAATTCTCTCTACCTTACCCTTCTCCTGTCGGGAACGCTTTCAGCGAATGGGAAGTCATTTGGTGTCTATGTGGTTCGTTTTTATTTCTTGCGCGTCAGCGCCTCTTCATAGAGAACCAGTTTTACTACTCAACTGTTGGTTCAACTAAGCGCGTTAAAACTACACATTTTTTCGTTAAGCTTTAGAAAATGTTTGGAAAGTCCCATTTCATACTTGCCTGGGCGATTTAATAGCCAAGGCTTAAGTTGACTTGCTCTATTCAATCATTGACAATTACACTAAAATTCATCAGGTTTCTGGGGGTTGGCAGCAATCTTGAACACACTGGCAGGACGCTACGAAATCATTCGGCAATTAGGCGGCGGTGGTTTTGCTGTAACATTTCTGGCTAGGGATAATTTGCAACCTAGCAAGCCTTTATGTGTAGTCAAGCAACTGCGTCCTAACCAGTCCCATCCTCGCGTTGTGGAATTTTTTGAAAAAGAAGCCGCGATTTTGGAAAAGCTGGGTCAACATCCCCAAATTCCCCAATTACTCGCACATTTTAGCGAAAAAGAAAATCTTTACATAGTTCAGGAATTTATCGAAGGGCAAGACCTAAGTCAAGAAATTATTCATGGTAAGCCGCTGAGTGAGGATTATGCAACTAAGTTGTTGCAAGATGTTCTGGAAGTTTTGTCTTTTATACATAGTAAAGGAGTGGTTCACCGCGACATTAAGCCCCAAAATTTGATGCGACGACATCGGGATGGTAAAATTTTTCTGATTGATTTTGGGGCTGTGAAAGAACTTGGTTCTTTGATGGTAAATTCTCAAGGCGAAGTGTATACCAGCGTCGTCATCGGTACTTCGGGCTATATGCCGTCGGAACAAAAAAATGGTAGACCTTGTTTGGGTAGTGATGTATATGCTGTGGGGATGACGATCCTGCAAGCTTTAACTGGCGTTGTACCCTCACAATTACAAGAAGACCCATTAACAGGTGAAATCATCTGGCGCAATCAAGCACAAGTGAGTGACCATCTAGCTGAGGTGTTAACTCAAATGGTGCGCCGTCACTTCAGTTTACGCTATTCCCAAGCAGCAGAGGCGTTGCAAGCTTTAAGACTACCGCCAACGATTCTTCTAAATCCCTCTGCCAAGCAAGTATACTTTCAGGAAGCGAGAAGTCGCGCACAACAAGGTCAGGGGACTTTTTCGGTTTTTGCTTTAAAAATACTGGAATCTAAGCGAATGGAGTTGGGTTTATCGGAAGATGAAGCTCAAGAAATTCATGAACAAGTTCTTAAACCCTATCTTGAGTACCAGCAGAAATTACAGGAGTATGAGCAGGCATTAATTGATGCTGTTCAGCAACATTATCCTTTTAACCAGACGACTCAAAAAGATTTGCAAGATTATCAGCAGTATTTAGGATTACGGGATGAGGATATTGCAGCGATAGAACTACGAGTAGTTCCCCAACGACCTCAGCAGAGAAAAGAACAAATTCAAACTAAGCTTTTTGAGTTTGAGTTTGCTACTCTAACTTTTAAATCTGGATTTTTGGATGCTACAAAAACTTGGGAAATTAACCGCATACGGGGAGTGTCTAAATCTTTCACAGAAAAGCTAACTAATAGCTTAGTTTTAGAAATGGTTGCAATTCCTGGCGGACAATTTCTGATGGGTTCCCCAAGGGATGAACCAGAACGATATCACTCTGAAAATCCACAACACCCAGTCACGATTCAACCCTTTTTCATGGGGAAATATCCCGTTACCCAAAGTCAATGGAAAGCTGTGGCTGCGCTAGAAAGAGTAAATATTCAATTAAATTCCGAAGCATCTCATTTTAAAGGAGCTAATCGACCTGTTGAACAAGTGTCTTGGGATGAGGCGGTGGAGTTTTGTGCCCGACTTGCTCAAGAGACAGGAAAACCCTATCGCTTGCCAAGTGAAGCAGAATGGGAATACGCTTGTCGCGCGGGAACGACTACCCCATTTTGTTTTGGCGAAACCATTACAACCGATTTAGCTAATTACAACGGGAAGTACACATACGCTTCTGGGCCAAAGGGTGAATATCGCGGGCAGACAACTGATGTCGGAACCTTTCTCGCCAACCCCTTTGGTTTATTTGATATGCATGGTAATACATGGGAATGGTGCCAAGATAGTTGGCACAAAAATTATAAAGGAGCGCCAGCAGATGGCAGTGTTTGGATGAGTGATAATCATACTCGCCTGCTGCGAGGTGGTTCATGGAATATCAACCCCTGGAATTGTCGTTCAGCAGTACGCAACTGTAACGCAAGAGATAATAAATACACCAATGTTGGTTTTCGAGTTGTGTTGGGTTAGTTCCTCATGCGATCGCATTGTCACTCGATACAATGCCATTGTGAGTCGATGCGATCGCATTGTATCCGGATGCAATTGAATTGTCACCCGATGCGATCGCATTGTATCCGGATGCAATTGAATTGTCACCCGATGCGATCGCATTGTATCCGGATGCAATTGAATTGTCACCCGATGCGATCGCCTCGCCTTCCGTACCACTATGGGGAAGCAAAAGCCGCAACGGTAGATTTCAGTTGTATAGTCAGGAATTCTATTTACGAGTGCTTCAGTTAACTTGCCCGATTCAATGATTAACAATTACACTAAAATTCATCAGGTTTCTGGGGGTTGACAGTCATCTTGAACACACTGGCTGGACGCTACGAAATCATTCGGCAATTAGGCGGCGGTGGCTTTGCTGTAACATTTCTGGCTAGGGATAATTTGCAACCTAGTAAGCCTTTGTGTGTAGTCAAGCAACTACGTCCTAATCAAACCCATCCCCGCGTTGTTGAATTTTTTGAAAAAGAAGCCGCGATTCTGGAAAAACTTGGTAGACATCTCCAAATTCCCCAACTATTAGCACACTTTAGGGAAAACGAAGTTCTGTATATAGTTCAAGAATTTATCGAAGGACAAGACCTAAGTCAAGAAATCATTCGCGGTAAGCGGTTAAGTGAGGATTATGCAACTAAGTTGTTGCAAGATGTTCTAGAAGTTTTGTCTTTTATACATAGTCAAGGAGTAATTCACCGCGACATCAAGCCCCAAAATCTGATGCGGCGATATCAGGATAGTCAGATTTTCCTAATTGATTTTGGGGCTGTGAAGGAAGTTGGCTCTTTAATGGTGAATTCTCAAGGCGAAGTGAATTCCAGCATCGTCATTGGTACTCCCGGCTATATGCCGTCGGAACAAAAGAATGGTAAACCTTGTTTGGGTAGTGATGTGTATGCTTTGGGAATAACGATCATTCAAGCTTTGACAGGCGTTTTACCCCATGAGCTGCAAGAAGATCCATTAACGGGTGAAATCATCTGGCGACACCAAGCACAAGTGAGTGAGTATCTGGCTGATGTTTTAACTAAGATGGTGCGTCGTCACTTTAGTTTCCGTTATGTCACAGCAACAGAGGCCTTACAAGCTTTAACACTATCAACATCGTCGTTACCATCGACAGTTGTTGTTAATCTTGCCAAGCAAGTATTCTTTCAAGAAGCCACAACTAGGGCGCAACAAGGTCAGGGTGAGTTTTCTATCTTTGCATTGAAAATACTAGAATCGAAGCGGATTGAATTAGGTTTATCTGAGGATGAAGCTAAGGAAATTGAACAACAAGTTCTCAAACCCTATCAAGACTATCAGCAAAAGTTACAGGAGTATGAACAGGCGTTGATTGATGCAGTCAATCAACAATATCCTTTTAAGCAAGCGACGCAAAAAGATTTGCAAGACTATCAGCAATATTTAGGATTGCGGGATGAGGATATCAAAGCGATAGAAACACGGGTATTTCCCCAGAAACCACAACTAATTCAATCATCTATACCTGTGGAAATTCCCACTCAGCCTTTTGAGTTTGAGTTCGTCACTTTAACAGTAACAAGCTCAGGATTATTGGGAATAGGAAAAAATTATGAAGTTAACCATAGTCGAGGATGTGCTGAGTTTTTCACAGAAGACTTGGGTCATGGTGTAATGCTAGAAATGGTTGCAATTCCTGGTGGTAAATTTCTCATGGGTTCCTCAGAGAATGAACCAGCACGATCGCACTCTGAAAGCCCACAGCACACCGTCACGATTCCAGCCTTCTTCATGGGAAAATATCCTGTCACCCAGAGTCAATGGAAAGCTGTTACGTCCTTACCCAAGGTTAATATCGATTTAAATCCCGATCCATCATCTTTTAAAGGCGCTAATCGACCTGTGGAAAATGTTTGTTGGGATGATGCTGTTGAGTTTTGTGCCAGACTCTCTAAGCAAACAGAGAAAATCTATCGCTTACCCAGTGAAGCAGAATGGGAATATGCTTGTCGTGGAGGAACGACTACACCATATTATTTTGGCGAAACTATTACAAAGGATGTCGCTAATTATGGCGGTTTTGTGCGGGGAACAACAGATATGGGAACTTTTGCTGCCAACCCTTTTGGTTTATTTGATATGTGTGGTAATGTCTGGGAATGGTGTCAAGATGAGTGGCACAAAAATTATCATTTAGCACCAGCAGACGGAAGTGCTTGGGTAGTTGAGCATAATCAAAATCGACTATTGCGTGGGGGTTCTTGGTGCCTGCTTCCTCATAATTGCCGTTCGGCGAATCGCTACCATCACACCCGTGTTGATTGTCGCAGCAGCGTTGGTTTTCGAGTTGTGATGGCTGCGGGCAGAACTTTGTAAACCATACCCCCTGTTACTGTTTACAAACAAGTACTTTCGTTATTAGTTGATGCGATCGCGTAGGGTTCCGTACTTTGGGGAAGCAAGCTACGCATAGAGTTTTTTCAAAGAGACAGACAGCAAAATCAAAAAGGCATTATAGCTATTAATCTATGCGAGTGGGAGCCATGATTAAAAATGAGCAGGAATATCAAGTAACTAAATCTTGGGTAATAAAATTTCAACAAGCAATTATTAGTTTGTACCAAATTGATATACGCGAGTAGGGATTGGTGATTGCTCAAGACTAAGCTCAAGGAGTTCTGGTAAGCGATCGCCTAACTGTGCGAGCTTGTGTGATAATTCTTCAGAGACTTCTAAAGTAATTTTGACCACGGTTGAAGCTTTCAGGTGTAACTATTTATTCTAATTTAGAGCATAAAGCGCTCCCGGAGATAAAGTAGGGATTTGGCAATGCTCATTGGTGTCAACTTAAGCCGAAAGCTATATTCAGTAAGCGCCCTCATCCCCTAACCCCTTCTCCCAAAATGGGAGAAGGGGAATTTAATCTCTATTCCTCCCCTCTCCCACTTGTGGGCTACGGTGTTGGGGGTGAGGGCAAAACCTTGTCACAAAGCGGGTTTCACGTTAAGTTGACACAGATGGGCAATGCTAAAGCCTTGTAATATCGATGACGTAAGTTACTGAATGTAGTCAAGATGCGATCGCACGACTGATGAAAATGTCCAGTGAATTTTAAGCTGTTAAGTATACAACTTGCATTATCTGGGCGGGCTTTCCGGCCCACCCCACAATCAGATTGAAAAAACAATAGTGCAAATTAAAGGCGCAACAGCTTAACTCACAGTCATTACCGACCATTTTGATTACAAATTTTGTGTCGATAAAGATTATTTACTCTAAAAGAAGGAGAAAATGATGATAACGCTCATTTATTAGATTTATAACTAGCAGAGCGACCATGAAATCACACCGAATTGAAACAAAGTTAACTAAAAACGGAACCTTGATTCTTGAGGATTTACCTTTTCAGGCAGGCGAAGTAGTAGAAATCATTATTTTAGAACGGGTTTCCCAACCTTCAGAATCTAATCCTTATCCTTTACAGGGAACAGTTATTCACTATGATGATCCTTTTGAGCCTCCTGTACCTATAGAAGATTGGGAAGTTCTGCAATGATCATCTTAGATACCCATATTTGGATTTGGTGGGTAGATAATAATCAACGACTAACACAGAAATATCGAGATTGGATTGCACAATATCAATCTCAAGGATTAGGAATCAGCATTCTTTCTTGTTGGGAAGTTGCCAAATTAGTTGAGAATAATAAACTATCTTTTTCAATTTCAGTTGATGATTGGTTAACTACAGGTTTAGCTTACCCAGGAGTACAGCTACTCGAACTAACAATTCCAATTATCGTTGAATCAACCAAACTCACAGGGTTTCACAAAGATCCATTTGACCAAGTTATTGTAGCTACTGCCAGAATTTACGGCTGTCAGTTATTAACTGCTGACGCAAAAATTCTGGCATATCCTGGGGTGCAAACTCTTAAATAAATATCAACAAAGTTTCTCATCCCATCATCATCAACCACAAGGCAACTTCAATGCCTAACAACATACCCCACAACGCCTACACCAATGAACCGCAACAGCACCCCAACTTGATACTGGGTAGCCTGCAACTGCTGTTTTGGTTATTCTTGCGTCCCGCAGCTTGGCGTAATCACCTTGAGCGCATTGAACCTGCTTTAGAAACCGATACTTCTCTAATTTCTCTGATGAGACAAGGGCGATGGCGAAACTTTGGTCTGTGGAGGCTACTTAATTCAGGGATACTTCATTTTACCTATTCTGGCAAACATACTACTAGGTTTTGTGCTATTGGCATTGAGTGAACCAATCACAACTATTGTCACCCGATGCAATTAAATGGCCACCCGATGCAATTGAATGGCCACCCAATGCAATTCAATTGCATTGGGTTGCAATTAAATGGCCACCCGATGCAATTACATTTAATCTTTTAGTGAGTCGCGACTTGTAAACCTGATACATCAACAACCGTCGCATCTACACCAAACCCGATTACAATAAAAACGCAACTCGCGCTTCCTTAAGGAGTATCCAGCAGTGCAGCCGGATTTATTAGGTTTGGAAATTAGTAAAGGAGAATTGAGACGCTTAACTGGATTCGATCCAGAAGACGTTTTCCGACCTTCTATTATGGCAGACCGCGAGAAGCGATTAGGGTTCTTGATCAATGAAGGGTTGGTGGCGCTAGCGCTAACACCGATTATTGTCGGTGGGATTTATGCTTTTATAATTCTGCCAACAATTGGTTCTTCAATTAAATTAGGCATCATTTTACTAATTTTAGTGCCAATTTTTGTATTAATTGGGCGATCGCTCTGGCGGCGGTTCACTTGTCCCCAAGGGTTGACAATTCTTTTAGATGAAGTTGATAAATATCATTCTGTGATCAACGCTATTGATATTAACGACCAATTGGCAACATCTGGGAATGTTCAAAGCACCATCATTGAAAGAGATAAAGTCCTCTCAGCTTTACAACTGATTCGCGAAGATTTAGTTCGCGCTTTGAAAACCGAACGAATTTTACGGGATAATAAAAAACTGCTTGCTAATAATCAAGAGTTATTTGTCAATAATTTAGCCAATCTCCAAGCCTTGCAAGTGAGTAGTCAGGCAGGTGAATACGCGCAGTTTATCAATCAATCGTTGCAGATTGCCTTGGATGTGCAAGCAGAAATTAGCAAACTACAGTCTCCAAGACGTTGACTTCAATGACCAATAAACCGAAAATTATTGTCCTGGATGATGACCCGACGGGTTCCCAAACAGTCCACAGCTGTTTGCTGCTGATGCATTGGGATGTGGAGACTTTACGCATCGGTTTGCGAGATGATTCACCAATTTTCTTTATTCTGACAAATACGCGATCGCTCCCACCAGAGTCAGCCGCATCTGTGACTAAAGAAGTCTGTCAGAACTTAAAAATAGCTTTAAAAGCGGAAAATATTACCGACTTTTTGGTTGTTAGCCGTTCTGATTCGACTTTACGGGGACATTATCCCATTGAAACAGATGCGATCGCTAAAGAACTCGGCCCTTTTGATGCTCATTTTCTTGTCCCAGCTTTTTTTGAGGGGGGACGCATCACCATCGATAGCATCCATTATTTATTTATCGATGTTAAACGTACCCCAGTTCATGAAACTGAGTTCGCCCGTGATTCAGTCTTCAGCTACCATCACAGTTACTTACCCAAGTATGTAGAAGAAAAAACTCAAGGACAAATCCCGGCTGAGTCTGTCATCAGATTTTTGCTGGCTGATATCCGTGGGGGTAGCCTAGAACGGTTGCTGCAACTTAGTGGTAATCAGTGCGTAGTGGTAGATGGTGAAACTCAAGCCGACCTCAACGCTTTTGCAGTCGATGTCTTAAAAGCCGCTAGTCAGGGGAAACGCTTTTTATTCCGCAGTGCTGCCAGTATCTTAACAGCTTTGGCGGCCTTACCTCCCCAACCCATCGCCGCAGAAAACATGGCAGAGTATGTACGTGGGGGTAAACCAGGTGCAGTGATTGTTGGTTCCCACGTCAAAAAGACTACTCAACAGCTAGAAGCACTGTTACAAGCAGATGGAACCGTGGGTATTGAAGTCAATGTGGTGCGATTACTTGATGATCAAGGGAATGAATCTGCTACACTGCTAACCGAGATCCTAGAAAATATCCAGGACGTACACGACGCTGGCAAAACACCAGTAGTTTATACCAGCCGTCAAGAACTTACTTTTGAGGATGTTAATACAAGGCTAGAGTTTGGCGCAAAGGTTTCTGGTTTATTAATGGATATTGTCAGGGGTTTACCATCTGATATAGGATTCTTAATCAGCAAAGGCGGCATTACCTCTAACGATGTCTTAAGTACCGGACTTTCCTTAACTTCAGCCCGGTTACTCGGTCAAATTTTAGCTGGTTGTTCGATGGTGCTAACACCCGCCGATCATGCCCAGTTTCCAAATTTGCCAGTTGTATTATTTCCTGGTAATGTTGGCGATGCTGATGCATTGGCAACAAGTTATCGCAGATTGATTAAATCTGATATACTCTGCACTCAGTAGTTTCTGGGGTGAGGATGTTATTACACGCTGCAACTAATCTATTATTGATCGTTGCTCAGATTGTTCTTTGTTTTTTGGCTGGTGCTGTATGACTTCTGATTCTGCCGATTTAGAGTCAAATTCTGCACTCCCTGATGCAGATTCAAAATCAAACCTTTCTCGTATAGAGTTAAGTTCTATTCTCCCTGACGCAGAACTAAATTCTGTTCTTGAGTATTTAAAGTTACATTCTGCGCCATCAAATTCAGATAACCCTGAGGGGGAGATAATTTCTGCACCTACTGATGTGGAATCAAATTCAGCAAATCCTGATGGGGAGATAAGTTCTGTTTCTAGTGATGTGGTAGCAGATTCAGACAAACCTGACGGAAAGACAAATTCTGCAACTGCTGACTTTGTAGCAAAGTCAGAGAATCCTGAAGGAGAGACAAATTCTGCGGTTATCTCTCATTTAGACTCAATTTCTACCCTTTCTGATTTAAATGCCCTAGACTCACCATTACCAGAAAACAAAGTAAAAAATAATATCCAAGTCCAATGGAAAAGCGAGGAGGGACGACTTTTATTAATTTTACCCGCAGAAACACAAGTACCTGCCGCAGAATTTAACTGGTACGAAATTTGGCAACAGATGCGCCAACGCCTGCAAGCCGATCGCTTCCGGGTAGCAAATACATCAGTACATCTGATGGCAAAAGACCGCTTGTTAGATAGCAGACAACTGCAAGAACTGGCTGAGGGCTTAAGTAAAGTCCAACTCCAGCTAAAATCTGTTGGTACTAGTCGCCGTCAAACTGCGATCGCGGCTGTCTCATCTGGTTATTCTGTAGAACAACTACAACCAGAAAGTTCCTTGAGTTCTGAGACAAAAGTTGCGCCTACCCCATTGGCTGATGCCCTATATCTAGAAATGACAGTACGTTCCGGTGTAGAAATCCGTCATCCGGGAAGTGTCATTATCTTGGGAGATTTAAATCCAGGTGGTATCGTAGTGGCAGATGGAGATATTGTGGTTTGGGGTAGGTTACGTGGAATCGCCCATGCTGGTGCTGGTGGCAATCGCGAGTGTTTGATCATGTCCCTGCAAATGGAACCAACCCAATTGCGGATTGCAGATGCTGTAGCAAGGGCACCAGAAAAATCGCCAACACAGTTTTCACCTGAAGTAGCGCATATTACACAGCAAGGCATTCGCATCGCTAAGGCTATTGATTTTTCCCGAAGTCAACTAAATAGGATGAATCTGGAGCCATAAGTAATTACTATATTTTCTAAACCCTAATTGAGCGTGTTTCGATCATGACTCGCATTATTGTCATTACCTCCGGTAAAGGAGGGGTGGGTAAAACCACAGTTTCAGCAAATCTGGGCATGGCTATAGCTAAAATAGGTCGTCAAGTAGCCTTAGTTGATGCGGATTTTGGATTGAGAAATTTAGACTTGCTACTAGGACTAGAAAACCGCATCGTCTATACGGCGGTGGAAGTTCTAGCTAGAGAGTGTCGCTTAGAACAAGCTTTGGTGAAAGATAAGCGGCAAACTAATCTAGTGCTGTTACCAGCCGCCCAAAATCGTACCAAAGAATCAGTCACCCCCGACCAAATGAAGTTATTGGTGAATGCACTGGCGCAAAAGTACCAGTACGTCATCATCGATAGCCCCGCAGGTATTGAAATGGGTTTCAAAAATGCGATCGCACCCGCAAAAGAAGCCTTAATTGTCACCACGCCGGAAATTTCTGCTGTCCGTGATGCTGACCGTGTAGTTGGGTTATTAGAAGCACAAGGCATTAAGCGTATTCATCTAATAATTAACCGCATCAGACCCGCAATGGTGCGAGCCAATGATATGATGTCTGTTCAAGATGTTCAGGAACTTCTCGCTATTCCTCTAATTGGTGTGATCCCTGACGACGAGCGTGTGATTGTTTCTACCAATCGCGGCGAACCTTTGGTACTATCAGATACCCCCTCTCTCGCTGCCACGGCCTTCGAGAACATTGCACGGAGATTAGAAGGGGAATCTGTCGATTTTCTTGAACTCGACTCATCCAATGACAACATCTTCACTCGGCTGAGAAAGTTGTTGTGGACAAAAATTGTTTAACTAATTTTCCCGTCTCCGCAGACCTATTTGCAATGATTCTTGAACTTTTAGAAAGGCTTTTTGTTCGTCCAGATACCAGTCGCACTCACGTTAAACGTCGCCTGCAATTGGTGATTGCCCACGATCGCGCTGACTTAGACCCCCAGAAGTTGGAAAAAATGCGACAAGAAATTTTAGAGATTGTCTGTCGCTATGTAGAAGTTGATACAGAACACTTGGAGTTTTCCCTAGAAAGTAACCAAAGAACAACAGCTTTGATTGCCAACTTACCCATACGTAGGGTCAAAGAAGATACAGATGAATTAGAAAGCAGCGAAACAACTCTATAGTTTTTTACTAAGTATTGTTCTAGCTAATAGCGATTAGCTAAATACTAATTGCTAGTTGTGTTGTGCTGAATTCAAAATTTAAAAGACATTTATTATAGTATTTAGCGTTGTGTTGAATATTACTTTTTTGGCTGTTTAAGCATTACTAAATAAGTTTCATATTCAACATTTTATTACACATGAAATGCTGCTTTATTTTTCATGAAATTGACCTAAACATCTTCTAAATTATCAATTGTAAGGCGTAATAATACCAATTCTCTAAAACATGGCTACAGATGAGATAATAAGATGAAACCAATG
>JAVRCF010000020.1:0-100843 GCA_034530935.1 Aulosira sp. DedQUE10 | reverse complement strand
GCCTCAAGTCGGGAAACCCGCCCACGGCGCTGGCTCCCCTTAATAAGGGGGGAACTGGAAAACATCTATCAAAGTCCCCCTTAAAAAGGGGGATTTAGGGGGATCTAGATATGTGCAACTTCACATTAAATTGGTATAACGCCTACGTAGTTACGATCCTTGGACGACTAGAACCCTTCAGATAAAAGCACCACAAGATTTTTGATGAGCGTGCTTGCTGACAAATAATTATGAATTACGAAGTAGTAATTATTTAGCCACATTTCCTAAATTGAGCAGTAACTTTTTGGTAAGTACGTCACTTTAAAGTGCGTACTTTTCATTTTATATGTACATACATTATGATTTAAATAGTTCAAAAATAGGTCTGATAAAAATTCGTAATGTGTAATCTGTAATTGAGAAAGTCAGATTGTAGCTGGGTTTAGTGAGTTTGAATCTGTTGTCAAATTTTCAAGAGTTAGTCTCATAGCAAATTGGTTTTCAGCTAAGAATAAACAACTACAGAGACGCAGATAAGGGACTTCCAACTAACAAAATATCCTATCGCTGTGTAAGCAGGGGGCAGGGGGGGCTTTCTAGTAGGGGGAGAAAGAAAATATTATCTGAGTAAATTGGATAATTTATTTTCTGGAAGTCCCTAATAAGTCAATACGGTTCAAATAAGCCCAAAACCCTAATGTAGAGACGCGATTTATCGTGTCTTCAAAGACCGATTATTTAGAGGATGTTTTAAAAGTCTTGTCGTTGGTAGCAAAACGTTTTAGATCCACCATTATCCACGCCACCTGCTACAACGGGGGGAACCCCCGCAACGCAGTGGCTCCCCTTAAAAAGGGGGACTTTGAGAAGTTTTCCCCCCTTTTTAAGGGGGCTGGGGGGATCAACCAGTGCTTAAAAGCACAGCCAACCACTTTTCAAACAACCTCTTACAACAATAACCCTTAACTGAACCGTATTGCCTAATAAGTTGTTAGATATTTAGTTTGCATATTAGCCATTAAACATTGCTGTGTAGGCATCTTGTCAGCCCTGATCATGCAAACTCAAAGTACGTTATTAGCTGATAAATAAGAGAAAACTATCCATTGAAAATTTGTCGATTACACCCCTTTTTCATCTTCTTGAACCACACTATTAAATTCTCCTATACGCTTATGTGTGACTAAAAGATAGGCTGCACGACTAAAATACCAATCTAAAAAATCGACTAACTCTGAGGTAAATCTATGTCTCAAAATACTAAAACTCTCCTAGTTAATGATAGCAACTCACGCGGTCATACTCAAATTAATTGGCTCAACAGTTACCACACATTTTCCTTTGGTAGCTTTTACGATCCAAACCACATGGGATTTCGTTCCCTCAGGGTGATTAATGATGATACCGTTATCGGTGGCGCTGGGTTTGGTACCCACGGACATCGGGATATGGAAATTCTCACTTATGTTTTGTCTGGTGCCCTAGAGCATAAAGATAGCTTAGGTACAGGTTCGGTGATTCGTCCTAGTGAAGCACAAATTATGAGCGCTGGTACAGGAATCACCCACAGCGAATATAATCATTCAAAAACTGAGCCAGTCCACTTTCTGCAAATCTGGATTTTGCCTAACAAGCAAGGATTACCTCCCAGGTATGATCAAAAAGCTTTTCCTCTAGAAGAGAAGCAGGGAAAACTACGCTTGATTGCTGCGAAAGATGGGCGAGATGGCGCTGTAACAATTTACCAAGATGTTGATTTATACGCATCTGTTTTAGAAAGTGGTGATGTTGTTAATTATCAAGTCAAAAGCGATCGCTATGCCTGGTTACACGTAGCTCAAGGCGTAGCAACTCTGAATGGTAAAGAACTCAAAGCAGGTGATGGCGTACAAATTAGCGGCGAAGAACAACTCGAAATCAGCACAAATTCCCGTGGAGAAATCTTGCTTTTCGATTTGGGCTAATTTCAACTAAAGATGCTAAAACCCTTTAATAGTATGGGGTTTAGATATCTTTGTTGTGAATATTGAGTTTCCCCACTTTCTGGAAGATACTACGATTAACGGCTCTGTGATTGATTTACAGAGCCATTTTTTCTTTAAGAATAAAGTTATTTTAAGTTTTCAGTAATTTTGTCACAAATATAAAATAAACCTTAAGACAATTATTTTATCTATCTAAGGTAAGAAGTAATAAGTTCATAAATTTAAGAAATTAAAGGAAAGCGGAATAAATTTTATAGCATAAAAATGGATTATTTTAAAGATAAACATAAATTTTTACAAAAAGAGCAAGAATTGCTACATACAGAATTAGTAAAATATGGCATAGACTACCATAAAGCTGCTAAAGCCGCCCAGATATTAGCACATAAGAAACCGGACGAAGTTTTGACTGATGAAGAGATCCAACTCACCAAAGAAGTTTGTGAAGTGTGGTTACAACAGCGCAACCGCTTGGCTTTAATTGGCAAGGCTCTCAAGTGAATTAGGCATTTATCCTCCTTGTTAGCAATTACCAATTACCAATTACCAGTTCCCATTTTCGATATACTAAATACTATTCAGGCATGATTGGACTCATGGGGTTTAAGGGAGCAGTAAAAACAAAATAGATGACACCAGAACCGAGGATCATGATAGCGAGACTAAAGAGGAGCACCCATCGGTCTGTCGGTTCGTAAGTATCCTCTTCGATATCACGACGAACGGCGAAATAATGACCTGTGGAAAGCCACACTGTGACTAAACCCACCAAAGAGAAGACTAAGCCTAACTTCCAGCCAGTTCCCGGATGAGGTAGCAAGGGAACTTGAAAAGCGCGTAACCGGACAATGACGACACCAAAACCTAAAAGAGCGATCGCAGTTCGCATCCAAGCAAGGTAAGTCCGCTCGTTAGCCAAGTGATCTCGTATGCGTGACGGATTCAATCTTCCTGGCTTTTTTTTCTCTTCTACTTTTTCGCTATTGTTTGATTCGCTATTATTTAACTTTAATTGCATCAATAACGCCCTCATCCCGAACAAGAATCCTCTCCCAAAAATGCCAAAATAATAGCAAATCTCTTTCCAGGTGATTTGCAATTTGTGCGATAGTCGCACTCCTAAAATATTTTTGATTTGCTGTTGCATTTTTCTTAATTTTATTTTAATGCAGAGTTTTAAATAAAACAAGCCTGATTTATAAGTGGATAATTCCATCATTAATAATTCATAATGCCTCGTTCATACATAAATAAATCAGCCAAAATTAGAGAGAGTTTTTACCAGTGTTTCCTGTGTTTTCTCTGATTTTGGCTGTAAGTCTATTTAAATGAAAAAAATGCTAAGTAAAAGGCGATCGCCTGCTGTAATCTCAAGATTTCTCTGTAGTAGGCACATTAGGAACGCGTGTATCGACAAATGCCTGAGATACATTGGGGATAAACCACTTGACTTCTTTAGCTTGGGCTACTTTCGCATTAGGAATATTCACCTCAATTGCGGCAGTATCGGCATTACTCTTAATCACCAAATGGCTACCATCAGGTATTTTGACAGCAACAGGCCCAGTAAGCGCATCGTTGCTTAAATTGGCAATTTTGGCATCGTTCGGAAGATAGAATCCATCGCAATCCCACTCATTTCTGGTAGACTGACCATCAGCTAAAAAATACAAGCCATTATCGTATAAAGCATCATCATCTTCTTCTTGATTTGGGTCTTTGCCATAGACAGCTATGGTTTTACCTGTTTCATTACTACATTGCCCCCAATTAATCCCAGTTTCTAAAGCATATTTTTGGAAGTTTAATTCATCAATTTTTTGCTGAATTTCCTCTGGCGTAACACTCTCATTCAGAGTTTGGGCATTTTTTGCTTTAGAAAGAGCTTGAATAGCTTTTGTGACCTCTACATAGTCAGGGTTCTTGCTAATTTTTGGCCTATCGGCAAAGGAAGGTTGAGCAAAAGCGAAATTTAGCAAAATCATCAAGACAACTAACAGAGATTTGCAGAAATTCATAAATTATATCCTTTGGTAAATCCTATTTTTTCGGAAAACAATATCTACGGTTTCTTAACTAATTAAATTTTTATCTTCTCAATGAAGATGGGCATCAAGCCCAGTAGTTTAATCCAGGATTGCGGTATGATTAGGCTACCGAAGAAACCGGGAAGACTAGCGATGACTAGGGCAGCAAAGCCTAAATACTGAGCAACGAAGATATGGCGACGGTGTAAGGTGGCATTGATTTGGGAGAAAAATAAACCGAGGATGACAATATCGTCGATGTTGGTGGCACTAAAAGCTGCGATCCCTGTGGTAATTGCAGTTACTAACCATCGCATCAGAATTGCTACTTCGCTCGCACCGAATGTGCTAACTCTGCCTCAGTTGCTTGGACCCGACGCAAAAGGCTTTGATTTATACTTTAGGGAAAATAAACGATAGAATCAAATGCTTTTTTTTGTCAAAATGATAAATAGAAGTAATTAAAAATTTGACATACATTTTAGGGACAGTTTACATGGCAGGGATGACGCTCGATCAGCTACGCATCTTTCTCGCTGTGGCGGAGCATCTACATTTTACTCGTGCAGCGGAAGAGCTTTATATTACTCAACCGGCTGTCAGTGCTGCGATCCAAAGCCTAGAGCAGGAATACCGAGTCAAGCTGTTCCATCGAATTGGTCGCCATATCGAGATTGCGGAGGCGGGTAAGTTACTACAAGTGGAGGCGCAAAAAATTCTTGACCAAGTGAGTTTGACAGAACGAGGATTACGGGAACTCAACAATCTGCAACGGGGGGAATTAAAATTGGGATCGAGTCTGACAATCGGTAACTATTGGCTGCCGAGTAAGATTAGCGAGTTTAAAACCCAGTATCCGGGGATTTCTGTGAACTGTACTCTTGCCAATGCAGAGACGATTTGTACAGGAACAGCAATGGGACAATTTGATTTGGGTTTGGTGGAAGGAGATGTGAAGCCAGAACTGCAAACTACAATGGAGTATGAAATTGTGGGGAGCGATCGCTTACAAATTGTTGTGGGGAAAACACACCCTTGGTTTGAGGTTGGCGAAATTTATCTGACAGAACTGACTCAAACTTCTTGGGTAATGCGAGAATCAGGTTCGGGAACACAGCAGAGATTTGAGGAAGCTTTGCAAAATTGGGGAATCAATCTCAGTCAACTGGATGTCATGTTAGTCTTCAACAGTGGCGAAATGGCAAAAGCCGCAGTGGAAAGCGGTGTAGGTGCTACAGGCATCTCTGAGTTAATGGTAAAAAAAGAAATCCAGCTTGGAACTTTGCGTGTAATCCGAATTATCGATAACAGAGATGGATCTAGTGTGAGTGCAGAAATAATTCGACCTTTTTTCAAACTCAAACATCGGCAGCGTTTCCAAACAGCTCTCTCCAAAGCCTTTGAACAAATGCTAATATCATCGCTTTTGCATAATTCATCACAAAATTCCGCAAAATTGGCTCTTGAAGGACAAGTGTCTTAGCTGTATAGCCTTTGTTTATAAATGTTCTTGGATATACCTGAATAGAGAATACATTGTTCACATAATTTCCCTCCAAATGTCCGATTTTGGAGGGTTTTCTATTTTATTTTCTAGAGAAATTAAGTGTAAAAAGTTAAATTTACACAAGAGACAAATAGAATAATAAATTACATTTCTTGCTGCTAATACATAGGGTGCGAGCGCAGATAAGCAAGATTATAACATTTTCCGCAAGAATAGAAAAGACAGCAGCATAGCCATAGCTGTAAACTGATTTTTATCACTCACCTTTCGGTAGATTATAGATAATTCTAAAAGCAGTATATTTGAGAAGGAATGTCAGAAATTTTTCATTAATCCTCATGCTAAATCAGTAAATTAAAAAGAATAAAGATAAAAAGTCAAAAGTCAAGGGTCAACACTTAGAGAGAATACCCGTTCAAAGTCCTCATTGATAAAGTTTTTGACTTTTTTCCGTTTTGACTCTGGAATCCCCGCCACTTAGTTTCGGGGATTTAAATTTCTATGGAATTACAATCAAATTCATTTTTAGTTAACTTGTTTTGAGGTTCTTTATATACCATGACATCCCCTAAATCACCCACGGATTTTGAAGAACAGATTCCGGAGTCATCATTTGAGCCACCACCACAACAACGGCGGTGGCTTTGGTTATTGTTAGCTGCACTATTATTACTTGGTGGTGGCGCAGCTATAGTTTGGCGTTTAGTAACACAGCAACCGCAAACAGCACCTACTAATGCCCAACCTCCAGGGGTACGAGTTAAGTTAGCAACCGTGCAAACAGGCACAATTCAAGACAGTTCCGATTTTATCGCCAATCTAGAATCCCGGCGTTCAGTCAGGCTACAACCGAGAATTCAAGGACAAGTCACTCAGATATTTGTGCGATCGGGAGATCTGGTAACCGAAGGAACGCCGATTATCCAAATAGACCCAAGACAGCAACAAGCAGCAGTCAGTGGGTTAAATGCTGGGGCCCAAGGGGCGAAAGCGCAACTACAAAACGCTTTGGCTACACTCAAATCCTTACAAGCCGATCGCCTATCTAATGTTGCTGATGTGAAATTAAACCAGCAGGATTATGATAGGTATGTTAGCCTTGCCGAGCAAGGAGCTGTACCCCGACAGACTAGGGATCAGTATGCAAATCGTCTGGCTACATCTAAGGCGCAACTCAACGCCATAGATTCCAAAATTCAAGCACAGCAAGCTAGTGTATCCCAGGCTGAACAAGCTTTGCAGCAAGCGCAGTCCAATACTAAGCAACAAGTAGTCGAGCTGCAATACTACAAAATTACGGCTCCTTTTGCTGGGACAGTAGGCGATATTCCGGTAAAAGTGGGAGATTTCGTGAATACTTCCACGCAGCTAGCTAGTATCACTCAAAACCAACCTTTAGAAGTCAATATCTCTGTCCCTCTGGAGCGGGGGGCGCAATTGCGGAAAGGACTACCAGTGGAGGTCATGGATGCTCAAGGACAGCCTCTAGGTAAAAGCCGAATATTCTTCATTTCTCCAAGCGTGGGTAATGGTACACAAGCCATACAGGTCAAATCCCTGTTAAACAACTCGCAAGGTAGATTGCGGGCAGATCAATTAGTGCGGGCTAAAGTGATTTGGACTCAGAAGTCAGGAGTTTTAATTCCCACAACAGCAGTATCTCGCGTAGCTGGAGAAACCTTTGTCTATATAGCGCAAACAGAAAATAACCCTCAAGGTAAACCTCAATTAATAGCCAAGCAAAAGCGGGTGAAGCTAGGCAATATTCAAGGCAATAATTACCAAGTTCTCGAAGGATTGCAGCCAGAAGAAAAAATCATCGTTTCTGGGTTGCTGAACTTGAGAGATGGTGTTCCAGTCATTCCAGAGTAGGGGCTGGGGACTAGGGACTAGGGGCTGGGGACTAGGGGATTAAAGCCCATTACCCATTACCCATTCCCCATTCCCCATTCCCCATTCCCCATTACCCATTACCCATTCCCCATTCCCCATTCCCCATTCCCCATTCTTCATGTTTGTTGATTTCTTTATCAGGCGACCTGTATTTACGAGTGTCTGCTCTATCATCATTCTGCTGGTAGGAGCAATCAGCATTCCTACATTACCTACAGCACAGTATCCAGAAATCAGTCCAACTCAGATTACTGTGACTGCAAACTATGTTGGTGCTAGTGCGGAAGTTGTAGAAAATACCGTTACGACGGTATTAGAACGCCAAATTAATGGCGTTGAGGGCTTGAAGTATATGACTTCGAGCAGTAGCAACAACGGCAATAGTACGATTACAGTTACATTTGACCCATCGCGAAACAAAGATATTGCCGCAGTCGATGTGCAAAATCGCGTTTCTCTAGCGGAACCGCAGCTACCAGAAGTTGTGCAGCAAACTGGAGTTACTGTCACCAAACAATCGAACAATATCCTGTTAGCGATCGGGTTGTACTCTGATAACCAAGAGTACGACAACGTGTTTTTAAGTAACTACTCTGACTTGTATATAGTAGATGCCGTCAAAAGAATCAATGGTGTCGGTGAAGCACAGATTTTTGGTGAACGGCGTTATGCAATGCGGTTATGGCTTGACCCCAACCGTCTTGCTAGTCGCAACCTTACCGCTCAGGATGTGATTGATGCACTCAATGAACAAAACGTACAAGTAGGTGCGGGGCAAATTGGTCAGCAGCCAACATTGCCCGATCAGATGTATCAAATAGACTTGCAAGCTATCGGCAGACTGACGGAAGTCACGGAATTTGCCGACATGGTGATCAAGACTGCTACGGATGGTACGCTGATCAAACTGAAAGATGTGGGTCGGGCGGAATTGGGAGCAGAAAACTATAACTCCTTCCTGCGTTTTAGAGGCAACGAAGGTGTGGGTATAGGGATATTTGCGACTCCCGGAAGTAATGCGCTAGACGTTGCTAAGGCAGTGAAAGCAGAAATGGTGCGACTGGCACAAAGCTTTCCACCAGGGATGAAATATCAAGTAGCGTTTGATACAACATCGTTCGTGGAAGCGTCCTTGGCGGAAGTGGTGAAGACCCTGGTAGAAGCGATCGCTCTTGTCGTATTGGTGATTTTCCTCTTCTTACAAGACTGGCGCACAACCTTGATTCCTGTAATTGTGATTCCGCTAACTTTGGTGGGGACATTTGCCTTTATCAAAGCTTTTGGATTTTCCATCAATACCCTGACCATGTTTGGTTTAACCCTCGCAACAGGCTTGGTGGTGGATGACGCAATTATCGTCGTAGAGAATATCTCTCGCTTAATTGAAGAAGAAGGGATGCCTCCCCGTCAGGCCGCGTCTGAGTCGATGAGGGAGTTATTTGGCGCAGTAATTGCCACTTCTTTAGTGCTAATGGCTGTATTTGTCCCCGTCGCCTTCTTCCCAGGCTCTACAGGACAGATATATAAACAATTTGCGCTGACGATTGCCTTTTCGATGGTGATTTCTACCTTTTTAGCCTTGACTCTGACTCCGGCGCTGTCGGCTTTGCTGCTGCGTCGTGGACAAAGACCAGGTGGTTGGTTGGGTTGGGTTTTTGACCGGATTAACCGCTTTATTGATTGGACGCGCCGAGGATATGAGCGATCGCTGTTTCGTCTGAATCGGATGAAAGCGATCGTTGTACTACTATTTGTGATTTCTTTGGGGTTTACAGCTTGGCTTTACACCCGTGTACCCACAGCATTTATCCCCGACGATGACCAAGGCTATTTCATCACGATTATTCAAGGGCCAGAAGGGGTTTCGCTGAACTACACGAGTAAAGTCATGACTCAAGTAGAAAAAGAAATCTTGAAATTACCAGAAGTCACAGGTACGTTTGCGATCGGCGGTTTTGGTTTTAGTGGTAACTCAGCTAATAGTGGGGCGATTTTTACCACCCTCAAACCTTGGGAAGAGCGTCACGAATCGGGACAGTCCGCAGCAGCGATCATTGGCAAATTGGCCGGGGTGTTTTCAGCCATTCCAGAAGCCAGAATTTTCCCAGTTAACCCGCCATCAATTCAAGGTTTAGGCAGTTTTGGTGGCTTCCAATTTGAGTTACAAGACAGAGCAGGTAACAGCGGTTTAAATACTTTATTGCAAGTCATGGGTCAGTTACTCGAACGGGGTAATCAGACACCAGGATTACAAGCCGTATTTAGCACATTTAGCGCTAATACGCCGCAAATGCTCATTGAAGTAGACCGCAACAAAGCCAAAGCCTTGCAAGTTCCAGTAGACGATATCTTTAATACTCTCCAGAGTTATTTGGGTTCGCGGTATGTCAATGACTTTAATTTGCTACAACGAACTTATCGGGTATATGTCCAAGCAGACGCACAATTCCGCTCCAACCCTGAAGATATCGGTAAGTTGTACGTTCGCTCTGACAACGATCAAATGATTGCTCTAAGCAATCTTGTGAAAGTTACTTCCACGACTGGAGCGCAAACAATCAATCACTATAACTTGTTCCGTGCGATTGAAATTAACGGTTCAGCCGCACCAGGTTATAGTTCTGGACAAGCAACAACTGCAATGGAGCAACTAGCAAAGCAAGTTCTACCAGCGAGTATGGGCTACGAATGGTCAGGAATCGCCGCCGAAGAACAACAATCTGGTGGTCAAGCACCGATAATTTTTATCTTAGGACTTGTCTTTGTATTCTTAGTGCTAGCTGCTCAGTATGAGAACTACGTCGATCCCGTGATTATTATGCTTGCAGTACCCCTAGCTATCTTGGGCGCACTGTTAGCGCAGTCAATGCGTGGTCTACCCAATGATGTATTTTGCCAAGTTGGTTTGGTGATGCTGATTGGTCTAGCCAGTAAAAACGCGATTTTGATTGTGGAATTTGCCAACCAACTGCGAGAACAGGGCGTTTCACTCACCAAAGCAGCCATACAAGCATCACAAGAGCGCTTGCGACCAATTCTGATGACTTCCTTATCCTTTATTTTAGGTATTTGGCCATTAGTCAATCCTGAAGGTGCAGGCGCAGCCAGCAGAAAATCTCTCGGTACAGCTGTGGCTGGTGGGATGATTGTTTCCACTTTATTGAGTTTGTTTGTGGTGCCAATTTTATATATCGTCATTGGGAACATTCGCGATCGCATTCGCCCCCATCGTCAGCAACCACAATTGCCAGAACCTATCCAGGATGGCAAAGTTCCTCAGTCAACCCACCTCTAAATTTAGAGGTGAGATCTTAGTCAGGACTTGAGTCCTGAATTTTTAAACACTAAAGTCCTGACTAAGTAGGTAGGCTCAAATAAACCAAACTATGTAACGGAATGTAAAATTACCAAAGTCATTGCGATTGCTTCTCTACGAGACGCTACGCGAACGTTTCACTCGCAATGACATAGTTATAAATTTTTCCACCCACCTACTTACAAAATAAAAGTTGTTAAATACGGAATTTTATACTATGGCACCTTTAATAGGAAAAATTGCAATTATCACTGGTGCATCGCGGGGTATTGGAAAAGCGATTGCACTCAAGTTATCCAATCATGGTGCATCAGTTGTCGTTAACTATGCAGGCAATAGAGCTAAAGCCGAAGAAGTTGTCGCCGAAATTACTCAGCACGGAGGACAGGCGATCGCTATCCAAGCAGATATTAGCCAAGTAGTTGAGATCGAACGGCTTTTTGATCAAACTATTGCACAATTTGGTAAGGTCGATATTTTAGTCAATAATGCCGGAAGTATCATTTACAAGCCTATAACGGAAATCACAGAAGCCGATTTTGACAAGATTTTTGCTGTCAATGTCAAAGGTACATATTTTGCTTGTCAACAAGCCGCCCAAAAGATGACAGAGGGGGGACGCATTATCAACTTCTCTTCCTCAACCACAGCCATGATGCTGCCAACTTACAGTGCTTACGTCGCGACAAAAGGTGCTGTAGAACAAATAACGCGAGTATTAGCCAAAGAACTAGGTAAAAAGAAGATTACAGTCAACGCCGTTTCTCCAGGCCCTACAGATACAGAACTGTTTCGCGACGGTAAAACTGAAGAACAAATCAACCATTTAGCTCAAATGCCCGCATTAGGAAGGCTGGGAGAAGTACAAGACATTGCCGATGTAGTAGCATTTTTAGCTAGCGATGAAGCACGATGGATCACTGGACAAAATATTCGCGTCAATGGCGGAATTGCATAATCTGAAAATTATTCACACATTCATACTCAAGATGATCAAGGATGAGGGAAATTAGGGAAATAAGGGGGATGAGGAAGCAGAAGAAGCAGAGGAGAAATGACAAATGACTCTTGACCCTTGACCCTTAACAAATGCCAGACACCAAATTTTCGGTTCTATAATTGTCTATAGCAGAGAACCAAAAAGGTGAGTAAATGTGAGATAAAAAACGTTGTATAAAACGTTGATCACTCTCAGATATATCAGTTAATTCACTGAATTTTGGCTTCTGTTTTACCCACGAAATATCATTTCGCAACATCCCTCAATTATGGATTTGTCAAACTTTACTACACTTCAAAACTTAGAAGCTGCCTTCGGTGGTGAATCGATGGCGAATCGAAAGTATCTGTTTTTTTCTGAGGTGGCGCGTAAACTTGGGTTTACAGACTTAGCGAAACTTTTTAAAGAAACAGCAGAACAAGAAACAGAACACGCTTTTGCACATTTTGTTTTGCTGCATCCAGAACTAGTTGTTAAAGATCCAGCTGCTTTAACTGAAGAACAAAAGCGGGAAATTATGTCTCGTTGTTTATCTTTGGCAATTGAAGGCGAAACTTATGAATACACTACAATGTATCCAGATTTTGCCTCTGCTGCTCAACGCGATCGCGAGAATCCCGCTGCGGAAGAATTTCTCAAACAAGCGCAAGAATCTAGCGAACACGCTACCACATTCCGTGAAGCAGCACATCGGTTTGGTTTGCTAAAATTCATCGAAAATTACCACGCAGACCGCTATGCTGAAGCTTTAGAAGTCTTAAACGGTGGACAAACAGCAACCAGAGTTGCGGGTGAAGATCCAAAAACTCGTAAATGGATTTGCAGACAATGCAGTATGATTTACGATCCTGTTGCTGGAGATCCTGATTCGGGAATTGCTCCTGGTACAGCGTTTGAAGATATTCCTGAAGATTGGTATTGTCCAATTTGCGGTGCTAGCAAAAAGACCTTTAAACCATTTGAGGAAAAAGTCGCTGCTTAAAATTGTAATATAGCAGTTATCCTTGCAATACAACACTTCATAGAGGCACAACAATGTTGTGCCTCTATTGTTTAGATATTAATTACCTGGCTGATTTCTATTAGCATATTTCATGCAGGAATATTTTTCTCAGGTTTGCGATTTGTCCTCTTCAGCTATTGTAATTGTATTAGTACAGCATCGCGTAAATATAGTAACTATTTAAAACAGGTAAAAATCTTAATAGATGAGATTTTTGACTTTTGGACTACACGTAGCGGTAATAGAGGTTGAGTTTAGGCGATACCTGCGGTAGGCTACGCCTACGCATAAATCTAAAAGGGTGTTGATACACGAAATATATGGTTATTAATCAAAGCCAGTTAAAATCTACTTTGGCTCAACATGGTATTAACTCGGATGCTCTGCAATTACTCTGGGAAGTTGACTCACAAAGCATATATGGCTTGACAGTTGCTGGTTCTGAAGCGATTGAGTATTGGCAGAAACTTCGTCAGCTTGTTGATACTACAGGACACTATCCTTTGCTGTTGGGAAATCGAGATGAAGTTGACTCTCATCTGGAAACACTTAAATTCTACAGCCAAGATTCCTCAATCCATGAATCCTTAACTGTTGCTGAAATCATCACACAAGAAGATACTTTCAATATTGATGAGTGGCTGAACAATAAAGCGCAAGAACAATGGGAAGAAAGGGAAGGTTTATGGGCAGATGATAGTAATATCATGGCAATGCAAAGTACTTTAGATCCGCTTACCCAAGCAGAAATTGGCGAGTGGAATAATTTGATGCCTGAGCAACAGGAAAAATACACAATTCCCTATAATATTTTGACTCGTTTACCACATCCCAATATAGTGGTAGGAATGATTCCAACTACATTTAGTTGGCAAGTTCCGGCCTTTCTGAAGTTTGGTAATTGGAATGATTGCCCTCTACCAACAATACACGTGGGATTGATGAAATATTGGCATCAAAAATATGGTGCAGAAGTAGTTGGTATCACCCATGATGTAGTAGAAATGTGCGTTAATCATCCTCCCCAAAATCGTGAGGATACATTCCGTCTTGCTCAAGAACAGTATATGTACTGCTCTGATATTGTAGAGCAAGGTGTACAAACGCTGAATAATTTAGCAGCTATGTTGCTAAACAGAAAAGTTTGGTACTTCTGGTGGGATTAAATGAATTATCGCTCTTTAATCACTTTCACCAGAGAATAAAACCAAACTTCTTACGGCACAAGGCTTTTGACCAAAAAATCAGGATTCATAGCATTGTGTTAGAAAATAAAGGCTTAAATCCGCTTCCCATATCACGTTTAAAAGTTAGCTTCGATTTTTAGTTAGCGAGAGTGATGGAAGAGGGTTATACCAATTCTTCAAAATAAAGCTACACATGGACAGCAGGGGGGCAGAGGGCAGGGAGCAGGGGGAGAATTATCTGTAGCAAGGATTTAGAGAAATGGTATTAGTAAAAGAGAGTGCGTAGGCGTAGCCCGTCGTAGCGAAAAGTCGGAGCGGCGGTTTCCGCCGTTCGCGTAGCGTCTCCGTTCGCGCAGCGTCTCCGATAGGAGAAGGAGATTCTGAACTTTTCAAGATAGACATCGCTGCACAAGTGTCGATAAATTAGGGTTTAATCCATAAATTCCTGAACCATATTTGGAATTTCCTATCCATGCGTCACTTAATTATTTTACAAATCATTAAAATATTCAGAGCCACATAGAATATTTGTGCTAATAGTATCTGCGGAATTTGTGGTATTTGCGGTAACTAAACAGATCCGCCTCAGTGACGTACTCCCAAATTTATCAGCAAAATTACGTAGTTTATCGCTGCTTACAATAAGATTCATACCAACCCAATCAGGGTGAAAGAAATGGAAAAAGTTATTTGGTTTGTACTAGTGCTGGCAGCTATAGCAATATGGTTCCTCACTCCCAGCATTGTTTGGCAGTATATTTTCTTTTTACGTCTGCCTATAATCATGGGCTTATTGCTACTACTTCTCCCGAAAGTAGCCAAAGATTGGCTACCAGCCATACTGAAGAATTTATTTGTGCTACGGAGTAAATGGCAATTAGCCGCTGTGATTGTCAGTGCGATCGCAGCGGGAATAGCGGTAGTATTGGTTGCATCGATTATTTTGCATAATGCACCAGCTCGCTTTGGCGTACCAGCAGCCCTAGAAATTTCGGAATTTTGGCAATATGCGATCGCAATTGCTTTAAGTGCATATATTTGTCTTGTGACAATTGATCTCTCAGGCGAGAAGCTGAATCCAGATGAAATTAAGTGGGGAACATCTGTCGGAGTAGTTTTCAGCATAGGCGTAGTAATTTTTACTAGTACGCTCAGGAATTGGTTAGGCGCGAATGCTTTCTTTAAAGAGACAGCCGCCAATTTATTCTCGATGATTAAACATGGTGTAGAAGGCTATATCAATCTCCAAAATAATGAATTGACTGCTGGTCATTTAACTGCGATCGCTTTTCTGTTAGTTGGAGCAGTGATTTACATTGCAGTTGGTTTAATTTTAAATCCTGAATCCAAATCAGTTCGTCCTGAAGCACCCTCTCTTTTTTATTTGTTGCTAATCATTTCGATGACAACACTTTTTTATGGAGGCGCAAGTTTTTATTTAGATTATTTTCGAGTTCCTGTATTTATTATTTTGCTGCTTTTCTCAGGTTTAACATATTATGCTTTTGGCGTAGACCACTATTTCAATCTTGAGCCATTGAAAGAAAATCAAGAAAACAAGCAAGCAATTAATAGCGATGCTGCACAATTTAAACAAGTGTTAGATACACGCCTCCAACATCAAACTGGAGAGCGAACTTTAGTAATTGTTTGTGCTAGTGGTGGCGGAATTCAAGCAGCTGGCTGGACAGCGCAAGTTCTCACTGGTTTGCAAGATGAAGAATTGTTAGGCAAGTCATTCACTAAAGCAATTGGTTTAATTAGTGCTGTTTCCGGGGGTTCAGTGGGGACAATGTACTATCTAGATCGCTTTATTGAGGGTAATAAAAGCGATTTGTCAGACAAAGGTTATCCTCAAGATGATGAACTAGAACCTATCTTTGTAAGTGCCACTAAAGATAGTTTAGATGCTGTTAGTTGGGGTTTAGCATATCTAGATATATGGCGATTTATCGGACTTCCCTTCGTAATTCGGAAAAATTTTGATCGCGGTACAGCCGTGGAGACAGATTGGCAAGGGGAAATGAAGCAGCCAAAGATTAAAAAAACTTTGGCAACATGGCGAAAACAAATTTTTGCAGGTGAAATTCCTATTCCCATATTCAATGCAACTCTTGTTGAAGATGGTCGGCGGCTTCTGATTTCTCCAATGACTTTTTGCGAAAATAATGAAAAACAATATGTCGATTTCAACACACTTTATGACGGCTATGATATGAGTGTTGTTACGGCTGCAAGGTTATCTTCTACTTTTCCTTATGTTTCTCCAATCTGCCGTAGCAATAAAAATCTTCCCGGCAAAAATTATCATATTGCTGATGGCGGCTATTTCGATAACTCTGGTTTCGTCACAATAGCAGAATGGCTCAACAAATGGCTAACACCCGATAAGGAATTGAATATCAAACGGGTACTGGTATTGCAAATTAATGCCTTCCCAGAAGCAAGTTCCAATGAAAATGTCAAAGGTGATGGCGGCTGGTTTATGGCTACTGTTGGGCCATTACTGGCGATGTTCAAAGTCCGAGATCCAATTCTGGCAACTCGAAACGCCACTGAAGCAAACTTGCTAAAAAACAGATGGAGAACATACAAAAACCAGTCAGAGAAGAAATATGGAGTAGACATTGAATACTTTTCTATCTTCTTTCCCTCAGAAGAAGATGCACCTGAATTTTACAAAAATGGCAAGTATAGACCACCTTTGTCCTGGAGACTAACCGATAAAGAAAAGCAGGCTCTTAAAGATGGTTGGAATGAAATGAAAAAAGGGAAAAAGATTCAAGCGATTAAAAAAGTATGGCGGGAAACCTGGAATATATCAGATTAGAAAGGACTCAATACGGTTAGGATAAGCAATTTTCATCGGGAGCATCCCAAATGTGCAAAAACCTTGATAGCCCTCATCCCCTAACCCCTTCTCCCAATGCAGGGCCGATTCATTCCCTAAAAGGCTTTAAAAATCAAGGGTTCAGGAGATGAAAAATAAGCAAGGTATTCAATTGGCATTCAATATTAGGCATCAAAATGGTCAACAATTCATGACTTTTGCCCGAATATTTATCGCCAATGGTATTGACAAAATACATACCTTGTCTAATGAATCAGCCCTGCTTCTCCCATTGGGAGAAGGGGAATTAAAGTCACCCCCAGCTGGGGGTGAGGGAAGAGAGTTAAAGTAGCAAAATTGGGATGCTCCCTTTTCATTTCTCCTGTCTTGTGGGTAAAGGGGAATTAAAACCTTTTCCCTTTCCCCCTTACCTGAAGCTGATTAAATAAGCCGCAATGAAAATTTTCCTTCCCCAGTATGAACAAAACACAAGAGTTGTATGGCGGGATCTGTACCAAATATCTGTGGTTTTTACCAAGCTATCTGTCTAATTCTTTTTTCAAATTGCCATATAGAGTTTCCACACCAATCGAGGTATACTTGCACATTTTTTTACAAAAACTTAGTATCCTTGTCAAAGTATATCAGCAAATTAGGAACCGCCATAAGCCAATAAATCGGATTCTGATGCAGAATAGCCAAGAATTAGAGAACTAAGCTATATAATTGCTTTATTGTATAAAATAACCTCCAAATACCATAATACTGAAATGATGAGCAACTGGAAAACCAAACTCCTGACTAATAGTTCTTTGTGCTTATTTTTGTTGTCTGCAACCCTCCCAGTATTGGCTAAACCAGTCCCAGCCCCACAAAGAAAACCAGCCGCCACATCCTCAACAAGCTACGAGCAAGCTAAAAAGCAACTTCCTGAAGATTTTTATGCCCTGTATCGAGTTATAGATAGAATTGCACGTGCCAATGAATTTGATAATCGACCTTGGCGGGTTGTGACTATTCCCAAATATGACGTGAATGCATTTGCAACCGATGTCAATCTCATTGCTGTATATGATGGAATACTTGACCAATTAGCTGGAGATTCTTCTGCATTGGCTTGTGTAGTTGCCCATGAAATGGGGCACCATGCTAAACGCCACATCGCCATAGGTGTAGCTCAAAAAACTGAGTTAATTGCCAAAATTGAAGAAGAAGCAAAAAGAGAAGTTTTGGGAGAACAACAAGCAGCAAATGGAGAGTCAACCGCCGCTGTTGTCGGTGGTGCTGTAGTGAATCGTGTAGTAGGTGGAACGATTGGTGGCCTTTTAGGATCTGTGTTGGGTAATCAAGGTGTGCAACGTCAAGCAGATTCACAAAAACGCATCAATGAGATTATTGAGAAAAAGAAAAAAGAATTAGAAGGCAGTCTGGCCGCGCAAGAAAGACAGCATGAATTTGAAGCTGATGAAATTGGCTATATATCTTCTGTAAAAGCCGGCTTCGATCCCGAAGGATGTCTGCGAGTCATGCAAGTTTTATCTCAAATTCCTGGTTCGGAAGCTGATACAGGACATCCAGCAGTACCCAAACGAATAGAGGCTATTAAAGCTTTAATGATTAAATATCCACCTCAAACTTTGGCTAAAGAAGGTGAAGTAAGAATCTCTAAAACAAAGCCTTTAACCTATAACCTTTCCAAAGATCAAACTTCTTTAAGAATTAACTCCACTCGCGGTGGTTCACAAGCAGATGATATAGACCGTAGATTTGGTAAATAAAATCGCCATTTTTTACTAATTCATAATTCGTAATTACAAAATTTGTAGGGTGGGCACTGCCAAATTTTTCTTTAAAACCCTGATAATAACTAGTGCCCACCCTACGGGTTTCTACGGTTTACTGAAGCATAAGAAAACATGAAAAACTTTCTTCCCTAATCCCTAGCCTCTATTGAATTTAACTATATGTATTCAATTTTGCCAAAATAGGGGAAAAAACTATACCAAATATTAGAATTCCTGGGATAAACTGATGCCATCATGTGAGGAGTAAGTGATGGTTAATCAAAAACTAGGACGTTTATTCTCAGTAGGTTTTATCAGTTTTTGTTTTTGTTTGGGTATTGGTATAGGAATTTTCATCCGCTTTGGGCAGATACAGCGTTCAAATGCTGCTACAACGCCTACTGAAACTCTGCCATTTCCCTTTGTTATCCCTGAAAATCAGCAAATTCCCTCAGACACTATTACTATTAAAGCTGTTGGCGATGTAATTCCCGGTACAAATTTCCCTAACTATAGACTACCCAGCTTTCGCGATCAACTTTTGCCAAAGTCTGTGAGAGGTTATTTACAAGGGGCTGATATTTTATTTGGTAATTTTGAAAGTAGCTTAACTAACTATCCCTATAGTGCTAAAGATATTAGTCAAGGACAAATTTTTGCCTTTCGCTCTCCACCTAACTATGCTCAGCTATTTGCTGATGCTGGTTTTGATGTTATGAATGTAGCGAACAACCATGCAATGGACTTTGGCCCTGTGGGGTTTCGAGATACAGTTAAAAATCTTGCTGCTGTTGGTATCGAAACATTAGGCCATAAAAATCAAATTCTCTATTTACAAGCTAATAATATTCCGGTGGCGATGATCGGATTTACTACCTATAATTTGTATAATTCCGTTAACGATTTAGAAGCAGCTAAAAGCTTAGTTTTAGAAGCTAAAAATAATGCCAACATTGTAGTTGTATCGATGCAAGTAGGTGCAGAAGGTACAGGGGCGTTACGAGTTAAAAACGAGACAGAGTTTTTCTATGGAGAAAACAGAGGAAATTCTCTCAAGTTTGCTCGCACAATGATTGATATGGGTGCAGACTTAGTTCTCGGACATGGGCCTCATGTTCCTAGAGCTATAGAAATTTATAAAGGGAAACTAATTGCCTATTCTTTAGGAAACTTTTTGGGTTATCGGACTTTATCGACAGCAGCTGAGACTGGTTACTCAATGATTTTAGAAGCTAAACTTAACTCTCAAGGAGATTTATTGTTTGGTAAAATTATTCCTATTCATCTAGATAAGCAAGGAATCCCTAGAGTTGATCAGCGTTTTCGGACTGTGGGACTGCTGCGTTATTTGAACAAGCAAGATTTTCCCAATAATCCAGTGAAGATTAATAAAAAAGGGGAAATAGTTGTGATGAATAGCCAATAGTAAGTAGACGTGAATCAGTTAGTAGTCAGGACTAAAATCCTGGGTTTTGAAGCACTAAAGTGCTTACTACGAACTTATAAAAATTATCGTAAATCAGCAGTTAAAGTATATATTTGAACTGCTTATTTTATAAGCAAGCAGTTCAGTAATACGAATTTGAAAAAAGAATGCGACAGATGGGTAGGGGCACAGCAGTGCTGTGCCCTCCGAATGATTTATCTGTCGCAAACAGCTTTAATTACTTCCTCTGCTTTATTCCTATCAATTCGCTCAGTTGAAAACGCAATCTTTCGCCACTTATCCCGGTAAACTGGAATCAAAGCCTCTTGCTCTGGCGTTAACTTATCAATCGGCAACATACCGCCAACCTTTAGGCTCGTATTCTCTTTGAATTTTCACCATCCAATCACCTTGGGGAACTGCGATCGCCCGATGTTTTTCGTGAGCAAGCATTGCTGTTCTGGAATACACACGTAGGTAGAGAGTGTCATTCTTGAAGAATAATTTTGCCTTGCCCTCAGTAATACGATGCTTATGCCCAGTTACCTCGCCTTTTGCCAAAGTCAAGTGAGGTATCTTTTCTCCCTCGACTTGTTGCACAGGTATTAGAATGACATCACCTTGACGGGTTGATTGCATAGCTCAGACCCCAAGATAGGTACAAACCCTACTTCGCTTTTGCTCTCAAGTTTGATTTAATTTTGGCACAACCTTTGTGGAAAAGGGGGACAAGGAAGATGAGGGGGATAATAATTGTTCTTTACTGCCTCATCTGCCCTTTCTCCTTCATCTCCCTCTCTCCTCAAAAAACATGAGGTAGCAATATATTACACTTCGGGGGTATTTTGAAAACTGTAGTCGCCAATTTTGCTGAGATAAGTTAAAGATTGAAATAGCTGGAAATTCAAAGCCAGCGTTTTCCTACCTTATTATCTGGAAAGGACATTGCCCAAACTTTCTTCGATTTTCACTCTCATGGGCAGTTTGTGTGAAGATAAACTCACATCAAAAAGCGCGACGTTTTGTTTTGACATCACGCCGAAATCGTCTAAAATTCCCTGTTTAGCTTAGCAGCTATTCTTTTTTTTGAAATTTCCATGTCAACTCTCGTCATTGTCGAATCTCCAACCAAAGCTCGTACCATTCGCAACTACCTACCATCAGGCTATCGGGTGGAAGCGTCTATGGGTCATGTACGTGACCTACCCCAGTCGGCTAGCGAAATTCCCACCGCTGTCAAAGCAGAGAAATGGGCACAGCTTGGGGTAAATGTAGATGCCGACTTTGAACCGGTGTATGTTGTCCCAAAGGATAAAAAGAAAATTGTCACTCAGCTCAAAGATGCTCTCAAGGAGGCTGACGAGTTGATTCTGGCAACGGACGAAGATCGGGAAGGTGAAAGCATTAGTTGGCATTTATACCAGTTGCTCAAGCCAAAGGTGCCTACAAAGCGGATGGTGTTTCACGAAATTACCCAAGAGGCGATCAAAAAGGCTTTGAAAAACTGCCGTAATATCGATGAGCAGTTAGTTCGCGCTCAAGAAACGCGAAGGATTTTGGATCGGCTAGTGGGTTATACCTTGTCTCCCCTGCTGTGGAAAAAAATTGCCTGGGGACTATCTGCTGGGCGCGTACAATCTGTAGCGGTGAGGCTTTTGGTCACAAAGGAACGCCAACGCCGTGCTTTCCATGAGGGCACCTACTGGGATTTAAAGGCTTACCTAGAGCAGCAAAAATCTCCGTTTACCGCTCAGTTGGTGACGGTGGGAGGCACCAAAATAGCTAATGGCAGCGATTTTGACCCAGCAACCGGACAAATCACCTCTGGTCGCAATGTAGTTTTGTTGACGGAAGAGGATGCAGTAGCTCTCCATGAACGCCTGACAGGTAAAACCTGGAGTGTAAGAGAGGTAGAAGAACGTCCTGTAACGCGCAAGCCTGCGCCACCGTTCACCACCTCAACGCTGCAACAAGAATCTAACCGGAAATTGCGCCTTTCGGCACGCGATACGATGCGGATTGCCCAGAATTTGTATGAGCAAGGGTATATTACCTATATGCGGACAGATTCGGTGCATTTGTCAGATCAGGCGATCGCAGCTGCTCGTAGTTGTGTCGAAAATCTTTACGGCAAACAATATCTCAGTCCTCAACCCAGACAATACACCACCAAATCCAAAGGCGCACAAGAAGCACACGAAGCAATTCGTCCGGCGGGTAGCACTTTCCGCACTCCCCAAGAAACTGGTTTAAGCGGTCGAGAACTCGCCCTCTATGACTTAATTTGGAAGCGCACTGTCGCCAGCCAAATGGCTGACTCCCGGCAAACCCAAGTTAGCATACAGTTGCAAGTCGAAGATGCTGGGTTCCGTGCTTCTGGAAAGCGAATTGATTTCCCTGGGTATTTACGCGCCTATGTCGAAGGTTCCGACGATCCCGAAGCCGCATTGGAAGACCAAGAAGTAATTTTGCCGAGTTTGAAAGTGGGAGATCATCCAGATTGCAAAAACCTGGAAGCGATCGCTCACGAAACTCAACCGCCAGCGAGATATACTGAAGCCACCCTGGTGAAAACTTTAGAAAGTGAAGGTATTGGTCGTCCTAGTACCTACGCCAGTATTATTGGCACAATTATCGATAAAGGTTATGCCCAATTAGTTAGTAATGCTCTGATTCCTACATTCACGGCTTTTGCTGTCACTGACCTCTTAGAAAAACATTTCCCTGATGTGGTCGATCCCAGCTTTACCTCCAAGATGGAGCAAACCCTGGATGATATCGCCACAGGTGAAGCTAAGTGGCTACCCTACTTGCGGGAATTTTATCTGGGAGACAAAGGTCTAGAAACCTTAGTTAGAGAACAGGAAAGTCAAATTGATGCTACTAAAGCCAGAACGGTAGAACTAGAAAATTTAGCGGCTAAAGTCCGCATAGGTAAATACGGCCCTTACATCGAAGTTGGAAATGGTGAAGGTGTTGTCACCGCTTCGATTCCCAAAGACTTAACCCCAGCAGACCTTGACCCCAAACAAGTTGAGTTTTTACTGCGGCAAAAAACCTCTGGGCCTGACCAACTCGGCCGCCATCCCGAAACTGGCGAACCAATTTATGTCAAAATTGGCACCTATGGGCCTTATGTGCAGTTGGGTGACAAAACTGATGAAAACCCCAAACCCAAACAAGCCTCTTTACCCAAAGGCATAACGCCAGAAACCGTCACCCTTGAAATGGCCGTTGGTCTTTTAGCATTACCCCGAACATTAGGAGTGCATCCGGCGACTGGCGGGAAAATTCAAGCGAGTTTGGGACGGTTTGGTCCTTACATTGTTCATGACCAAGGTAAAGAAGGGAAAGACTACCGTTCCCTGAAAGCCGCTGATAATGTTTTGACCGTTTCTCTAGAACGTGCTTTAGAGTTGTTGTCGGAACCGAAAAAGGGACGCAGTTCCACCAATAGTAAATCCAAAGCCGCTTTACGGGAGTTGGGTACACATCCAGATGATGATACACCAATCAACATCTATGATGGTCCCTATGGCCCTTACATTAAGAATGGCAAAACTAATGTCAGTCTTCCAGAAGGTCAATCTGTAGAAGATATGACCTTAGAGAAGGCATTAGAATTGTTGGCAAGCAAAGCATCGTCAGCGAAATCAACTCGGAAATCGAGTAAGTCCACAACTTCTAAATCTAAGTCAACTGCCAAATCAACTTCTAAGTCAACTTCTAAGACTGCCACAAGCAGTACCAAAAAAAATGATGCCGAAGACTAATAGTTCACCATAATAATGATCATAGGTAAATAAATATGTAGTCAGGACTTAAGCCCTGACTACGTAACAAGCAAAGTTATTGTGGTGAACTACAATTACTCGACCAAACCAACTTTGAGAATCCCTGGAAAAATTTGAAAATCCTCCCCAATACCTAATATCAAGCAAAGCGCTAGTTTCGTAGCCGTGGGATTGTCCAGAATGTGATAATCTAATAAGTAAGGCAGATCACAACACAAAAATTTTATAATGTGGCTCATTCTTTAACATAGAAAGTGCGATCGCCTGATACATGGCCAGAGGTGCGAGAGTACGCCAGTTCTGCGTAGCTGTTAATCAAAATTGAGGTAGTATCTCAGGAGCAGTCAGTTCAATGGACTATATAGAAAAGGTACTGGAAAAGCTGAAAGAATTGGCGCGGAAGCTCATTGAAGCCCTACTCGGGCCCGAAGGTGAGCCGGAGCCGGAACTAATTCCGATTCCTGTGAATGAGCGTTCGCGTCGTTAGTAGCCCGAAAGTGCCAAACTTGACATTGCAGCCTTTAAGTATTTTGGTGCTGCATGGGCCAAACCTGAATCTGCTAGGACAGCGAGAACCGGGAATATACGGTTCGTTTACACTGGCTGAAATTAACCACCTGTTAGTAGCAGAAGGACATCATCTACAGGTGGAAGTTTTTCCCATGCAGTCTAATCATGAAGGAGTTTTAGTTGATACTGTTCATGAAGCCTTAGGAAAACACCAGGGAATTTTGATTAATGCTGGGGCATACACCCATACTAGTGTGGCGTTGCGAGATGCGCTTGCGGGTGTAAATTTACCAACAGTTGAAGTACATTTAAGTAATATCTACCGTCGGGAAGAATTCCGGCATCATTCTTATATAGCACCCATAGCGATTGGGCAAATTAGTGGTTTTGGTGTCCAAAGTTATGTATTAGGCTTACAAGCGTTAGTGCATCATTTAAGGAAGGATGAAGGATGAAAATCCTGATACTTCATACTTGAATACTTCATAATTTATCTTGGATGTATGCGCTACTCGGTTGTGAGTCGGTTTCGTGGTACTTTATTTGGAGCATTGGTTGGAGGAAGTATCGCCTCTGCTAGTGACAAAAAATTTCTGGGTCGCTGTGACATTGATAAAATAGCGGTTCTAGGTACTGAAAGTTTAATTAAACATGGCAGATTAGATTTAGATGATTGGCGATGTCTACGACAGGCTACGCCTACGCTTCAGCAACCAACATCTACTGATTTAATTGTCACTAATAACCTCTCAGGCAAAGTGATACTAGCAACACTACCAGTAGCACTTTTTTTTCATGAAAATACATTTAAATTGCGACAAAACTTGCTACGTGTGTTAGAAATCTGGGAGGATAACCCAGTAGTGCGGGATGGAACACTCGCAGTCGGGTATGCGATCGCTCAAGCCTTGACTGAAAAACTCCACCCCAGTAGCCTAATTCCCGAAACAATCGCCTTTATTGGTGAAACACCAACATCTCTACCACAACAATTATTAAAAGTTCATGCTTTGTTGGCTCAGGGGGCGGGATTAGAAAGGGTGCAAGCTGAGTTGAGTAGAGAAGACAAGCTAAGTAACGCTATTGCTATAGCCTTTTACTGCTTTCTTAGTAGCTTAGAAGACTACCGCTTGGCAGTTTTGCGGGCTACTCAAAATGGCGATGTTTGGCGACAAGACCCTTGGCGTTTACACTTACATAGTATAAGTGCAATTACTGGTGCTTTATCAGGGGCCTATAATAGCACTGCGGGTATTCCCGCCTCTTGGCAGATCTTGTACTCACAAGCAAATTCCCCAGCCTTGGGATTAAACAATTTGTCCCAGATGGTGGAATTAGCTGATGCACTTGTGGCTGTGTGGTCAGGATTGTATAATTTTTCTCTTAATTCTAGCCAATCAAGAGCAGAGGGATATAACATATCTGAGGAAGAAGCATCGCTACCCTTACAGGTATGCGTCTACTGTGCGCCTCGCGTCATCCGATCGCGTTAATGTTATTTATACTGAGTAACATTGTTGGTGCAGAACAAAAATTCAATCCTAGCAATCAGTCAACAGAGACGAAATTTAGTAGTTTTTTATACTACAATTTCCAAAGAAACTCTTAACCTGACTCTGTAGGTAGGTAGTGTGGCCAATCTGCCGCAACTAGACTCCACCTCCGAAGTTCTCAGTCAGTACGATTTGTTGAAGTTAGTCGTCACCGGAACTGGTGGGGCTACAAGAACAAAGCCTGCCTTTGCAGGCTGTGGGCTGATCAAAACCGTATTGAGTTGCGAGCAGCTGCGGTTGCTCCTGCTTGAACTTCCCCTAGGTTTGTCTTGTTTTGAGGTATCAAAGTAAGCAACTGTAGGCAGAGGTAATGAAACATCAGCGATTTTTTAAGTCCTTAACCCAGCAATTTACTCACTGGCGGCGACAGTACAAAGTACTAAGTCGCAAAGGACAATTGCTGAGGGCGGTAAGCAATTCAGGTAGCCAAAGCCACTTTGGAAAACTTCCCAAGACTTTGCTTAAGAACATCCGCCTTTATGTATCAACAACCAATGAAGGTATTCAAAAACCAGTAATAGCACTCAGGTTAATCACAAAATCAGTGAAAGATCACCGACTAGTGAATAACATCGGTGTCAGGTGCGTGCATGAAAACCGTTCCTCGGTGATTTTAGCGATCGCAGTCGTATCCTTGACAGGCGTAATCGGGTATAAGTTTTACAATCAACCCAAACTCAAAGTCGGGATTGTTGCACCCCAAACGATTAAAGCCCCCTACACGGCCAAAATTGAAGATCACGAAAAAACAAAAGCCGAACGCAAAGCCGTCAGTAACAACTCTTTGCCAATGTTAATGGTCGATCAGCGAATTAATGAACAAATCGACCATAATTTGCGCCAAATTCTCGATCTTGGGGAAGAGATTCGCACTACTGCTGGTTCTTTTCCGTTTGCTGACACTTTAGACTTGCCTATAGCTAGCCAGGGTTATCTGCGTGCTTGCAGCGATCCAGAATGGCAAAACATATTAATAGCCTTAGAAAAAACTAGAAAACAGCCAGTAGGATTGGTGTTACCAAACCAGAACAGCAGTTTGAGAACTGCACAGCCAGCAAACAAACCATTTTCCTCGTCCTTGCTGTCATCTACAGCAACAGCTAATCGGACACACCAGTCACAACCTACATTCCCCCAGCCGGGTTCACCAAATCAGGGATTAGCCCAGTCACGGAAAAAATCTATAAAACTGCTTCCTGAGTATATAAAACCAGTTAATGTTTCTCCAAACGCCGACTTGTTTCAAGCAGTGACGGAACTAGAAATTTACCGAGTCACAAATTCCGCACCAAAATATGCTTTACTCATCGCCCAAATCTCGCAAGTACGGAAAAAATACCAGCTAGCCAAGGCTAAGCTATCACAGCTAGAGGCTGGCAGATCACAAGCAATATATCAAGAAAATATCCTCTTGGAGTTGTCAGATAAAGATTGGGCAACTACACAAACATTAATCCGCGATATTTCCGAGCGAATTCTTGCTCAAGGTATTCCATATGGACTACCGGACAATGCTTTAAAGCAGACAGTTAGCTTACAAGTAGAGACATTAGAACCGCAAGCAGCTCAACCTTTGGCAATCAAAATTTTGTTGGCTGTGCTGCAACCGAATTTGAAGAAAGATGAAGCAAAAACGCAACAACAGGCACAACGAGCAGCTGCTGGGGTAGTACCGCGAATGGTTGAGGTGAGACAGGATCAGGTAATTGTCACGAAAGGACAGATGATTACTGCTTGGAATTTTGAGGTGCTGGAGCATTATCAATTAAATTACCGGGAGACTAACTGGGCGGAGTTAATCAAGGTGACAGGTATTGTCACTACAGCTATTGGCATTTTTGTGATTGTCGAACGCCGTCTTAAAAGCCAATTGCGACAGCGCGATCGCCTGTTGATCTTACTACTGACTTTAAGTAGCCCAGGGATGTTGACCCTTGGGGTACTACATACCACCTGGAGTTCTATTGGTTTATTGTTGGGTAGCTTTTACGGCCCGGCTTTAGGTGTAACAGTTGTGGGGCTACTGTTAGGAGTGCTACCAATTAGCATGGAAATTAGTAAGATTGCCCTTGTCTCTGGTGCAGCCGGGGGAATAGTTGGCAGTTTGATGGCGAAAAGACTGCGATCGCGTGAAGAATTGGCATTATTAGGTCTTGCTATTGCCTCAACCCAGGGAGGTATTTACTTGATTCTCTCGCTCTTTGGGAGTCCAGTTTCTTGGTATGTGATCCTCAAGGATGCAGGCTTATTTGCTTTATCAGGTTTAGCGTGGAGTATTGTGGCTTTGGGCTTGAGTCCTTATTTAGAAAAACTCTTTGATTTAGTCACCTCTATCCGGTTAGCAGAACTGGCGAATCCTAATCGTCCTTTGTTAAAGCGACTAGCAACAGAAGCTCCCGGAACCTTTCAGCATACGCTCTTTGTTGCCACTTTAGCGGAAGCCGCAGCTAAACACCTCAAATGCGATGTGGAACTAGTCAGAGCTGGCACACTTTACCACGACATCGGTAAAATGCACGATCCTCTTGGTTTTATCGAGAACCAAATGGGGGGGCCGAATAAACATGAAACAGAGATTAAAGACCCCTGGAAGAGTGCGGAGATTATTAAAAAGCACGTCGCAGAAGGATTAGTGATGGCGCAGCAACATCTTTTACCCACAGCGATTCAAGCTTTCATTCCAGAGCATCAGGGAACAATGCTGATTGCTTATTTTCATCACCAAGCGCAGCAAATGGCCAAGGAAGATCCCACTTTACAAGTAGACGACGCTGATTTTCGCTACGATGGCCCAATTCCCCAGTCGCGGGAGACAGCAATTGTCATGTTGGCAGATTCCTGTGAAGCGGCGTTGCGATCGCTCAAAGATGCATCACCAGAACAAGCTTTAACTATGCTGAATAATATCTTGCGGGCGAGATGGCAAGACAATCAACTAGTAGATTCTGGACTCACACGTGAAGAAGTTTCCCAAATTGCCCAAATATTCGTAGAAGTTTGGCAGCAATTCCATCACAAACGCATTGCTTATCCTAAATTCAAGACCAATAACGAGAAAATGGCTAACGGATAGTACCTCTGTGCGGAAGTCAAGGGTCATTACGGTAAGAGTTAAAGGTTTTTTCTTTCCCCTTTTCCCTTCTCCTTAACCGACAAATATTGAAAGCGAGCCTAATAGTCCAAGGGTTAATCTTGGGTTTTACGACCTTAAATCTAACCCATAAGATGTAATGCTAGGCTAAAGTTAGCAAGATTGAGAAGCAAAGTATGAATGCCCTAATTCTCGACTTACACCCGATTATTGAGCTAACAGATGACCAGTTCTTCCAAATCTGTCAAAATAATCGGGATTTGCGTATTGAGCGGACGGCAGAGGGAGAACTAATTATTATGCCACCAACAGGATGGGAAAGCGGAAATCGGAATTCAAAATTAACAGCCCGGTTAGAGTTTTGGGCTGATGCTGATGGTACCGGACTAACTTTTGATTCTTCCACAGGTTTTAAACTCCCTAATGGTGCGAATCGTTCTCCTGACGCATCTTGGGTGAGTCGAGAGCGATTAACAGCCCTAAACCCAGATCCAGCTAAATTCTTACCAATGGCTCCGGATTTTGTGGCAGAATTACGCTCGGCTACAGACAGCCTAGAGACAGTGCGACGAAAAATGCAGGAGTATATTGACAATGGCGTGTGTTTAGGTTGGCTGATTGATCCGCAGAACCAACGGGTAGAAATTTACCGTCTAGGACAGGAAGTTGAGGTTTTACAATCCCCAACAAGCTTGTCGGGAGAGGATGTATTACCTGGATTTATGCTGGATTTAGCCCAGATTTTGAGCTAGCAACCCTAATATGACCACTATAAAATCTCAATTAATCACCTTAGAAGAGTTTCTCAAGCTTCCCGAAACTAAGCCAGCTAACGAATATATTGATGGTGAGATTATTCAAAAACCAATGCCAAAAGGAAGACATAGCCGATTACAGAGCAAACTAGGTACTGCTGTTAACCAAGTAGCCGAAGACCAGAAAATTGCCTACGCTTTTCCAGAACTGCGTTGTAGCTTTGGTAATCGTTCAATTGTGCCTGATATAGCTGTGTCTTATTGGCATCGTATCCCCTTTAATGCAGAAGGAGAGGTTCCTGACGACTTTACACTGCATCCAGACTGGACAATTGAGATTCTTTCGCCTGACCAGAAACCTAATAAGGTAATTGGCAACATCCTCTACTGTCTAGAATATGGATGTCAATTAGGTTGGTTCATTGATCCAGGCGATCGCAGTATATTAGTATTTCTGCCAGGACAACAACCTCAACTCTTGCAAGCAGGCGACAGTTTACCAATACTGAAGGGTATTGAACTAGCGCTAACCGTAGAGCAAATGTTTGGATGGCTCAAGATGGCGATTTAGCACAGCTTTAATCCTAAAATTTTCCCAAGCAGAAAGCGCCAATTAGCAATTACCAATTATTTTTGATTAAACAGCAAAAATACTGTTTGAAAGGAACCAACAATCACACCCAATACACCGCCTAAAGTTACGATTGCCTGCAATTCGTTTTTAACAATTCCTTCAATTGCAGCTTCTAAATCAGCCGGGGATGTTGATTTTACGCGGTCAACAATCACCTGATCTATAGATAAAATTGGAATTACTTGCGCCACAATTGCTTCTAAATCTTTTTCTAAATATCGCTCCAAAATAAAAGCCAATTCTTGACTCACAACTTCTAAAGAACTACTGACTACAGGTGATGTGCTAAGGCGATTTAGCAACAAGGAAGCAATATTTTCCCAATCAACCGAGTCAGTTAAACCTTGGAGTAAATCACTACCACTACTTTGCAAGTAGTGACGGACGCTTTCTCTCGTAGTTTTACGCAGTTGGCGTACTGTTCCGATTGGCAAGTTTTGTAATGATAAATTTTGCAATAATTTTTTGATGCGATCGCGCATTTTCAATTCTTGAATTAATTCTTGCAAACGAGCATTGCTAGCTTCTTTTTCATCTAGGCAAAAAGCTCTAAGTCTGGTGAGGGTATTGCGTAAACCAAACAAATTCGCTACTACCCAATAGGTACCACTTGTCTTCTCCCGAAAGGTTTCGTCAATCGTTTGAATTGTGCGATCGGTTAAAAAATCAATTATCGTCTGTCGCAGAACATCTGGTGGTATAACTACTTGCAAAAGCCAATCAGCAAGCCGTATTGATTGTTCTTCACTTAGTTGAAATTCTAATAGTACTTGGTCAAAAATTTGATTGATTTGCACTTCCAAAAAGTCTTCGCGCCGAGCTAAAACCTTGAGGAGGCGTGGTAAAGATTCACCTAATAAATCTCGCAAAATTCCGGCAACAATCTTAGCACTTTTTTTATTTTTATCCTCTGAATTAATTTGGTCAAGTGCTAGTTTTAACAACCACAGAATTGCCGCTTGTACTCGTTCTGTTTGCAACAGACGACGAGCGAGATTTTGCAACTCTGTTGGTGTCAAAAGTGACCCCATGATTGTATTAGAAATTTTTTGAGCCAGCCGTTCCTGGTTGCGGGGAATCAATCCAGGTGTGAATGGCAATCTTTGCTTACCGATATAAATTGCTCGGTAGGGGCGAAATAACATTTTGATGGCTATATCATTCGTGAAATAGCCAATAATTCCACCTACTACCGGGGGTGATACATAAAGCCACAAATGAGACCAATCCACAGGATTCTGGACTTACCAATTTTGGATTTTGGGTGTTGGTTTTTAAATTAAATATTGATTTTTGCATTCAAGCGTCTCTGTGTTTTTAGCAGTAGACCTCAATCCAAAATTTCCAATATAAAATCTAAAGTTTACTGACTACCAGCACTCCCATCATACCGTTCACAATGGGGTAGTGTGTGACAGCCGCAAAACCAACTTGATAAGCTAATTCTACTTGCTCTTTGCCAATGGGGAAGCGATCTAAGCTGGGGCTGATGTAGGCGTATTCTTCCTTGACACCCAACTGGGTTGCTAATTGGACAACAATATTCTCTAAATACCACTGCTGAAACGATCGCAGTTGCGGATTCTCTGGACGATGAAAATCTAAAATCGCAGCTTTCGCGCCAGGCTTGAGAACACGGTACAACTCTTTGAGGCTGCGGGGAATATCTTTAACATTTCTTAAACCGTAGCCCATTGTTGCCGCATCAAATTTGTTGTCTTCAAAAGGTAAATCAAGGACATCGGCTTCTATCCATGTAATAGCTGGCTCTTGATATTGTCTTTGGGAGCGTTCTTTAGCCATTGCTAGCAGGTTGGGGGAGAAATCGACTCCGTACACATGACCTTTAGCACCCACACGCCTTGCTAAACCAAAAGCGATATCCCCACTCCCGCAACACAAATCTAGGCAACTATCTCCAGGCTGAGGGTTGCTCCATTTGATTGTCATTTCCTTCCAAATTTGGTGTTGTCCCAAACTCAACCAGTTATTCAACTGGTCATAAATAGGAGCAATCCGATCGAAAATAGCGCGAATTTCCTGAGTCATTAGTCAAAAAGTCACGGGTCAAAAGTCACAGAGACGCGATTAATCGCGTCTGTAGTCAAAAGTCAAAAGTCAAGAGTTGAACTTGAGACTCCAGACTATTGACTCTTGACTAAATTTGTGTTTGGTGGTAATAACTGCTCGTCAGAGCGATCGCTACCAATTGTGCTGATAAATGAATTAGCTTTAATTCATCTTCTCGCAAAGTGTGAGCTTGTTTCCACTGTAGCGATAATACCCCCATGATTTTGTTGCGGTAAGTAATGGGGATAATTAAGTGTGCTTGTATACCAGACTTTTGGTAGTGAGAAATACTTGATAATTTTGGATCTTTAAGTACATTTAGTGATAATTGTATATTTCCAGTAGCGATCGCCTCGCTGGTCAGTGGATCTTGCACTAGCCAGTTATCTACAGCACCATCTTCACCGTAAGACCCTTGAGTCGCAACTAAAGTATTATCCTCAATCAGTTGCAGAATGCAGGCATCTGAGCCGAAACTTTGACTGAAGGCAGTGGCAATGGGTGTCAGTGTTTCTTCTAAACTATTAGCTGCTTGCGTTACCTCCACTAAAACAGTCAGCAGCGCCATTTGGGCGTTAGCACAGCGTAATTCTTCGGTGCGTTGCTTCAGTAAGTCGTAGGTTTCGGCAGCCCTTTGGACTACAGCCTTTAATTCCCCAGGGTCCCAAGGCTTGGTGATATATTTGTAGACTTGCCCTGCGTTAATTGCTTCAACCAAGTCTTCAATATCAGTAAAGCCGGTGAGGATAATCCTGACTGTATCAGGGAACTGAGGTACAGTCTTGCTGAGAAACTCAGTTCCTTTCATTTCTGGCATCCGTTGGTCGGAGATAATCACCGCCACCTCTCCTTCTGCTGCCAACATTTGTAGGGCATTCATCCCGCTATCAGCCTTAAGAACTTGAAAGTCTCGGCGAAACGTGCGATACAGCAGATCCAGATTATCTGGTTCATCATCAACTACAAGGATTTTGAGTTTTTTCGGTCTATCTAAAGTTCTTAATTGACGACGATCTGTATTAATTTCCAAACTGGTAGTATCCATAAATGCCTTTAAATATTTACTATCTTGTTATATTCCATACCAAGTCTAGTTGATAATAGATGACCAGCCTTGCGGACAATTGCGGATGTAGCTCAATAATTGGGGACTGGGTAATGGGTAATGGGATTAATCCCCTTGTCCCTTGCCCTCTGCTTCCTCATCCCCCACCCATCACACCTGCATCGAAGCATCGGGGTTTTCCAGCTTTTTTCCTATAGAATAAGACTTGCTGATCAGGTATTAATTATTTGCGTATGACTGACCTACCACCCAACCCTCAAAATCCTGACAACGCTGATTTAGATACCGCCCAAGAGTTGCTGCGAAAGTTACGGCAAAAGCAAGGTAACTGGGTGGAATGGGGTCAAGCGATCGCTAATTTGCAAAAAACTGGTTACAATCCCCAAGATATTTTTGAAGCAACTGGATTTGAGCCGATTCAGCAAAATCAGGTGGTTGTTGGTTCTCAAGTTTATAATTCTTTAGAAAAAGGTGGCGCATCAGAGGCGACGCGATCGCATTACGCCACACGCGGCAGTGATATTTTATATGAGTTACGCTTGCTCACCCATGAAGAACGCGCTGCGGCGGCTGATCTGACTTTCCTGCACAAACTCGACATGGATGAAGCACGGGAAGTAGCCAAAGTTATTAAAGAGTACTCCCGTTTCCGCACCTTCCCCGCAGGATTTTCTGCCCATCCCGGAGATGCTGTTGCCTATCATGCATGGAAACTGGCACGGCAAAACACCGATTTACAAGAGCGATCGCGTTTGATTGCTAAAGGTTTACGATTTGCCCACACGGAAACGGCTAGGAAACAAATTGAACAATTACTCACAGATTTTACTGTCGTTCCTAAACGTCCGGCTCCGCTATTACCCTTTTACCGCCTGGATTCTGAAGAAGAGTTACCTAGAGTCATCCCAGTGGTTGGTGAGTTACCATTGACACCGAATGACTTAAAAGCGGTGCCGTTAGTCACAGAAATTCAACCATTTCGCATGGTCAAGTTTACTGGTGAACAAGCTTGGATACCATTACCAGGCTGGCAAGTGCTATTGAGTGCCGAAGACCCAGTAGTAATTTTAGCGAATAGTGATCGCCTGCCCAACCAAACCCACAATCAACCCGGACAAGTGCTGCTAGTTATAGATCGCGCCCAACGCCAATGGGATGCTTCTAGCTACTTTTTATTCGATAATTCTGGTGAATTAGATGTTCAGTGGTTTGAAACTGAAACAGAAATTCCCCTGTTAGGAAAGATTATTATCATCTTGCGTCCTAAAAAAATCCTCGATGAAGAAATCACCAAGGATTCTTGGCAGATTGACGAATAGGGAATGAAGAGTGCTGAGTGCTGAGTGCTGAGTAAGCCCTATAGCGTTAAATTTTAGCGACTGTCTTAAAAGTTAAGCGTTAGCGTAGCTTACCGTAGGTATCGCATAAGAAAAAGCTTTGACCCCGGCGACTATTCGAGTTTCGTCGGGCAGATTGTTGTGCTGACCTATTAGACATCTCCGAAAATGAATCTACAACACTTGTGCAGCTTGGGCTGACACCTAATTTCTGGAGATGTCTATTATACAAAGCTGTATTTCATTACCTATGGTGTGACTGTCTAGCACTTCTTTTAAAGAATTTGCGATCGCCCAATTCCCAATCCCCATTACCCCTTCGCCCCTGATCCCCAGAGGGGGCCCCACCTTCCCCAATCCCCAATCCCCTACCCAAACAGCCCACTTACATAGTCAGCTGTTCTTTTATTTGCTGGGTAATTAAAAATTGCTTGTGTCTTGCCAAACTCCACCAACTCACCCAAATACATAAATGCCGTATAGTCAGAAACACGGGCTGCCTGCTGCATATTGTGAGTTACAATCAGGATTGTGACTGTTTGCTTCAGTTGAGTAATTAACTCTTCAATACTACCGGTAGCGATCGGATCTAAAGCAGATGTTGGCTCATCAAACAGTACAATCTCTGGGTCGGTTGCTAAAGCACGGGCAATACAAAGCCGTTGCTGTTGACCACCAGAAAGGTTAGAAGCTAAATCACGCAACCTATCCTTGACTTCATCCCACAAAGCGGCACCACGCAAAGCTTTTTCGACTTTCTCATCAATCACTGCGCGTTTAGTTTCACCTCGCACCCTCAAACCATAAGCCACATTTTCGTAAATTGACTTAGGAAAGGGATTAGGTCTTTGAAACACCATGCTAATTCGCATCCGGACTTCAATTGGGTCAACCTTATTACTCAACAAGTTAATCCCATCCGGTTCTAAAGTAATTTCCCCGCGATAGCGATTTCCCGGATAAAGGTCATGCATCCGGTTGAAACAACGCAACAGGGTAGTTTTGCCACATCCAGAAGGCCCAATCAACGCCGTTACCTGTTTTTCACCGATTGGCAGATTAATATCCTTGAGGGCGTGGATTTTACCACCGTAGTAGAAATTGAGGTAATTAACCGCAGCTTTAATTGGTTGTTCTAAGGTTAAAGATTTTGTTTCTACCATTTGATTGTTTTACGTAAACGATAGCGGAGATAAATGGCTACAGCATTCATAGCCAAAGTCATAGCAATTAGTACAATACCTGCGGCGGCTGCGTTCACCTGAAATGCTTCTTGAGGACGAGACACCCAATCGAACATTTGAATGGGTAAAACAGTGAAAGGTGCTAACAACCAAGCAAAGGAAATAAAAGGAAACTCGCCTTTAATCGGAGAATCTGGCAAGAAGGCAATAAACGTCAGTGCGCCGATAGTGATCAGAGGTGCAGTTTCACCAATAGCCCGTGCTAAGGCAACAATAATTCCTGTGAGGATACTACCTGCAGAGTAAGGTAGAACATGATCCCAAATCATTTGCCACTTAGAAGCCCCTGTAGCGTAGGCGGCTTCGCGGATACTATTAGGGATGGCACGCAACGCTTCACGAGTTGTGACAATTACCACAGGTAAAACTAATAGTGCCAATGTTAATCCCGCCGTTACCACACTAGGGCCAAGCTTGAAACCATAGACAAATAAACCCAAAGCCAAAAGCCCGTAAATTATTGAGGGAACGCCAGCCAAATTAGTGACATTAATCTCGATAAAATCGGCAAACCAATTTTTTCGGGCATACTCTTCTAAGTAAATTCCTGATGCTATGCCAATAGGAATTGCAGCTGATGCTGTTACTAGCATTACTAAAAGCGTCCCCACCCAAGCCGAGAGGATACCAGCATTTGCTGCCCGGCGGCTGGGAAATGAAGTAAAAAATTGCCAAGAAAGACGCGGCGCACCATCATTAATTAAGTCGAATATTAGTGCGAAAAGAGTGACAATTCCAATCAGCATTGCCAACAAGCCAACAATGCTAAAAATATATTCAGAAAGCTTGTTACGGTTAATCACAGCGCGGATTTGCCGCATATTGTGAGTAGTCATAATGGAATTTGTAATTAACTGACAAATGACCAATGACAAATGACAAATGACCAATGACAAATGACAAATGACAAGCTAATAAATTTCTCGATAGCGTTTTGCGAGAAAATGACCAATGATATTAAATACCAAAGTCATCAGCACCAGAGTCAGCCCCACAGCAAAGATAGTCTCGTATTCTAGGGTGCCATGCGGTAAGTCACCAAGGCTGACTGAGACAATGTAGGCAGTCATCGTTGCGGCTGGTTCCATCGGGTTCAGGGTGAGGTTGGGTTGACCACCAGCTGCGATCGCTACTATCATCGTTTCACCAACTGCACGGGAAATTCCCAAAATGTAAGCCGCTGATATCCCAGAAATCGAAGCAGGTAATACAACTCGCAAAGCTGTTTGCAAGCGGGTAGCACCAGTTGCATAAGAACCCTCGCGTAGGTGTGAAGGTACTGCACGCATGGCATCTTCACTCAGGGAACTAACATAGGGAATAATCATCATCCCAATGACTAAACCCGCACTCAACATATTAAAACCAGGTAATTCTGGCAGTACCACCTGCAATAAAGGCGTAACAAATAGTAAGGCAAAATATCCGTAAACTACCGTGGGAATGCCTGCCAATAATTCTAAAGCAGGTTTGATGACCTCTCGCGCCATCGGTGGTGCAAATTCACTTAAGTAAATAGCAATAATTGTCCCAAGTGGCACAGCTACTAATAAGGCAACCACTGTAGTAACTACAGTTCCTGACACCAAAGGCCAAATACCATAGTGCTTATCATCAAACAATGGTGTCCATTGGGTATCTGTGAGGAATGCCCATAAAGATACTTTCTGAAAAAATCGTATGGATTCGTAAACTAAGACAGCAACAATCGCTAAGGTAGTCGCCACAGAAGAAAGTGCTGCGAGAAACAAGACAAACTCAATTGCCCGTTCTCGCAAATTCCGCAATAGTTTGGAAGAAAGTCGAGTTGGTTTTGCACCAATCATGTTAAAAGTATGGCGATCGCTATTTTAATGATCAAGTTCAATTAAGACAAAGAGAGGTAAAAACCTCCCTTGGGTGAATCGTGAATTTAAAGCCAATTCAAAATTCCAGAATTGGTTTATTCTTTAGCATCACGGCGCAACAGTTCGTCAATCTTCAGACCAACTGCTTCTTGACCACCAAATACGCTACCAAATCTCTTTTTGTTGAAGTGGTTTTGGGCTGTGGTGTAAGCTGAACCTGGCAAAGCCACATATCTTACTTCTTTAGAGAATTTAGCCGCATTCCGCAAATAAAATTGCACAAACTGCTTTACCTCTGGTTTATCAATTGACTTAGAACTGACATAAATAAACAGAGGCCGGGATAGAGGATTATAAGTGCCATTTTTGACTGTAGCTTCCGATGGCAATACACCGTTAACCGAAACAGCCTTCAGTTTGTTGCTATTTTCTGCATAATAGGCATAACCAAAGTAGCCCAAGGCATTCTTATCACGGGCAATACCTTGCACCAAAACGTTGTCATCTTCGCTGGCGGTAAAATCACCTCGGCTAGATTTAGCTTTACCAACTACAGCTTCAGTAAAGTAGTCAAAGGTTCCAGAATTAGTACCAGGGCCAAACAACTTCAGTGGTGCATTCGGGAACCCTGAACGGACTTGACTCCAGTTATTAACTTTACCTTGTGCCCCAGGCTCCCAAATTTTTTTGAGTTCAGCCACCGTCAGACTTTTTGCCCAATTGTTTTGAGGGTTAACCACAACGGTCAAAGCATCATAAGCTATAGGTAATTCTATGTAACGAACACCACTGGCTTTGCAATCGCTGACTTCTTTTTGTAGAATAGGACGGGAAGCATCGGAGATATCTGTTTCACCGCGACAGAACTTTTTGAAGCCGCCGCCAGTACCAGAAATGCCGACGGTGACTCTCACTCTACCGCCTTGAGCCTTTTGAAATTCCTCCGCCGCTGCTTCCGTAATCGGAAAGACAGTACTAGAGCCATCCACTTTGATTGTGCTAACACTTTGGGACTGAACCGCAGACATTGTTAACCCAAAAGTAGCAGTTACCAATGACGTTACACCTAATACCGTCAAGCTGTTAAGCTTAAAGTTCATCTTGTTCACCAGGATACTCCTCATTTATCGGACGGAAAATTGCCGCCCAATCACTCTAAAAGGACAATAATTGTCTGAAGTTAAAAGTTAGTGAACTATTAGTTAGCTATTCACTGTTTTAAATTTGACGTACTCAGGTAATATAAAAGTTAACCCTTGGTTATGTAGAGGCTAATTTGTAATGCCAACTAGGAATGAGTGTTAGCTGAAATGTCATAAATCAAGCATATACTTAGTAATTTTTCGCAAATTTTTAGGTGTAGAATTACTTCCCATACTTTTAGGTTTCTCCAATATTCACAAATACTTCACAAATAAAGTCATAAAAATAACGTAATAGGAAAGAGGAGTTCACTGTTCTGTTAAATCAAGATTGATATCAGACATTTTGTGATTATGAGTAAATTAGTTTCCGCCATAAAAGTCAGCAATTTTAGTTTTTATTACGATAACAAAAAGATACTTGAAGATATATCATTAGATTTTTACCAAGACAAAGTTACCGGCATTATTGGCCCTAGTGGTTGTGGTAAATCTACTTTTCTTAAATCTCTCAATCGCATGAGTGAATTAGAAGGAGAAGTAAAAATTGAAGGTAGAGTAGAATTTTTTGGTCAAAGTATTTATGAGCGTCGTGTTAATTTAAATCGGGTACGTCGCCAAATTAGTATGGTTTTCCCAAAACCAAATCTCTTTCCCATGAGCGTTTACGATAATGTTGCCTATGGGGTTAAACTTGTCGGATGGCATCCGAAATCAGAATTAGACGCAATTATAGAATCTGCCATTAAAGCTGCCGACCTCTGGGATGAAGTGAAAAATAAGCTGCATAAATCGGCTTTGGAACTTTCTGGTGGTCAACAACAGCGACTCTGTATTGCCCGTGCTTTAGCCGTCAAGCCAAGAGTTATTTTAATGGATGAGCCTTGTTTCGGTCTTGACCCCATTGCCAGTGCAAAAATTGAGGAGCTGATCCAAAGTTTACGCTCTGAGTTAACAATTGTGATTGTGAGCCATAATATGCGGCAGGTCACTCGCGTATCAGATTTTACGGCTTTCTTTCACAGCAATGAAAATCGGATTTGCAGCTTGATTGAATTTGGCCCCACCACAAAAATCTTTACTAATCCCTTGGATTGCCGCACCCGCGACTACATTTTACCACGTCTCAATTAAAGTGTCTTTTTTGTCATTCTGAACAAAGTTAGTACTTACTGCTAGCAAATTATTTAGAATGCAATCATCTCACTTATCTTAGCAACAAACTCTTGACAGAATTAGCATTTATAAATCATCTGTGAGCAAGCAAAAAAGCTCAACTTCTTGTAAATGTTAATTTTATAATTAGTAATTTATCAAAATCGATATAAAATTTTTATATTCTCAATTATCACTTCACCGACTAAATTCAACCCATACCTCTAGGCAGTTTCACGGTTATCAAATTGTTTTTTGGCTAGATATAACATAGGGAGATTATTGTATTTGACGATAATCTGAACAAGCCTATCCTAATCTATTATTGTCTAAGCTATGTCAAATGAAGAGCGTTTGCTCACTAAGAATGATATTTTAAAAATAAATACAATCGCATCATATATCTGTCAAGCTATTATTTCTATTCAAGAGCAACAGCCAGAGTTATTGTACGAAAAATACAGAAATGCTCAGTGGAGTCGCAATAGTGTTCAATCGCAAATTTCAGTAATTCTTAGTCAAAGTCAAGACTGGAATTCCTTAATACAAAGGTTGGATGTATGCTTGAAAACTTGCCTAATTCCTGAATCTTACAATTCACCTATAGTAATAGAATTACGCAATAAAGTTCGTCAACTGAATACCAATCAAGACTATTTAGATAGCACATATAGTTTTAAATATATAGAATCATCTGAAACATTTATGCCTGCGGCTAATGTTATCTCCTTAAAGCAGATGGGTATAGCTATTTTACTTTTAGATGCAGAGAATTTAAAAATCAACCATGAAACAGAAAAGTTTTTAACTGAAGTATGTAATTTCCCTCTTCAAGTCAAGATTGCCTTTGCTAATTGGCGCAGTATGGGTAAATTAGATGTGGAATTACATAGTCGAGGCTACGATTTAATTCATGTTCCTGCTGGTCGAGACCATGCTGATGGCAAAATGATTGCTTTTGGCTCTTCAATCCATGAGCGTTATCTTAATGCGAAAGAAGTTTTAGTCTGTTCATCCGATACGGTTATGACTAACCTATGCAATCATATTCACCAGAATGGATTAATTGTATATCGAGTTAGTAAGCAGGGAGAAACTGTAACAGTATTTGATTTTTCTACAGGAAAACCCATCAATAGCATTACTAATTTACCGAGTGAGGTTTCATCAATTGAAAAGTTTATCCACCAATTAAAGGTTTTAATAAAATTAGAACAAAAACATACTCAAAGTTTTTGGATTAAACTTTCAAAGCTATCGCAAATATTTCAAGATAAATATAAAATAACTATTAGTCAAGTTGTTTCTAAACACTTGCCTGGCAAACGAGCTAGAGATATTTTTATTAATTATCCTGCTAATTTCGTTATTCATCAAATTGATGCAACTTCCGAGTTATATGTGACGCTACTGGAAGTTAATCAATCACAGCTAGCAGATAGTAATAACCAAGATAGTGATAGTAGCAAGCCAGAGCCTTTATTGTCAGAAATTCATTCAAAATCTGAGTTGGAACAAGCAATCAAAAATATTATAAATACCTTAACTATACAATCACCGAAAAGTTATATTAACGTGGGAATTTTAGCTAGTAAATTTAATCAGGAATATAGTAAATCAATTACTAAACAGATGCAAGATTTACATATAAACGGTAATTTTATCAAATTTTTGCAGTCTAGTAGTTGTTTTATAATCAAGCAAACAGGCAAAGGGTGGGAAGTGAGCATCTCTTAAATTTCAATTTCTTTGGAAAGGTAATTATGTAGGATCAGGTATCTGTTAATTTTTTCTTGAAGCTTGTTGCATACTTTCCAAGCCGTAACAACACGTGAGATAATTGTAATAAAATTTAACATTGTCTTTTCCGCCGATGCTAAGACTAATTACTGACTTCGACGGCCCCATTGTTGATGTTTCCGAACGGTACTACCGTGTTTATCAATTTTGCTTAGAGAAAACCCGACGCTCAGATCAATCAGTACGAGAACTTCCTAAGGTAGAATTTTGGCAACTAAAGCGATCGCGTGTTCCGGAAAAACAAATTGCGATGAATTCCGGACTTGATGAAACTCAGGCACTAGAATTTGCCCAATTACGGCGGCAAACAGTACATACAGAACAGTATTTTCAATACGATATCCTAGTACCTGGCGCTGTGGAAGCACTCTTAAAAATTCAAGCTGCTGGAATCGATTTGGCAGTTATGACTATGCGGCGAGTACGGGAACTAGACTATGCTTTCCAAAAATTCCAGTTAAATAAATTTTTTCCAGAAAATCGCTGTTATTGCTTAACTAACGACTATGTTAAAACCCGTGATATTGAAGATAAGCCTTTATTAATGGCACGGGCAATAGAAGAACTACCTGCTGTAGCTGATAGCTGGATGGTAGGAGATACGGAAGCTGATATCACGGCTGCTAAAAAACATGGTATTAAGGCGATCGCTGTTGAGTCTGGTATCCGCGATCGCACTCAATTAGAACTTTACAACCCTGACTTGATTGTGCCAAATTTGAGCGTGGCTGTTGATTTCATCTTAGAAGCTGGACGCACAAATCAGCAGTCCCTTTCCATTGGGTAATAGCTTGATGGTGAAATATTGCGGCGATCGGCAATAGTAATGGGTAATAGACCTTAAATTTGATGGTCTATTACCCATTAGCCAGCCAAAATCTGAAATTCTCAGACATTTTATTTAGGCAGCTTTGCCACAGACAAAATCGAGTCAGCATAGTCCCGAAATTAACGTAAAAAGCTGCTAACCAACCATAACAAGATAAACGTCAATACCGTAGAAAACTGATTTGGTGTGAGACTAATGAATGGTACTTGCGGCAAAAGCCAACTAGCAACTAGTCCTCCGATGATTAAGCCAATAATTAGCCCAACCAGCGTGAATAAAACTGCTCGACCAAACTTACCTTCTTTACGATTGAGAAAGTAAATACTAATTCCCACGCCAACCACTAAAGCTAACTGCAAAACCTGATCGCCGACTACTGGGTAGAATACACTGGCGGCACTCAAACCCGCATACCAGGCTCCGGGTAACAGCACATCAGCAGGCGTTGGCTGATCTAACATACGTTGCAGCCATGCTGGCGACTGCTCGCTCTTAGTTGGGCTTTCTTTGGGAAGCGATTGCACTCGAGCTTCTGGAAACCGAATCCGTTCAGGAACTTTAATTTTACCTTCCTGGCGCATCCGTAAGCGCTCCATTAAAATCGCGTCGTAAGCAACTTCAATTACTTCTAGACGCTTGGCATCGCCACTGTGTTGCTCGAATAGGCGATTGCGAGCATCCTGAATTTCGTCGAAGCTAGCATCTTCTGATACCCCAAGTTTTTCGTAGGGATTTTGATCGCTCATGGGAGTTTATACTTCAGCCTCGGTCAGCGGCAGTCTTTTGTTGAAGGAAATACAATTTTAGGTTTTATTTTGATCGTAACTGTTATGCCGATCAATTTTATGCCATACCAGGATACTAGCACGGGTTAGTTTGATCGACTTGGGAATTTTAACTATAAGTCACTTTAACATATTGCCATAACTCCGTGTATCCCCCCATGTCGTTGAATAGTTCTGGCTCTACTCTAGAATTTGAACTAGGAATACCTAAAAATGCAATATTTATGAAAAAATTAAACTTTCCATTGCCATTTTAGTCATTTACTCCTGTGATTTGGAGTTTTCATCAATGAGTTTAAGCATTGTAGGTGGTATCGATCCGCATATCGATTTAATATTGAAACAATTTCAATTACCACTTACTTGGGTTCGGAAAGTATTTTAGGTTACTAAACTGCTGTGGCTGAGGTTTAAATTACTGCTAACTGGGCACAAAATTGACCATAATTACAGTATTTGCACTGAAATGCTCATCTGTTTACTGGTTGAATTGTCTGGTACCTGATTACACTATTATTTTAGATAGTCAGGAAATGCATCTCTTAGCCTTGTAGATTCTTAACTAATTCCCTAAGTGGAAACTGCGTTTTTACGCAATCCTCCTGTTAATCCTATGAATTTTTGTGCAAAGTGATGGTCATGGCTCCTGCCAAGATTCTTGTAGTTGATGACGACCCAGCGGTTCGGAATTTAATCCAACGCTTTTTGATTAAGCAGAGTTATCAAGTAGAAGCTGCTGAGGATGGTAAAACAGCCTTAGCGCTATTTGAGCAATTTAACCCTGATTTGGTGATTTTAGATGTAAACTTACCAGATGTTATTGGGTTTAACCTCTGCCAAGAGATGCAAAGTCGTAATGGTGTTTTTGTGCTCATGCTCACTAGCCGCGCAGACGAAGCTGACAAAATTCGCGGCTTTGCTAAAGGTGCTGATGACTATCTCACCAAACCCTTTGGGCTAGGAGAACTAGAAGTCAGAGTAGCAGCTATCTTGAGACGGCAACGTGTTGTAACTACAGCCGAACAAAAACGCCTCGTATTTGAGAAGTTGATGATCGATCCAGTGAGGCGAGAAGTGGCGCTGAACAATCAACCAGTACCCTTAACCGCTTTGGAATTTGACTTGTTACATTTCTTAGCTAGCCATCCTGGTCGAGTTTGGCGACGAGCAGAACTTATTCAAGAGGTCTGGGACTATGAATATGTCGGCGACCAACGGGTTGTAGATGTACATATTGGTCAAATTCGCAAAAAAATAGAAATTGATGCTAGCCAGCCGGCATTAATTCAGACAGTACGTGGTGTTGGATATAAATTTGAATGTCCTGCCCACTCCCCGCAATTGGAAGTTAGTTCCTAAGTTGTTAGTCTATAGTCCAGAGTTTTTAACTCTTGACTTTTGACATAAATTACTAACCTAGGTCAGTAGGCACAAATAAACTTAGAATATGCAACGAAGTGTAAAGTCGCTAAAATATTGGCGATTTCTACCCTGCGGGTACTGCTGCGGAGAACTCGTAAGAGTAGCTGACGCACGTCTACATTTCACTCTGTTCCAATAGCAATGACGTACTTGTAACTTTTCTTATCCACCTAGCTTGAAAAAAGCTGGAGGAGCAGAGGAAACTCTGAGGCTGGAGAAGTTTGTTCATCCGTCCTGTCTACGCAGTTCATGATGGCAACTTTAGTTGTAAGAATTGGTGAACTTCTTTGGCGTGACTAAGACTTAGATCTATATAGTCACTCAATGACATGAAAGATATTTACTTTCACAATAAATCCTCCTTGCGGAGGATAAATTTTGGGTAGTTGTGGGAATAAGTTTAAACTACTAATTTTTCAATTTAGAGAACAACGGGTACCATCGAAATCCTGTCACAGCATAAAGCTGCTCAACAAGTATCTTTATGGCTTTGCCTGTTAAATTGATGAATTTTTAATATTGAGTCCGATAAAAAATTGTAGAGGATGGATGTCACTAAATAGAACATCCATCCTCAAATTTTGCGATCGCACCTCATAAATTTAAAAGTTAGTGCTACAACTTAATATTTTGCAGCTAAAAAGCGCACTTTTTCCCTTCAGGCGAAATTACTAAGTTTGCCCATACTTGAATATGACCCAGAATAGCACCGTGATGATTACCACAACGGAGTATGCTTTCTGGCATAGAGCGTTGTGGCTGTTTTACTTAGCTGTGATGAAACAAGGTTTCTAGATAAACACGAGCAGCACGGCGATCGCTATCTCCATTTTGGAGTAAAAACAGTGACAGCGCGGCCGTTAGTACTCGGTTTTGATCCCAATCAGGATGTGTTTCTAAGTAATTTTTGAGGGATTCGTGAAGTGCTTCGGGGATTTCTGTAAAAATATTAACTGTTGCGTTCATGAGATTTCCTCCTCTAAGGTCAATCAAGAGGGACTATTTGCTTGCAGTCACTAGCTTGGGGCGAAATACACAACCCTTCGCTTACCCGACAATCTACGCCAACACCTGAGGTGATTTTACACATATTGATGTTCACGGTTGAACGAACTACAACAGCAAGCCGAATCATTGTGCGCTAAGAGGGGGTAGGTTTGTCAATGCTGCGAAATGTTAAAAACGATGGTATAAAAAGTAAATAACAACGAATTAATAATGGTTTTAGGCTCTTTTTTGTTACTTTTTTTAATAAAAACTCAGTAACTGAGACTAGCTAACCGTTGAAGCGAAAAATCCCCAGTAAGATGGCAACAGCCTATGAACTCGTAGAGCATCTGTGGAAAACTGTTAAAATCCCTGTGGAAACTCTGTGGAATCTGTGAGGAAAATGCCTGCTAATGATAAGAATTACAAAAAGATGATTTTTCAATGAAATTCTCTTCCAGACAACTAGCGCTTCCATCAGAGTTATTACCGTGGCTGCCCCGAATTGATTCCCAAATTGCCATTTTGTCGATTGCTAGGTTCTTATCGGAAGTAGGTACAGGTTTTACTCTGTTTTACGCCCCCATATTTTTTGTCAATCAAGTTGGCTTATCCGCAACCTCTGTTGGTATGGCGTTGGCTAGCGCCTCAGTTTTGGGTGTCGTAGGCAAAATTGTCGGTGGTTCTCTAGCGGATTCTCCAGATTGGGGCCGTCGTCGCACTTTGTTGATAGCCGCAGCGATTTCGGTAGTTGGTTCTCTAGTCTTAGCTGCAACTAACAATTTTGTAACTTTAGTGATTGGTAGGCTGATCTGTGGTTTAGGGATGGGTTTCTATTGGCCTGCAAGTGAAGCTATTGTGGCTGATGCCAGCGAGATCGACAATCGTCGCCAAACTTTTGCCCTCACAAGAGTTGCAGATCATCTGGGGTTGGCGATCGGCAGTGTGCTAGCAGGGTTGTGGGTGGCGATAACTGGGTATTATCGTGGGCTATTTGTCATTGATGCCATCTCTTTCATGGTGTTTTTTATGATTGTCTATGTGGCAATCAATGAAACTTATCAACCACAGCCGGATGAATCTCCAAAAACACAACATTTCGCCTCTTGGATGGCAGCATTACGCGATCGCCGTCTTTTGATCTACGTTGCAGTCAATATCATTTTTACCACCTACCTTTCCCAGATACACAGCACCCTTCCCATTTACTTTAAAAACTTTGTTAGCGTAGGCGGGGATACCCCAGGATTTGCAGAAACTACAATTAGTACCCTATTTGCTGGGCATCTAGCCCTAGCCATTATTTGCCAGTTCCCTATTGCCACTGCCTTAAAAAACTGCTCTCACACATTTGCTCTTACCATTTCGGCGATTCTCTGGGCTGTTGGTTTCAGCCTCATTTGGGTTACTACTATCACCCCGTCTCATCATCTGCTTTGGGTAACTTTAGCATTGGCAGTATTTGCCCTGGCTATTGTTTGCTATACCCCTTTTGCTGCCTCTTTAGTCACCGATTTAGCCCCGGCATCTCAACGAGGGGTGTATTTCTCTATCAACTCCCTCTGCTGGGCTATGGGAAATTTTATTGGTTCTCTTGTAGGTGGGTGGGCGCTGGATCAACCAAGAATTATCGTTAATAATTATTGGCTGTGTTTTGCTTTGAGTATCTTTATCACAGTAGCTATTTTGCAGTATCTCAACCGGATTTTGGCTAGGGATTGGGGAACTCGGGGTCCCCTCTGGGGATAAGGGGCGAAGGGGCGAAGGGGCGAAGGGGCGAAGGGGTAATGGGGATTGGGGACTGGGGGCTGGGGACAAGGGGACAAGGGGGATGAGGAGGACAAGGAGACTAACTATTAATTATTGGAATTTCCTGTTCCCTGTTCCCTCTTACAAATGACAAAGCGCAAAGTCGAGCCAGTCGTGTGGGCGGGTTTCCCGACTTGAACGTTAGCGTAGCGGTAGCGACGTAGGAGCGTCACTGGCGTTGAGCGGAGGTTTCCTCCGAACAGAACTTTGTAAGAATGACAAACGACAAATGCCAAACGCCAAATGACCAAGCGAGTACATAAGTTGTATTTGTATTTATTTTGACTGACGTTCAAGGCTGGCTTCTATGGTGCTATTTAAAAAATGTCCAGCCAGAATAGCGCTACTTAAGTAGTAGCTATCATCTGATAACTGATGTAAAGTTTCAAAACCACTACGACGTTGGCGATCGTTTAGTGCCCAGTAACGCTGCACAATTGTAGATACACCTATTAAACCCTCGCCTTCAACCTGTCCTAAAAGATTATGTTGGAGTAAAAAAGTATATTGGCGTTCTCCATCATCTAGCCGTCCTTTATATTGCAAAGCAATTTCCGAGCGATCGCTACCTGGAAATATCAGCTTTGTCGCCATAGTAAACCAGTTATCTCGATTCCAAGCTACCAAGATCATACCCTTGACACTAATTGGCATACTATTACGTTCTAACCAACTGCCTTGTAATGTCCAGCGTCCGGGTTGCATTAAAAAAGTGTGAGCCACTTTGTATGTTCCTTGTCTTGAGCGAGTATCACCGAGATTTAAAGATATATTTGAAACGCAAAAATGTCAGGTTGTAAATAAATTAAAGTATAGCCTTGAAAAATCTGGATTTGAGGAAAGAAATATCGGGTAATGGGTAATGGGGAAAAAATTAAAGGTTTTTCTTTTACCTTCCCTTTCTCCCCTTAGAGGTTGTTTGAAAAGTGATTGGCTGTGATTTTAGGCACTTTCGATCCCCCCTAGCCCCCCTTAAAAAGGGGGGAAATACTTCAAAGTCCCCCTTTTTAAGGGGAGCCACTGCGTTGCGGTGAGCAGTGCGTTGGGCGGCTTTGCCGACTTGTCCCTTGCGCGTCTCCCCTTGGGAGAAGCAACTGCGAACCCGTTCGCTGAAAGCGTTCCCGAAGGGTAGGGGGGTTCCCCCCGTTGTAGCAAGTGGCGTGGATAATGGTGGATCTAAAACGTTTTGCTACCAACAAAAGGACTTTTCAAACATCCCCTTAAACGACAAGTATTGAATTCCACCCTGATTCCCCAGTTTGACTAAATGTATCAACCTTAAACTTAAATGGTATGGGCAGGGGAAATTTCTCCTAAAAGTACTTCGTAAGGTGCGCCAGTAGCGCTAGGTAAGTTACCAGGAATACCAAACTGTCGCCAATAAGCTAAAACTGCAAAGGCGATCGCTTCTTTAAAATCTGCACTCAAACCGACTTCATCGGTAGTCAACACTGGCACAGATGACAATAACGACTGCAAACGCTGTTTTAAATAAAGATTGCGACTACCACCACCACATAATAGGATGCGATCGGGCAGTTGCGGTAAAAAATTCCGGTAACTTTCAGCGATCGTCGCAGCTGTCAGTTCTGTGAGCGTTGCTAATAAATCTGCTGGGCTGAGTTGGTATGCTTCAGCATCTTGTAAACATTGATGTAAATAGGCAACACCAAATAACTCACGGCCAGTAGATTTAGGGGGCGGTAAATGAAAGTAATCTTGTCTCAACCATTCTTCTACCAAGGTATGACAGGGATTGCCACTGGCTGCCCATTGTCCATTCTCATCGTATGTTTTAGCACCATTTGTGAGATGCTCCACAGCTAGATCTAACAGACTATTTCCTGGGCCTGTATCCCAGCCGCGAATTTTTTCTAGCCAATTATCACGCCGAGGAGGAATATAAGCAACATTACCAATGCCACCGATATTTTGAATACAACGTGCTTCCTGGGGATGGCTGAGTAAATAAGCATCAACTCTAGGGACAAGAGGCGCACCATGTCCACCAATCGCGATATCAGCAACACGGAAGTTACTCACAGTTGTAATTCCCGTTAGATGAGCAATCAAAGCACCACGACCTATTTGCAAGGTATAACCTAAAGGAGTGCTGTTAGCGGTAGCGGGGCGTTTAGCCCGTCCTAAGTCCTGAGTTGCGAGTACAGGATTGCTCCCCCGATCCTCTGCTGCTTGGGGCGGTCGATGGTAAACTGTTTGACCGTGAGAACCAATCAAAGTAGCAGGTTGATGGCCAATTTGAATATTTTGGGCAGCTTGAGCAAAGACAAAGGCGATCGCATCATCTATTTCTGCCAATTCTGCCATTGAGATGGCAACGCCTGCGCCAACTGCTAAGATTTTTTCTCTGAGTTTGGGGGGGTAAGGATATGTTTTTCCAGCGATTAACTCAACTTTAAGATCTAAATCCTTGCCAGTAATCTCTACCAAGGCAGCGTCTATACCATCTACAGACGTGCCACTGATTAGACCAATAACGCGAGTAGGTACAGCAGCTTGTTTAGTGGAATGCATTGGCAGAAATTCTTTTTTGTTTGCAAGGGGTAGTTTAATAGATGCTACTGCCTATGTCAAAAAATAAGCGATCGCCCCGCTCTTTCTCTACATCTTCTGTGCCTGGAGCGGTTTGTCAAGATGCCTGTTTTGTATGCTTTCCCTAAAATAGATCAACAAAGATACAATGAATCAAAGAATTTCAGCGTTCATTCTATATATTTTAAAATGCAAGTTTTGTTAATATTGATAAACAAAAATAATCAGATAAATGTTGGCTTATTTACATAAAAATCTACATTTTTTGGATAATAGATAAATAAAATTAAAGCAAAAAATCAGTATAATCACCGAGATAAAATTAAGGTAAGCATCAAAAGATATTGATAAAATAATTGGCATAAAAGAGAAATTAATTATCCGACTGGAGAACTCCAATGCACTAAATAGATAGTGAGAGATTGGGAATGCAAGCTGGGTGACAAATGCAATCATCAAAAGCCAGGTAATGTAGAAAAGATATTTATCAAGATGAGCCGTTATACGTCTGCGAAGTGAATATTATTGAAACTATCTCAAAATTAACTAAAGCCTAGCTGTAAGAATATGTAGTTTTGGGCGCAGTTTTTTAAATGAAAATGGCTGATCGAGAGCCAGACGCAACGGATATGGAAGCAAATCGCCATTAGGCAATTATGATTTTAACTGGACAGTACACCGATATGGGGAAAAAATCTATCTCCCCCGAACTGCCTCAACAACTGGGGATACTCCATCTGTTAACTAACCTGACAAATCAGCGCTTGACACATTTACCTGATCTATTAGAGGTGATAGCAACAGAAGCGTGTAATATTGTTGATATAGCTCAGTTTTGTCTAATAGCGTTATACAATGCCCAATCGCAACAGTTAGAATTAGCCACTACAGTGGGCATTAGTGCGGAAAAGTTACATATTCTCAAACTCAATAACTCTTTAGACAGTGGGAATCAGGTTTGGAGTTGGCAAAAAGAATCAATATCTTTTGATGAGCTTTTCAATACTCAGTCAGGTTTGCTAGCTCAAGTATTTGCCACCGATGTGTCCCAGATATATCAAGCTAAAAGGGGACACAGAGACTGTATTATTAATGGCTTTTCCTCATGTCCATTTTTTCCCTGTGTCCCCGTCTTATCATCTACCACACCTGCATCAATGTATGCTGTAGCAATCAAGTCGGCACAAGCAGGAAAATTGGGAGTGCTGGCAATTGGTAATTGGGAAAATCCCCATGCGTTTAATGCTTCTGCACAGCATCTTTTAGATGCCGTAGCAGAGGTAGCAGCGATCGCGATCAATAATACGATCATGCTCCAAGCGTTGGAAGAAAGAGAAAAACGCTTAGCCAGACAAAACGAAATTCTCTTAGCGCAAAATCACGAACTCGAAAAAATCCGGCAGCAAATTCAGCACCAAAATCTGCAACTTGCAGAAGCAGCAGAGTTAAAGTCCCAATTTTTAGCTACCACCTCCCATGAACTCCGCACACCTCTCAACGTAATTTTGGGATTATCACAAGTGTTGTTGCGTCAGCGTAGCTGCACATTATCTGGACTACAAACAGATATGGTGCAACGTATTGTTAATAATGGCAATCATCTGCTGTCAATTATTGAAGATATGCTTTACTTTGCAAATGCTGAAGCAGGTAATCTCTCGTTTCATGCAGAAGAATTTAATTTAGAGACTTTGGTCTTGACAACCGTCGCTGAACACAGTTCTCTAGCTGAGGAAAAGTTATTAAATTTGCAAGTAGATATTAATCTTACTTCTCCCTTGATCATCAACGACAGCGATCGCCTCAGACAAGTTTTAGTCAAGCTGTTGTTAAATGCTATTAAATTCACAGCCACAGGTAACATCTACGTCAAAGTCTGGGAAATATCTAGTGACAAAATTGCGATCGCAGTTCAAGATACAGGTATAGGTATTGCTCCTACTAACCTTGACTATATTTTTGAGCAATTCCGGCAAGTAGATCAAAGTAATACCCGCCTGTATGAAGGTATGGGTTTAGGACTAGCCATTACCAAATCATTAGTACAAATGATGCAAGGTAACATCAGCGTTACTAGTAATCTCGGTGAAGGCTCCACCTTCCACATCGAATTACCGAGATATTTTAAGAAATAGGGGATTAATAATCGGTAATCGGTAATCGGGATTTTCCCTTTGCACCTCTGCTCCCTCATCCCCTTGTCCCCCAATCCCTCACTCCTTCCTTTCTGCTATCCTCAATTTAGCTGAACGCGATCGCGGATTTTGGTCAATTTCTGCTTCTTGGGCTGTGATGGGCTTTTTGGTCAAAACTCGCAATAATGGCGAATTTCGTAAAGTATGCTTCACCAGGCGGTCTTCTAGGCTGTGAAAACTGATAATTGCAATTCGTCCACCGGGTAAAAGAGCGTTTGGGGCTTTATCTAATAAGGTTTCTAGGGATTTTAGCTCGTCGTTGACGAAAATTCGCAGAGCTTGAAAAACACGGGTAGCAGGGTGAATTCTGCCATAACGATATTTACGAGGAACAGAGGATGCGATCGCTTCTGCTAATTCCACAGTAGTATGCAACGGTCGCCTTTCCACGATGCGTCTAGCAATGCGCCGCGATAATCTTTCCTCACCATATTTAAAAAAGATTTCTGCTAATTCCGCTTCATCCCAGTCATTAATCACATCTGCCGCAGTTAATGATTGTCTTTGATCCATTCGCATATCTAAGCTGGCGGCATGGCGAAAGCTAAACCCACGCTCTGGTGTATCTAAATGGTAAGAGCTAACACCTAAGTCTGCTATTATACCATCAAATGTACTTTGTTTAAATTCATAGGCCGCAAAGTTGCTGCGGATGAAGTTAACGCGCTCTTCATATTCACTTAAATACTTCTGCGCTGCGGCTAAAGCATCCGCATCTTGATCTATAGCTGTAACTTGCACATTCTCAGCAGCTGCTAACAGTAGGCGACTATGGCCCCCGCCACCTACTGTTGCATCTAAATAATGACCACCAGGATGCACCGCCAAACCCTCAATGATTTCCCGACTCAATACGGGAATATGTGAAAACATCGGTTCTTCTGCATCCTGCGGTTTTTGCGAATCTAGGTTCATGTTTGAAAAAGGGATTGGGGACAAGGGGGACAAGGGCAATACTGCTTGGTTAAGGCTAAAAAATAAAAATCTGTAGGTTGGGTTGAGGGACGAAACCCAACATTTTGCGGGGTTTGTTGGGTAAAGAGAGCGCCTCAACCCAACCTTGTATCTTAAAAATAGTAGTAGACCGTCCCAACCTTGGTCATCATAGACCGCTTCGTAGCATGGGGGATGAGGGAGATGGGGAGGACAAATGCCAAATGACAAATGACAAATGCCAAATGACAAATGCCAAATGACAAAACTTAACAAATTGCAATTTTGAGGATTTGATAAAGTTTTTTTATTACTCCTGAAGCGGCATAACATATTGTCACTGACGGGATTTGCGGATTTTTAATCACCTCTATAAGTAGCAGTTTACAATATGTTAATATATCGTAATGAGTATTATTGCTCATTTGAATTACCAATATCAGGTATTAAACTAGGCTTGAATCAAAAGCTCCAGGGTACGGGAAGGTAATTAAGTGCAATTTTTGTTAAGTACTTCCCCTGATATTTGGCATTTACCACCGTAAAATCACTATTAAGTTCAGTCAAATTGCTTTTGAAGAATTGGCGTGACTGAATTTGTCGGGAAGCATCACGACAAATAGTTTGTAGTTTTTGCGTGCAGACCAAATTAATCAGCTATTTGGAGGTGGCAAGTTTTTATGAATATTTGCAGCAGTAAAACATACCTGGCGATGGGAAATCGCACTTAAATTTAGTCAACATTGAACAGTTATCAGGCGGATGGTGTGATTTTTCGCACGCGCAATGAAATTGACATCTGTGAACTTACTATCAATCTGGCGATCGCGCACATATGAGATGATAAGTTTTGTATGAAAAACAGATCTGAGGTAAATAATTAATTCGGAAAAGATTCAAATGTCTAAGCAAAGCGCTCCTCAAAGGAAATTGTTCGTAAGATTAACAAGCAGCATGATAACAGCAATATCGAAATTCCGAGGGACACTTAGATACTGGTGGCTGATCCTAGTTGAATCAGTACCCTTTTTATTAGCGTGCGCGGTATTTTTAAGCGTCATCAGCCTGAAAAGTCCCATACTACTTTTGAGTTTACTATTAGGAAGTTTAATTGCCGTCATTATTCACAGAATTGGACAGTATTGTGATTTACCAAAGACATCATTAATCCCACTGCAAATATTAGCAGCCGTGATGGTGCTGAGTTTATTCTGGCTAGACTATTTTGCAGCGCCAGCCCAAGCACAATTTTTTAAGAAAGCCGAAGACTTTTTTCAAAACACCCTCACCCAAGGTTCTAGTAACGGCAGTGGCACTCAAGCAGCAGTTAGTTTAGTCTTTAACGTCTTGCGGGCACTCTACTTACTTTATATTGCCGTAGCTTTGATTGGTGTGGTGAACGCAGTCCGCAAAGACGAAGATTGGCAAAATATTGCCAGAACTCCTTTGTTAGTTGTGGTTGCTGTCACAATTGCGGATGTTTTAACAGGCTTTGTCATTGGCAGTAATAATAAATAATTGAGCAATTTATTATGTCTCAACCAGATAAAGACTTTCGTCCAGTCAATCAAATCCTGGGAAGCCAACCATCATTAGGGCCACTACCAGCAGACCAAATCTTACCTTGGACAGTAATTGCTCTAGCTGCTTACTTTATCATCAATGGAATTTTTGGTGGACTGTTCCAAGACGAATTTAAAAAATGGTTATGGACAGTGCTGATTGCTGGGTGGGGAATGGCGACTTGGTGGATATTAACCGGTGGGAGAAGTTGGAGTTTTTTAAGTAAATTTGTTGGTGTTCCTGCTTGGACAAGAGGCTTTGCTCGTTATCAGAGCTTGTTAGAAGTGAATCATGAAGCAAAAAATCGGAAAACAAAGCATCGGTATCGCCGAAAACGCAACTCGGTTAACACCATTTGAAGATGCGCTACATCTAGCGACAATGCTACGTGTCAGTTTTAATAAACGTGACATTGGCGCTTATATTTTGACAAAAGGTACTCAAAAAGACAGGTTTTGCTTTGTTTTTGGGTTTGAATGTCGTGGCATTCATACTACATTAAGAGCCGAACAAATTGATACCATTTTTGACAATATTGAAGCTGGGTTAAAAGATATCCCTAGCGGTGAAAAAATGACTCTGCATTTAGGGTCTTTTATTGACGATAAACAGCGACAACAAGAATTGGCAAATTTAGCCAAAAATACTTCATCAAGAGATATAAAATACTTGTTGATGGCAGAACGAGCCAGAGCTAAAGAACTGACTAATTCAGGAATTCGCAAGCCCAAGTTTCTGCGGATTTATGTAACTTACACCGTAGAACCAAATGCCTCAGATACTGATGATTTAATTGAGAAGCTGTTAGCGAGATCCGAAACATGGTGGTTGAAATTTAAAGGCGATATGGCGGAAGTAGAAAACCAGCGTCTAGAAACTTTAATTACCAATGCTTATAAACAAGGTTTTGGGCGATGGGAACAACTTTTGTCTAACAAAATGGGCTTAGATATCAAACCTTTAACTGCCGAGCAACTTTGGGGAGAAATTTGGCGGAGATTTAACGATACATCACCCATAGATATTCCCCAGTTGCTCACATTAGATGAGAATGGGCTACAGGAACAAGTTTATTCAGATTTAGCTAGTACTAAACTTTTAGTAGACAATATTCACAGTACAACCTTATTGATGGAGTCTGGTGTCCCTTGTGCAGACCGTCGTTGGGTGAATGTTAATAATAGCTATATTGGGGCGCTGACATTTTTAGAAAAACCCGGAGGCTGGGCAAATAAATCTTCGCAATTACGCTATTTATGGGACTTACTTTCTAGAGAAACAGTAGTAGATACAGAGATTTTTTGCCAGTTAACTGCGGCAAATCCAGCGTTGGTAAAAACTACCTTACAACGAGTTTTGAAGCAGTCAAATATGACGGCAATTATGGCTCAAGAAAAGAGCCGAACAATTGATGTCAATGCCCAATTAAAATTAAAAAAATCTGTAGCAGCCCAAGAACAATTGTATGAAGGAGCCGTACCGATATATACGGGGATAGCGATTTTTGTCCATCGTCCTACTGTAGAACAATTGGATGAAGCCACCAGATATATTGAAAATTGTTTTCAACGTCCAGCTAGAGTAATTCGAGAAACAGAATATGCTTGGAAGATTTGGCTGCAATCTTTACCGATAGTTTGGGAAGGTTTATTAGTTAAACCTTTTAATCGAAGGCAGTTATATTTAACTAGTGAAGTACCAGGATTAATGCCTGTGGTACTGACGAGAAAAGGAGATAGTCAAGGCTTTGAGCTAATTGCAGCGGAAGGCGGTACACCTGTACATTTAGATTTATTTACCCAACACAAAAATTTAGCATTGTTTGCCACAACCAGAGCCGGTAAATCGGTGTTAGTGTCCGGAATTTTAACGCAAGCTTTAGCCCATAACATTCCCGTAGTCGCACTAGACTTTCCCAAACCCGATGGCACATCTACCTTCACAGACTACACACAGTTCATGGAGGAAAATGGCGCGTATTTCGATATTTCTAAACAATCAAATAACTTATTTGAGCAACCAGACTTGCGTTTTTTGAGTGCAGAAGAACAACGAGACCGGATGCTCGATTATACTGCCTTTTTAGAATCGGCTTTGATCACAATGGTATTGGGGTCATCCACAGAAAACCAACTGCTAGGGCAAACTGTCCGCTCCCTGATTAACTTAGCATTAACCGCCTTCTTTAGCGATCGCAATATCCAACAGCGTTATCGGGAAGCAATGATTGAGGGGTTTGGTAGTCCAGCTTGGCAAAGAACTCCTACTCTCAGAGATTTTCTGGCTTTCTGTTCCCCTGAACACCTGCAAATAGATTCTCTCAGTAGCAGGGTTGAGGATGCATTGAGTCAAATTCAACTGCGCTTGCGGTTTTGGCTTTCTAGCCGTGTGGGACAAGCGATTTCTGCACCATCTAGCTTCCGCACTGATGCCAAACTATTAGTATTTGCATTAAGGAATTTATCTGATAGTGAAGATGCGGCTGTACTGTCCTTAAGTGCTTACTCCGCCGCCTTAAGACGCGCACTTAGCAGCCCGGCTTCGATTTTCTTTATTGACGAAGCACCAATTTTGTTTGAATTTGACCAAATTGCTAACTTAGTTGGCAGAATTTGTGCCAATGGTGCGAAAGCGGGGATTCGGGTGATTTTGTCGGCACAAGACCCTGATACAATTGCTAAATCAAAAGCTGCATCGAAAATTTTGCAAAACTTGACTACAAGATTAATTGGTCGGATTCAGCCAGTTGCAGTTGATAGTTTTGTCGATATTTTGAAATATCCTCGCGAAATTATTGCGCGTAATGCTTCCGAAAGCTTTTTCCCACGTAAAGAAGGAATTTATAGCCAATGGCTGCTAGATGATAACGGGATTTATACTTTTTGTCGCTACTATCCTGGTTACGAACAATTAGCAGTTGTTGCTAACAACCCCAATGAACAAACTGCACGTCAACAAGCTATGCAACAACACCGTGATAAATATGAAGCTATTTCTGCATTTGCACGGCAATTAGTAGCTTCATTACGTGGGAGTTAAAAAACTTTCGACAGAAAAATATGCGAAAAACTATTTTATTTACTTTAGGTTTAGGATTGCTGGTAACTGTACCAGCAATGGCACAATTAGGCGGAGTGTTAACTGATTTTCAGTCATACTCAGGAGATTTGCAAAAATATCTCCAAAATAACTTGAGTGGCACATTAAAGCCTTTAGAAATTCAGTCTCAAAATGCCATAACTGACTCTACAGGACAATTGAATTTACCCAACCCCATCGCCGCAGGTGATAGGGTGAGTAATGATATTATTCTCTACTCGGTATCAGATAAATTTGATAATAATCCAGTCCTCAAGTCTACGACGGTTAACAATGAAATCAACCGTTTAATTACTCGGAGTTCGGTAGCGAGTATTTTGGGAAAGAATGGACAAATCCGCACAAAAGTTAAGTTGCAAAATACTGAAGATACGCTGCAAAATATTGCCCAAATCGCCCAGGAAGCGGATGAAAGTCATCAAAGTTTTCTCCAAGATTTGCAACAAAAAGTCGGTCAAGCGGGTGCAGCGAGTGTTCCTGGTTTAAGCGCACTCTTAAGTGCAGGTCAATCTGATTTACAACTGCAAACTCTTAAAATTCAAAGTGAGCAATCAAAAATAGTAGGAGAAACACTTGCTCAGACAATGCAGGTAAATCATTTTATGCAATACTCTAATTTAAATTTGGCGAATATTTCACAGCAAATGGATGAGAATAATCGTGCGCGTCGAGTTGATTCTTCTGCGGAAGCTGCGAGGCTGTTACGCACGACTTCCCAAATGGATTTGTTTGGCAGGAAGGAGAAGTAACCGCCGAGAAGCAGGATTTCTTTTTTTAAGGTTTGATTCAGAGATAGTTGTGTTTTTTGAAAAATTGGGATGTGGATGAAGAGGATAATTAACCGCCGATGAACGCCGATGAACGCGGATGAAGAGGTTTATGCAGCTTTATATTTTACAAATTTCTGCGGAAACAGGTATTAATGATATTCTCGGCAATGGTGCGACAACGGCTAAAAGTATTGCCGAAAGTTGGGATAATCAATGGCTTGATTTATTACAGAAAAATCCCAACGAAAATATATATGGTGCATTAACGAATTTAGGAATATTTTTTGCGGTAGGGACTTTATTATTTTTCCTGCTGCAATGGTTGAAGGATGTTTTAGAAAGTGAATATTCTCGCCCCATCTCATCAATGATTTGGCCGTTTGTGGTGGTTATTATGTTAAATAATTCTGGAGATGGGAGTATACTTTCTAGTTTAACTTTAGGAGTACGCAACTTTATCAATTCTGTAAATCAGCAAGTAGTCACCACGGCAGATGCTAACTCCGTTTATCAGCAAGCACTGAATATGAGTGTTGCAGAAGAAGTCGCGGGTGCTTTACTGCGTCCTTGTCAATCGCTGCAAGGTGAACAACAATCTCAATGCTTTACTAAAGCCACAGAAAAAATTAACAATCTTTGGCAAGAATATAAAAACTTATATGGCAATAAAACCTGGATTGAACGGTTAGAAAATAAGGTAAATCAGATTGCATACGGTACAGGAAATATTTCCGAAACTTCATTTAATGCTTTGTTGGGTTCTACAGTTCAAACGAGTATTAAAAACTTTTTAGTTTCGTTACAATATGCCTTCCAAAATTTAATGGAGGCTACTATGTTGCTGATAGCAGCTTTAGGGCCATTAGCGGTAGGTGGGTCGTTACTACCTGTAGCTGGTAAACCGATTTTTGCTTGGCTGACTGGGTTTATTTCTGTAGGAATTGCCAAGATTTCATTCAATATTATTGCTGTTTTAACCGCCGCCGTGATTGTGAACGGCCCAGCACAAGATGTAAATGCTGACCCGGATTTAATGTGGTTCATGATTTTCTTGGGAATTCTGGCACCAATTTTATCTTTATTGGTAGCTGCGGCTGGCGGTTTTGCAGTCTTCAATGCGATTGGTAATACAGCTTCATGGGTGAAGCAGAGGGTATAGATGGTACGTTTACTAGAGAACAAACAACGCACTGGAAGTATTTTGACAACTTTTGCGATCGCAACTTTCGGTTTGCATCTGTTGGTTTTACTATTCTTAATATTTCAAGGGCTGAATATCCAAAAACTCAGTGTGCGAAAACAGCCGAATTTTGTGCAAATGATTGATGGTAAACCTGTAACTACTAATGATGATTTAGCTAGAGACCCAGAAGCAATTCGTCAATTCGTCAGTAAAACGATGATATCGATATTTAACTGGTCGGGAACATTACCGCCACAAAATATTGAAGAAATCAGTAAACCACAACTAGACAGAGGAATTCTAATTAAAACACCGTCTGGTGGTAGCGAGAAAGTAAGTACTAGTAGTTGGATAGCTAGTTTTGGCTTTTCTGAAGATTTCCGCAAAGGTTTCTTAAGCCAAATTGCGGATATGACACCACCAGAGGTTTTCGCCAATAATCCCAAACAAATTATTTCCGGTAAATTAGTGATTAAAAGAATTTACCCTCCTAAACAAATTGCACCTGGTAAGTGGGAAGTCGGGATGGTAGCTGATTTGATCCAAAATAAACAAGCTGAGGACAAAAAACTCATTGTACCTTTTAATAAAGATTTATTAGTACGGGCTGTTGATTATTTTGATTATCCGCAAGCTGAGAAAATGACCGATATGCAAAAAGCAATATATAGTATCCGGGCAGATAAATTAGAAATTTATGAAATGCGGAATCTGTGTCTATTAGATGCTTATGATAACGTCAATGGAGCTAATTCCAACCAATGTCTCACACAACAAAACTCTGGCAACTTTATTAGATAAAATTTTAATCTAAGCATAAAATGCAAATACTTAAAACCGAAAATAAAAAAACTAGTATTTTACCATTATTTGCAGTTGGCACATTGGGATTACATCTGTTAACTTTGATAATATTGATGTTTCACTGGTCGATTTTGCAGCAGTTAAATGAGCAAACTACAAAGCAAAGTTTAGTACAACTTATTGATGGTCAAGCTATCAGAGTAGACCCCCAAGAAAATTTAGAACGTTATCCAGAAACAATTCGGCGCTTCGTTGGTGAAGCAATGACTCTTATGCTAACCTGGTCACAGCAACAACCGCCAAAAACAGTTTGGGATATTACCTCAGAATTGGTAACTGATGAATTTCAACCTAAATTGCAAACAGAAATTACTAATTTAAATCCTAATAAACAATTAGAAAACTTTAATAAATCAACTGAGCAGATATTGGTAATCCAGAGAATTTCTCAACCTAATCAGGTAGCTGAGGGTAAATGGAAAGTAGATATGCTTGCCAATCAATTAGTTTTTAATGGCTCTGATAGACTTGGTGAGTCAATTCCGGTTAATAAACAAATTTTTGTCCAAGCCACAGATGAACAAGTCGCTTCCCTGCCTAATGCACCAGTGCCATTACAATTGGCAGCTTACCGCATTGGTGAAGCTAGGCTCAAAATTTATAAAATTTGTGACATCAAGGATAAAAGTTGTTCTGAAAAATCACCCTAAGATGCCCTATGACTCCCTATTCAAGTTCAGCAAAAAATTCCAAAAATCATAATTACCAACTAGAACGAGATTCTCTAGATTGGGAATTACGAATGGCAAAATTAGTGGGTTTAGAAAATGAAAATTTACCATCTATAACTGACGAAACACGAGAAGAATTAGCAACCTTTGAGTCACCGCTTTCTCAACCAGCCGAAGTCAAAACTGAGCAATCTTTCTCATCTAATCCCTTTGCGAAGTTAGGTTTAGTGGGGACTGCGACCTTAGCTGTAGTTGTATTTGCTGGCGGCTTTTTAACGCAAATGATGAGTGGTAGTAATCAAAAGCCCAAAAAGAAGAATCTTTTTCCGGAAGTGAAATCGCCAGTAGTTAATGAATCACCATCGCAAGAACTAGAAATAGAGACTCTCAAAACAAAATTAGCGCTCACAGAACAAGCCGAAGCTGTGAAACTAGCACAACAACAACTGAGAAGTACACAGATACCACAGCCAATTGCATCAAAGCCTACACTAAAAAGCAACGCACCTCGGATAGTTACAGTTGAACGTATTGTTGACGTACCCCATCCGCCACAACCACCCGTCAACTCTCAACCTTTACCACCACCCCAAATAATAGCTACACAGCCAGATATTAAACCAGCAGTCAATGTCACCCCTGCACCTAAACTAGATCCATATCAAATGTGGACAAATTTAGCTAAGTTAGGTAGCTATGGTCAGGTGAGTGTCAACGACCAACCGCCTGCGGATGTGAATAATTCCACAGCCAATACTCCCAATATGGAGCAACAGGCAAACAACCCTCAGCCTAACCCAACACCGACACCAGAAAATACGACTGCAAACCAAGCAGACCCGTCAACGCTGATTGCTACCAAACAAGGAAAGCAGAGTGACAAATCCATAGCAGTAGGGAGTAGTGTTAAAGCTGTGTTGGCAACGGCTGTATTTGGAGAAACCGCTAATGCAGGCTCTAACAATGACAACGAAACGCCAAAAAACACCTTCGTAGTGCGGTTACAAGAACCCTTAAAAAGTGCAAATGGAAACGTTGCTATACCTGCAGGTACTGAGTTGTTGACAGAAATTCGCTCTCTTTCCGAACAAGGCTTACTACAACTAAATGTAGTGAAAGCGATCGCAAAAGATAATAATCAAATTACTGAAAATAGTTTACCGCCAAATGCAATAATTATTCGCGGTTCCCACGGTAAACCTTTATTGGCAACGCAATTTCCCAATCGTGGGTCATCCATTGCCGGCATGGATTTAGGACTCTTTGTCTTGGGTGGTTTGGGTAAAGCCGCCGAATTGATGAATCGTAGCGAATCTCAAGTGGTAACTACCAACGCTGGTGGTACTGTCGTTAGCAGCAATAACCCTCAACAGAACCTCTTAGCTGGCGTGTTAGAAGGTGGAATGAACACCGTAGTTCCCCAAATTGCCCAACGCAACCAACAAGCAGTCACCGAGATGATGCAGCGAACCAATGTTTGGTTTTTACCAGCCGGTACAGAAGTAGAAATCTACGTCAATCAAGCAATGGAATTTTAAGCATTAGTGATGGGGAATGAAGCATTTTCATACTTCATTCTTTGTCAAAAGAGTCGGAGAGACGCGATTAATCGCGTCTGTACTTAAAAGTCAAGGGTAATTAGTTATTTCTTCCTTGTCCCCAATCCCCAGTCCCCAGTTGAGCCATGAAAAGAGTAAATCTCCTCAATAATTCTTATTTCCTTCCTCTGGCTTCTGTGAGTTTTTTGGCTGCAATTTTATTACTAGCAGGACGTGCTGTTGCAGAGAATGCAGTTCTCCGCTCGATTTTTTCTTGTCAAGCTCAAGGTTTAAGTGGAGTAGTACCTACTATTAAAATTTGGTATCAACAAGGTACAAACTTAAGCTTTATTCCATCTGGAGAAAAAATTAAAAAAGTTTGGTTAAATGACCCGTCGCAGGTAACTATAGATTTTGATGGGCCAATGTGTATGCAGTTCGGTCAACAAGCTAGTACAGGAGATTGCCAAAACTCTTCAGCAAACGTCATTCAACTCAGACGAATTAAAAAATTGGCAATTCCGGGCTTACCCACTACTAGTAATACACTTTTAACAGTGATTACTGAAGGTCAAGCAAAAACTAAGTTATATACTTTCCGCATTTTATATGGAGATAGTAATCCTGAGTATCATACTTTAGCCGTTTTTCCTGATACGCCTTCTACAAGTGCTTCACCTTGCGTCAGAGTTTCGCAGTGAATGGGAATTGAAGAGAAAAAGTAATGGGGATTGCTATAGTAGCAACTCTCACGCGGCATGGGTATGACGTGAGGAATTTGGCTGAACAGTTCAATCCCAAACCGACTGAAATTAAATTGCTGTTTCGTGGTCAACTTGGCCTGGTGCGTACTCGTGAGTTGCAGGAGCAAATGCTGTCTGCGGGGCTGCCACTTTGAGCAGGTTTTGAGCGAAATCATATGCAGGTGAGGACTATGAAGATATTAGTTACGGGCAACGAAGGAATGATTGGTTCAGTTGTTAAAAAAGTTTTGTGTGCCGACGGACATGAAGTGATTGGCTTTGATATCGCAAGTGGTCATAATATCCTCAATCCCAATCAAATTTGTTCTGCTATTGTTGGTTGCGATGCAGTTGTTCATCTTGCAGCGTTGCTTGGAAGCCCTTCACACACGCCGGATGAAATAATGGCAGTTAATCTTCTTGGTACTTGGCATATTCTAAGAGCGGCGGCAGAGGCAAAACTCAAACGTATCGTTTTCTTTAGTAGTGTTGATGCCTTGGGAATTTTTAAAGGTGAGAGAAAACCGGATTATCTTCCGTTAGACGACAATCATCCTTGTTATCCAACTACTCCTTATGCTGTTTCTAAACGGTTAGGTGAGGAAATGTGCAGATATTTTACCAATAGCACAGGTATCCCAACCATTTGTCTGAGACTACCGGGTGTGTTTGATGAACCGACTTACGATTTTATTATTTCCAATCGGCGAGCCAATCCCGAATTTGAATGGAATCCTTTTTGGGAATACGGCGCTTTTCTTGATGTTAGAGATGCAGCCCAAGCAGTGCAGTGCGCTTTACACTGTCTTAATCCTGGTCATGCCACTTTGCTTCTATGCGCGGATGATATTTCTTCGGCACATCGAACTAGTAAAGAAATGGCTCAATCCCTACTTCCTGAAGTAGATTGGCATGGTGGACATGAATATGAAAGTGAGCCTTACAAAGCTCTTATTAACACCCAACTTGCTAAAGAAGTCCTCCAATGGGTTCCGCGTCACAGATGGCGACCATAAAACAAGTAAATTTTATCCTCAGGATTTGACCGAAAGATCTTGTGGTGCCCACCCTACGGTTTGCTAATCACTAATTTTGACCCTTGATCCTTGACCCTTAGAGGTTGTTTGAAAAGTTGTTGGCTGTGATTTTAGGCATTTATTGATCCCCCCAACCCCCCTTTCCAAGGGGGGCAAAAACCACTCAAAGTCACCCTTGGAAAGGATATTTAGGGGGATATGAACGTTTTGCTACCAATAAGGGGACTTTTAAAACACCCTCTTAACTCTTATGAAAAAATTCCTGCGCTTCAATTCGGGAGTATCTCAACGTCCATATAATAATTGAAGAAGTGCAACAAAATTAAACATCAACCAAAATCCTTCGGCTGCCATCTTCTCTCCAACCTAACCCTGTAAGCGCAATTTTTGTATTGCCCGGAAGAGCCTTATTTTGGCAGACACGATAAATTGGGTCTGGTTGGCATCTACGCGGTCCAATTCTAAATTTTCATGAACGGGAGAACACTGTAAGCTATGGCAAGAATAGAAACCCGCACTGAACCTATGGTGCTGAATATGGGACCGCACCATCCCTCAATGCACGGGGTTTTGCGGCTAATTGTTACCCTGGATGGCGAGGATGTCATTGATTGTGAACCAGTGATTGGCTACCTGCACCGGGGAATGGAAAAGATTGCGGAAAACCGCACCACTATTATGTATGTCCCCTACGTGAGTCGGTGGGACTACGCAGCAGGGATGTTTAACGAAGCTGTTACTGTTAACGCCCCAGAAAAATTGGCAGGTGTCGCTGTACCCAAACGCGCCAGCTACATTCGCGTCATTATGCTGGAATTGAATCGCATCGCTAACCACTTGCTGTGGTTTGGCCCATTTCTAGCAGACGTAGGCGCTCAAACTCCCTTTTTCTACCAATTCCGCGAACGGGAGATGATTTATGATTTATGGGAGGCCGCCACTGGTTACCGGATGGTAAATAACAATTACTTCCGCGTTGGTGGCGTGGCAGTTGATTTACCTTATGGTTGGGTAGATAAGTGCTTAGACTTCTGTGACTACTTACCACCCAAAATTGATGAGTACGAAAAGTTAGTTACCAATAACCCCATCTTCCGCCGTCGGATTGAGGGAATTGGCACTATCACCCGTGAAGAAGCAATTAACTGGGGACTTTCTGGGCCAATGTTACGCGCTTCTGGGGTGAAGTGGGACTTACGGAAAGTAGACCACTACGAATGCTATGACGACTTTGACTGGGACGTACAGTGGGAAACAGCTGGTGATTGCTTCGCCCGTTACGTGGTGCGGATGCGGGAAATGCGCGAATCTGTGAAGATTATTCGCCAAGCAATTAAAGGGCTTCCTGGCGGCCCTTATGAAAACCTGGAAGCCAAGCGTTTAGCTGCTGGGAAAAAATCAGAATGGGATGCTTTTGATTACCAGTACATTGGTAAAAAAGTTTCTCCATCCTTTAAGATTCCCAAGGGTGAAATTTACGCCCGTGTTGAAAGCGGTAAAGGTGAACTGGGAATTTATATGGTTGGCGATGATAACGTGTTCCCTGCACGTTGGAAGATTCGCGCCGCCGATTTCAACAACCTGCAAATTTTACCTCACTTACTCCGAGGTATGAAGGTGGCAGATATTGTGGTAATTCTGGGCAGCATTGACGTAATTATGGGTTCTGTAGACAGATAAGAAAGGGGCTAGAGGCTAGAAGCTAGGGGCTAGTATTTTTTACTTCAGCCAAAGCATCAAGCACTTAGCAATTTTTGAAGTCACATTTGCTGGGTGTAAGCGTCAAGATTTTGGTGATGCTTACACCTATTACGACGATAAATGTTGGAGAGACGCGATAAATCGCCGTCTCTACAGAAAATTTATTCGTCAATTATTTCTTGACAGACTAATAAATTGATTTAATTGCTCCATGAACGCTTGAGGAATTTTAAAAAATCAGCAACCGGGGAATTAGTGCGATCGCCTGCAATCCATGACCAAGATTGTTTTTTCCCTGTTATATAAAAGAATGGGGAGATGGCGTAATTAGAAATGTGTAATAATACCTCCCAGTCCGAACTGGCAGCGCAGAAGTCGAATGCATCACTAAACCAGAGAACTTCCAAGCCATAGGCGATCGCTAAATTTGCTAGTTGCGATGCTGCTTCCTTACTGATGCCGTCGTAGGCTTTGATATCTAAATGCTGGCTGATAATGTAGCGGAATGCCTGCTTGTAGAGATGTCCAATCCAAGTTTCTGCCCAGAAAACTCTAGAGTTAGAGTTTTCGCTGAACACTCTACCCGCTATTCCTGCGTGACATTCCAATAAAACTTCATCGTCATGCACCCCAAAAACTCCCACAACTAAACATTGAGGTGGCGGACTTTCCCCATCTTCCAATAGATAACCATAGTACTCGTGCAAACTCTCCAGTTCAGGTGAAGCATCTCTGACAAAAGCACACCAAGGTACGCGATCGCCCCACCCTGGTTTAGAAGTATCTACAATGAACCCAGGTGCAGCTACACCCATTCTCAACAAAAAATCACGATAGTCTGATGGCAAAGTCAGCGCTGAGACTTGATATACAAGTTCCGCAAAAGCATCGACTTGTGTTGCAGAAGCCCCTTGAATTTCTTGAGGAAAATTAGGCTGATAAACGGTAACTAGTTGAATAAAACCTTCAATACTAGGTTTTAGCATACAGCAGGGAACAGAAAACAAGTTTGAAACTTACTTTGTATCAGGACTTACGCAACTGGCACATCTATCTTCTCGTATAAGAGTCAAAGGTCAAGAGGAGCCAGCGCTGTGGGCGGGTTTCCCGACTTGTTCGCGTAGCGTCTCCCCTTGGGAGAAGCGACTGGCGTTCAAAAATCAGGGTTTTTTGGACTTTGGACTTTTGCCTTGTTGTACTAGTTACTCAACAAAAAACAGAACACTAATTTTGGAGGGGGTTTGGGGGACGCAACCGTCACCCAATCGGGGGTTTGGGGGAGAATCCCCCAATTTGCTGGCTTTTTCAACAAGTGACAAATCACTCTCTAATTACCTTTACTTTTTAACTTGAAATCAATCAAATTGCAGCGTTGATACGGCTTGGTCAATATCCAAACTCAAATATTTATCTAATGGCAAATACATCCAATTGAGATAAATTTGTGGGTGTGAGTTGGTTTTTTGAAAACCTAAAGCTGAGACTATTTGCTCATCATTGGGATGAATGACTAAGCAATACATATCGCATAACTTCGGAAAATCAGCTTGGATGCGAACTAATGTTTTTTGGACATCCTTTAAAAATTCACTGACATTAGTTAGCTGTTTGTAAGGCATATCGATTTGCCAGCTACGCACAAAAACCGAAGTACAATTGCGATCGCCCACAGTAGCAATTTGAAATGGGTCAGTGTCCCAAGTTGCACTCAGGTGGAGACTCTGGCGTGGTGGAAGAAAGAAATTCGCTTCTGATTCTGTTGCTATCGGATACAAAACATAAAACCCTACAGCATCTTGAGTATCACTGCGACGCATCACCCGCATCCCCGTAGGATATTGTTCCGCCCAACCCCGGATAATTCTGGCTATTCTGTGGGGGAGTGCTGTAGCTTTCTTGTTCATCCAGTTGTAGTTGCGAGCTAAAAAAGTCGCCACAGGGATAGCATCAGTTCGAGGATTGAAGTTATCTGGTATAAGTTTGATCGAAGCTTTGGCTACTGTAGAGTCTTGCTGATTGGGGATTAAAGACCGAATCCGAATACATGTAGTATTACCATCGAAATCTTTTTCAATCAGCCCCAAAGCCACGAGCTTATCAATCATCATACCCGCAGAGCGATCGCTCCCCCGCTCTTGTTCACCATAGAAAACTTCTTGTGCTTCCCGATGGGTACAAGGAATAAACCCTATTGGTAAATCCAGTTCTGTTAAAGGTTGCTTTAAGCGCTGACCCGATTCTTGCTGTTGTTTGAGCAGTAAATAAGCCCACAGCTTGATGAAATATTCTGCACGTCGCCGTGTGATTCCAATCCGCCCCTGCAATAGAGAAACGTACTTACGCTGTTGCTCAATTGGAAACAATTGGTCAATACTGTGTGGATTCATATTACAAGACTCCTGACTTTTCCCAGCTTATGCAGCAGCAAGGCAGTTAAAATTCATTAGTCCGCGTCGGACTTTATTTGTATAGCCGGGTCGCCAGACTTGTAGCCGCCCTTAGGGTAGCAACTGGCGTGCGAATTATCTTCGCCAGAGTGTACGTCAGTCAAAAATGTTTTCCGCTAACTACTACTGCTGCACTAATCAACTTATATAAGAACTTCACCTTACTTCAGTTAAATTACGCGAACTTCATCTAATAAGTTTTTACTTCAGCAGCATTGCCAAGCTTACAGCCTACTCATTGTATAGACAGAAGCTCAAACCTCAAAATTCAGTTAAAGACCTGTAAAGAAACCTTCAGTTGACTTTAGAGCTGAGTTTTGGAGGAAATTGACAATGTTGTTTCCCTATGAAGAAAGTAACTTTAATTTTACATCTATCTGTAGACATAATTTTTTAAAAAATGCGGTAAAAGATGAAAATTTCCAGTCTGTTTTAAAAGTTGATTTACTACAAGCGATGATTGAAAGCTTTATTGATGGCATCTTAATAGTCACAACCGGAGGTAAGTTAGTTCATGCTAATGAGTATGCTCGTTCAATTTGTCGTCAATTAGTGCCAAAAGAAGCTGCTAGTAATGCCATACCAGAGGAAATCTGGCGTATTTGTGAATCTTTGATTGAGAGTCGCGAGTTATTTCCAAACGAAAAAATAATTATCGAAGCGGAAATTGAACCAACTCCTACAGTTAAACTACGGTTGCGGGTTAGATGGTTACAGCTGTGTGTTAATAAACACAATTTTTTATTAGTGACTTTAGAAGATTGCCATCAGTATAGCCAAAGTATTGCGATCGCAGATGCCAAAAAATACAACTTAACAGACCGCGAAACAGAAGTTTGGCAGCTGCGTCGAGCGAACCTTTCCTATAAAGAAATCGCAAATCAGCTATACATTACAATCAATACAGTCAAAAAGCACCTAAAAAATATTCATGCTAAACAACAGGAGAGGGAGGATATTACTGTTGCCAATTCGCCCTCTCCTCATTTCAGGTGTAGCTAAACAAACGAAGCCAAGCCTGGGTCAACAGGCTGTGTAAATATAGCCACACCCTTAAGAGGATGTTTGAAAAGTGGTTGGTTGTGATTTTAATCACATTATTACCCCCCTTAATCCCCCCTTATAAAGGGGGGAAATTGGAAATCTAGTTCCCTCCCCTTTCCAAGGGGAGGGTTAGGGTGGGGTAAAATCCAGATTCATCAGGTATTTCAGATTTGTGTATACACCGCAGTTTATAAGGGGAGGGTTAGGGTGGGGTAAAAAATATTTGATACATCAATCATAACTTTTCAAACAACCTTTAAAGGTGTTGGCATTTTCTTTGATTAACCTTATGCCAATCAATAATTTTCGTACTGTAACTTACAGCCCAGCTTATACAATCGTCCCCACTTACGAATGCTTTAATCGCTGTACATACTGTAACTTTCGCACCGACCCAGGTAAAAGCCCTTGGATGACTTTAGCAGCAGCCGAAAGCATTTTTAAACAGCTACAAAACCAAAATATTTGTGAAATATTGATTCTTAGCGGTGAAGTACATCCTCATTCACCAAAGCGTCAGGAATGGTTTCAACGGATATATGATTTATGCAATTTAGCATTGGTAATGGGATTTCTCCCCCACACTAACGCCGGTCCATTGAGTTTTGCAGAAATGCAAAAGCTGAAGAATGTTAATGTTTCAATGGGGCTGATGTTAGAGCAATTAACTCCAACATTATTAAATACTGTGCATCGACACGCACCGAGCAAATTACCAGAAGTGCGGTTACAACAATTAGAATGGGCAGGCGAATTAGAAATACCCTTTACCACAGGGTTATTATTAGGAATTGGGGAAACCTTTGCAGATTGCTGGGAAACCTTAGCTGCCATATCTCAACTGCATCAGCGTTATCATCACATTCAAGAAGTCATTTTACAACCCCATAGCCCAGGACATCAGCAAAGCTTTGATGCACCAGCTTTTGACCCCCATCAACTACCAGAAGTAATTGCCAAAGCACGCGAGATTTTACCGCCAGAGATTACAATTCAAATTCCGCCAAATTTAGTCAAAGATGACCAATGGTTACTGGCTTGTGTAGAGGCTGGTGCGAGAGATTTAGGCGGAATCGGGCCAAAAGATGAAGTAAATCCTGATTATCCTCATGTTCAGGAGCAGGCATTGAGAGAAATTTTACAACCGGCTGGGTGGGAATTGGTGCCGCGTTTGCCGATTTATCCGCAGTTTGATGACTGGTTGTCAGGAGACTTGCAATCGGCGGTGAAGCGATCGCGTTTGAACTTTTTTAAGTTGTACCAAGCTTCGTAAAAATCCAATAGAAGCCTTATATATTTTTATTCGATTACTTTTAGTAAGTTATGAGCCTCTAGCTAGCAATTTTACACGCAAGCAACAAATAGAAAGTACTTCTTCTGCATTTCTTTAAATCATATATTTTACAATGTAACAAATTATCGTATCAGATATTACAACTAAAATAGATAACAACTTATAGAGTTCTCTATCTATAGCTTGAGTTATCCTAATTTAAATCAGATTAAAATTAATGAAACCTGCTAAACAAATGGTTTAATTCACAAGCACCTTACAATCAGACATTAGCTCCTAATACGACAGGGTGTGTAAGCAAGCACACCCCTTTTTCTTAAGCATTATTTACCGGAAATTTTTATCGAATCATACTTTCAAAGTAACGCCTAATAACACAATACAGTTAAGTTAAGAAAATTAATTGACATCAAAGCCAAAAAACTAGTACCGCTACGCGGAAGTCAAAAGTCGTCTTGAAAAGTTTGCTCAACTCTTGGAACCCCCCGAAGTTTTGTGGACGGTTTCCGTCCCCACAAACTTCTCTCCGCACACGACTGGCTCAACTTTGCGCTATTTACGCCGTGCTGTACTAGTTACTCAACAAAAAACAGAACAATAATTTTGGAGGGGGTTTGGGGGACGCAACCGTCCCCCAATCGGGGGTCTGGGGGAGAATCCCCCACGTTTTTGGCTTTTTCAACACGTGACAAATCAATCTCTAATTACCTTAATTGAACCGTATTGCCTAATAACATACTCATAAGCTGCTTTTTTGGAGATAAAGCAGGTTGCAACCTCTCTACTAGAGGCTACGCTAAGGAGAAGTACAGATTATCGTAAGCATATACATTAATTTCAAAATAAATTTCTCTGAAAAACTTCTAATATGGGGATGGAGTTTCCCGCCGCATTCAATAAATTAGAGAAACTACCCTAAATCAACTACGGTTAATCCCCATTGCAATTGAGCATAATTAAGTTACGCCAGACAAGTTTTAATAAAAGATATTTTGCTTAATTATCTTGACAGTATGTTTTTAAGATATAAGTTGTGACAACAACAATAGTAGTGCAACTACCCAGGAATAAGTACGGTTAATATACCAAAAAAATGCGTGATGTAACGTTACATTAGGGAAGTGAGAAGCAAATAGCCTTTGACACACAGAACCGAGAAAAAAGAAAATTTGGCAATTCAGATAAAGCATCTATCTTCATAAGTTGAATTTTGAGATAACATCTCTCTTTCTTTGATGAGGAAGAGGGTTTTGCCATTTTTGTGAGGCGAAACTTTCAGAGTGAGAAACAAGATTTTTGCAATAGCACTGGCTCTTTTTACTTTTATTATGGTAATACTTGCAGATTCTACAAAGAGTTCTCAAATTTTTCATAGCGAACAAATTAACGAACTCTACGTTTTTGGCGATAGCCTTTCAGATACAGGCAATGTATTCAAAGCGACAAAGGGAGTTTATCCCCCTAGTCCTCCTTACTTTCAAGGACGCTATTCTAATGGCCCAGTGTGGGTAGAACATCTTGGTACTAAACTAGGATTACACAATAGCAAAAACATTAATTTTGCTTGTGGTGGTGCTACTACTATCAGCGGTAGTCTTAACGGCATTCCTGGGGTTTTAGCCCAAGTAAATAATTATACCCAGTCTCAGCCAAAAGTAAATCCTAATGCGCTTTATATAATTTGGGCGGGAGCTAACGATTATCTTTTCGGTAGCAGTAATACTAATTCTGCGATCGCCAATTTATCTACTGCGCTTGATTCACTGTTAAAAGTAGGAGCTAAAACAGTGCTGGTTGCTAATTTACCAGATTTAGGTAAAATTCCCGCTACTTCTAGTACTTACAATGCTGCTAACTTAAGTACAGTGACGAATCTCCACAATGCTGAATTGACTAAATCTATTAATTTACTTCAGCAAAAATCTGGCTCTGGTAAGAAAATTATCCAACTCGATGTTAATCACCTATATCGAGAAGCAATTACCCACCCAGACAAATTTGGCTTCACAAATGTGACTGGTGCTTGTCTAGCAACCCAAGCTAGCTGTAACAATCCCGATAAGTTTTTATTTTGGGACAGTATTCATCCTACAACTGCTGGTCATCGGATCTTGGCAGACACAGCGCTAAAAGCGCTCTCAGTAGCGCAATCAAGGGAATAAGTAAACAATTTACAGCGTATTGCACGTAAATGAAGCGGGTAGGGGCACAACATGTTCATTGGTGTCAACTTAACGTGAAACCCTTGTAAAGACGTGATGTTCAGTTCTCTAGCTTACCATCACGATCCGCGTTACCCCACAAGAGTTTTGTCTAAAGCCAAAACGTCCCCTCCCCTTGGCAAGGGGAGGGGTTAGGGGTGGGGTAAAACACTTGTGGAGCGTTTTGACTTAAGTTGACACCAATGAACATTGTTGTCCCCTTCCGAATCATTTATCTGTTGCAAACATTATTTTAATTGCTATTAATTTCTTAAATTCTCTAGATAAAAATTGGGTGTTTAGATATAGCCCATTTTAGACATTGTTTAAATATTGCACAACAGACAAACGCAAAAGCTATGGGAGCAAATCTCTGAAAATCTTCTGCTCTTTTTACCAGAAGCGTCAATAAACTACTCATGCTGAATCAACAGTAATTACTAATTCATAATTTGTAATTCGGAATTCGTAGTTCGTAATTAATAATGATATAAGGAGAAATATTTTTAACAAAAAGAGGTAGCGGTGCGATTTACCCATATCCTCCGTTGGTTCCTGGTAAGCAATCTTACTTGCTTGACTCTGACGACCTTTAACTCAGCAACAGCGCAAATCACTTCAGATAATACCCTTGGCACTGAAGGGTCAGTTGTTACCCCTGAGACAATTAAAGAGATTCCCAGCGAGAGAATTGATGGGGGTGCAATTCGTGGGGGTAATCTCTTCCACAGCTTTACACAATTCAATTCAGGAAACGGAGGTTCTGGGGGTGCAATTGCCCTGACTACCACAGGTGGTAATATCTGTGGTTTAGCTTATGGTTCAAATATGTGAAAACTGCAACTAATAATTTCCAATTAGCAATCCCAACAATACCTAAATGAAATTCAAAGAGAAAATATATCCTTTCTTGGCACTGCTATTGGCAACTACTATAATATGCACGCATATTTCACCAGCTATAGGCAAACTTGCTGCCAAAAACTCGACAACTTCGCAGACATTAATCTCTGTTGCCACATCTAATTTGCAACAAGGAAAACTATTATATGATACTGGCAGATTTGCAGAAGCTATAAAATTTTTGCAACAAGCAGTCCAAGAATATCAACAGCAAGGCGATACTTTAAGACAAGCTGTAACCCTGAGTAATTTGTCTCTCGCTTATCAAGAACTTGGTGATTGGAATCAAGCACAACAAGCAATTACAGAAAGTCTCAAGTTATTAGCAGCTAATCAAGAGAAAATTTTAACTTTAGGAGTTCTCGCGCAATCTCTGGATGTTCAAGCCAGTCTACAATTGGCTATGGGACAAACAGATTTAGCCTTGAGTAGTTGGCAACAAGCAGCAGATATTTATACCAAGATCAAAGATAATAGCGGTGTAGTGCGATCGCAGATCAATCAAGCCCAAGCTTTACGCATTCAAGGTTTTTATCAAAAATCAATCAAAATACTGAATGAATTAAAGCAGACATTACAATCACAACCAGATTCTCTAGAAAAAGTCATCGGTTTGCGATCGCTTGGCAATAGTCTCCAGTTAGCCGGCAATTTGCCAGACTCCCAGAAAGTTCTACAGCAAAGTCTGGAAATTGCCCAACGTCTGCAATCTCCCAATGATATGGCTGCAAGTTTATTAAGCTTGGGGAATAATGCTCTTGCACAGAGGAAAAAACCAGATGCGATCGCTTTTTATCAACAAGCAGTTAAAGTATCTTCCTCACCCCTAACCAAAGTTAAAGCAGGGCTTAATCAACTTAAACTCATGATTGAGGATGGTAAATCATCCGATGTTCAAACCCTATTACCTGTAATTCAATCTCTAATAGAACAACTTCCCCCCAGCCGAGCCGCCATCTATGCCCGGATTAACTTTGTCCAAAATCTGCTTAAATTAGGGGGTGAGAATTTAACACTTAAGAATTCGCAGCGGGACACTACGCGTAGCTTGCTTCCCCAAAGGGGTACGTTTTTGAAGCTGGGGGAGGAAGAATCTGATTATCATCTTCGCGTCTCAAATTGGATAATTTAATTTCTGGAAGTCCCTTATTCAAAATGCAGAGATGCTTATAGCGTTTCCTAGTCTAGTGAAGTACAAAATTATCTGCGTTTATCTGCGTTTATCCTCTTCCATCGGCGGTTAATTTTTTATTGGTGTACCTCACCAGTATGGGAAGCGCTATAGCGATCGCACAACTATTTAAGTAGTGATGCTCATCACGTTAATAGTTATGAGTATATATGTCTTTAGTACCAGCAATTTAAATTAAAGTTTAACTTTAGATAGACGAGACAAGAAAATATTAAAGCTAACTTTGTAAGGAAATCGCAATAAAAACTAAAGCAATTTAAAAGAGCTTCTGATTAAAATTGAATTCCAGAAATTGAAAAAATTTCTCTCTAAAATTTAGCCAATTAATTGGTGATATAAACTCATCTCAAATCGCAATTAAGGAGCATAAAATGAGTAGAAAAAATAGTTTATTTTACACAGTTGCTAGCCTCATGGGAGTTACCAGTACTATGGCTTTACTAAGTCTCCCAGCATCGGCGGTGTCCAAATCAAATGACATTAAAACCAGTGAAGCGCTGAGAACTAACACCTTATATGCTCAATCTGGAGGCGCTAGTAATAGTTCTGGTACTGAAATGCAAGGATATCCAAACTATGGTAGGGGATCACAAAGTGGTCAAAACATGAACAATAACGGAACTCAAGGATATCCAAACTCTAATAATACTGGAACACAGAACGGACAAAACCTTAACAACAACACAAATCAGGGATATCCAAACTATAACAATACCGGAACACAAAACGGACAAAACTTGAATAACACCGGAACACAGAGCGAGCCAAATTATAATAATACCGGAACCCAAGACAATCAAAACCTAAACAACACCGGAACTAATGGAAGTTCATACCAATTCTGTATGAAGATGCACATAACAAGACCCCCCTGTAGTCCCCCCTTGCTAAGGGGAGACGGCGTTAGCCGGGGGGTAAATATATGCAGCTTCACAGAGAAATGGTATCAGGTGTTAACAACAACACAGGCAGTGGAAGTTCTGGTCAAAGCGTTCAGGCACTTTGGTAAATTCTCTGTTCAGTTTTGAGCAAATCTAAATATAGAGAAAATCCAGATTGATCAATCTTTTGATGCAATCGGAATATGCAAATTAACTGAAAATGTCTTTAATTTTGAATTGCTATTGCTGTTCTTCTTCATAAAACCAGGCTTCTGCTAAAAGTGAGAAGCCAACCAGCCAAAGCAAGCAGAAAACTGAAAATAAAATTAGTCCCATCATGGCTAATATTTCCCCCGATTTTATTTCAGTGGAGAGTTATCTTCAATGTAGCGGGATTGTATCTAGTTAAAAGTGAGTTGCAACAAAGCTTGACATTTTTCTACTCTTACCGATCATCCAGCATAAACTCCCTAATTAGAGAGTAATTGTGCGTTTAATGCTTTGGTGATGCGATCGCTCGAAACTTCCAAATGAGCTAGTGTGGAAATATCGAGGTTTTCGCCAAATTGTTTGAGTCGGCTGTCAATAACTCTTTGCAGTTGACGCAATTCGTACCAAGCCAGTGTTCGTCCGTCTTCTGGTGCATTTGTATTACGCAACATCATTTCTAGCAAAATATTTAGATGTTCGCGTTGTAAGGAACGGCGAATGCTGGAAATAGGCTTTGGTGCTGCGGGCGCTAAAACTTCTGTCCAGATGCCTTTTTGTAGAGTATCAAATAGTTCGGGTATAGAAAGGGCTTCTCCAGGCTGTGTTTTTAATTCTATATCTTGGAGACGATTCAGGCGATCGCTATCTAAGAGCGATCGCAACACCCGACTTTGTAACCTAAAAATGCGATCGTGTATGGGATAATCAAGGCGGTCATTAGGTATGGGATTTCCCCAGTGTTGCCAGCGTGATGGTGCTAGCTGATTGAGTAATTGCGGTGAGAAACTAAAAGCATTCTCCGCAAATACATATTCTTGCAACTTTGCTAAAGCTTGACGCTGTTTAACGGGGGAAACTGGTACAAATGTCCAGGAAGTGTCATCACCAGCATGAATACGGCGAAATGATTGCCCACCAACGTATTTAGAAACTAAGGTGGCGTTGCGGAAATAGTATTTTAGGACTCGATTAAATAAGACACGCAGATTATTATAGTTTTCTCCTGGCAAGAGATCATGCTGATCAAGGCGTTCCCACATCACACGGGCATTATCCATTTGCCATTGGGAATAAACTAGCACATCGCTACTCATATCCCAGACGTTTGCTAAAGGATTGATATCCCAGATATCTTCATCAGTAGCGTAAGATAATTCTGGCTGCGGCGAAGCTAGAGCAATCTTTTCCAAAAAGCTTTTTTCTGCTTCTGGCATTATGGACTCAATTGCTGCTTCCGGGCTGATTTTATAACCATACTCAATTGCCCATTCATCATAAGGGCCAACAACCCCAGGGAAATAGTCACCTTGCTCTACTCCCTGTGGTGCTATATTCACAGGTAAATAATCCATCACCGAACCCGCTAAACCTTTGCTGTGAGTGATGACTGTGTTATTTAATTCTTGGGGCGCTAACATAGTGCTGCCATGAAAATTGTGGCGCAAACCTAGAGTATGCCCGACTTCATGAGCAATCAGAGAACGCAAATATTGATGCACATATTTCTGCATCGCTTTACTATTGGGTGTGGTGTTTGGCAACAATGACAACGCCAACGCCCCGATTGCAGCTTGATTTGTAGCTTCTTGGCCATAGCAGAGTTCAGAATCCTGCTGAAAACTCACAATATCACAACTTTCAAATTTACTTTTGCTATTCCTTGATGCATATACATGATATTCTTGCTGAATGGAGCGCACCATATTGGCATCAACGATAATATCTGCGTCCAATATTTCCCCAGTGAATGGGTTAACGCGCATCGGCCCTTTAGCAAAACCTGCATCTAGAGAATTAAACCAACGAATAGTGTTATAACGCACATCTGCGGGTTGCCAATCAGCATCAGCTGGCATTTGTCGTACTTCAATCGCGTTTTGGAATCCTGCTTTGGCAAATGCTTTATTCCACATGAGAACGCCTTCGCGAATTGCGTCGCGGTATTCTATTGGCACAGCATTTTCAATCCAATAGATAATGGGCTTTTTTGGTGGAGATAAAGGTGCGTTAGGATCTGATGGTTCAAGATGCCAACGATTGATGTAACGTACAAATGGATCGTGAGTATGATTGTGAGAAAAATCTTGAAACGCTGTAAGAAAATATCCCACTCTGTCATCAGCAACCCTGGGAATATAACCGTTGTTTTCTCGCAGTTGGGAAAAACTGTAGTGTACCTTTAAAGAAAGTGCCCGACTATCAGGTAAAGTAACTAAATTTGCACCTTCTGCGGCTGAAAAACCGTAAATTGAATCAATCTCTAGATTTTCGGGTAAGCTATTGATATCACCAAAATAAGACTTGTTGGCTTCTAAGTGGTAATCAGCCTGCAAAGAGTATTTCAATATGGGAGTTAAACCAGGAAAATCCTCCATTAGCAAGTCTTCCAGGTTAATCAGAATATTTTTGCTACGCGGATCAATAGTGTTTATTGGCAGTGCATACAGAACTGAATCGCTAAAAGAACGAGCCAGCGATCGCTGTTCTGGCTCACCTACTTCTGTACGGAATTTAACATTACGAACTACAAAGTGCAAATTGTTGTTGATTCGCCGGAAATAAAAGAGAAAATCAGCCAGTGGATTACCACTGTAAATCCCACTTTCCCCTAAGCCTGATTCCAATGTCACTGTAGCTAAATAGTTTTTATTTAGCTGTTCTGGCGTAAGTTCCCAGTAAATTATGCCGTCTTCACGACTGCGATAAAGCGTGAATAGTCCTTCTAATTTCTCTGTGGCTTTGACTATCTCACGAAAGCGCCAAAAATCTTCTTTTCTACTTTCACCAAAACTAATGTCAGCACTTGCAATATTTGCCACTGCTGTCAGTGCATGGAATTGCGGCACATCAATATTTGCAAGTTGGTTGGCGGCTGCGTAATTAGTTCCTATTAACCAGTTATAGAGTAAAAAGATACAGATTACTAATTTCCTGATCCAGTATTTCATCCTTTAGTCTTCCAACGGAAGCGGTTCTTGTATTGAGGAAAAAATGTGGATTCATGCGTCGTCTGTCAGCCTTACCAATACTTCCCAAATAATTTGAACCTACGCACTGTGTAAATCCACTACAGTCAGACAAACTATTGTTTGTCAAAAAGAAAAACAATGCCGCTAACCAAAAAGGAGTTTGTCTTGAGAGCTTTGCACGGATTATCCATTTATAAGATGAAATTCATTATATGCCAAAAATTTATTTCTCTAGATAGATGGCTACTCTAACTAAAGATATAGGTTTTTTACAACTATATCTTGTATTAAAAACTAAAAAATCCCTGTAGATTGTATTTGGAGCTACATTTGGTCGGATCACAGACTTAAAAGTGCAGATGCGATGTCTACGACAAGCCGCTAAGAGCGTCTACTCGCTCTGAAAGAATAATTAGCTAGCAATGTTGGGCTATCTGTAAGCAGAGACATCGCAGTGATGTTTCAATCCCCCAACAGCCAAGTTTAATTCCTAGCCAGAACTCCAGCCCTGCGAGATTTCAGCACTAAATTGCTAACTAAAAATCTTTGCGGCACTTAAATTTCTCATATTTATTATTATGTAAAACTTCAATGATAGACATTGATAAATATCAATGGTAATTACTTTGCCAGTACAACCTATAATTCTTTTTTAATTCAGGATGAAAAAATTGCTTTAGTTGATACTTCTCATCGCAAATTTGAGCAGTTATATCTGGAATTACTTACAGGATTAATTGAACCATCAAAAATAGACTACCTAATTGTCAGTCACACAGAACCAGATCATAGTGGCTTAGTTAAAGATATCTTACAATTAGCTCCCGATATTACCATTGTTGGTGCGAAGGTAACGATTCAATTTCTCGAAAATATGGTTCACCAGCCATTTAAATCAATGCAGGTGAAAAGTGGACAGCGTTTAGCATTAGGGAACGGGCACGAATTAGAATTTATTTCTGCACCTAACTTACATTAATGAGGCTTTAATCTAATGTTTCGGTTTTCGGTATTCAAGATATTCAAAATCTTCAACAATAGCCTAGTACAGCACGGCGTAAATAAAGCAACTATTTCAAATGATGCAAAAGCCCGGAATACAATTATGCGTGACTTTTGACTTTTGACTTCCAAGGCAGCGGTACTAGTGGTAGAAATTCTTGATAAAGCACACCTGGATGGATGGAAGCACCTGATAACTGTTGGTTAAATTCCTGAAAAAGCTAAATTCTGCATTTAAGCCGGTTCAAACACTCCTGATGGAATCGGCACAAGTTGAGGCGTTGACAAACAAGTTCCTTGTCTGTACCAAATGCCTTCCACCTCAAAAGCCTCGAACTGGGTAGTGAGAATTGCCCAAGCTTTCTCATTTAGTCCAGCAGAATATGTCCAGGTGAATTGGCGATCGTTATATAATCTCTGCTCTAGTTCCGCCAAATCCTCAGGTAGCCAAAATTGAGTCATCACCCTTTGAGTAGCAATTTCTGGCGGTGTTTCTAGCATCTGTGCCATTGGCTGATTCACAATAATTTGCTTGCGAGTATCTTGTCTAACGATGCTCACAGGACGCTCATTTTCTGCCGCAGCGACCATGCGGTACAACAACTGATTTGGGATATGTAACTGGCTGCAAAACACAGCACCCTGATATTGCAGTATCCGTTCAGCAATTTCTGAGGATGTCGGCGGTTCTTGAGTCGCCATCCATCCGAAAAATTCAATCGGTTGTTTACAGCCTCGCCAGCGAATCCGTACCTTGCCGTTAATTTTGTATGCAGTTTCGCTGAGAGCGTCTCCGTAGCTTTGAGCCAGATACGTGGCATCGCGCTTTGTCGGGGCAAAAATTGAAACCCCTTCATGAGACATTTTATAATTCCACCCCGGTAAGTTGAGGATTCTAAGAATACTCACACTCATCTTTTTTGACACCTCCAGAATCTTTATATACTTTTACACCCTTAATGTCCTGATACACGGAAACTTTATTCTGATACACAGAAACTTTAAATGTTTCTTGCCAAATCTTTTTTCTTTCCTCCTCTGGGATGCCTAAAGTTGATGTGATAATCGCAAAGTCTCCTGGTGTTGGGAGTACTTCACCTTTTGCCAGCGCTTGCAGGTTTTTGACTCCACAGCGCTTTAGTTTGGTCATGTTGGCTTGCACTAAATCAGCAATTGTTTTTGGTTCTTGCTCCTTTTCGGAGCGATCGCCAAGTTTTTTGGCTATCCACTCCTGAGTCATCTCTTCTATCGCGTCGCTTTGAGAAATGCCCAAGCGCGCACAGATGCTTTTAAACTCTAAAGCTAAATCCAGGGGAATATAGCCGCTAATTTGCTTGTAATCATCAGAACGCCTTCTGTCAGTCATATATCTAAATTGTGAATTTAGTACTTGTTCCTCTATTTTCTCTCATGAAGTCGGAAATGCAAGACATTTTCATATGTCACATTTAAATGACAACTTGACAAAAAAAAATGACAAGCCTAGTATGGTTATATGGAGCAGTAAGCGGCTGAAGACAAAAAAACGGTAGACCACCCTGGGGCTAGCTGCTATTTTTTGTAGCTAGCTTCTCACCTTAATTTACAAATCGAGGGCTTTTTATAACCCCTGTTATTAAGTATATATGCTTGCGCCCATTCTACAACATTAGATTCTTTATTTTCCTACTTAATTCTAATGTTGCATTTAGCTCATCTTGATGGACATCTACACTCTGTTACGAAAAATAAAGTTCACTGCACAACTGATTTTTTTAGAGTAACAAAGGTCAGTCTCATTTTTTGGTCTTAACCGCAACAAGTTGCCGTAATGCCTGATTACCTTGGGTTTGAACTCATTTAAGGTATCGAATCAACTACAACTATGACCCAATTAACCTTTGAGCAATTCGTCCATCCTCTCTCTGAGTTTCCTAAGATTGTCCAGATCGAGGGTAGTGATGAGCCAATGTTAGATTTCTACACGATGGCAGGGCTGGTACTCTATACTGCATGTGCAAATAATAATCTTCAAGCTAGAGAGAATATACTTCAAACCTTAGCGAACCACCCAGAATTGGATGGCGATGTTTTGTTTGATCGTTGTCAAATGGGCGAGCGCGCCGCGATTTTACAAATGATCACCCTCATAGTCTCTGGGGTAGAAAGCAGTATTGAGGCGCTGACAGTAGTTTAAAAAGGGGCTAAAAACTAGATTTTTAGTCGATAGGTTTGAAAATTTCTGCAAGTCGGTGTTGTGTCGTGATTTGTATCGGTAGGATGATGTTTTAGGTTGCTAACCATTGAGAAAATATCTCTGAACATCACCTACATTTTGATGACTAAGCTAGTTCTGCCGGAAGCTGTACAAAGTGTTCTAGACAAATACAGCGAGCCGGATGATATTTTTACAGCAATACTGCCGATCATTGGGGAAGTGTTGCAGTGCGATCGCTGTTTCCTCTATTTGAGAAATCCTCAAACTAAGTTTGCCAAAGTCGCATATTGCTGGCGGCAAAATCAAGAAATCCCAGATATTACTGACTCTGACTGGAGATTAGATCCAGAGTCCTTACCCCAAGAAGACCCCTTATTCGCAGCTGCATTGCGGAATGACCCTTCTGTGTATGTTGAAGATGTAGAGACTGCAAGTCCAGAAGTAGTCAATAAAGAATTTGAGCGCGAGAATTTTGGACATAGAGCGCTGATTCATGCCCATTTGTGCCAAAATCATCAATTATGGGGAATTTTGCAGCCTTGTATGTTTGGTCAAAAGCGGATTTGGTCAGAATGCGATCGCGCTTTTGTCACTCAACTTGAAAGTCTACTTACACCCTTGGCGGTTACTTATGTCAAAACTGCAACTGATTACCCAACTTGACAAACATTGGGACGTTAAATCATACAAGGGGTAAGGGTTTTATTTTTCTGTGAAAAAAATTTAGTAGATTTCTGAAATTTATTTTTTAGCTTGTGTAGTAATAACGGTCTAGTTCTGAGGTTCTTATCTGATGAATCGTCGAACTTCACTGTTTTGCTCATGCTTAATAGCAACTGTATTAATTTTAGCGAGTTCTCAAAATACAGTTGCGATGAAATGCATCTCACTCCATGATTGCAATTATCATGCTTCTCAAAGTGAACCTAATTATCGTGAAGATGAGCGTAATGGGCATCCTTACAGAACTGGTATTACGATTATGGTCACTACCTTTATCACTACAAAAATAGCGAAATTGGCCTTAAAGTCGTGGTTGCTTAAACCGTAAAATGTCTGGAAACATTGCCAAAGTTTGATTTTCAAGTCAGAAGGTTTTATTAAGAAGGGGATTCAGACCCTTCCTTAATTAAGACCGACCAAATTAAAAATTTGGTCGGTAAGGGCACAACATGTTGCATTGGTGTCAACTTAACGTGAAACCCTTGCCCAGATGCGTAGGCGTAGCCCGTCGTAGCGAAAAGTCGGAGCGGCGGTTTCCGCCGTTCGCGTAGCGTCTCCGAAGGAGATTCTGAACTTTTCAAGATAGACATCGCTCATTTACCATCACGATCCGCCCTGCCCCACCCTAACCCTCCCCTTGGAAAGGTGAGGGAACTAGATTGTCCGGTTTCCACCCTTTCCAAGGGGGGATTAAGGGGGGTAATTCGACTTTTGTGTACACCTTAGCCAAGGCATCGGGGAAGGGTTGGGGGTCGGTAAAACACTTGTGGGATAAGCGTTTGGGCTTAAGTTGACACCAATGAACATGTTGTGCCCCTACCTGTGTACTTCATTTACTTGCAATACGCTGTAACATGGGCGGAGCATTTACCGAGTGCAAAAGTATTGAGTTCTTTTTACCTTACTCAGGACTCAGGACTCAGCACTCAGAAAGGGTGAATTAAAATCTTTACCCTTTCCCTCTTAACTAAACCGTATTGACAAAACACTGCCTAAAAACATAAAAACCCGCCGTAGCGGGGTTTCATACCACAAAACAATGAACAATTATCTGTTGAATTAACGGCAATATCTCATTTCGTCTTCTAATTGACGAACTAGCTTCTCGTCGCCGTTGGCTCTCGCTACTTGCAAGCGACGTTCAATATTTCTTTGAATATTTTCTCTGTGAGCTTCTTTAGCTTTGTTAGCAGCTTGTAATCTAGTTGTATTCATAGTGATTACCTGGTCATCTTTCAGCATTTTTGTCTTGCCTTCTTAATATAGCATAAATTTCGTAGCGGTTGTTACAGAAATATCTGCTTTATTATATGTTTATAGATGAACATCGTATCTAGCAATGGATCAATTACAAATCCTTGATGGAAAATCAAATCTAGTGACGTTGTTGAGTGATTTTGGCGATCGCGATGTTTATGTAGGCGTGATGAAGGGAGTAATTGCCCAAATCAACCCCAGGCTAACGGTTATAGACTTAACACACCAGATTGGTCCGCAAAATATAGCCGCAGCTAGGTTTTGCTTAATGAATGCTTATCCTTATTTTCCCGAAGGGACAGTGCATATAGCTGTGGTAGATCCGGGAGTGGGTAGCAGAAGGCGGGCGATCGCAGTAGAATTTGCCCAAGGATTTTTGGTAGGGCCAGATAATGGCATATTCAGTGGCATACTCACTCAAAAACAGGCGATCGCAGCAGTTGAATTAACAAATCTTAATTATTGGCGAACCCCCGAACCTAGCAGCACATTCCACGGTAGAGATATTTTTGCATCAGTGGGAGCTAATTTAGCGAGTGGTGTGCCGATCCAAGAACTGGGACGAGAGATTGAGCCAGCCAGTTTGGTACAGCTAGATATAGGTGAATGTAAACAGACAACAAGTGGTGTAACGGGTAGTATTCAATATATTGATCATTTTGGCAACTTAGTGAGCAACATTCCAGGGAGTTATGTTCAGGGTAAAACCTGGTGTGTGCAAGTGCGAGGGTTGACAATACCGGGGTGTGAAACTTACAGTAATGTCAACGTAGGAGAAGCCATTGCTTTGGTGGGGAGTCATGGCTGGGTAGAAATTGCCATCAATAGCGGTAATGCACAGTCACAATTGCAGATACACTTGCAAGATAGTCTAGAAGTTGTTTATATTTAGTTCTCTCTAGAAACAGGGCATATAGCAGCCGTTGGGTGAGATGATGGTGTTGCGATCGCGGCATTGGTAACAAGCGCTATTTCACCGTCAGCAGTTTTAATCATACCTTGCGCCTCAATAATTTCTGGGCTTGGATTATTACTCACTGGAGTTATTACCCCATTTAATGCTGTAGCTGTTTGCTCATCTAAAGTCGCTAGGGGAATGTGAATACTTGTACCCGTTATTAATCCCAGAGGGCTAGGTGGTAAACTACCGCGTCCGGTAACAACAAATTTGCCTAACGGTTTTGGGTTGGGGTCTCTGGGGCAGATTTGGGAAAATTTAGTACTAGCGTCAATTACCTCGGTGGGTAGTTCGGTTAGCCCTTTTGTAGGGTCAACATCGGGGGTATTAATTTCAGTAGTACCACTTAAATCAGGACTTGCACCTGTAGCAGTGATGTTGCTTTCTGGGGTAAGAGTATTGCGGGGTTGAGTGCCAAAGATACCTTGGGCGGTGATTCTGACTCGACCACCGCGAGAGTCGCTAGAGTTGGCGCTGATATCGCTGTTTTGTACAGCCGCTAAGATATCTGTGTTGATGTTGATATTACCACCAATGACGTTTTCGCCTGTGGCGTTGGTGGTGATGTTGCTGTTGCGAAGGAGAAGTATAAATGGGGAGTTGAGGTTAATTGTTGCTTGTTCTTTGTTGGGGTCTTTGTTTGGGCTGCGGGTGTTAGCGTTGAGAGAGGCTTTGTTGTCTAGAGTGGTGCGATCGCTGTTGATGGTCATGATACCAGCATTACCTGTTCCTGTATTTGTTACAGAGACGGTAGCGCGATCGCGGACAAGTAACTCAGGAGTGTTAACCGTTAATTCTCCCGCATTCCCAGTTGAATTTACTTCACTGGAAGCAAACAAACCACTAGAAAAATTACCATTAGCAGTAGTACCAATCAGTTGTACACTGCCATTGGCGTTGACTGTCAAATTTCCTCCTTTACCCTGACCAAATGTGGCTGCATCCACCTGTCCGCCATCGCGTACAATTAAATCTTGGGTGTAAATTGTTAAGTCTCCCGCATTTCCTGTTAAACCTTCGTTCGCGGATGTACTCAATCTGCCCAAAAAACCATTAGCAGACTCACCATTTACTTCCACCCTACCGTTAGCATTGACTGTCAAGTTACCTCCCTTACCTGCACCAAATGTAGCAGTGGTAACTATTGACCCATCTCTTACAAGTAAATCTTGCGTGGTAATTGTCAAATCTCCCGCATCACCAGTTGAACTTTGGTTAGCTGAAGCACCCAAAACACTAACAAAACGACCCGTAGAAGACGTACCAATTAGTTGCACATTGTTAGAGGTATTGATAGTTAAATTCCCTCCTTTACCTGCACCAAATGTACCAGTAGTAACCTGTGCCCCATCACGAATGCTGAAACTACCCGCACTAATATTCAGACTTCCAGCATCTCCAGACCCGAAAGTGCTGGTAGTAATAGTGCTATTACTATTAGGTGAACTACCTACAACTTCTACTAAGTCTTTGGCATCTATGGTCAAATTTCCTCCTTTGCCTGTACCAAAAAATGTAGAAGTTGTGACTATTGCACCATCACGAATACTTAAACGACCTGCACTAATGTTAAGACTTCCAGCATCTCCAGACCCAGAAGTACTAGTAGAGATAGTACTGGGACTATTGGGTGAAAAACCCACAACCTCTACAAAGTCTTTGGCGTTTATGGTCAAATTTCCTCCGCGACCAAGCTGACCGCTATTAGTGGTAATATATCCACCATCGTTAATGCTCAATCTTTGCGTATTAATAGTTAATTCTCCACTATTTCCAGCACCAAAAGTGGTAGTTGTTAGTCCACTCCCTATAGTGATTGTCTCTCCAGTTTGTGGATTAAGTGGATCAATAAGTGTTGCTACGCCGTTCAAAGTAACGGAGTCTGAAGCGTTAACTAATAAATCACCACTATTACCACCTCCTAACGATCGCGTCGCAAAGTTTCCACCGTTAGAAAGCGTAAGTTCGCGCGTTTTAAGTTCGATATTCCCACTATCACCTTGACCAGTGCTGGAAGACGAAATTGATGCTATACCATTTAATAAAATTGAATCATCGGCAACAATCCGAATATCGCCACCCCTTCCCTCATCAATATTTGCAGAACTGATCAAGGTATTGCTACCATCAAGTGTCAGGGTTCTCGTTGTGATTTCAATATCACCACTAGGCTGATTATTAACCTGACCAAAAGCAGATGCAAAAGAAGAACTTACAATATTACTTTCACTATTCAAGGAAATAGTTTCTTGAGCATTTAGGGTGATTTTTCCACCTTGCCCTTGTCCAATATTGGCAGAATTAATTCCGGATTGGTTGCTTAAATTAATGTTTCGAGTTGCGATTGTAATATCACCAGATTTACCTATCGAATTGATGATGCCACTGGTACCAATAAAACTATTGCTATCAAGGCTGACATTATCCTTGGCATTTAAAATGATATTTCCCCGACTTCTCTGACCATCACTATCGATTTTGCTTTGGTTTGTAAGGCGAATCGATTGGGCATTAATTGCGATATTTCCAGTATCACCCAAAGAGTTTTCCAAACCCAAACTTGTAATCCTACTAACATTATCCAGCGTGACATCGCCAGTTGCATTAACTACTATATCTCCGGTAGCAATACCCGGTGTACCTTCCCCAGCAGCAAGAGTTGCACTGATAAAACTATTGCCCAAAAGGCTCAAGTTTCCAGTATTGACTGATATTGCACCTCCTCCAGTTGTCAAAGCAAAGGCGTTATTTTGCAGGACTATATCCGCTTTCGGTATATCTTCAGGAAAGGCTAATTGCATTTGATTACCGCTACCAATCAACTCAACGGTTCCTGTTCCCGCAACTGCACCCAATTCCAAACGATTTCCGACAGAACCTGCAACACCATTATCAAATGTAATATCTCCACCTATTAAGTAAAGACTTCCTGGTATTGCAAGTTGACGGCTACGGTTGATTATTCCATTTTGATTAATCTGATTAAACAGCAACGCCGAAGGATTCACCGTCAACAATGGCGGTGCTTGGGGATTTGTCGCGCTAAAATTTCCCTGATTGCCAAACTGTACACCGTTGGCAGTTGTCCCCACAAATGAACCCCGGATATCTAAACTTGCATTATTCCCAAACAAAATTCCATTGGGATTAATTAAAAATAAATTTGCATTTCCATTGACACCCAATGTCCCCAAAATATTTGACGCATTTCCACCTGTCACCCGCGACAAAATATTTTGTATCCCAGAGGGGTTGCCAAAATACACACGTTGCCCATCATTAATATTAAACTCTGTAAAACTATGAAAAAGATTGTTGCCACGTTGAGCGCCACCATTAATTAAATCTGCATTTGCACCATTAATCAGCGTGTTTGGTGTAATGCTAGAAGCCTCTGCACCAAGGGTATTGTCAGGCGTAATTTGTGCCTTCACTGGTGTGCTGGCAAGCAGAAAAAGGGAAAGTATGAAAAATTTTTGAAAAAGATTATGTATCTTAGGCATTACCAATTACCTTAAGAGATGGTAGATACGCCATCCATGAATTACATACAGCAGATTGCAAGTTGGTGAGGTACAGATAATTGTAAGGGCACGGCAGTGCCGTGCCCCTACCCGCGTACCTCATTTACCTGAAATACGCTGTATATCACTATTTATGGCATAGCTGAACATATACCAGAAATTACAAATAACACAAATTTTTCAGAATATCCTACAAAAATCGCTAAAGTATGTCAGGGATGGGATATTTTTTAAGTTGGAAGTCCGAAAGATGGTGGATTACAGAGAAACTCATCCACTCTACACAATTTAAGATTTATGGTAGAGATATCAAATCCAGACTCATAACTAATCTATGACTACACAAACATTATCAGCACCAGAAATTTATCAAGGTCAGTTTGGGGAATTTACAATTACTCCAAGCGATCGCACTGGGGTAATTATCTATCGCGCTGGGTTAATGGTAGCGGCACTCAGCTTTGCGATCGGTAGCGCTTTAGTAGTGTTCAACAATCAACCCGCAACTTTAGCGGCGCTAACTCCGCTATACGCCTGTTTTACTCTGGCTCTCGGTGTGAGTTTATTCACCATCCATATTTATATGGCAACACTGCACCGAATGTTACAAGTTTTTTGGGCAATTGGTAGCATTACATCAGTAGTATTCGCTCTGTCTAGCAGTGAACCTTTAGCTGTTACCGTTTACAATCATCCTCTGACATTATTCGGTGTTGGATTTACCTTCGTGGCGCTGACAGGTATTTATTTCAAAGAAGCTTTTTGCTTTAATCGCTTGGAAACTAAAGTATTAACTTTTACAGTACCGCTATTGTTGTTAGGACATTTGGTAGGGATTTTACCAACTCAAGGGGAACAGGTTCTACTAGAAATTTGGGCAATTTTATTTTTAGTGTTTGCCTTGCGGAAGACAGTGCAAGCAATTCCTGCGGATATTGGCGATAAGTCTGTGTTTACTTATTTGAAACAACAGCGTTCAAGCAAGGCTTAATGCAAAATAGAAAAAATCGTCTGCGGCTAAAACTCCCCAAAATTCGATTAATTAAACGCCAAGAAATGTGGATCTTGACGGTTCAGGGATGGATAATTGCGATCGCACTAATTACGGCTTTCGTATTTTTCATAATTACTCATATACATCCATTCCTAGCCGTCACTGCTCCCATCAAGTCAGCAAAAATATTAGTTGTGGAAGGATGGGTACCAGACTATGCACTCACTGAAGCGATCGCTGAATTTAAAAGCGGTAATTATCGCAAAATCATCACCACAGGCGGCACATTAGAGCATGGAAGTCATTTAATCGAGTACAAAAGCTTTGCAGACGTAGCCGCCGCAACATTGAAAAAACTGGGTGTAGAACCAGAGAAAGTGGTAGCCGTTCCTGCACCTTATGTAATTAAGGATCGTAGCTATACATCTGCTGCTGAATTTAGTCGCTGGCTAGCCAATTCAGAATATCGAGGAGAATCTATAAATCTATTCTCCTGGGATGCTCATACTCGTAGAAGTTGGCTGTTATTTCAAAAAGTATTAGCTCCTCATATTCAAGTAGGCGCGATCGCAGCCAAAACACAAGATTACAATCCCCAGCAATGGTGGCGTTCCAGCCAAGGTGTGCGGACAGTCTTAGATGAAGCGATCGCATATATTTATGCACAATTTTTCAATTGGAAGGCTTAACTTTTGTCATTTGTCATTTGGCATTCTTACAAAGTTCTGAGCGGAGGAAACCTCCGCTCAGACTTTGCGCTTTGTCGTTTGTCATTTCTCCCTCATCCCCCTTGCATTACCCATTACCAATCCCATTAACAACTCAGCCAAAATTGGGAATACTCAAACCAATGGCTGTGAGGATGAGGAAGTGGGAGAAGAACGTGCGTATTGGTTAGCTTGGTCGCAAATTTCTGGAATTGGCCCTGTATTCCTGCGGCGTTTGCAGCAGCATTTTGGCACGCTGGCTATAGCTTGGAAAGCATCGGCGGCACAATTAGCGCAGGTAGAGGGTTTTGGTTTTCAGACATTGGAAAAAGTAGTAAAACAGCGATCGCGTTTGCATCCAGAACAACTACTGATCAAGCACCTGGAAGAAAACCCCCATTTTTGGACACCAGCAGATGCAGATTATCCCCGTTTGCTATTAGAAACTCCTAGTCCTCCCGCTAGCTTGTACTATCGCGGTGAAGTAGAACTGCAAGAAAATCTTGGACACAAACCTCTAGTTGGTATTGTCGGAACTCGTCAACCTTCAGATTATGGCATCCGTTGGACTCGCCAAATTAGCACAGCCTTGGCAAAAAACGGCTTCACAGTAGTTTCTGGAATGGCTGAGGGAATTGATACCGAAAGCCACACCGCCACAATTAAAGCAGGTGGAAGGACGATCGCAGTTTTAGGTACAGGTGTCGATATCATCTATCCACCCAAAAATCGGGAACTCTACAAGCAGATTTTGTCTGCGGGATTAGTAGTCAGTGAGTATCCCGCCAAAACCCCACCTGATCGCAGTCATTTTCCGCGCCGCAATCGGATTATTGCAGGTTTGAGTCGTGCCATCTTAGTTATCGAAGCACCATTAAAATCTGGTGCGCTAATTACAGCCACCTACGCCAATGATTTTGGTAGAGATGTTTATGCATTACCAGGCAGAATTGACGATCACCCATCTCAAGGTTGTTTAAAATTAATTAGTCAAGGAGCTTCGATAATTCTTAAAGAACTAGACGAACTCTTAAAAATGCTAGGAGCAATACCACAAATCGATGTAGTGGCAGAATCTCCAGCACCGCAGCAATTGAGTTTGCCAGATTTATCACCAGAACTGCAACAGGTAATTAATGCGATCGCCTTTGATGCCTTACCCTTTGATTTTATTATTCAAAAAACAGGCATGGACGCTGGCTCAGTTTCCAGTGCCTTGTTACAGTTAGAATTGATGGGTTTGGTATCACAACTGCCAGGAATGCGATATCAAAAAGTTTGATACTTGGCGCATTACTAGTGCAGACTGGCAGAAATAATACCAATTCTTCAAAATAAAGCTACACATGGACAGCAGGGGGGCAGGCAGCAGGGGGAGAATTATCTGTAGCAAGGATTTAGAGAAATGGTATAACTAATCACTACAAAATTCAACTCAACACGGGCTAAACGCCCCGAAGAAAGCTCTAAGCGCAGCCATGCCCGCAGGGCTTTACAGCACTCAGCACTACCATCACAACTGGTTAGAAACTTGTGCCGTGATGCACTAGCTCACACTTACAATAGCTTGATATGCACCAGAAAGAAGACAGATCGTGCTTTTATGTGCTTGTCCCAGCAAGAGTTTTAGGATGCCTGCGTGGTGGTGAAATTACTGTTATCCTCTTTCCTGGGCATGGGTTAGTGCTAACAGAACCAATCCAAACTTATCTCATTCCTGAAAACTTGAGAATGCCCAATAGTGAGTTTTATTTGTTGTTCAAACATCCTGGGCGAGAGATGATCCGAGTGTTGCGTCACAACGAATTCTGTCCAGAAATCGATGCTACACGCCTACTATAGTCAAAATAGTCTGCATTAGTACCTCCGGCTCAATTGGTTTGGAAATATGCTGTTGAAATCCGGCTGCTAGTGCAAGTTGTTGATCAACCTCTCCTGCATAAGCAGTGAGGGCGATCGCCGGAATTTCTCCACCTTGCTCAGGCGACTGCTTTCTAATTTGACGCATTAGTGTGTAGCCATCCATATCGGGCATACCAATATCACTGATTAGCAAATCAAATTTTGCTTGCCCCAAACTGCTCAGAGCATCATCTGCTGATTGGGCTTCAGTCACTTGCGCCCCATATTGTTCTAGCAGGAAGGCAATGAACTCCCGCGAATCTTTATCATCATCTACAAGCAACGCTTGCAATCCATTCAGATTAAAGTCTGAGCGATTATCAAACCCAGTCTCTTGATTCAGTTTTGCCGCAGCGATGATGGGAAACTTGACTGTAAACATTGCTCCTCGCCCTTCTCCAGGGCTGGCTGCGTGAACCGTTCCGCCATGCAATTCCACCAAGTAATGCACGATCGCTAACCCTAACCCCAATCCGCCAAATCTGCGGGTTGTTGTCCCATCAGCTTGGCGGAAGTAGTCAAAGACGAATGGCAGAAATTCAGCAGAGATCCCCATGCCAGTGTCGCTGACAGTGATTTGAGTGTATTCTAAAGGATGAGTATCTACTTCATTTATTCCTTCACCTTGATCATGAATGCTTTCTAACCGTACCTCTACTTGACCACCCTGTGGGGTAAATTTAATCGCGTTGGTAAGTAGATTCCAAACAACTTGTTGCAGGCGACCAGAATCACCCAATACTTGCCCAACGTTCGGTTCAAATATTGTTTTAATCTGAATAGATTTAGCTTCAGCAGCAAGCCGCACGGTTTCCAGAGCCGCTTTGATGGTAAAAGTTAGACTGACTGGAACTGTATTCAAATTCAACTTGCCTTGGAGAATGCGCGACACATCGAGCAAATCTTCAATCAGTTGTGCTTGTAGTTTAGCGTTGCGCTCGATCGTTTCGAGTGCATACTGAGTTTTGGCTGCGTCCTGTCGGCTCGTTTGCAGAAGTCTTGACCAGCCTAAAATGGGGTTCAGGGGCGATCGCAATTCATGAGACAACACTGCCAAAAACTCATCTTTAATCCGATTGGCTTGTTGGGCTTGTTCAGTTTGTTGTTGCAAAGAAACCATCAGCCGATTCAGGTGTTCATTCTGCTCTTGCAATAAGGCTTCTGCTTGTTTGCGCTCCGTGATATCAGACAGAATGAAAACGGCACCTGTGAGATTCCCATGTCCATCAAATACTGGGTCGATGGTTTTGGCAAACCACCGTTCTGTGGACTGAAATTCTAGAACTTGGCGTTGGTGAGTTTCTTTAGCACGGCGAAAGCAAGCGCCATCACCAATTCCCAATTGTGCGCCCATCAATTCATGGTGAACACAACCTAAGATTTCCTGGGCGGGCTTGCAAAAAAGCTGCATCATAGCTCGATTGCAGCGCAGAATTATACCTTCTGTATCTACCAGACATACGCTGTCTTTGATCGAGTCAAAGGTGGTTTGCCACTCCCGTGCTGAGGACAAAGCAGCTTCCTCAGCTCGACGAATTCGCAGCAGCGATCGCACCGTAGCCAGCAGTTCAATAGGTTCAACGGGTTGCACCAGATAAGCATCGGCACCACTGTCTAACCCTTCTGCTTTATCCTGGCTTTGAGTAAAACTTGCAGAAAGGTGTAGCACAGGAATAAAAGCCGTTTCCGGGTTTGCCTTAATTTGGCGACAGACTTCAAAGCCACTGATATCTGGTAATTTCACATCTAAAATCACCAGAGCAGGCTGATGTTCAGCAACAGCCTTTAATCCTGCTGTTCCGGTTGCCGCTTCCACGACGGTAAAGCCTGCATCTTGCAAAATCCGAGCCACAACGTAACGATTGGCTTCGTTATCTTCAACATGCAGGATCGTCACCCGTGGCTCAGACATAACCTTCCCCACAAGCATCTAGAACAAGTCCGGCTTTGACGAGCGCATCTTGAAGTTGCGCGTTAGCCATTCGCGGAGCGTTCCGCAGGAAAGGCGGGGCGTAGCCCATCGCTGCCGTTTGCGAGCCTGTTTCTTTGGAGAGAATGGCGATGCTTTGTTTTGCTAATTGGCTGTGCGCTTCTGCATCCAGTTGTGCAGATGAATGGATAATAACAGGAATTGATTGAGTGACGGAATTATTCTTAAGCTCCTTGAGGACATCAAACCCGCTCAACTCTGGCATCTCCAAGTCAAGTAAAATCGCGGTCGGTTGCTCGCATTGTGCCAAATTTAATCCTTCCCGTCCGTTCATGGCTTCTAAAATACTTAATTGTGTATTTACCAACAACTGTTTCACCAAATACCGATAGGCGGGGTCATCGTCAATTAACAAGATTTTTTGAGGCTTGTTCTGATTAATTAGCGTATTAAGTTTGTTCAACAGCTGCAATCTGTCTACCGGCTTAATTAGAAAACCGTTGGCTCCTAGCGCCAGTGCTTGCTTTTCGTTATCAATGATGGTAATAACTAGTATAGGGATGCTGCGAGTTGTTTGGTCTCCTTTGAGTTCTCGTAAGAACGTCCAGCCGTTTTGCTTTTCTAGCATAATATCTAGCATAATTGCTGCTGGGCGAACTTGTTGTAAGACTTGCCTTGCCTGAGCTAAAGTGCGGGTGGCAATTAATTGATAGATTGACTCCTGAAGGTGCTTTTCGTAAATAAATAGCGTTTCTGGATGATCTTCAACCGCCAGAATGGGCAGGCGAGTTGACTCAAGTGATGTGATCGGTTGCCGGAGGGTGGGAAATTCAGTTGTATGTGGGTAGGCGATCGGAATCGATGCTGTAAAGGTGGAGCCTTGACCCAGCTTACTTGTAACTGAAATGCTGCCGCCGAGTAGCTCAGTTAGCTTGCGCGATAACGGCAATCCTAAGCCTGTTCCTTTGACCTGCTTTTGCAGAGAAGATTCAATTTGGACAAAATCCTCAAAAATCCGCTCTTGATCATCTGGAGCTATACCGATGCCCGTATCAGACACAGAGAAGGTCACGGTATGACCTCTTTGCACAGCACTCACGCGCACTTCTCCCTGCTCGGTAAATTTGAGCGCATTCGAGACAAAGTTTCTCAGAATTTGCGCGACTTTGCCTTCATCGCTATACATCTGCCCAATGCCGTCAGGTTCCTCGACAATCAGCGCGACAGAGGAGCCTTGAACCAATAATGGGCGCAGCATTCCCCGCAGCGTAGCAAACAAGTCACTGACTTCAAAGGAACTGGGACGCACTTCAATTTTTCCAGCTTCCACCTTTGCCAAATCCAGCAAGTCGTTGACTAGTTCTGATAATCCGCTCGCCCCCTTTTGGATGAATGTTACCTGTTTTTCTTGCTCGGCGGTCAAATCGCCATCCATCCGTGCCAGCAGCATTCGAGATAGGGACAGAATAGAGTTGAGCGGTGTGCGAAACTCATGGCTCATGTTCGAGAGAAAGCGGGTTTTTAGCTCGTTTGCCTTTTGCAGAGAGTCTGCCTTCTCATCCAGTTCCGCGTAGAGGGCAAGCACACCGCGATTAGTATCTTCCAGTTCCCGGTTGAGATGAGTTAGTTCTTCCTCGCGCTTGCGTAACTCTGCCATTGCCCGCAGTAATTCCTGGTTTTGTCGCTGGATCTCTTCATAGGGATTTTGAGGCGATCGCTCCATCATGGTTTCTCGAATCTGCTGCAATTGCAAATCGCTAAAACTAGGTGTGCGCTTCGACAACCTTTTGCTCATCACCACCGTGGTTCCCTCTCCCGGCAGCGATTCGATCTCAAAGAAATCCATCAGTCTGCAGCTGCCCAAAATGCCTAGCCCCATTCCCGTGTTTGAGGTGTAGTTTCCTGCTAAAACATCTGCCAGATGAGGAATACCCTCACCGCGATCGTGAATCCGAATTACAAACTCTTGAGGCTCTCCTGCCATAGAAAATTCAACTGTTCCACCTCTAGCATACTGAAAGGCGTTGCGGGCAATTTCTGAAACTGCCGTTGCCAATCGTGCCTGATCTTGAGTATCAAAACCCAATTGTTCGGCAATCTCGCGAGTTCGTTGTCGAGCTTGGACAACATCCTGTTCGTAGTGGATTTCGAGCGTGAAAACGATTGTCATATCAAGTCCGGTTAATCACTTATGATTAAAGCATCTGTGCCATTCTCGCAAAAGCCTCTTTCCCTCTGCCCCCTGCCTTAACTGCCCATTCCTTTAGCCACTAACACCGTCACATCGTCCCGCTCTCGGTTAAAGTCTCGGTATAGCACACCTGCAATCAGGCTGGGATGTTTTTGACTCAAGCCAGGATAGCGATCAAGCTGCCACTTAGTGTCTAATCCGTCAGAATGCATAATTAAAAGTCCGTTGGCATACCAGGGATAGCTAAACTCTTGAATTTTGTGGATTTCATGTCCCACCGTGCCGTGGTTAGACAGCAGATGGTGGTGTTCAGTCAACGAGAAAATGCTGGCAGCGATATTACCAATTCCGGCAAAGCGGACAGACTTTTGTTCCAAGTCGATTTCGGCAATGGCGAGTGCCGCTCCTCGTGTACTTCGCAAGGCGGCGTGGGCAGCTTCGACGATCGCACTTGGAGAATGATCGTGTTCTTGAAAGATTCTTACGGCTTTTGCAGCCGCAGTAGCAGCCGCAGGCCCATGCCCTAAGCCATCGGCTACTAGCAACAGGCCGCGGCAACGATCCACTTGACATGCCCAGGCATCTCCGGAAACTTCTTCGCCTCGTTTGGGCAAACAGATCGCCCCAATTTCTAAGGTATTTTCAGGCGGATGGCGTGTCGAGTCTGACCAGAGGTGGGCGAGGAGCGCCGTTCCTTTGTTGGGAATGGAGTAAATTTCAAATAAACCAGAGAGCCGACGAATTGCGCCTAGTCCATTGCCTAAGGTTCCGGCTGTCGAAAAGCCATCTTGCAAACACTCATCCACATCGACCATTCCCCGTCCTTTATCTAGGGACAACACTTCAATCCCGATGGCTGAATCGTGTTCAATCAATCTTAGTAACAATACCCCACCCTGAGCGTGCTGGATCAAATTACTCGCAACTTCTGTCACCACAATGCCAACCTTGCCCCTTTCTGTTTCCTGAAAGCCGAGCCGAGTTGCTAAAGCGATCGCTACCCGTCGGGCTTCCCCAGTCTGGCTAGATTCAGTAATGGAAATGGCGACAGATTCTGGCATTTTATTTCCATCGTACAATTATTACCCGCGTTCCTTCTCCCACCGCAGACTGAATCTCAAACTCGTTGGCAAGTCGTTTGGCACCGCCCAGTCCCATACCCAACCCGCCCCCCGTGGTGAACCCATCCTTCAGCGCCAGTTCAATATTGGGAATTCCCGGACCTCGATCTTCAAAGGTCAGCCTCAGTCCTCGTCGTCTCCCGTCCTGAAGCGTTTCTAACTTAACTGTGCCACCTCCCCCATATTCTAGGGTATTGCGGGCTAATTCACTGGCAGCGGTCACAATTTTAGTTTGGTCTACTAAGCCAAAGCCCATCTCCACGGACAGCTGGCGCACAGCTTGCCGAACTAAGACTACATCACTAGAAGATTGAATGTCGATGGTTTCAGTCCTCTGCATTGTCATCTGCACGCCATTTAGTTTCATTAAGTGACGATCGCAACAATGCCATTCCCTTTTCTATATTCAGGGCAGTGCGAATGCCCGTCAGCGACAGCCCCAATTCCACTAGGGTAATTGCCACAGCAGGCTGCATCCCCACGACAACCGTCTGGGCATCCAGCACTCGTGACATTTTGGCAATGTTGCCTAAAACCCTACCAATGAAGGAATCAACAATCTCTAATGCCGAAATATCGATCAGAACACCCTGAGCGTGAGTTTCAACAATGCGGTTAGTCAGGTCGTCCTGTAGCGTCATCGCCAGGCGATCGTGCATATCCACTTGAATCGTCACAAGCAGAAAATTGCCCATTTTGAGTATGGGAATGCGTTCCATTGGTTTTTTCTGTCCACCTATTTGGGTTGAGAACGGGTAATGGTCGCTCCTATCCGTTTTAGCGCCGTGAGAAAGGCATCGGCTAACGTTGCCTTTGTGGTGACATTAGCCAAATCAATACCCAGATAGACAATTGTTTGGGCAATTTGAGGACGAATGCCACTGATCATACAATCGGCTCCCATGAGACGGGCAGCAGTAACGGTCTTGAGCAGATGTTGAGCGGTGAGCGTATCAACGGTGGGAACTCCGGTAATATCAATAATGGCAACTTCTGACCCGGTTTCAACAATCTTCTGCAACAACGACTCCATCACTATTTGTGTGCGCGCACTGTCCAAGGTACCGATAATTGGCAGAGCCAAAATTCCCTCCCAGAGTTTAACTACTGGGGTAGACAGCTCTAGCAACTCTTCCTGCTGCCGCAGAATTACCTCTTCCCGCGCCTTTTGATACACTTCTATCGTCAGCAATCCCAGCCGATCCAGTAAGGTTGTAGCTAGCCAGAGTTCTTCAACCAACTCAATGGGGTTTTGCAATTGCTGACGCATTCGGTTGAAGAGGGGTTGCTTGAACGAAAAAACGAATGTAGCCGTTTCAGAAGGTGTGAAGCCTTTTTGCGATCGCGATCTGGAAACGCTAGTCAACATTTCCCGAACATCTCGCCACTCTGCTGCCTGAATGTTAGTCAAGTTACCCTGCCCAACGGCGATCCGAAACAAGCTAAGGAATTCTCGGCACTCCTCCTTTAGCTCGGCTTCTTTAATCAAGCCTCTGCGAATATTGACAGTGGCTAACTCCTGAATCCACTCCGACAGCAGATCTGCCTCGAAGGTTTCTAGGATTTCTGGTATCTTAATTTCGCTCATCGTTCCTATCAGGGCAACCGCTTAGATTAGTCTAAAATTCAGTGTATGACGATTCAGCCCAACCTAAAAGCTGAAGTTAGAGAACGATTTTTTCGGTAATCCGAACAACATTCTGCCGTTGGCGATCGTGATTTTTAGAAGCCAATCTAGTTAACGTTCGCCATATTCCATGCCATTAGCCTCAGCATAGCGATGCATAAAGCGCATAAATCTTTCCCAATGAACATCCTGCTCAATTTCAAATTTACATTCAACTCGCTGTAGTTCATCGCCTTCATCGCCACCAAAAATAAATCTAGTAGAAGAAGGAGTAACATTAATTTCGCCTTCTTCATCAGTTAAACGCAAAGAATTTAAAGCAGGTTTGGTAAAGCTGTTAAACCCTTCTATAGCTTGCAATTTTTCAAAAAACATCACAACTATGCGTTTACCTGTGCGAACTTCACGACGCAAACTTACATTACTCAAATCTTCAAAAAGACCAGCAAAAAATTGGATAGAAGGTGTTATTGATTCCATATTTAAATGAAGAATAAAAAAGTAGGAAGGATAAAAACAAGAAATCCTAGCTTTCATACTTCACACTTCATCTTTTAGATGACTATTATTCTTCTATTTTCAGCCTTAAGGAGTTTTAGGTAATTTTTAATTCGTAATTTGTAATTAAGAGGATGTTTGAAAAGTCCTTTTGTTGGTAGCAAAACGTTTTAGATCCACCATTATCCACGCCACTTGCTTCTCCCTTGGCGCTAGCCTCTCCCTTTGGGAGAAGGGGAGACGCTACGCGAACAAGTCGGGCATTACCCGCCCAACGCAGTGGCTCCCCTGAAAAAGGGGGACTTTGAAGTATTTCCCCCCTTAAAAAGCTACGGTGTACACAGAAGTCTTGAAATTCCACCTGAAACTTGGTTTTGTTTGACTATAGCGGTTCTGATACCAATTTAAATTGGATACAGGGCAAATGAGGTAAACTGAGAATCGTCGTTTT
>JAVRCF010000019.1:0-101113 GCA_034530935.1 Aulosira sp. DedQUE10 | reverse complement strand
CCAGATCTAGAAAGAAAATCCGATTTGTGTATACACCGTAGCCCATTAATGGGAAAGGGACTTTGAAATTCTTGCTCCCCGAATCCCAAATGTGGGAGAAGGGGTTGGGGGATGAGGGCAAATCCTTTTCATCAGGGAAGAACTACAGGTTTCAAGATAGACGTGGTTTAATTTATTTTCTGGAAGTCCTTAACGCACTTTTCACCATCCTTCCAAAAAGGCGATGTCTATCTTGAAAAGTTCAGATCGGCGGAAACCGCCGCTCCGACTTTTCGCTACGACGGGCTACGCCTACGCATTATTCGCAAACGTTACGACAAAACTAACAAATGCGTTGATCATTTCAACAAACGCTTATAGCAAACTAAGTTTCGTTAAAGCAAAACTTATGAATGAGTTGATCATTTCAACGAATGCTTATAGCAAACTAAGTTTCGTTAAAGCAAAACTTATAAATGAGTTGATCATTTCGACAAATGCTTATAGCAAACTAAGTTTTGTTAAAGCAAAACTTATGAATGCGTCGATCAAATCGATAAACACGTTAATAAAAGTAGAAAATGCGTCAGGCGATCGCTAAACTGGGAAAATAAATCAGGCGATCGCCCTTTATTTCCATCCTCCCAAATCCTAGATTTCCGTATTTCCTCTACACCCTTATTAATTACGAATTACCGAATATCATCGCAGAGATCGCTCTCATTCAAATACACATTAGAGATTGATTTATCACTTGTTGAAAAAGCCGGCAGATTTGGGGGATTCTCCCCCAAGCCCCCGATTGGGTGACGGTTGCGTCCCCCAAACCCCCTCCAAAATTATTGTTCTGTTTTTTGTTGAGTAACTACTAACCCAAGTTGTGGGTTATCAAATACAAATTTACTATTGAATGCGATCGCGCACGGGCAAGCGGCGGTAGCGCAAGCGAGCTACCCCGACTCCGACTCAATCATAAGTATCAATATTTAAGCAATATAAAGTAATATACTTAACTCACTCAATAAATGCCTGTCGAAGAGTAAATGCAAAAATAAATGCCCCAAGTCGGCGGGCGATGGTTCATCCCACCCCTTGAAGGAGTAGGCTTTCCCGCCGACTTTTTGTAATTGTCATCGCCGATATTCGTCACCGCAATCACCGATTAACTGATATAAATCCCGTGACTGGCGAGACACTGCATCTATCTGATTTAAATCTTCTGCATCTAAGTCGAAACTAAATACTTTGGCGTTATCTTCTAAATGTTCCGATATGCCAAGCCTCGCACCAACAATCACACCCCCGACAGATGGCTTATCTAAGATATAACGTACTGCTAAATTAGAAATACTTACTCCATGCTTATTGGCAATAGATTTGAGAGTCGCAAGCAAATCTTGAAATAATTGCCAACCACCCCAAGTATCAACCATATTTTTATATTTTTTCAAGCTAACTGTAGCTAGGTCAAATCCTCGTGGTTCGGGTTTACCTAAATACTTGTCTGATAGCAATCCACCGCAAACTGTGCCGTAAGTAAAAAGTTTGATATTGTGCTGTTGACAAAACTGCATCATATTTACTTCTGGACGACGGTCAACTAGGGAAAATTGCACTTGGTTAGAAACTATTTTGATCCCTGCTTCCACAATAATTTGCAGATGTTCAGTATCAAAGTTAGTTAAAGCTAAATGCTTAATTTTGCCCTCAGTTTGCAGTTCTGCCATATATTTGAGAGCATCAAGGTAGTTTTTATCTTGGTAGTCCCACCAATGGAACTGCATTAAATCTAAGGATTCTACATCCATCCTTCTCAAGGAGATATTAATATTGTCCTCGACTATTTTTTTAGTCATCTTACCAGAACGAGGCACCCACTTTGTGAAGGCTTGGATGTTAGCTAAGGCTTCTTTTCCACGAGTAGCGATGATTTGACGGCGGAATTCACCAATTAAGTCTTCGGCAGGGCCATAATGGTCTGCTAAATCCCAGGTAGTAAAGCCTGCATCTACATATTTAAACATAGTTTGAATTGCAGCTTTGGGGTCTATGCGTCCATGTCCGCCAGAAACTTGCCACATTCCATTTAATATCCGGCAGATATTTAAATCGTGGGTAAATTGGAGATAGCTTGTTGTTGGTAGAGTCATTTGAAATTATGAATTATGAATTACAAGTTATTAATTATTTAATGCCAGTCTTTTTGGGATTGTTCTAAAACGTAAGCAGCAACATCTTGAATTTGCTCTGTAGTTAAGCGATCCTTATAAGCTGACATATTATTTTTACCATTGGTAACAATAGATGATATTGCTTCTAAAGAATCAATCCCATATTTCTTGAGGGCTTTTTTCTTTAAAGTCTTACCTCGTCTGACGATATTACCACCGTTGCTATGACACCCTGCACAATGGATGTCAAATATTTTTGCTCCATTACCCATATCTGCTGCATTAGCAGGTGGTGTAAAAATAGTTGTCAAACTAAAGCAAGTAATTAATATCAATTTTATAATTTTGTTCAATTGTTTTTGCCTATCCATAACATAATTTTTTGCTTATATTATTTTGAATCCTATAACGATTCAAAGTCTGCCGTAAAACCAGAAAATTTCTGACATTCTTCCACAAAAGCTTCGGCATCGCTAACATCCTCAATTTTATATACCATGATCCGTTTACCATCGGGCAGTTTTTTAGAAGTGATGCAATTACTTGAATATTTATCTGCTAGCGCTTTAAATCCAGCGCCATAGATTTTCCAGGCTTCCCCAGAACAATTGATATTTACTTGCCACATAATAAATTTATTGGGTGTCAACAGATATTAATCATCTCACAAAAGGGAAATACGGTATACCTTAATTGCTCTAACAGTCTTAAATCATTAGGTTAACAACAATAGACTCGGATTCTGAAATAAGTCGGTTATCTGAACCTTTCACTTGGCGTAAAGCAAACACAACTACTATATAGCAGCCCTAAATTATTAGTAAAACATTTTTTAATTTTTCTCTGGGCGTTCTTTGCGGTTTGTAACTCAGAGCTTTGTCAGAAAAGGAGAGTGATTTTCTATCTAAAGGAAGTGCCTGCCTTCAAAAGGCTACGTCATAATGTTCATAGATGATGATGTCTAGAAAATTTTATCCAAATTAGCTAAATACTTAGAGTTGAAAATGCCTAACAATATCAAAGAAAAAATTCAAGAAGACTTGCAACAAGTTAGAGAGACTGGACAATTAAGAACTGAACGGATCAGAGAAATTGTTAAAGCCGCAGTTTCTCAAGTATCTTCTGAATTTAAAGCGGGTTCTATAGAACTGCGTACTATTGTCAAAGATGCTGTTTCGGCTGTAATTGAAACTTTCCAGGAAAAAGGTAGCGAAATCAAGGATGATGTGACGGCTTCGATTGAAGGCGTATTGGAAGGGGTTAATAGCCAAAGACATGAAAATATTGCTAAAACTCAAACGGAAATTAAAAAGCTACAGTCTCAACTAGATAGCGAAGAAGAACTACTCCAAAAAGATGTTGATGTAATTTTGGCACAGATTGAAGAGACTGGTAAGGAAACATCTACTAGTACAAAAACTGTTCTTGACTCTGTAATTGATGGCATCAAAGACAGTGAAGAAGCAGCTTTGTTACAGAAACGCTACGCTCAACTGCAAGCACAACTTTCTATTGTACGAGCTAATTTAGCGGCACGCTACGGCGGACGTTCGGCAGAAGTGAAAGATTACTTAGAGGATGCTAAACACTGGTATAACCAAGCTCGTCCCCAAGCAGAGAACGTTGCTGCCCAAGTAGAACAGAAGCGATCGCAGCTCGATGATAAACTGGGTGAAGCCGGAAGTGCGATCGCTAAAAAAGAACGTCAGCTAAAACAGGCTTTAAGAGAGTTGCTCCTAACTGCGGCAGAATTTTTCAAAGACAAAGACAATACTACTGATAAGCATAAACTCCCCCCTAGCTAATAAGCCTGCTTTTCTTCTATAACATATGAATATCCCCGACTTATTTGATAAGTCGGGGATATTGTTTTAGTGGCTATACCGTAATTGTTCTGCTAAATTAATACTCTGTAAGAGGAAAAAGGGAAAAGAGTAATATTAAGAAATAATCTCATAAAATAAGCTAAAAATATGAGAAATAGGGTGGGGGACTGCCACCCTATATGTTTTTAGTTAGAGGAAAAATTTAATAAAACCCTGGTACCGTCGCACAAAAGCAAAAAGACAAAAAGTTGTTATTTTTCTTTGTAACTAAACCGTATTGGCTAAACAGGTAATTTAAAACAACAAGACCAAATTTTCCAAATTCTGTATTATTTTCTCAAGAAATTGGTAATGGGTAATTACTTGTCGAGAAACAGTTAATACTCATTACCAATTTGGCCTTGTTAATAAATTCCATCCTGTCTGTTAAATTGCTCATTATGCTTGGCGATAACCCAAACTGCATGAATGCTACCGGGAAGCCAGCCTAACAGTGTGAGCAAAATGTTAATTAACAAAGTTGGGCCAATACCGACTTCTAGAAAAACTCCTACTGGAGGTAACAACAGTCCAAGAAGTAAGCGTGTTAATTTCATGGGTTTGATTCTAATGTTTGATGTGGTTTACTGAAATTTGTACGAATGTCACCGAATTAAGAAATACAACTACTGAGTCAAATTAATTCGACGACTGCTAATTGGTACAGAGACATGAGAAGAGTAGTATCTATACCTTAAATTATAATTAGCTGGATGGTAATTCTCCCTTGTTATTAACATTTCCACTACCTAAAGCCAGGTTCTTTTCGACAAAGTAGTTGTTAATGAAGGTGTTAGCAAAAGATAGAATCACTGGACCGAGAATAAAAGCGATAAGTCCGTGGGCTGAAAAGCCAGGAACTAACGCTGCTGCTATAGCGAAACAAATACCGTTAACTACAAGCGAAAATGCTCCAAAGCTTAAGAAATTAAGTGGCAAAGATAAGGTGGAAAGAACTGGCTTTACTGAGCCATTAATCAAGCCAATAACTAACGCTGCAATTATAGCCGCAGGAAAATTGGCAATATTAACTCCTGGAACAACTAAATCTACTATTAGCAGACTTAAAGCTGTAGCTATTGCTGTTAAAAATGCTCCCAACATTATTTTTCCCTCAGAAACAGATGATTGATAATGTGAACTTCTTTTAACTATCTTGAACTAACCAATCTGTCTAGACATCAATAGGAGGGTAGATTGTCGTTCTACCATTCGACTGAAAAATGAAAAATTAGGTTTTAATTTTACTATTTCACTGTTTACTGCTAAAATATTTTTTTATAATGGAGCATTATTGAAAATTCAGTTTATAAAGAAAATATTAAATTTTATCTTATTATTTAATTTATAAATAAATGCTGAGATATCTAGTTAAAAAAAAATTATTGCTTGTAGTAAAGCGAAGAATTATATAATACTTGTTCTTGATGGGTTTCGAGAGTGCAATCAGACACAGGATAAGTTACGCAAGTAACAATATAGCCAGCCTGTATCTCTTGGGAACGGAGAAATTTCTGCTCACTTTGATTAACTTCACCACTGATGAGTTTGGCAACGCAAGCAGAACATTCGCCTTGTTTGCAACCAAATGGGAGGCGGATGCCACAGTCTTCTGCAATATCGAGAATATATTGATCGTCTGGTACTTGAATAGTGCGATCTAACCCCGTTGACGAATTGATGAGTCTAACTTGATAAACTGCCATCTGCTATTACGAATACAAGAGTTAACTGTTGTTATTTTCTCCCTTTGAGGTATTTTTACAAAACTCAGTGCTGATACCAATTCCAGAAAAAAATGAAACAGATGCGTAAGTTGGGTTGTAGCTTGCTTCCCCGTAGGGGTACGGAGTGAAACCCAACAATTACAAGGCTTTAAGGTGTTGGGTTTTGTCCCTCAACCCAACCTACATTTGTATCATATTTTTTGTGAAATGGTATGAGTCCTGAGTCCTGTAAAGCCCTGCGGGCATGGCTGCGCTTAGAGCGGTAGCGGGGCGTTCAGCCCGTGCTGAGTAAATTAAGAAGTAAACCGTAGGGTGGACACCAGTTATTTATCATCAGGGTTTGAATGAAAATTCTGAAAGTGCCCACCCTACAAAAATTACTAGCGCCTAGCCTCTACCCTACCTCACTGCCTCACTGATTTCATCGATAAACTAATTCGCTTCAGTTTCTCGTTAACTTCCAATACTCTAACTTTGACAACTTGTCCAACTTTGACAATCTTTTTGGGATCATCGACAAATCTATCCGCCAGTTGGGAGATATGCACCAAACCATCCTGATGTACGCCGATATCCACAAACGCACCGAAGTTGGCGACATTGGTGATGATACCTTCTAATTCCATACCCTCTTGTAAATCCCTGATTTCTGTAATTCCTGCTTTGAAGGTGGCATACTTAAATTCGGCACGAGGATCTCTCCCTGGTTTTTCCAGTTCGCTGAGGATATCGCGTAGTGTTGGTTCGCCTACGGTATCTGTGACGTATTTTTTCAGGTTAGCCTTTTGCAGTTTGTCCGCGATTTGTGTCACCTGATTTAAGGGTACGCTGAGGTCAGATGCGATCGCTTCTACTAAGGAGTAACTCTCTGGATGCACTGCTGTATTATCCAAAGGATTGTCAGCATTGCGAATCCGCAGAAACCCAGCTGCTTGTTCAAAAGCCTTAGGCCCTAACTTTGGTACCTTTAATAGTTGGCGGCGATTTTTAAAGGCTCCATTCTGATTGCGATAGGTGACAATATTATTGGCAACTGCTGGCGTAATCCCAGAAACAAAGGTCAAAAGTTCTTTAGAAGCAGTGTTTAAGTCTACACCAACATAGTTGACGCAGCTTTCGACAGTTTCATCCAACTTCTTCTTCAGCAACTTCTGGTCAACATCGTGCTGATATTGTCCCACCCCAATCGATTTGGGATCAATTTTCACCAGTTCCGCCAAGGGGTCTTGCAAACGCCGACCGATGCTAATTGCACCACGCACGGTAACATCTAACTCAGGAAACTCTTCCAATGCCACTTTACTGGCAGAATATATAGATGCACCCGATTCATTGACCATCACCTTTGTCGGTTTGCGTTCTATAGCTTGCAACACTTGGGAAACAAACTCTTCAGTCTCGCGGGAAGCTGTACCATTACCAATCGCAATCAACTCAATTTTGTACTTTTCAATCAGATTTTTCAGGGTTTGTGCGGCTTTGGCGCGTTGTTCAGCCGCTTGATGGGGAAATACCGCTTGGTATTCCAAAAATTTCCCTGTTTGGTCAATTACTGCTACTTTACACCCAGTTCTGAACCCAGGATCAATTGCCAAAGTTGGTTTCATCCCCGCTGGTGCAGATAATAGCAATTCTCGCAAATTAGTTTCAAAGGTTTTAATTGACTCAAAATCAGCGTAGGTTTTCTTCTCTGAAATTACTTCTCCCATCAAAGAAGCCTTCATCAAGCGGTTAAATGCATCCTTCACCATCGCTTGATAAAAATCCCGAATAGCGCGGACTTTAGTTTTTATTTCCTTTGACTCTAAATAGCCAAGTACGACATCCTCATCAAAGGCGATTTCAAAATTTAAGACTCCCTCCGCTTCACCCCGACACAACGCCAAAATGTTGTGCGGTGCAATGTTTTTCACCTTAGCTTGATAGTTGCGGTACATTTCAAATTTCGTTGTACCTTCAGGATGCTCATTTTTAATGCGAGAGGTAAATACTCCGGATTCTAATAGGTAATCACGAATATATGCCCGTGATTCAGCTTTTTCTGCCACTTCCTCCGCGAGGATATCCGCAGCACCTTTTAAAGCTTCTTCAGGAGTTTTTACTCCCTGAGTTTCCGAAATATACTTTGCTGCTTCTGCTTCCAGTGAAGCCGACACAGGATTTTTGACATTTAATGATTTAATGAACTCCGCCAGTGGTTCTAAACCTTTCTCTCTGGCGATAGTGGCGCGGGTGCGGCGCTTTTGTTTGTAAGGTAAGTATAAATCCTCAAGTTCAGTTTTTTGTAAACTAGAAGTAATTTGCGCTTTTAGTTCATCAGTGAGTTTACCTTGGTTGGCGATCGCATTTAAAATTACCGCTTTTCTTTCTTCTAATTCAGTTAAGTAACTATACCTGTCGGATAAGTCCCGCAGTTGAACTTCATCCATTTCGCCGGTGCGCTCTTTTCGGTAACGTGAGATAAAAGGGATTGTTGCACCTTCTGCTAAAAGTTCCAGCGCATTTTGCACCTGATAAGGTTTAAGGTCTAGTTCAGTTGCCAGTAATTGAGGAATGTTCAGCATTGAGTGTTTAAGTTGAAAAAGTGAATTCTGTAGGTAATTATGCTAGATCATTCTTCTCATGCCTGCATAACAGTGTTAAGCTAATTTACCAGATGATTATAAAATATTAATTTTCTACACCGTTATTTTACATAGTCTGTTATGAGCGAATCCGACAGAGATGTAAAATGAACAAGATTGTCAAAAACAGATTCAATCTGTTTATATCAACGTCATACCTTTGCTTTCAGAGGTTAGGAAAAATGGCTTTGTTTTTTTTGGTTCCACTTTGTACCGCTTTGATAACTGGCTATTTAGTTAAACAATCTACTGACGAAATAGCCTACATTGCCGGTGTATTTGGATTCATTAGTTTCATTGTTAGTTTGGTCTTAGCACCTTGGCAGATCCAGCTATTACTGCTAATAGTAGTCCTGTTTACTACTAATAAGCTCTTGTCCAAACAATGAATCATGCTTACACTGTCTAGGGGAAAACAACATAGACAATGATACTAATTAATACAACAGGACGAAACCAAATCATGACTTAACAAAACTTGAAAAGCCGATAAATTAATCTTTATTCCCTTCTGGCTTACAAGTGCTGAGTTATTTGTCTTTTGTCCCTTTTGTTGCCCTTTTCTCTATTTTTGGACTGGGTGAAAATTTTTCATGGCAACTTTTTAGTTGCACTTGTTTTTTCAGCTTCAAGTGCTGTAAATTCATTATACCTAAATATTAGTGTTAAATCTACCAATCTCAGAATCAAGGACTTCTAAATCAATCTAATTAAAAAAATTACCCAATTTGTAGGGTGTGTCAGCACATAATACAACTGCTGCACTTGAATATCTAGTACTCCACCACAATAAATTGCATGGGTAAGGGAACGAACCACATAGACGCGTCAGCGTAAGACCTCAGCCGGAGGCGTTCACGCAGAGTAATCTTTCTCGAAGGGAAAGAAGAGAAATTGAAAGTTTAATTCCCCTATCAAAATCAATATGATCGGGTATTAGGTTTGACCTTGGGCATCCCCATCTTTAACGCTGGGTTGAACCTTTAGGGTAGCATCTAGCAATAAAACAGGGGATGAAAGTGCCTGAAGTAGGTTAAGGGATAGCGACAGATAAAAGCCTGATTTCTGTACCCAAATTCACCTAAAATTCTCAATAATTATCAATAAAAGTAAATTATGAAACGTCGAGAGGTTTTGAATACATCTGCGATCGCTACCGCATCTGCTGCTACTATAGCTTCCTGTTCTCGTACTGTAAAGATGCAAGTTTCAAGCAAGTATATGAACAGTGGAAAGCATTTCGCCAAAATATTTTTAATTGGAATCGTCTTAATGAATTGAGTTATGCTAATTTTGTGACATCAAATAACATTTAATATAGAAAATTTGCGATAATTATTACTCACTAAATAACGACCATGAGAATGAAGTAAATTTTTAGTGAGCGCACTTCAGCTTGCCGAAATAACGGATTTTATCGGCATTGGCTAATCCACTCCAATTGATTGACTAGAATTGCGATCGCTCAGTCAGAAATTCTATAGGATTGACGAAATAACTAAGTATACCTGTGCATCCCTCTTTGCTTTTCCCTTGATGGACATAATTATTATGTATTCCTTAAGGATTGATAATTAATTAGTTAAACCTCATCTAAGTTGAGAACCGTAGTTTTCACCCTCACTCTAAATCCCTCTCCCATTTATGGGAGAGGGACTTTGAAATTCTAGCTCCCCGAATCCCAATTTGGGAGAAGGGGTTGGGGGATGAGGGCAAATTCTTTTCATCACCAAAGAACTACAGGTTTCAAGATAGAAGTGGTTTAAGTTTGTGTCAGCCTGAATTTATGTCTATTCATTGTAATTTCCTCTCAGGCTGGGAATAATGATTATCTTTACAGTGGGACTGAGTAGTTTTAATATGTGGATAGATTGGGAAATCAAAGAATTTCTCATCACCACCTATAAACAGCAAAACATAATTTATTAAAATTCCTCACCCACAAGGGGAAGCGGAGTTTGGTAAGAGTTCATAGGTCATCGGTAATAGTCCAATTACCAATTACCAATTACCAATCACCTATTACCTGCATCGGTGGGGCTGCTTGAGGAAAAAATATGACAGCGCACATCCTTTTAGTTGAAGATGAAGTTAAACTGGCGCGATTTGTCGAATTAGAATTGAATAGCGAAGGATATCAGGTAAGTGTAGCCAATGATGGCATCCTGGGCTTGACCTTAGCACGAGACTTGTCTCCGGATTTAGCAATTCTCGATTGGATGCTACCAGGACTTACAGGTTTGGAAATCTGTCGTCGTCTGCGCGCCACCGGTAGCTCAATACCAGTGATTTTGTTGACAGCAAGAGACGAAGTAAGCGATCGCGTGGCTGGTTTAGATGCTGGTGCTGATGATTATGTAGTTAAACCATTTAGCATTGAAGAACTCTTAGCCAGAATTCGCGCCCATCTCCGCCGCACTCAAGAAACAGATGAGGATATTTCGCAGTTTGAAGATTTGAGTTTAAACCGTCGCACTCGTCAAGTCTTTCGAGGTAAACGAGCAATTGAGTTAACTGCAAAAGAATTTGACTTGTTGGAGTATCTGCTGAGTCATCCCCGCCAGGTGTTTACTAGAGACCAAATTCTAGAAAAAGTTTGGGGTTACGACTTTATGGGAGATTCTAATATTATCGAAGTCTACATCCGCTATTTGCGTCTGAAATTAGAGGAAAATAACGAGAAACGTTTAATTCATACTGTGCGTGGTGTTGGTTACGCACTGCGGGAGTAGAGAGAAGGGGACATGGGCGATATCTGTGATTTGAGCATTTGCGATCGCACTTTACATTATCAAGCAAGTATCTGGCTACATTGCATAGATCATGTTCTTCTTCTTATACAGGGGTGCGGTAATCGCCTTCCTGTAATGTGTTGCATTGTCAAATCAACAATACTTTATCCAATCTTCACATATAATTATGTGCGGTTTACTTTTCTCAATGTAATTACTGTTAAAGATGTAAAATTTTATATGCTTCAAGTATCAAAAATGAAATTTCTTAACTCCCGATAACAGAGTCTAGATTCCTGAGGAGTCTTAGTAGTAATTGTTTCTGTCATCTACCTTAAGGTTAAATACAGTGTTATTTATGTTTAAAACTGAAAATACTATGTGAGCTTCGTAACGCAATACTTTATACAAAATTCATAGAGAAATGTATTGTTTTTACAAAGACTTTATGCGTTTCAGAGTTTTTACTTAAATAATGGAGGGGTAATATGCAAAAATCAGGTAAGCATCTGCATGTGATTGCTGGGCACTCAATTGTGAATTTTAAGTTTTAGAATTCCCCCATGCTTGAAAGCAGGGACTTGAATCTAGGATTTTGGATTGTAGATTTTACGGCAAGTCTGAGCAGAAGATGCCTTTGCTCATAACTTTCCACAACAGGTTTTTTCATATTTGAGCTACTTCAGTCTTAGGGAAACACCAAGAGAAGCAAGTGGCGTTAAGATTAGGGGCTTTTACCATTTTTAAATTGTGAATCTTTCAATCCAAAATCCGTTTTGGAAAGTTTGACGGCAGTTGCTACAAGTCTCTTAACCGCAAGGGCGCACTGGCTCAACTTTCCGCAAAATTCAAAATCTAAAACTTGCTCAAAGCATATACAACTAAGCAGATGAATGTTTACCAACTCCAAAAGAGCCTAATGAGTTACATACATTAGGAACTTTTGCAGATGGCAAAAAACTGATAATTTTTGAATGGAGACAATTATGGCTTTCAAAACAATAGGGCTTGGAATAGCCTTGACTTGTGGCACCTTTGCTGTAGGTAGCACTTTATCACCAGCACAAGCAGCTTTTATTAATATCGTTGGAACTTCTAATTTTCTCAATGGGAGTCAGAATAGTCCAACAAGCGATAAAATAACTTTTTCAAACAGTAAAGTTGAAAGTTTGGGTGGTTCTCTGTTTTCTGCTTTAACAGAAGGTTCAGGGGTTAACGTATCAGCTGTTAACCTAACTAATCCTACCAATATACAAGTGGATGGAACAGAAACCAAAGCCAAGTATACAGGGACTTCAACGAATCCGTTCCTGACATTTTTAAGTGACCCCGGACTGAGTTTCCAAATCAATAACCCGTTTGATGTTACCAGAACGAGAGAGTCAGATTTTACTACTACATCTGCGAAATTTAGCTTCTTAGGAGCCTTTTACAAAGGTGGTCAATTTCTAAGTAAAGGGATTGTGACTGCAAATGAAGTTAACGGAGTTCCAGGTAGTTACTCAATGACTATCAAATCACAAGATGTACCAGAACCTTTCACTATCTTAGGCTCGATCACAGCGTTAGGAATGGGAGTTGCGATGAAGAAGAAACAAATTCAAAGGTTGAAGAAAGAAAAGGTAACAGCTTAATTACCAATTTCAAATACTCTCATAAGTAGTAATTGAAATTAGCCAAATCCCGAAACGCTTGTTATTTTATGTGGATTATCATAGTTGCATCTAACCATTTATCTACCCAAACAAAGAAAGTTATTCCTCTATATTTCGCAATTTTTTAGTTTGCTCAGATCTACCGCAATTTGTCAGGAATTTACGAAATGCTGTCATCAGCAAGTGATTTAAGTACTTGATAGTTACAGGGTGTATTTTCTTAAATGTTTCAACTCGATTTAAAGAGTTAATCAAGCCGAAAAAGATTATAAAATCCATTAATTATTTTCTAATTATCTAAGATAATTTCATATACATCGCGATTTAAATTGAAAAATATATAGCCTTTCCTAGTCTGCTGATACCAATTTTTTATGAAGCTGCATATAATTCGATCCCCCCTAACCCCCTTATTAAGGCAGGGCCGATTCATTCCCTAAAAGGCTTTAAAAATCAAGGGTTCAGGAGATGAAAAATAAGCAAGGTATTCAATTGGCATTCAATATTAGGCATCAAAATGGTCAACAATTCATGACTTTTGCCCGAATATTTATCGCCAATGGTATTGACAAAATACATACCTTGTCGAATGAATCAGCCCTGCTTATTAAGGGGGGAACCGGAAAATATCTATCAAAGTCCCCCTTGGAAAGGGGAGCCACTGCGTTGCGGTGAGCAGTGCGTTGGGCGGCTAGCCTTCTCTTCGAGAGGCTTTGCCAACGGCAACGCCCGCCGTAGGATGCCCGAAGGGCTGTAGGGCGAACGCCGACTTGTCCCTTGCGCGTCTCCCCTTGGGAGAAGCAACTGCGAACCCGTTCGCTGAAAGCGTTCCCGAAGGGTAGGGGGGTTCCCCCCGTTGTAGCAAGTGGCGTGGATTTAGGGGGATCTAGATATGTGTAACTTCACATTAAATTGGTATGAGGTACAAATTTATCTGCGTCTATCTGTCTTGAAAAGTTTTGCGCCCCTGTTACCCGGACGCGTAATGCCAGTTGACGGCAGTTGCTTCTACTGTCGGAGACGTTGCGCTTGCTTAAGAGTAGGGGTACAAGTCGGGCATTGCCGCAAGGGCGCACTGCCTCCTTTAAGCCGACGGCAGTCCGCACAACGGGGGGAACCCCCCGAAGTTTTGTGGACGGAAACCGTCCCCACAAACTTCTCTCCGCAAGCGGCTGCCTTGGAAACTCGGACAACGCACTGGCTCAACTTTTCGCTGCGTCCATCCTCTTCTATCGGCGGTTAATTCTTTCTTGCTGTACCTCACCAATGTGGCAACCGCTATATGCAGCAATTAAACTTTGATATTATCGCTACTTTCTTGATTAATAATTAATCGCAAAATCGATAAACCTAAAATTATCAAAAATAACACTAACCCAATTGTGCAAGCATAACTAATTTCTAAATTAGTGAATGCTTGCTCATACAAATAGTAAACTATTGTTTTTGAGCTATTCAGTGGACCTCCTTGGGTCATGATATATACTTCTTCAAATACTTTGGTGGCCGATATCGCAGAAATTACAGCCACTAGAGCTAAATAAGGTTTCATTAAAGGTATAGTAATATCCAAATGTTTGCGGATACCATCAGAACCGTCAATTGCTGCGGCTTCGTAGACATCGCCAGGAATTGATTGCAAACCTGCTAAGTAAATTACCATGTAATAGCCTAAACCTTTCCACACAGTCACAGCCATCACACTTGCCAAAGAAATAGGCAGAATGCCAAAAATTTTACTAGGGCTAGTTAGCCAAGGAATTCCTTCGGGAAACATTCCCAAGGCTTTGAAAAACTGATTTAGTAAGCCATTTTCTGCATATAGCCATTTCCATGCTATTCCCGCAACAATCATGGAAATTACCACTGGTGTATAGTATGCAGCTCTAAACCAATTCATTCCTCGTAGTTTTTGATTAACTAAGATAGCCAACCCCAAAGGTGCAATTACGAGAATTGGCACTACACCCACAAGATAGAGAAAAGTATTACTCAAAGTTTGCCAAAAAACGGCATCTTTCCCAAGCTTGAGGAAGTTAGCAATACCTATCCATTGCGGTGGTTGGGAAATATCCTCATAGCTCGTAAAACTCAAATAAAATGCTTGCAACGCAGGCCAAAAGACGGTTAGCCCTAAAATCAGTAAGGCGGGTAGCAAAAATAAATAAGGGGTTAGTCGCTGTTGGATCAACATCCAATCTTTAGACGACAATTGATTCATAGAGCCTTTTTGAAGTTTTACTGGCGGATTGGCAAAGCTAATTTATATTACACGAACCTTTGATTGTAGATTCGCGATCGCTCACATCACCTGATCCCCCTCATAAACTTTTAAACAGTCAACACATTTGTATTACGAATGTAGTATAATGAGATTGTGATTGCTCTAGAGCCTGCTGGGAGTAGGCCGAAACTGTTTATTGCTTGAGCAAAAGGACATTTTATGATTCCCCGAGAACGCATCCGCAATATTGGTATTTCTGCTCATATCGACTCTGGTAAAACTACACTATCAGAGCGAATTCTCTTCTACACGGGCAGAATTCACGCCATTGAGGAGGTACGGGGAGGCGGCAAGGGTGCGACGATGGATTTTATGCCAGAGGAAAAATTGCATGGCATTACGATTACCTCTGCCGCTACCACCTGTCAATGGCATGATACTCAAATCAACTTGATTGATACACCAGGACACGTAGATTTTACGATCGAAGTTGAGCGTGCCTTGCGAGTATTGGATGGGGCGATAATGGTGCTGTGTGCCGTAGCGGGTGTACAGTCCCAGTCGATCACCGTCGATCGCCAAATGAAGCGATATCGTGTGCCGCGTATCGCATTTATCAACAAAATGGATCGCGTCGGTGCAAATCCGTTTCGGGTTGTGCAAGCAATGCGTGATCGCTTGCAGTTAAATCCTTTGGTACTCCAGTATCCCATCGGTAGCGAAGACCAATTTCAAGGAGTGATTGACCTCATAGACATGGAAGCTTCCTACTTTGAGGGTGAGAAAGGCGAACATTGGGTGAAAAAGCCAATTCCTGAAGCACTTGTTGAGGAAGCGCAACAAGCACGAGAAAAATTACTTGATGCTTTGTCGCTGTTCTCGGAATCAATGACTGAGATGCTACTAGAAGCTAAGGAAGTTCCAAGGAAACTGATTTGGCAAACCATCCGCCAAGCCACCTTGAGTTTGCAACTCACACCAGTACTGCTGGGTTCAGCATTCAAAAACAAAGGCGTGCAGAACTTGTTAGATGCGATCGCGCTTTATCTCCCATCGCCTATAGATCGGGAAGTCGTCAAAACTGTAGAGTCTGTCAGCCTTTACCCCAATCCTGACGATCCTTTAGTAGCGTTGGCATTTAAACTGACTGTGGAGTCCTTTGGACAGTTGACCTATACCCGAATTTATTCGGGGACTTTGAAACAGGGCGATACTGTATACAACTCCCGGACTGGACAACGAGTGCAAATTGGTCGGTTGGTGAGAATGCACGCCAACAAGCGCGAAGAGGTGAAATTTGCGGAAGCTGGGGATATTGTGGCGCTATTGGGTGTAGATTGTGCCTCTGGTGATACCTTCTGTTCTGGAGAACCATTAGTATCTTTAGAAAAAATGTTTGTGCCAGAGCCAGTAATTACACTGGCTGTAACACCCAAAAAACAAGAAGATAGCGATCGCCTTTCTAAAGCACTCAACCGCTTTCAAAAAGAAGATCCTACTTTCAAATTGAGCATAGACCCAGAATCAGGGGCAACTTTGATTTCTGGGATGGGTGAACTCCACCTAGAAATCTATTTGGAGCGCATTCAACGGGAATATAACACTGAGGTATACGTTGGTACACCCGCAGTCGCATATCGAGAAACCATTGGGCAAAAAGCTTACTTTGATTACCGACTGAGGAAACAAACTGGGGGATCTGGTCAATATGCCCATGTCACAGGCTGGATTGAACCTACAGATGAGCCGTTTGTGTTTGAAAGTAAGGTAGTTGGCGGTGCAATTCCCAAAGAATATATTCCCGCCTGCGAGAAAGGTTACCGCGAAGCCATGCAATCAGGCCCGTTGCAAGGTTATCCCGTTACTGGTGTAAAAGTCGTTCTGGAGGGGGGTTCATATCACCCCATTGACTCTTCAGAATTGGCTTTTCGGTCAGCTTCCCATCAAGCACTTAATGATGCGATCGCCAAAGCCAAGGCCTATATCCTCGAACCAATAATGTTGGTAGAGGTGGAAACACCGAACGAGTATATGGGTAGAGTGCAGGGCGATCTCTCCTCCCGCCGGGGTTTGCTATTGGGTTCCGAAACTATGCAAGCATATTCCATCATTCGGGCGGAAGTACCCCTAGTGCGAATGTTTGGTTATTCTACAGACTTGCGATCGCAGACTGCGGGAATGGCAAGTTTCACAATGGAATTTGCCTGCTACAGAGAAGCCAGTACGTAATTGCTGTTAACGCTTGACAGTTGACTGTTTTACGGGCGGGTTTCATTTATCTGGAGTTTAGACTAGTTCCCGGTGCAAAACTCTTTTTGACTCAGGGTGACTTTCATTAAGCTGAGATAGTTGAGAACAAGCTCTGGTTTTTTTGTGAATGACTTCTAACTTTCAACGAAGTTGGGTCAATACCTAGTAAGTACATTTGTTCTGATTTAGAGTTTCGCACCGACAACTAGACTAGTTCCCGGTGCAAAACTCTTTTTGACTCAGGGTGACTTTCATTAAGCTGAGATAGTTGAGAACAAGCTCTGGTTTTTTTGTGAATGACTTCTAACTTTCAACGAAGTTGGGTCAATACCTAGTAAGTACATTTGTTCTGATTTAGAGTTTCGCACCGACAACTAGACTAGCTGATTAGTAATGCTTGCATTTGCACCCTATATGCTATTCACAGCAAGGCTTTGATAGTTATAGGAGATGTCTACTGGAGAAAATTAATAGCCTACTTCAATTCACTCGATCAATCGCCACCCAAATCACCGCTTCAATGTTACAAAAAAATTTCCCTGGGTATATTAAGACTGTATAAAGCAAGCTGGAGAGTATTTAATCGGGCTATCGATACCGAAAAGCCTGAGGTTTGAGTTTGATTGCCTTAAATCGTCAAATAACAGACTTATACCGCCACCGATTCGCACAATTCTCCATGTTTTGCTATCTGGAGCAACTCTGATGAAAAGAATGATTCGGCTTGGAGCCTTGTTTAGTCTGGTCGCGGCGCTCTGTATCTGGCTAGGAAGTTGCACCACTTCTCAAGCCAACCCTGTGGCGCTGAATGTGGCGGCGGCTGGATTGTTTAGAGAGGTTTTGGTAGAAATTGATCGCATTCGTCAACCAGAAAACCCCGGTGTTGTTGTCAACTACACCATTGCAGGTAGTGAGGTTCTCAAACGCAGAATTGAACAAGGCGAATCCTTCGATTTGGTGATTGCTTCTTCCCCGAAACCGATGGATGAGCTAGAACAAAAAGGATTGATTCTCTCAGAAACTCGTCAGCCGTTTGTTGCAACGCAAATTGCCCTGATTACTCCAGCCGATTCGCAACTTCCGCTCTCAAATTTCAAAGATTTGACTGGCGATCGCGTCAAGACCGTAGCCATGTCGCTGGAAGGCCCAGGAGTCAGCACTTACACCAACGAAATTCTCACAAACCTCAAAATTTTGCAACCGCTCAGAGCAAAAGCAGTGTTAGCAAAAACCGATGTGCGAGAAATCTTGAATGCCGTAGAAACCGGACGAGCAGATGCAGGAATCACATTCCTCTCAGAAGCTCGACGATCGGATAAGGTGAAAATCGTTGCTACTGCCTCACCTGATCTGCATCGTCCTGTCGTCACCACTCTAGCTGTTCTCAAGAAGAGTCAACACGCGACAGAGACAAAACAGCTTGTTGAATTTTTCAAGAGTCAGCAAGCAATGGCTGTATTTCAGCAAAATGGCTTTGAATTGCCTCGCTCGTAATTGAATTCTTGAATATTCCAGAAAGCAGCTATGAACATTCGTCCGAGGTTTCTGTTAAACGTTGCAGGCGGTTTAGCCGTCGCTGTTGTGTTATCGATGGCAGCCAGTGGCGTTGCCCTCTGGAGTCTAGATCGCTCGAATGAATCCAATCGACTCGCTCAACAAACACTGGAAACCATTAATCGGCTAGAGAATTTGCTCTCCAATATTCAAGATGCAGAGCGGGGACAGCGGGGCTATTTGATTATGGGCGATCCCATCTTTTTAGAACCCTATGTGAGTAGCTCGATCAACTTGGAACACGAACTAGCACTGTTACAAGAGCAGTTTGCGGGCAATTCAGTTCAGCAACGTCGATTGGCGAAGCTAGAGCCACTTCTGAAAGAGCGGATTAGCCAACTGCAAGCCGTGATTGATCTCTATCAAGACAAGGGTTTTGAAGCGGCACGACAGCGGTTACAGAGTAATCAACGTTCCCTGATCACAGAAGAAATCCGGCGGCTGATTCGAGAAATAGAAGCAGTGGAAACCGGAGCACTCCTCCAGCGCCAGAGCATGGCAGCAACCAGTGCCCAGAGCGCCAAAATTGCCGTGATGTCAGCAGTGGTGCTGAATTTGCTGATTGTCATCTGGCTGTATCAAGTCATTCGTCAGGAAGTGATTAAACGCAATCAAGCTGAACAGGAAATTAAACATTTGAATGAAGACTTGGAAAATCGCGTGGTTGATCGCACTCAACAGTTGGAAGCAGCCATCAAAGAATTGCAGCGCACTCAAAGCCAACTGGTGCAGCAGGAGAAAATGTCGAGTTTAGGGCAGTTGGTTGCTGGCGTTGCCCATGAAATTAACAATCCCGTCAACTTCATTCATGGCAATCTTGTGCATGTGCAGGAGTATTCTCAGAATCTGCTAGCGTTTGTGCAACTTTACCAGAAGCACTACCCCACTCCCACTGCCGAAATTCAGGAGCAGGCAGAAGAACTTGACTTGGAGTTTGTCCAGGAAGATTTAGCAAAAATCTTGGGTTCCATGAGACTAGGCACTAATCGCATTCGTGAGATTGTGCTGTCATTGCGGAATTTCTCTCGCATGGATGAAGCGGAATGCAAAGCGGTTGATATTCATGAGGGCATTGACAGTACACTGTTGATTTTGCAACACCGCCTGAAAGACAGAGTAGAGCGTCCAGAGATTGAGGTAATTCGAGATTATGGCAACATTCCCCAGGTAGAATGCTTTGCCGGACAACTGAATCAGGTGCTGATGAATATTCTGTCCAATGCAATCGATGCGCTAGATGAAATGAACGCAAAGCGAAGCTATCAGGAAATCAAAAGCAACCCCAGTCGGATCACCATTCGCACCTCTACGCTCAACACCCAATGGGTAGAAATTGCGATCGCCGATAACGGTCCGGGTATGCCAGAAGCAGTGCATCAACGCATTTTCGATCCGTTTTTCACCACAAAACCCATTGGCAAAGGCACAGGCATGGGAATGTCAATTAGCTATCAAATCATTACAGAAAAACATCAGGGTAAGCTGAAGTGCTTTTCTGCCCCTGAGCAAGGGACAGAATTTTCGATTCAGATTCCGATCCGGCAAATCATGCCTGAGTCTTTGGTAAGCGTGATGCCAGAAATGAATTAAAACTGTAGGTCAAACTAACGGCTAAAGTGAGCGGCAGCAGATAACCTTTAGCAATACACCAAATTACCAAAAGTAATATTTGAGAATCAACAAGCAGTCAATATCCAAGACTTAGAAAAATTAGCAGTAAAATCACCACAAGAAATTACTATCACCTATGGTTATTCAAGAGATCATCGGTCGGATTTAAAACAATTCATTATAGAACTATAGCGCTTCCCATACTGGTGAGGTACACCAATAAAAAATTAACCGCCGATGGAAGAGGATAAACGCAGATAAACGCAGATAACTTTGTACTTCACTAGACTAGGAAACGCTATAATATGTTCAGGAGATAGAGACATCCCAAGATTTTTGAAATTAGCATCAGGAAACCAAGCTGAATTAACAATCAGTTTTGATGCCATTCTTGGTAATTCATGGCTTCTCAAATGTCTTTTTTGACTAAGAATGTTTGTTTTTATTCTCACTTGGACTTTTTTTTTCCGTAATTTCCCTCTGTGACAGTTTAGGGTGCAGAATGTGGGATTTATATATCTCATAGTTAAAAGGTAAAGGTGAAAGGTTTTTCTTTCTCCCTTTACCCTTTGCCCCTTAACCAACAAGTATTGCTTACTGTCCTAGTTCTTTAATGTTGTTCATCACTTGTTGGTACAAATCTTTGTTACCCTCACTTTGAAAAATATCTGCGGCTTGCTGTAAGTCTTTGAGTGCGCCTGGTTTATCCCCTTGGGCGGCGCGGGCGTTGCCTCGGTTGTTGTAGGCAGGGCCAAAGTTAGGGTTGATGCGAATAGCTTGATTATAATCAGAGATTGCCCCTTTTGAATCTCTCTTGGCGGCGCGGAGGTTGCCTCGGTTATTGTAGGCGATCGCATATCTTGTATCAATGCGAATGGCTCGATCAAAATCTTCTAGTGCGCCGTTGCGATCGCCTCCGGTAGCGCGAGCATTTCCACGATTATTGTAAGCTTCAGCATAACTGGGAGCAAGGCGAATGGCTTCGTTATAATCTGCGATCGCTCCTTTATTATCTCCACTTGAGGCTTTGGCGTTAGCTCGGCTATTGTAGGCTTCGGCATCGTTAGGATTGATCTTCAGTGCTTGGTTATAATCTGCGATCGCTTCAGGTTTCTTTCCTGCGTCAAAGTTAGCCAGTCCCCGCGCTTTGAAAGCTGCACCATACTGGGGATTCAGGCTAATCGCTTGACTATAAGAAGCGATCGCTGCTTCTGAGTTACCTTTAGCGTGTTGACTTTGGCCTTGAAGATAGAATTCCACTGCCTTGGATGTTTTCGCTGGGCGACGGCTGGGGGGAGTAACTCCAATTTCTGTTACTAATACATCACTATTTTTACTACAAGAAAGGTTAGTAATTGTACTCAATATTGTCAACAAAGCTATGGTAAATGCTTTGCCTAACCTTGTCCACTCTTGCTCAAATAATTGCAATTTCATACGTTGTTTTAAACCGCCACCCTCCCTAGATTCAATTATTACTAACTTTAGTTATGTCTTGAAATGGTGATTTATTGTAACTGCATATAACAATCCTATCTGAGTTAGGAATATTACTTTTTTAATGTAGACGTGAAACACCAATAACACCAAGCACAAGAATATATAAGCGATTGCATAAATCATTCATAACTGCTTTTTCCTCTAGGTTTAATTAACGGTCATCTATGTGAATAGGTTGTGAAGTGCGTAGATGTTACCAATCATTGCTGCTGGACAAGCCCATGCAACACAGTATCAGACCCAGAGTAACTTTTTACAGAGAAGAATAAAGTATAAAAACTTTTATTCTGCCTGATCATCTATTTTATTCTCGCATTCTAAAAGTAATTTTATAGGCTACGAGAGTCTGTTTTTGCCGCTTTTCATTATACTTTTTAAAGTTTATTAAATTAGCTTTTTACTTTTTTTTACAAAATCTTCATCAATATAATTTTTCAGCAAGAGAGCCGCATACACTTAAAATTAAGTGTATCTATGTGAATGAATTATCAATTTTATATTTTAGATTAATAAGTTTAATACTCCATGTTATGCCAGTATCTTTTGTTGCTGGCGAGGTAACAGTCTACTTTTGAAACAGTCTTAATTTTTGAATTTTTTAATCGCCTGTCATCTCACTTTCTGGGCTTTTGGGTGTCAAACGCCAAGAGGTGGTTGCATCAATCTCTACAGAGAGTTGCTGTAGGTTTGTGCCTAAATCTTTTTGAAGTTTTTGAGTCAAGGCGATGGGAAAATCTAAATTAATCCCTGCGGTTTCTACTAGTCTGACGAGTTCACTAAATGTCACTTTTACTGTTTTGCGCTCATAACTAGTCAGCTTGCAATATGATGTTTCCGAGACATTCTGCGCCTGCATAGCTTTTTTAATCCGCTCTTGCAGATGCTCTAATTCGGAATTTAATAGTTGATACTGCTGTTCAATTTGAGTATAGCTAGCACCGAGTAACGCTAAATCTTCTGTATCGGGATCGGGGCTAATTTGGGATTGTAACTCTAACAATTTTAAATGTACTTGAGCAAGATATATACAATCTAAGTATGCGTAATCAATTTGTTCTTCAGTTAGCGGACGCTTTCCCCAATCACTATTTTGCTCTTGTTTATCAATGTTATTAAAAGAGCAAAGTGCTGTAGCTAAAGTTTTGAGTTGATAGTTAGGTAATGGCAAAAGATAGTAAGGAATTTTTTTAGCCATTTCTAAGGTGCAAGTAACATTTTTAGCTTGCTTGTTACCCAGAAATTTCAAATCATAACTGGCGTTATGAAATACTTTTTCAATGCTAGGATTGAGCATTATATTTTCCGTAAATTCCTCTATGATCTCAGTTTGTCCTAGCACATCCAGAAGGTAAACGCGATCGCCACTCATATCCAGAGGATCATCTAAAACCTGAATTAGTGAGAGTTTCGGTTGACGACTTTTATAATCAGCCACTTCTGTATCGATCCAGAGGGTTTTAGCTTTGGTATATTCAGTGACAATGGCATAAATTTCACTGGCGGAAGTCAAATACGGCATAGGCTAAGATTTCCTAAGATTTGCAGATACTTCAGTTAAGATAAAGGATTTCCAAATAAAAATATCTCAAATTTTCTTCTAGCATGGGTATCTTGCCCGTCCGGAATATTTGGCGGGCTGTCCATTACACCTCACACAATCGATAATTTATATCATTTTCGGCTGATTATTTATAAATCCCCCATCGTTACCTGAAAAAGTTTTTTCTCCCTGCCCCCTGCTCCCCTGCCATAAAAGCGATAGGATATTTTTATTAGTTGGAAGTCTCTAAAACCGCCCGCTGCAACTCTGGGAAAACTTTAGATACTTTATTCAACACATAATCCCCATACGTTCCGCAAAAGTCGTGAACGCTAGCCTGATCCCAACGTTCTTGTCGATCATCATTTACCATTACCCCATCTAGGGGAATCGGCTTCACCTCTACATCAAAATTGGGATCGAAAAAGAAAGGGAACGAAAGGCGATCGCGCCCTGACACATTTTGAACCCTATGAGGTGTAGAACGATATAAACCTCTGGTCATGCGATCGAGCATATCGCCAATATTGCAGACAAAGGAACCAGGAATCGGCGGCGCAGCTACCCAGCGTGATTGAGATTTTACCTGCAATCCGCCTGAGTCATCCTGTTTAAGGATAGTCAAAACGCCGTAGTCAGTATGTTCGCCCACACCCCACCTATTTTCACCATCAGGAGGTGATAAATCTGGGGGGTAGTTAAAAATACGAAATAGAACCAGTGGATCTGATGTGTAACGATCTGCAAAATAAAATTCTTCCAGCCCTAAGCTGAGAGCAATACCAGCCATTAATGTGTGCCCTAGTTGCGTCATCGCCTCCATATATTCCAGCACGGTTTCGCAGAATAAAGGGATATTCCCAGGGAAGAGATTAGCACCATGCATCGGGGTGTTGGCTTGTACTAGGGGGTGATCGTTTCTTAGTTCCGTGCCAAAGTAGATACCTTCTTTCATGTCAGGCTTACCCGAAGTCAGTTCACCCCCAACAGGGAAGTACCCCCGCCATGCTTTACCACCCAAAGCCATGCGAATTGCCAATTTAGTTTCTAAATCCTGGGCAAAAAACTGGCGGCTGAGTTGTTCTAGCCTTTGCTGCAAGCCTTCATCTACACCATGTCCCACAATATAAAAAAATCCGCACTCACGACAAGCTTGCCCAATTTCAGATGCAACTTTTAGGCGATCGCCTTTTCCAAAAACCAAGGCGCTAATATCAATTAGCGGCACCTGCGAAAATCCTTTATCCACAACTTGTGAGATATTCATGTTAAGATCTTCCTCGTTGTGTGCGGTGTATCACACTCACATCAAAAGAATTATGACCAATTATTCTTTGATAGTACAGAGCAAGTGGATTGATCTGTGGAATTAATCGAAAATCCAAAATCTGTCTTGAAAAGTTTGCTCAAGTCGGGAAACCCGCCCACGCAACTTTTGTCTTCGACACGCTACGCGAACGCAAAATCCAAAATTGTCTGACGCATACATCGCTCGAACTGGTGCAAGATTTGACAGGATATTTTTCTGGAGTGCTTCATGTCTAGCCACCAATCACCCTTCCACCGCCCAGAATCCAAGGCGCAACCAAATCTGCCTCCAGATCCCATTAATACAGCCCGTCAACAAGAAGTTATTCAACTCCTCAAGCAAATTATTGAACCGACACTAAAAAATAATATTGTCAGCTTGGGCATGGTGCGAAATCTGCGTATTGTTGATGACTACGTTTATTTGCGCCTTTATATTGGTTCCCATCAGCAGCAATTAGAGGAAGAGATACAAACAGTGGTATCACCTCTACCTTGGTGCAAAAAGACTTATATTCAACTTTGCACTATTCCAGGGGTCAAAACCACCCTTGCAGTTTCCAGTGGTAAAGGAGGCGTAGGTAAATCTACTAGCTCAGTCAACCTAGCAACTGCTCTCCAGTTAGCTGGGGCAAAAGTTGGGTTGCTAGATGCAGATGTTTACGGGCCTAACGTTCCCCAAATGCTCGGACTGGGACAATCTGAGGTTCAAATTATCGATACTCCCAATGGTTTAAGATTCTTACCCTTAGAAGCTCATGGCATTAAAGTGATGTCAGTGGGTTTATTAGCAGCACCAGATCATCCTCTAGCATGGCGGGGCCCAGTCTTACACAAAATCATCACCCAATTTATCCACGAAGTAGAGTGGGGGGAACTAGATTATCTGCTAATTGATTTACCTCCTGGTACAGGCGATGCCCAAATTACTATCGTGCAAGAAAGCCCCATTTGTGGAGTGATATTGGTAACAACTCCCCAACAAGTGGCAATTTCCGATGTTCGGCGTAGTATCTATATGTTCCGCCAAGTCGGGGTTCCCGTTCTCGGCATTATTGAGAATATGAGCTATTTCATCGGTAATGGTGGCGAGCAAACCCCGATTTTTGGTAGTGGTGGCGGTGAAAAATTAGCAGCAGAACTCAACGCCCCACTGTTGGGACAGGTTCCGATTGATCCCCGCATTTGTACTGGGGGTGATACGGGAAAACCTTTGACACTTGCTGAGCCTAGCTCTACAGCAAGTCAGGTATTTATCAAAATCGCTGCGGCTTTAAATACTACTTTTACTTTTGTGTAAGTAATACCAATTTAATATGAAGCTGCACTTAATTCACGTAGGGGCAATTCATGAATTGCCCCTACAGTCTGTAGTTCTACATCAGTTTTATCAGCGCATCTTCATACAGAAATGGTATTAACGAGAAATCTTTTAGCTGTACCACTTTTTCTCATAGCGTACCGCCCGCCATAGGCGATCGCACTTCTTGGAGAAGAATTATCACTTTACCGCTCATAGCAATCTAGACAAAGCTACCCAAAGATAGTCACATTTAGACAACTACGTTTGTAATTTTAGTCCAAAGTCCTAAAACTACAGGGATAAACGGCAATCCCACTATCCCCTCAAATACATTGGGGATTACTTGCCTCAATAGTATTGTACCTATGGATTCAACGGAATACACCGTTGTCTTGGCACTTTCAGTCTGATCAAGTACTGCTTACCATCCGACTTGACGGCGGCTTGATCTTGTCTGATGATACCACTTAATTAAAGCCAGCTTTTAAAAGCACTTTCCATCTCTACCCATTTTTTGGTCGCAATGTCTATATTTGGGTAGTAATTAAGTTACAGTTCTTAGCCCTGCTTTTGTCCTTAACCGAGAAGTATTGCCTAAGCACCCCAATGACCAAAAAGAAGCGCTCCTGCTAATTTTTCCAGTAATTTTACTGATAAAATAATTTGTATTTTCGTTTGTTATCATAGTTTTACTGTGTACATTGGTACTTGTAATCCTTACTCTTAAGTAAGTAAGCATTTATAAAAATAGTTCACCAGGCTGTTTAGCTCTGGGTAACACATACCTAAGTCTAAAAAACTTGGACTTCTATTCAAGGAATGCCAACAGCAATCGAGATGGATTTTGATCAAATCCTCAGCCCAAACGGCTAAGTCAAAGTTTATGCAAAAAATTATTAAGTAGAAAAATTAAAACATGACAACAGCATATGTTCTCAGTAACAACACTCTGATCTCGTTTGATACTTCTAACCCCGATAACCTTAACGCTAATATCCCCATTACTGGACTGGCAACAGGGCAGAATTTAGTAGGTATTGACTTCCGTCCCCAAAACGGCAAACTCTACGGAATCGCTAGCGATGGTATGGGCAATGCCCAGCTTTATGCCATTAGTATCCAAACTGGGTTAGCTGTTGCTATTGGGACATTAGGGCAATTTGTCGATGGTGTCGGCAACCCTGTTGCAATTACAGGTCCCGACTTTGGAATAGATTTCAATCCAACAGTTGATCGCCTCCGCATTGTTACCTCTAATGGACTCAACTTTCGCGTTAATCCCAATACTGGGGCGGCGATTGATAGTAACTTATCCATAACGGGTGTGAATCCTGATGGTTCGATCAATGGTGGTACCACTACAGTCAATGCCACTGCCTATACAAACAGCGCTCCCAACGTTACAACGACCACACAATACACACTGGATTCAGTCGGTAATACACTATTCATTCAGAATCCGCCCAATAATGGCACCCAGATATCGCCACTGGTAGTCACCCTTAATGGCACTCCTCTAGACTTTACTAGTGTCAATGGCTTTGATATCCCATCTGGTGTCAATGTTTCAGCATCAAATACTCCAGCCACTGGACAGGCATTTGCGGTTCTCACGGTCGGTAGTACAACCGGACTTTATGGAATTGAACTTTCTACAGGTGTTGCCACACTGATCGGAACAGTGGGTGCAGGTACAGATCCAGTTCAAGGATTTGCACTCCAAAACGAAATGGCTTCTGGTGGCGTACCTCTGATTGGATTGACTGCCGATGGTACTCAACTCCTTCGGTTCAATAGTGCCAGTTCTGGAACAGTAACAACCGCCGCGATTACTGGTGTAACGGCAGGTGAGATATTAGTAGGCATTGACCTACGTCCAGCTACTGGGCAGTTATATGGACTGGGAATTAACGATACAAATAACACAGGCACTCTGTATCTGATTGACCCTCAAACTGGAACAGCAACAATTGTCGGTGGGTCAGCAGGGCAAATTGCCTTTGTTGATGCTATGGGTAATGCTGTTGATCTACCCCCTGCTAACAATGGTTTTGGTTTTGACTTTAATCCAACTGTTGATCGTATCCGTGTTGTCACAAATACTGGCTTGAACTTCCGCCTCAATCCAATTACAGGTCTCGCTGTTGATGGAAATACCGGAGTAACAGGTATTAACCCAGATGGTGCAATTAATGGACTTCCCGCCAGTTCTACAGGAGTTTCTGCCACTGCCTATACCAACAGCTTCAATGGAACCACTGGAACCACTTTTACAACTCAATACACGCTAGACCCAACTAGCAACAGCCTGTTTATTCAGAACCCGCCTAACAATGGCACCCAAACAGTTCAATTGTCAGTTACCCTTAATGGTACTCCACTAGATTTTACTGAAGCTAGCGGTTTTGATATTCCGTCAAATGTACGAGTTCCTGCATCAAATGCACCAGCTTCAGGACGGGGGATAGCAGCATTGAGTGTTGGAGGTTTGACTAATCTATATACAATTGAACTAAGTACAGGGGCTGCTACACTGCTCGGCCCCATTGGTTCAGGTATAAGTTTAGCTGGTTTGACAGTCGCGGAATCTCCTACTGGCACAGTGGCGTTTGGCAAACCTACCTATACTGTTGCTGAAAATGGCACAGCGATCGCACTCGATTTAATTCGCACAGGTGGTTCGAGTGGTGCTTTCACTGTAGATCTGGCTGCTACAGGTGGAACAGCAACCGCTAGTTCTGATTATAATGGCGCACCTGTGACTGTAACTTTTGCTGATGGTCAGACTACTGCCACTGCCACCTTAAATATTACTGATGACAGCCTGGTTGAAGGCAATGAGACAGTTACACTGTCCTTAAAAAATGCCACAAACGGAGCTGTTTTAGCAGCACAGGATACTGCTACCCTTAACATTACTGACAATGATACTGTTGGCACGATCGCGCCTAACTTTGCTGCTAACGGTAGTGCCATTATCTCTATTGGTAGCAACCTTCAAAGCCTTGTGCAGTTCTCGTTATCCAGTCGAAAGAATACCGTTGTCAACGAGATTGTTGCTTTCACGGTTGATGAGGATTTAGGTAATATCAATGGCGTTGCCCCTAATGCCACAGGCTATCTTGAAGCTGCGATCGCGCGTTCTCGTACCATCTTCTCCACACTCAGTAACAATCCTAATGGCTTTGGCGGTGAACTATCAAGTATTTTAGATTTTGGGTCAAATGCACGCTTCTCCACTTTATTGATTCAAAATGGTAGCCTTGATGAATTGCGAGCCGGAAAGATTTCTGCTAACAGCGTCTTTTTGAGTAGCCAGACTTCGGTACGTATTTCTAATGCTACTGCTACTAATTTCACCTTTGGTTTTGAAGATAGTCCCAACAGTGGTAACAATGACTTTAATGATATAGTGCTGGAGGTTAAGACGGTTAGCCAGAGTGCCTCAGCAGGATCAGCTTTGCAAGGGCAGAGTGAGGTGCTAGATTTGCGCTCTCTGACAGGACAAGTTAGTACTTCATTTACCGTCAACCGTGAAGCAGCTTTCGACAATTTTGTTGGGTTCTATCGCGTGGTAGACCAGAATGGTGGAATTGATACCAATGGTGATGGTACGGTAGACATTCTGCCGGGCGGAACAGGTTACGCTCAAGCAGCCGTAAATAATCGCATAACAGGAATTGACTTAAGTGTAAAAAACCAACAAGCAGCAACCCTGTCAGGACAGTTTACAGGTGGCTCTATTTTTGCTCCTTTCTTAATTGCAAATGCTTCAGTGAACGAGGTTGTTAATGGTCAAAAATTGGATCAGGTATATTTCGCCTACCTTGGAGCAAATTCTGATCAAGCCGATCATATTCGCCTCCTCGGTAACAATACATTCGGCTTTGAGGATTTACGGGGTGGTGGAGATAAAGACTTCAACGATCTCATTGTGCGTGTCACTATTTAAGCCGCTCAAAACAAGTTTGTTAAGGCCCTTCCCAGTAATAAAATGCCCAGCCGTCGCTTTCGCCTTGAGGGCTTTCATCGCCTAGATATCTCGGCGCAAGCCAAAAATATTGTTGATACGGTGAAGCAGCGCGGGGACGGAGGTTTCCCCCATGAGTGACTGCTGAACCCCTTACCCCTACAGGGAAGCAAGCTACGCGGTAGCGTCTCCCTTTGGGAGCTATCCATTAGTCACATCTTTCTTTACAATCTTGAAACCCCAGCTTTATAACCATCTTAGACACTAAGGGGTTAGGCATACCTGACAAATTCGCGTTTATTATTATCGATAAAACTGCGTTTTTATTGAGAATTAACAACGAACTAATCAGGGTGAGAAACAATGTGAGTGAATACTCTCACAAATGTTGAGAAAGATCCGGGTAATGGATAGCTTTGGGAGAAGGGGCTGGGCATTTTATTTCTTGGATCTCCCTTAGTGTTAAAAATAGCGAAATAAAATCTTGACTACGAACTATTTTTACCTCAAAATTCACAAAAACCATAAATGAAATGATTCGAGCTATTCTGTTTGATTTAGACAGTACTTTACTTGATAGAGACCCTTCCATCAAACATTTTATTGCTCATCAATATGAGAGACTCCAAACGAAATTAAATAAAATTCCCAAGAATGATTATATTAGCAGATTTATCGAATTAGATTGCTGTGGTTACGTTTGGAAAGATAAAGTTTACCAAACTCTTGTTGCCGAGTTGGGAATTCAAGCTATTTCATGGCAAGAGTTACTAGAGGATTATAAAATACAGTTCATTGATTCCTGTATACCCTTTGTCAACCTTATAGAGACTCTAAAAATTCTAAGCAAAGAAGGATATTTGTTAGGAATTATTACTAATGGTCTTGGCAATTTTCAGCAGCGCAGTATTCAAGCTTTAGGTATTCAAAAATATTTTCAAACAATTTTAATTTCAGAACTTGAGGGAGTTCGCAAGCCAGAAGCAGAAATATTTCTGCGCGCTTTACGTAACTTGGGGGTAACACCAGATGAAAGCGTATTTATTGGAGATCATCCGCACACAGATGTTATGAAAGCTAAACTTATTGGGATGAAAGGTATTTGGAAAAGAAACTTAGGATGGCAAGAGCCAGAAAATACCGATGGTATTATTGATGATTTAAGCGATTTACCTGGGATCATTGGTTCTTTGTAAAGAAAATCTTCCCACGGTTGGAGCCGCAGAGCTAAAATTTGTGTAATGTGAGCTTTTAACCCTTAACTCTCTTTCAATAACTTATATTTATCATTATAAGAAAAAATTGTATTTGTTGTTACTGATTTAGCAGCATAAATTAGTGATATAGCAGCCCTAAAATGTCAACATAATATTCATTTCTGACTTCTAAAAAAATCGGGAATTTGAGTAATTACATTTTTCTAACTTAGGGAATATTGCTATATCAACAAATAAGTGTAATAAATTTTATGAACTTACATGTTACTTCTAATCAGATCGACTGGAATCCGATTATTTCTCGAATGCAGTATACAGAAGGTCACAGCTTACCTACTTATTCGGGAGACTTAAAAACAGCATTACTCAATCATGTGGGACTGACAAATCATCCCAAGGGTGAAGAAGCATATCAGCTAGCAAGAGAAATGGCTCGCTTGACAACCTTCTGCGATCCAGAAATTGTTTATTGGTTTTCTCGGCTTGTATCTCTGATGAATGATTAAATAGGGTATTTGATAGATAGCTACATCAATTTTGTGAAATTCCCATAGGCTGGAAGCGAATGGCTCAAAAATAGAGCTGACTGACCTAGGCTGAAATCGTTGGCTGACTCCACAGCCTACTCTGCGGGTAACAATAACTCTCTTCACTGTAATTGCTAGGGCGATCGCTTCGCTCGCAATTGACTTGTATTTATCTAAATTTAATAGAAGCCTCCAACTAGCGCTTTTAGGCGTAAGCAACAAACATAAGCAACACCTCATTCCCTGTTCCCTGTCTTTCTTAAGAGCATCTGCACAGGCGGCGCACCACCCGCTACGAATGAAAGAAACACTATTCCCTAGTCCCTAGCCCCTAGCCCCTTGTTTCTTGAAAGATTTTGTCCAAGTATTGAGATGCTGAGAGATAAATGGGCACAGCATAGTAAGTGCTAGATGATGCCAAAATTTGCCTAGCTCATACCTGATGAGTCAATGCTGTTTATTGTATAAAAATCTTAATATATTTTTTAGTCAGGAAAAAATACTGACACTGCTAAGGTTTCGATTATTAAAGTCAACCGTCTAAAGAATTAATTCTAGGTAATTCCGGAAATAGGGTGGAAATCGCAGAAAACCTAGATCAGGACTACTTACTAAGTAACCAGCTCATGACCCACCACATGATCGGTAAAGTACTACAAGGGCGTTACCAAATCGTTCAAAGCCTAGGTGCTGGAGTATTTGGACAAACCTATATTGCCGTAGACATAGATTACCCAGAGAACCCTAAGTGCGTTGTTAAACAACTCAAGGTGAGCAATTGCCAGCCTAGTTACTTAGATGACTTAAGGTTACGTTTTCTCACTGAAACTGAAACTCTCAAGCGTCTGGAATACCATGACCAAATTCCCCAACTCATTGCTTGCTTTGAAGAACACGAACGTTTCTACTTAGTGCAAGAGTTTATTGAAGGACATGCATTAACTCAAGAATTACCAATTAATAAACTGTGTGGCGACATTTGGAGTGAGGGCCAAGTTGTAGATTTTTTAGAAGATGTTTTAGGTATTCTCGACTTTGTTCACTCTCAAGGTGTCATTCATTGCGATATCAAACCAGAAAATTTAATCAGACGTGCTTTTGATGGCAAATTAGTGCTGATTGATTTTGGTTCAATCCAGCCAGTTGATTTTGGTATGGATACGGACTTACCTATCCAGAATGTTCCTGTGACCTCATTGGGGTATATCCCACCAGAGCAATTTATTGGTCAAACGCAGCCTAACAGCGATCTTTATTCTTTAGGTATAATTGCTATCCAGGCTTTAACAGGATTGGCACCGTTACAGTTTAAATTAGATCCTTATACAAATGAGATTCTTTGGCATTCTCAGCAAACACCAGTTAATGATTATTTAGCTGCTATTCTCAGCCAAATGATCCGCTACGATTATCAAGACCGTTTCCAATCTGCGGGTGAGGTACTGCAAATACTCCAGGAAATGCGGTGGGAAACTGAGTTACCGCAAATAGAATCACTGTATAACCTGTCCCTACCACCCCAAGAAAGTATCACTGTCGTTCCAACTGCTGTACCACCGCAGAAGTCAGCGCCACTACTAACAGGAATGAGTGTAGGTATAGCTGCTAATTCTCTGTTGCTGGGATTGGGAGTATATTCATTATTTACAACTTCTCCAGCCTACTCAGAAAAAGAAACTTTATATAAAGCAACAGAAGAATATCAATCGGGAGATTTGCAAGAAGCGATCGCGCTGGTGAAATCAATTCCCTCCCAAAGTAAAATTTATCCAGAAGCTCAAGCCACAGTTGACGAATGGCAACAGCAATGGCAAGTAGCTGCTGAACAATACCAATTTGCGGAAACGGCCTTCCAAGCAGGTAGATGGTCAGATGTACTTGAGATTGCGCCGAAAGTTCCTGATATTTTATATTGGCAGTCTAAAACAGATAAACTAGTACAGCAGTCACAAGCCAGCCTGGAAGCACAATCGCAAGATTTATTAGCCAAAGCTTACGAAAGCGCAAATAATAGAGATTTTTCGACTGCTATCAGCTATCTGCGTCAAATTCCCAAAGAGAGTTCTGCTGGTGCTATCGTGCAGCAAAAATTGGCTGAGTACGATAAAAAGCAGCAAATTAGAGCTACTTACTTTTTACAAAAAGCCTACAATAAAGCCTCGACTGGTCAATTTGATGATGCTGTCAAATTCCTGCATAAGGTTCCGAAAAATACTACTGTTTATGCACAAGCTCAAATTAAACTCAATGAGTATGCCCAAAAGCAACGTCTGCGATCGCCTGCTAGTAAGGTAGCTTTGTCCTCAAAAAAGCCTAAATCAAATAGCCGCCATTACTCAACTAGTAATATTGACAATTTGTATTAGTCAACACCTCAAGCTATACGTGAAAATTCTCTTAAACTCAGTAGGTTAGCACAGCTGTGCTAACCTATGGTAATTTATACCAATTGGCAAATTTAGCGTGGTAGCTGATTTGGGGCTAGGGGATTCGGAATCGGGATGATTGGGACAACTATAGGCTGTGATTTTTCAGTTTGCAGTTGATTTTGTGCTTGCTTGCTGGCTTCGATTGCTTGTTGGTAGTCAGGTTTGTATTTAATTGCTTGTGCATAAGATGCGATCGCATCTTGATAGCGTTTCAAGTTGACTAGGGCATTGCCGCGACTATACCAACTTTCGTAATTGTCTGGTTTGTAACGAACTGCTCTATTATAGGATGCGATCGCATCTTCGTATTTCTGTAAATTGTATTGCGAATTTCCCAAGTTATACCAAACTTGATAATCGTTGCGCCGCAATGCTATGGCTTTATTATAAGATTCGATTGCTTGTTGATAGCGTTGGCTTTGATGTAGCGCCCAGCCGCGGCTATACCATGCTTGGTAGTTGTTGGGATTATTTTTAATTACTTCATCAAAAGATGCAATTGCTTCTGGATAACGTCGCAGACTTATCAAAATATTACTTCTAGATAACCAAGCCTGGTAATAATTCGATTTATACTGTACTGCTTTATCATAATCTCGAAATGCATCTTCGTAGCGCCCTAAATTTACTAGAGCATTGCCTCTATTATACCAGAATGTGCCATCATCTGGTTTTAATTCTATCGCTTTATCGTATGCTGTAATTGCATCCTCATAGCGTTTTAAATTATGCAGTGCTAAACCTTTATTTTCCCAGGCATCATAATAATTTTTTTGGAAGTCGATTGCTTGATCGTAAGCTTTGATAGCATTTTCGTATTGCTTTAAACTGCTAAAAGCTTCACCTTTAGCATTCCAGATTTCGGGAGAGTTATTTTCTAATTGTAGGGCTTTGTCAAAAGATGCGATCGCTTCTTGGTAGCGCTGTAAATTTGCTAATGCCAAGCCTCTCCTACTCCAAGCTTCTAAATAATCTGGCAGAATTTGAATTGCTTTATCATAAGCTGCCAATGCTTCTTTATATTGTTTTAACTCTGATAAAGTTCTGCCACGACCATACCACCCTTGAGCGTAACCCGGTCTAATATCGACTGCTTTATCATATACAGCCAGTGCATCTTGATAGCGTTGTAAATCATATAATGTATTACCTTGTTTATATAAGTCAGTGGCGTTATTTGTATAAATACCATCAATAATAAATATCCCAATTGCTCCACTTACGCCTAAAATAAATGTTGCTGCTAAAATCTTGTGAATGATTTCTTTTTTAAATTTATAATTTGGCAAATTTTTCAATGGCAGCACCGGAGTTAAGGCGATGGTTATCGAAGCTGGCTGTGTCAACTCTTTAACTGCCTGTAACGCATCCGTTGCCGAAGTGTAGCGTTGCCGAAAATCATAACATACCATTTTGTTCAAAACTTGTGCGAACTCTGGCGATACTTTGGTATGATTTTGCCAGATAATCTCATTAGTATCGGCATCTTTGTCTAATTGTTCCGGCGGTAATCCTGTCAGAGCTTGGAGCGCAATGATACCCACTGCATATATATCACTGCTAAATTTGGGATTACCTTGTGCTTGTTCTCCAGGAAGATATCCAGGAGTACCGATAGCAACAGTAGATTTAGTTTGACCTTGTGGCGTAATTACTTGCGTGGTAAGTTGTTTAACTGCACCGAAGTCAATTAATACTAACTTCCCATCTAGCTTGCGTCTGAGTAAATTGCACGGATTAACATCACGATGAATTACCTTTTGTTGATGAACAAACTTTAAGATTTCGAGAATTTCCATCAACAAAGAAACTACCTCACCTTGACTCAGAGTTTTCCCTGATGTTAATTCTTTACTCAGGTCATGACCTTCGATAAATTCCTGTACAAGATAGAATTCTGCATTTTCTTCAAAGTATGCTAAAAGTTGGGGAATACAATCATGATTACCTAATTTATACAGAACTTGAGCTTCTGTATCAAATAAACGTCTAGCAGTTTCTAAAGTTACTGGATCATTTGCCTGAGGCTTGAGTTTTTTAACAACACATTGAGGAGATCCCGGCAATTGAGTATCAGAAGCGACAAAGGTTTCCCCGAATCCTCCACCACCCAAGTGGTTAATAATTTGGTATCTTCCAACAAGTGTGTTTCCCAGCATCAGGTTTGCCTAGTTGAGTGCAATATTATCTGATTCCAATCTTGGCACAGGCTAACAGGATTCAGCGGCGATTGGGGACTTTAGTATCATCGTCAGTCATTCACTACTTGGTGCGCTCGCTATCCTGGTTGGTTTGGTGTAAGCGATAATCAAGAAAGAATTAGGAATCAGGAACCGAGAGGCAAACCATGCACATCCTATCCCTTCATTATCCCGATGACTTACTCATTACCTCTAGTAAATCACCGCAAGCATTAGAAGCAGAACTGACATTTTTGCTTGCAGTCAAACTGTTTGAACTACACCGACTATCCCTTGGTAAAGCCGCCGCCTTTTGCAACATGAACAAACTGCAGTTCATGTACGAACTAGGGCGTTTGCAAATCCCGGTTATCAACCTAGATGATGACCAAATCGCCGACGAATTGCGCGATGATTAACTCTGTCATCATTGCCGATAGCAGCCCCCTCATTTCCTTGTCAATTATCCAGCAACTGGAACTTCTACCCCAACTTTATCAACAAGTCTTACTCCCTCCAGCCGTATGGGATGAAGTAACAGTTCAAGGTGTAGGTTTACGTGGCGCACAAGCCGTCAGTCAATTAACTTGGCTGGAAATTCAAACTCCTGAAGCTCGGATATTAGAGCCATTATAAATTTTAGTTGATCGTGGAGAAGCTGAAGCTATTGCCTTGGCTCAGTCCACTCCAGATAGCGGGACTTAAACATTTTTGAGGTCAAAACAAGCCTCAAACCTTTGCAGGGAAAGGGAAATACACCAAATACATAAAAATGCCTGAAACCCATATATATCAACAAACAAAGCAAAATGATGTCAAAGTCTTGTGGTATATGCGTTTGAGGTTATTTTGTCGGTGTTTTTTGTCTAAGTCCCAATAGTACGGTACTTTTGGATGATGCTCAAGCACGACGAGTTGCAGAACGCTTAGGAATTCGCCGCATAGGTACTCTTGGCATTTTGCGTAAGGCGAAAAAAGCGGGCTTGATTGTTGAGATTAAAGTATACATTGAGCAGTTACGCACCAATGGAATTTATATCCGACCTAGCCTCATTGATGCTGTGCTACGGGATGTTGGAGAAATAGACTAATCGCAGGTTCAGATAGAGTTTAGCGTAGAGTGTTCATAAATCAAATAGGATTGCTATATTGCGATCGCCTAGATTAAGTATCTCAAAAACCACCCCAATATAACGATATCAAGTGTTAATGGCATATTATGTAAGTACATTGCGTATACACACTTTCCAATGAACAACTCTTACAACATTCGCAGCACCAAAATTGGTAATAGTGCAGGATTTCGGCTACCTGCGGAGTTTTACCGCGAGCATCCCCAGTTCGCTAATGCAGATGGTTGGATAGAGGTATTATCTTCGGATACGGCAATTGTCAGAATTATTCCCCAATCCGTTGAAAACGAGGATAACGAAGACACCCTAATGATGCGGCTGTTTCTCGATTTTGCCATGACAGAAGTACTAAGGAATAATTCACTGCAACCTTATACAACCGAGATGTCTGACGCGGCTCATCAATTAATTGCAGGTGTGGAATTAATTGATGAGCCGCTGGAAGATGGCTAAGTTTGTTAGTAATGGCTGGGAAATTTATTTTCACCCACAACTATTTGGCATTCAGTATCAAGAGTGGTTCACACGTGTTTCTAGTTTGCGCCAGAAGTTACCGGAAGCTGAATATAAAGCCCATGCAACAGTGAAGTTATTTGCTGCAATTACTATTGCAATTGAAACCAAGATTCCCTCTGATCCTTTAGCTAGTCATTTTGCTTTAACAGGAGCATTAAAACGTTACTGTAGGGTGAAGAAGATGGGTTTACCTGAAAGGTATCGCCTGTTTTTTCGAGCGTTTGATACCCCGCAGTTAAAAGCTATTGTCGTTTTGTGGTTAGGCTTTCCCCGTAAAGAAGGTGCTAAAGATGACTGTTATGAGGTTTTTACTAAGATGGTAGCACGAGGTCAATTTCCTGATAGTTTAGATGAATTGCTAACCATAATCGGGAGTGGGGACAAAGAGGACAAGGAAGAAATTATAAATGACTTTTGAGAGCCAGTTGCTACAACGCTCTTAACCCGCGCAACGCACTGGCTCCTTTTGACACTTGACTCATCCAATGATTCCTATTAATGATAATATCCGCATTCGTCATCGACCGATGATTAATTACTGGCTGATTGGTATTAATATTGCAATATTTTTATGGGAAATCCAATTAGAATTAAGCGATCAATTAGGCGCATTTATTTACGGTTGGGGTGTGATACCAGCCCAGATTAGTGGCGGAATTATCAATGCGAGTGTTAACCCAGCAGCTTGGATAGTTGTTTGCTGGCGGTTGATTTCTTTGCCTGTCGCAATGTTTTTGCATGGTAGTTTTAGCCAAATATTAGGTAATCTACTTTTTTTATGGGTTTTTGGGAAAAGTTTAGAAAATATTCTTGGTCATAGACGCTATCTAGGATTTTACTTATTAAGTGGTATTTTCACAGGATTAGTACAAATACTATCGGAACCTAATTTAACGGTTCCATTGATTGGGGCGAATGGTGCGATCGCATCTATTTTAGGGGCTTATATTGTAAAATTTCCTAAAGCAAAAATAGACAGTATTCTACCCCTAGTATTCGTGTATATACCCGTTAATTTACCCGCTTTTGCCTATTTAGTTTGGTGGTTTATCCAACAGTTGTTTTATGGTATTGGTAGTTTAAATATTCCCCCTGTGGGGGTTAATCAATTTAGTATTGCTTACTGGGCACAGGCGGCAGGATTAATTATTGGTGCAGTCTTCATGCGATTACAGAGATAAAACAGTTCGTAGTCAGGACTTTAGTCCTGGGATTTTTCAGCACTTTAGTGCTGACTACAAACAAGTACGGGTATTACTATATCTTTTTACTATAAAGCCGAACTTACAAGCCTATAAAATTGCACTAATCTATGAAGTAGGAAGCTTGAGATTAAGCTTTAAGAAATAAAAAGTTAATTGAGTACAATAACAGAGTTTTTGCCTACAAGCAAGCTTGAGATTAAGCCTCCTTAAACCGAAGATTGCTTCTAAGAGGTGATAGTATGGCACTTATTCGTTGGAACCCATTCCGAGATATTGATCGCTTAGAACCATTCCGGGAAATTGACACTTTACAACGGCAAATGAATCGCTTGTTTGATCAGTTAGCGCCAACAACTAACGGTGGTGAAAGTATCGAATTTGGCTTCGTTCCGGCTGCCGAAATGGAAGAAACTGATGACGCAATTCATCTAAGGCTAGAAGTCCCTGGCTTGGAAGCCAAAGATCTCAATGTAGAAGTGACTACCGATTCAGTTTCTATTAGCGGTGAACGAAAATCTGAAACTAAGACCGAGGAAAACGGTGTAGCTCGCTCGGAATTTCGCTATGGTAAATTCCAACGGGTGATTCCTCTACCGTCCCAAATTCAACATGAAAAAGTAGAAGCCGAATATAAAGATGGCATTCTGAAACTAACGTTACCGAAAGCGGAACCAGGCAAACAAAAAGTTGTCAAGGTTAATATTGGTTAATTTATCTTTGGCTAAGGTGGCGATCGCATCTCAACTACTAATCGAGGTGCGATCGCTTTTCATTTTATGGCGTACGTAGGCTTTAAGTTATTTCGATGAGAGAGGGAACTAAAATTTTCTTCCAAAGCCTCTCAAACTGATTGGGAACGGATTAATGCCATGCCAGATGAAGATATCGATCTGTCTGATATTCCAGAAGTAACAGAAGAACAAATGCGTAGGGCAGTGCTGCGGGTTGGTGGAAAACCAGTTGAACGAGGTCAGAGGCATTATCGATCTCCTCCTAGATGCGTTTATCCTAGAATACTTTGAGGCGCAAGCTGGTGAGCAGGGGGTTCAAGTGCTGATTAATCAGGTGTTGGCTGAGTATATTCATAACCTTAATCTAAAATCCAAAATTGATTGACGAATTGGTATTATCTACCTGCGGAAATTTTTCTTTCGATCACAGAAATTCGCTCTTGTGTACCTGGGTGGCTACTTAAAAAGGATGGTTGAGAAGATTTTTGAAGTAATTTTCTCAAAAATGCAGGCATAGCCTTGAGGTTATACCCAGCGCGTCTCATATACTGCAAGCCTTTGTCATCAGCGTTAAATTCGGCTTCGCGGCTATTGGGTAAATCTACAGCCAGCTTGTAAGCGATCGCAGTTACAGCACTTTGGTCTAAACCAGCTAGTGAGGCTGCACCTTGCGCTAGTTGGGTTTGCTTCAATTTGTTGATCAGGTCGTTGTTGCAAATGTGACCGATTTCGTGTCCCATCACTGATGCTAGTTGGTCTTCGTTATCTGTTGCTGTTATTAGCCCAGTGTTGACATATACATAACCACCAGTTGTTGCGAATGCATTAATACTAGAATCTCGGACTACATAAAAGCGAAAAGGAATTTCCGAGCAGTTACTAGCTCTAGCTAACCGTTGACCAACACGGTTAACGTAAGCATTAGTTCGAGAACTTGTATCCAATCTGTAATTTTGCTTTACCTGTTGGTGAATATTTTGACCGAGTGCAACTGTTTGCTTGGGGGAAACGTTGGAAAGTTGCAACAACTGAACGCCATTAAATATTAGCTGACCCCAGGGAACTGCACTGGCCGGCGCAAGAGAAGTTAATCCCACACCTACAGCAGTACCCATACCAAGTAATACAGAAACACCTTTACGCAATTTAGGAAGCATAGCCAAAAATGAAAAATTTACAGGTGATAAAAAGCAAGGTTGGTGTATTTTCCCTGTACGGAAAATTACCAGTTATTATGAGGAAATACCAAAAAAATGTTTTATGCAGTTGTGGTAGTCAAAAGCTAATAGCATTTAGCTAATCTACCTTTATAACTAATCTATATTTAATATTTTACCAAAAAAAAGGCTAAAAAAAGCCAGCACAAAGGAGGAATTTGATTAGCGAAACCACAATCTGACTATCAGCCGCTAGTAAGTTGCTGAAAGCGACAAATTTTGCAACTTAATCAGTTCAATTGATGTAAAACGAAACAGCTTGCTCATCTTTAGCATCTACTACATATATTCTACCTATATCGCTTTGTAAAAGACGGTAGAGTGCATTTATTAACAGCATTTCTGCTTAATCTCATCCTCAACAATGCTTTTTAGAGGCTAAATATTAGCTAACTCCAGTCAATAAGCAAGAGATGGCTTTAATCTGGATTATTGAGTGCATATTTCAGGTTTAAGCTTCATTTAGCCTAAAAATAGCGCAATTAAATTTAGAGCAGAAAACCAAATTATTTGTCCAAAAAATCCGAAAACTTGCGGCTCTAATTTGAAGCTTAGAATAATCAAACTTTTACCAACCTGATTGCTCAAAGCAGAATCTGCTTACTTCGACACTTAATCATATTCAAGGAAGCTATTTTGATGATTCATCATATTTCTATTGCTGCTCAAAATCCCCTACGTGTTGCTCAAGTCATCGCCGAAGTTTGGCAGGGAAAGGCGTTTCCTTTTTTTCCTCACCCAGGTAGCTATATGGTTTTTCCAATGGACGAATATGGCACAGGAATTGAAGTTTATCCATTAGAGACTAAGTTAGCTCCTGGTCAAGGTGATGAGTCGTGTCAGTTTTCACAAGATACTAATTCTAGTGGTCTAACAGCTACCCATGCAGCCATCTCTATTTCTATTAGCCAAGAAGAAATTGAGCAAATTGGTAACCGTGAAGGTTGGCGGGTGGTGCGTTGTAACCGCGATTCATTGTTTGATGTAATGGAATTTTGGTTAGAAAACAAGGTGATGGTAGAACTGCTGACACCAGAGATGGCCGCTCAATATTTGGATGTGACACGACCTGAAAATATTGCGAAAGTCTTTGCAGAACACGCTGTAGCAGCCGTTAGTGCATAAAACAATTCACAGATTATTTCACATTGAGAGCGATCGCGATCCCAAGCTAGAGCATTTTTGCTGACAATGGTAGCGATCGCTTCATTGATCAAGCCACAAATCACAATCTCTTTTATTTATTAACACTTATTAATTATTACTCAGAACTGTTTCACCATGCTTCACCCAACTGTGTGAAAAACAATTCAACCAAGTGGATAACCTCAGTGTGGGAGGGTGAAACTTGTAGAAAAGAGGATTCTAGTACTAGAGAACATTGATTGCACTTAACTCTAGTACGAAGAAATTATGAAACTTTTGAAAGCTTTGACAGCTTCTGCCCTTGTTGTTTCTTCTGTTGTCCTCTGTGCTGGAATTGCTGCCGCTCAAACAGTAGTCCTCAGTCCCCAGTCCCCATTACCCCTTCGCCCCTTCGCCCCTTATCCCCAGAGGGGACCCCATCCTTCCCCAAAGGGGGCCCCACCTTCCCCAGAGAGGGCCCCGAGTTCCCCAATCCCTAACCCCTACTACAGCGCATTAATAAACTGCTGTACCTTGTCCAGCAGTGGCTGATATTCGGTTTCCTGGGCTAATTCTTGAGCATTGCGGTAGCACGATAGCGCTAATTTTTTACGTCTTCTGGTGGCGTAAAGGCTGCCCATATTCAAGAAAGTCGAACTTTCTCCCAGGCGATCGCCTAGTTGTTGATAAATCGCCACTGCTTGCTTGTAAAATTTTAGTGCTTCGCGATGATTTTCCAGGCTATTGTAGGTAAAACCAAGGTTGTTTAAAGTGGTGGCTTCGCCGGAGAGGTCTTTGAGTGCCCGACGTGTCAACAGCACTTGATGATAAAGCAACAGCGCTTGTTTAGGTTGTCCTAAATCACTATATATAGAGGCAATGTTGTTTACAGTGGTGGCTTCGCCAACTAAATTCTTGACAGCTTTTTGAATTGGCAATGCGGCTTGAAAATATTCTAGAGCTTGCTCATGCTGACCTAAGGCGCTGTAGGCAAACCCAATACCATTTAGTGTTGTTGCCTCCCCAGAAAAGTCTCCTAGCAAGCGACGCATTGTCAAAATTTGGTTTTGTAGCAATAGCGCTCGTTTTGGCTCTCCCAACTTGGTGTAAACCAGTGCCACATCATTAAGAGTAGAAACTTCGCCTTGAGCATCTTCTAATTTTCTAAAAATTTGCAGTGCTTTCTCAAAAGATGCTAAAGCTTGCGAAAACTTTCCTAGGCGGCTGTAGGTAGAACCCAAATTGCTGAATGCAGTAGCCTCTGCGCGAACATTACCAAATTCCTGAGCCAGCGCCAGTGCTTGATAAAAACACTCCAATGCTTGTTGAGGTTGCCAGCAACCGAGGTGAGCCAGTCCAATGTCATTCAATGCGTAACCTTCTCTGGCGCGGTCTGGGATGACTCTAGCCAACTTTAAATTTTCGGTAGTAAGTGCAAGATATTCTTGAAATTCCCCCCGCTTGTAATAGCGGGTTGCCTCATCACGACGTTGTTCCCACTCTTTGACTGGATTTGAAGGTTGCGACATCTGACCTCGGTTGCGCTAAAGGTAAATAGGCAGTTTTACTTGGGCCGTTACATTTAGAAATTAACCCCTCTCAGGTAAGAATTTCTAAATTAGAGATAAACATTATTCTCTATCTTTAGATATAAGACGTAAATAGAGTAGATATAGTATAATAGGTAACTTAAAATTTTGGTGTAAAAAATCCTTTATTTATCAAGTTGAGTGCTGTAGTTGAAGGGATGATGAGAGTTACAGTCACTCACAAGTACGCCAATATTAAAGAGTTTTAAGCGAGTTATTGCCGAATTAGAGCGATCGCCAATATCCACTGAAGAGCTTATTTTGTCGTGAATAGGATCATATTTTCTCTGTTATGCAACTCAGCATACAGAGAACATAAAGATTATACAGTAGCAAATTTAACTGAAAAACCTAAATTTGACGTTTGTAAAGTTCATCAGGAACTTTAAAAGCTTTGTCAAAATCTCATAACTTATAAGAATTCTATAAATTTATATGCGCCTAGGTATTTTTGTTAGTGCCGGATTATTAAGTACAGGATTATTGCTGGTGGGTTTAAACCCACCAGCAATATCCCAATCTCCAATCCAGGTAGCACAGTCACCAGCGATCGCCAACACAAATTTACAGCCCTTTAGAATGAATCGTCGGGTATGGAATCAGCAAAGAATCCGCAACTATAGCTATAAACTTAGTAGAAATTGCTTCTGTACAGAGGAAGCTAGAGGGCCAGTACTAATTAAAGTGCGTAACGGGCAAATGACTTCGATTACCGATAAAAATGGTAAAAAAGTCAATCCAGAGCTATTTCAACAATATGATACGATTCCCAAGGTTTTCAGTGTGATACGTGATGCGATCGCCAAGAAAGCTTTCAGCCTGACTGTAAACTACAATAAAAAACTCGGCTACCCGACCCAAATTAACATCGATTACAACAGTCAGATGGCTGATGAAGAGTTATATCTCACCATTGAGGATTTCAAAGAAATTAAGTAATGGGCATGGGGCATTTCAATTTTGGATTGTGGATTTTAGATTTTGGATTGGGATTTAATCTAAAATCCAAAATCTAAAATCTAAAATTCCCAGTCCCCTACTCCGCCTGTTGCCACAAACTTTGATAGCCAGTCACAAGCCGGCTACCATCTTTGAAGACATGAATCTCTATCTGATCGCTAGCCCAGGTAATTTTGTCTTGGAAAGCGGGATTGAAGATATTAACTCGTTGATTGCTGGACGAGACTGGAGAATCAGGAGAATGAATAGCTAAAGATTCCACAAATGGCCCGTCAATGAGAATATCTAATTGTGCTAACAAATCTTGCGAACCAGGGGGAGCAGATTCAGATTGCAGCTGCTTTAAGGTGAACCCAGTAAATGACATTACGTTCAATCCAGCAGCTTTCAACTTGCGTGCCAGAGATGCTAATGCAGGTGCTTGCCAAAAGGGTTCCCCACCAGAAAAAGTTACACCTGTGTTGCGCGGCTTTTTCAGGATATTTTCAGCGAGGGTATCAACAGATATCAATTGGTTGATTTCAAATGGCCAAGATGCTGGATTAAAACAGCCAGGACACTCGCGGGAACAACCTTGCACCCACACAACAGCACGACAACCGGGCCCATTGACTTCAGATTCATCAACGTAACCCATAATATTAAGATGCTCAGGGGAAATTTCCATAAGTCCTAGCGATGGGTTGTTTGACTCGGATTCCATCTTTTTCCTCCTTTAAAGCTGTAGCTGTTAACTAAACTTATTACTGACTTTTCACTCAGCAATCTAATATAGCGAAGCCATTCCTGGGTAACGCACCGGGATTTTAATAGCATCCTGAATTTGAGCAGCTAGTGAAGCCAGGATGTCTGTGCTGACACATTTGAGATTTTGAAGCAGGTAAGAGGCTGATTGCACAATATCGTTACCTCGTGCATCCAATTGCCGTACCAAAAAACGGGGACAGGAAGGAATATTGAGTTGAATCTCATTTGGTTGCACACAATGAAGAATTTGGATGTAATCCATGACGTTTTCTGGTGTCCAAGGAGACAAGACCATTGTGTCCATAGCCAAATATCCTTGATATTCCTGACGAAATTGCTCGATTCCTGCCACAAAACTTGGTAGATTAATTGTCTCTACACAGCGATTGACTCGCTGCAATTAATTTGACGAAATGGCATCTAGTTTCGCAGCGACTGTATCCGCTATTCTCAAAGCTCTGCGGACTGTGGAATCTGAAGGAACAGGTAGATTGCGCAATGGGATCGATGCCAAGCGATCGCCCAAATCACCATGATTTTACCGGGCCGTAGACGGAAGAACACGATGGATGTTGTCTATATGCCGTTGCGCTCATACTTGCCCCTTCCCGAAATCAAACATACACTGGTATCAAAAATCAATCTAAAAATTTTGATTTCCCACAAATGTAGAGCTAGAAGTTGAGGAACTTGTGAGTTCAGCTAAAAAGAACCAATGATAAATGATGAATTATGAACAAAACCGCATAATTCAATTTAGAACATTAAAACTAGGATGCTCCCCAGAAAAATTTTTTCTTGCATTGGCACAAGTTATAAAGCGTTCTTATCCAGAGCAACTAAATTTATTTATAGGGATTGTAATGCATGAATTTTGAATTCCCCTTAGGGGCTGACTCTTGACTGTTTGAAATAAAATTTAAAATTGATATGGCAATTAATGTTCAGCAGTTAAAAATTTTATTGGTTAATGCTCAGACAGAAGATTTGGAATTTTTATCAGATATTCTCTGCTGCCAAGGCTATCAGGTTCAAAGTGTAACTTCGGGGAAACTAGCAATTAATCAGGTGAGTGTTTTTCACCCTGATTTGATTTTGCTAGATCTGATAATGCCAGAGATGGATGGATATGAAATTTGGCAATATCTTCAATATGAAAAAACTACACAGAATATTCCGATAATTTTTCTGAGCTATCCAGAAGAATTATTTAAAAAATTTAAATCTTATGAATTAGGTACTGTTGATTATATTCCCAAACCATTGCAGTTGGAAGATGTTGTATTACGGGTAAAGAATCAACTTACTATCCAAAACCTCAAAAAACAGTTAACAGTCCAAAATCCTCATCTGTTTGAAGAAGGGCAATATTTTAAAAGCTCTACGTTTGATTTACAGCACAGCGATGCACACATAAATGCGATGTTGCATAGTGCCAAAGTAGGAATTTGCCTTACTGATGAAAATGGATATTTTTTAGAGGTTAATCCTGCCTATTGTCAAATGTATGGATTTACCAGAGAGGAACTGATCGGTCAGCAATTTACTTTGCATTATGCTAATTTAGCTACTGCCGCCAAGTCTAATTTAATTCAGCAATATAAGAATTTTATTTCTAATTATACTCAGTCAGAAAAAAGGGAATTTAGTATTACACGTAAAGATGGTTCGCGGTTACCTGTAGAAATGACCCAGGTGATTTGTCAACAGGATGATAGCAAATTTTTTGTCGTCACCACACTCATAGATATCAGCGATCATCAACTTACAAAAGTCACCCAAAAATCTCGTGAACGATATCTAGAAGCTCTTGTAGAAGTGCAACAAACGTTGTCAACTTTTAAGAGCGACACAAAATGCTACACAGAAATCGTGCAAATTTTGGGGACAGCATCAAAAGCAAGTCGTGTATATATTTGTGAAAATCACCTTGCAGTCAGCGGCAATTTGGTAATGAGTCAATGTGCTGAATGGTGTGCACCGGGAATTCAGCCAAAAATTTCCAACCCTGCCTTACAAAGCTTTGCTTATGACAAGTTTTTCCCACGTTGGGCTACCTTATTATCACAAGGCGAAATTATTTCCAATATAGTGGCGGAATGTCCGGAATTAGAACGTGAGATTTTAGAAAGTCAAGGAGTTTTATCGATTCTGATTTTCCCTATTTTCGTTCGCGGGGAGTTTTTCGGCTTCATCGGCTTTGATAACTGTGTGGCTGCTCGGATTTGGGAAACACCTGAAGTATCACTTTTACAAGCCACCGCCGCTGCTATTTCTATTGCTCAAGAACAAGCTCAACGATTAGAGCAAGAACAACAAGCGCGTGCTGAACTAGACAAGCAAAATCGCCAACTTCAGCAACAAATTCGCATCAGTGAAGCTTCTCGCAAGGCTCGCCTTTTTGCCCTCAAAGCCAGTGAAGGTAAATATCGTCACCTAGTTGAGACTTCCCAAGACATAATTTGGTCTGTGGATGTAGATGGGTTAATTACCTTTATTAACCCTGCGGTGAAAAAGTTTTATGGTTATGAACCCCAAGAGATGATTGGGCGGGCCTTTACTGATTTCATCTTGCCAAGCCAAGTTGCTCAAATGCAGGAAGTTTTCAGTCGTCTTCTAAATGGAGAGTCGATTTTTCAGCATGAAATTACCTGTAGTACTAGAGATGGTAGCATCCTTTATCTCATGCTGAATGCGATCGCTTTACAAAATGAGGAGGATGTAGTTGTTGGCATAACTGGCACAGCTAGTAATATTACCCAGCGCAAACGCGCCGAACAAGCATTGCAAGCTAGTGCGATTAAGCTCCGCCAGCATAATCTTGTGCTAACAGAACTAGCCACCAATCAGGTGCTGTATCAAGGCGACTTGAAAGCTGCTGTCAGTATAATTACAGAAGCAGGAGCAAAAAATATCGTAGTGGAACGAGCCAGCGTTTGGCTATATGCGGAAAACGAGACAATTTTGCAGTGCTTAGATCTATTTGAGCAGAATCAAGGGCAGCATAGCGAAGGATATTCACTTGTCACTACAGATTATCCCGCTTATTTTCAAGCTTTGCATACAGACCAATTGATTGTTGCCTATGATGCCTGCACCGATCCTAGAACTAAAGAGTTTTCTGAGTCTTATTTGACTCCATTAAACATCACTTCGATGCTTGATACACCAATCAGGCTAGGGGGAAAGACTGTAGGTGTTTTATGTCTGGAGTCAGTGGTAATTGCTCATCATTGGACACAGGAAGACCAAAATTTTGCGCGTTCCTTGGGAAATTTAGTCTCTTTAGCACTAGAAGCACGAGAACGCAGACGCGCCGAAACCGCACGCCGCATTTCGGAAGAAAAGTTAGGCTCTGCTTTTCGGTCATCTCCTGACCCGATTAGCCTGAGTGCGTTTCCAGATATGCGCTATATCGAAGTTAACGAGAGTTTTTGTAGCTTTTTTGGTTATTCCCATTCTCAAGTTATTGGTCATACTAACCAAGAATTGCAGGTTTGGGTAAATCCAGAAGAATATGCTTTCCTTCAGCAAATTTTGCAACAGACAAAAGCTATTCGTAACCATGAGGTTGATGTCCGCACAGCGACGGGGGAGGTCAAAACCACGTTGTTCAGCGCGGAAATGATCGACATTGATGGGCAAAACTACATACTAGGCACAGCTAAAGACATCACTGAGCGCAAACAAGCAGAAAATGAAAGCCGTTTGTTGCTGTTAACCACCCAAGCCATCACTCGCGCTATTGACGTAAACAGTGCTTTAGCAGTAATTCTGCGCTTAATTTGCCAAAATATCGCCTGGGATTTTGGGGAAGCCTGGATACCTAGTGATGATAGCAAGGTTTTAGAACATAGTCTGAGTTGGTACGGCGAAGATAGCAGTTTAGAAGAATTTTGGTTAGAAAGTAAAACTATCAAATTAAATCTGGGTGATGGTTTGCCAGGACGAGTTTGGCAGCAGAAACAAGCAGAATGGATCGAAGATGTGTCTCATGTTACACAACCTGTTTTTTTGCGCTCGCCACAAGCCGCAAAAGTAGGATTAAAAGCTGTCTTTGGTGTACCGATTCTGGCTGGTAACAAAGTATTGGCTGTTTTGGCATTTTTTAAAAGCAGCTCGGTACAAGTCGATAAGCGTTTGCTATTGCTAGTATCTGCGGTTGCGGCCCAGTTAGGTGGGCTATTTCAGCGAAAACTGGTAGAAGCTGCCCATAGAAAGAGCGAAGAACGTTTGCAATTAGCTTTAGAAGCCAGCGATTTAGGATTGTGGGATTGGAATCTCACCACTAACAAAATCTATCGTGATTGGCGATGGAAGAAGATGCTGGGCTACCAAGAACACGAAATTGAAGATAATTGGCAAGCTTTTGAGCAATTGGTACATCCCGAAGATTTGATGGTAGTCAACTCAGTGTTAGAGCAGCATTTGCAAGGTGCAAGTCCCATTTATGAAATGGAATTTCGGATGCGCTGCGCCTCAGGTACTTGGAAGTGGATTCAAACTCGTGGGCAGATTTTTGAGCGCGACGAACAGGGTTTACCACTGCGGATGACTGGTACAAATAAAGACATCACTGAACGCAAAACCTTAGAACGAGAAATTGCCCTTAGAGAAGCTCGCCTCAATGCCTTTTTCTCTGGCGCTCCTGTAGGGATGAGTATTTTAGATAACCAACTGCGGTTTGTGCAAATCAACGAATTACAAGCGGATATTAATGGATATCCCCAAAAAGACCATATTGGCAAAACTATTAAAGAAATTATTCCCCACATCGCACCTTTGGTAACGCCATTTTACGAGCAGGTGCTATTAACTGGGGAACCTATTCTCAACATAGAAGTTAGCAGTCCCGCACCCAAGCAACCAAATATAGTGCGTCACTTCCTAATTTCTTATTTTCCGATTCCTGGTGAAGACGATTGCCCCTCTGGTGTGGGTACAGTCATGGTAGAAATCAGCGATCGCAAATACGCCGAACAAAAACTGCGCTTGGCAAACGAACGCTTACAATATCTCCTGACTTCTAGCCCTGTGGTGATTTATAGCTGCAAAACTACCGGGGATTTTGGCACTACTTTTATGAGTGAGAACGTGAAGAAAATGCTGGGCTATGAAGCGCGAGAATTTCTCCATGATTCTAGCTTCTGGCTGCGCCACGTCCACCCAGAAGATGTTGAGTATATCTTGAGGAAATTTTCCGAGCTGTTTGATCAAGAATACAGATCTTACGAATACCGATTTTTGCACGCTGACGGCACTTACCATTGGTTATACGAGCAGGTGCGGTTAATCCGTGATGAGGCGGGTAATCCTATAGAGTGTGTGGGTTATTTGGCAGATGTCAATGTTCGCAAGTTGGCAGAATTAGCTTTGCAAGCCAGTCAGCAACGATATCAACTGTTAGCGGAAGCCTCACCAGCTTGTATTTTTCATACTGATGTTGATGGGAATGTCTTATATTTTAATCAACGCTGGAGTGAAATTACTGGACTTTCCTTAGTAGAGTCTCTGGGGAAAGCTTGGACAAAAGCCATGCATCCAGATGATTACGAGCAATTGTTGTCTACTTGGGATGAAGCGAGGGCTAGAAAAAATCCCTATAAAATGGAACAACGCTTTCTCACTCCTGATGGTAGGATTGTTTGGGTAATTTGTCAGGCATTGCCAGAAATTGGCGAAGATGGCGAAATTAAAGGTTACATCGGTACATTTACAGATATTACCGAGAGAAAACTAGCAGAAGAAGCCTTACAAGAAAGTGCAGAACGGGAAAAAGCGATCGCCCAAGTTATTCAAAGGATGCGCCAAACATTAGATTTAGAAACGATTTTTGCCGCCACCACCCAAGAATTACGGCAAGTACTAGACTGCGATCGCGTTGTGGTTTATCATTTTCATCCCGACTGGACTGGCGAATTTGTTTGTGAGTCGGTGGGATTTGGTTGGTCTTCTCTCATAGAAGCACACAAACATGACCCCTGTATCACCGCGGGTTCCTTAGAAGACGGACTTTGCATCTTGAAGATGTTGGATAAAATACAGCATCTGCAAGATACTGAACTAGATACAACCCAAGACGGTGGATCTAGCCAAGTCGCCAATTTCCGCTGTGTTACAGACATTGACAAAGCCGGATTTCCACCTGATTACATCAGCTTTTTACAGCGCTTGCAAGCAAAAGCCTATATTACTGTGCCAATTTTGTGTGGTAACGAACTATGGGGATTATTAGCCAGTTACCAAAATTCTGGCCCCCGCCAATGGAAAACAGAAGAAATCAACATTGTAGTGCAAATTGGCAATCAGCTAGGAGTTGCTTTACAGCAAGCACAATTGCTAGCACAAACTCAAAGTCAGTCACAAGCATTGCAAGCAGCTGCGATCGCGGCTGATGCGGCTAATCGTGCTAAAAGTGAATTTCTGGCTAACATGAGCCATGAATTGCGGACTCCACTCAACGCAATTCTCGGTTTCACCCAAATCATGAGCCGCGAAAATTCCCTATCCAGCGAACATCAGCAACACTTAGCCATTATTAATCGTGCTGGTGAGCATCTACTGAATTTAATCAATGACATTTTAGAAATGTCTAAAATTGAAGCTGGTAGAACCACCTTGAATGTTAGCAGTTTTGATTTAATTCACCTGTTAAAAAGCTTGGAAGAAATGTTGCGATTTCGCGCTGCTTCTAAGAACTTACAGTTAATCTTTGAATGTGCTAATGATATTCCTCAATATGTGCAAACTGATGAAAGTAAGTTACTGCAAGTTTTGCTCAATCTTTTAGGCAATGCCATCAAATTTACTCATCAAGGTAGCGTCACGCTGCGGGTAAAATTGGAGATGCGAGAGCCGGGGGATATAAATGATAAAAATCCACTTCATCCCTCTCACATTTTTTTTGAAGTCCAAGATACTGGCCCTGGTATTGCACCCCAAGAAATTGACTTGTTGTTTGAAGCCTTTGGGCAAACTGAAACTGGTCGAAAATCGCAACAGGGAACAGGATTAGGTTTAGCAATTAGCCGCAAATATGTACAACTGATGGGTGGAGATATTACTGTTATTAGCACTCTGGGCGAAGGTAGTAGATTTGCTTTTGATATTCAGATTAACCTAGCTTCAGTCAGCGAAATTCAGATGCAACCAACTAAATCTCCAGTTATTGGTTTAGCACCGAATCAGAAACAATATCGGATCTTAGTGGTTGATGATGCTAGAGAAAGTCGTTTATTGATAGTAGAACTATTGACATTCATCGGCTTTGAAGTGCAAGAAGCTACTAACGGACAAGAAGCGATCGCTCAATGGCAAGAATGGCAACCACACCTAATTTTTATGGATATGCGGATGCCGATGATGGATGGCTACGAAGCGACAAAAGTTATTAAAGCTACAGAAGCAGAACGCCCTATATTTAATAACAAAACTATCATTATTGCCTTGACTGCTAATGCTTTTGAAGAACAACGCGCAGCCATGATCAAAGCTGGTTGTGATGATTTAATTAACAAACCATTCCGCGAGGAAATCTTACTAGAAAAGCTCAGTAAATATTTGGGTGTACGATATATTTATCGACAAGAGAATAATCAATTAAAAAAGGAAAATCAAACCACAACAGAACAAATTTTAAGGTCTACTGATTTACTGCCTTTGTTATCTCAAATGTCACCTGAATGGTTAACCCAGTTATACCATGCTGCGGCTCAGTGCAGTGATGGTATGATTTTAGACTTGCTTGAGCAGATTCCTGCAAAAAATGCGGTATTAAAAACTTTTTTAACTGACTTAGCGGATAACTTTCATTTTGAAAAAATTATGGAACTAACTGAGCAACTGAATATCTTATAACGCTGGAAACAGGGGACTGGGGAAGGTGGGGCCCCCTCTGGGGCAGGGCTGATTCATTCGACAAGGTATGTATTTTGTCAATACCATTGGCGATAAATATTCGGGCAAAAGTCATGAATTGTTGACCATTTTGATGCCTAATATTGAATGCCAATTGAATACCTTGCTTATTTTTCATCTCCTGAACCCTTGATTTTTAAAGCCTTTTAGGGAATGAATCGGCCCTGCCCTCTGGGGAAGGATGGGGTCCCCTCTGGGGATAAGGGGCGAAGGGGTAATGGGGATTGGGGATTGGGGACAAGGAAGAAATCTTGACTCTTGACTTTTGACTCTTAACTTTTGACTCTTGACTCTTGACTCTTGACTCTTGACTTTTGCCCCATCTAATTTTTACACCACAACCAAGTATGAAAATCAACTTGCCCTAGCCCCCAACCGCTATTCTCCATTTCCCAAGTACTATTTTCCAACTACTATTGCAAAATTTTTATAAGCAGATATACTGAATATATAGAGACTCAAAAAGCTCTCGCATCTACAAGAAAAATGAGAAGCTAGCTACAAGATGTAGCAGCTAGCTTCTAAGGGAATCTACCGTTTTTAGTCTTCAGCCGCTTACTGCTCCATTTCCCATACTAAGTTTGTCATTTTTTTTTGTCAAGCTGTCATTTAAATTAGACAGAAAAAAATGTCTTGCATTTGTGACTTCATGAGAGAAAATAAAGACAAGCGTAATATTCAGGATTTCGGTATATGACTGACAGAAGGCGTTCTGATGATTACAAGCAAATCAGCGGCTATATTCCACTTGATTTAGCCCTGGAGTTTAAGAGCATCTGTGCTCGATTAGGCATTTCTCAAAGCGATGCCATAGAGGAGATGGCCCAAGAGTGGATAGCCCAAAAAACGGGTTCTCGCTCCATCAGCTCTCAAAATGCTGCTCCAAAAACCATCGCTGATTTGGTGCGAACCAATATGGCAGAACTGAAACGCTGTGGAGTAAAAAACTTACCAGCGTTAGCAAAAGGTGAAGTTTTACCAACACCAGGAGACTTTGCCATCATCACATCGGCTTTAGCCATCCCGGAGGAGGAAAGATTAAATATTTGGCAAGAAACTTTTAAAATGTCCGTGTATCAAGATGCTAGGGGTGTAAAAGTGTATAGAGATTCTGGAGGTGTCAAAGAAGATGAGTGTGAGTATTCTTAGAATCCTCAACTTACCGGGATGGAACTATAAAATGTCTCATGAAGGAGTTTCAATTGTTGCTCCTAATAAGCGTGATGCTACTTATCTGGCTCAAAGCTATGGAGACGCTCTCAGTGAAACTGCATACAGAATTAATGGCAAGGTGCGGATTCGCTGGCGAGGTTGTAAGCAACCAATTGAATTTTTTGGGTGGATGGCAACGCAAGAACCGCCAACATCCTCTGAAACTGCTGAACGGATATTGCAATATCAGGGGGCTGTATTTTGCAGCCAGTTACAAATACCGTCAGAGTTGTTGTACCGCATGGTGGCCGCAGCAGAAAATGAGCGTCCAGTGAGCATCGTTAGACAAGATACTCGCAAGCAAATCATTGTCAATCAGCCAATGGCACAGATGTTAGAGACACCACCAGAAATTGCTACTCAAAGGGTGATGACCCAATTTTGGCTACCTGAGGATTTAGCCGAACTCGAACAACGATTACACAATGATCGCCAGTTCACCTGGACATATTCTGCGGGATTGAATGAGCGCGCTTGGGCAGTTCTCACTACTCAATTCGAGGCTTTTGAGGTTGAGGGTATTTGGTACAGACAAGGAACCTGCTTGTCAACTCCTCAGCTTGTGCCGATTCCACCAGGGGTGCTGGAACAGGCTTAAATAAACAATTTGGCTCCTTCAAGAATTAATAAATTATCAGGTGCGTCCATTTTTTTGTGATTTCAGGGTGCGCTCACTACTCCACGGATAAATCCGAACTATTTTGTAAAGGCTTATTAACCTAGCGATCGCATGACTTCACCCAACAGCCGTCAGCGATCGCATGATTACTGCTCCTCATGGGCTTCTTCAATGACTTCAGAATTTCCTTGCAAAGGCTTCACCACCCGTGCGATCGCTTCTTGCACAAAAGCCTTGATAAATTCATCCCGGCGATTAATTTGAAACTGTCGCTGTACAACCTCTGTCATCCCACCATCGCCCCAATCTTGGTCATGGCGAAAATATTCAATAAAACTTTTACCCGCAATTCGCGTCAAATAAGCTGCTGTCACGCCTTGAATTGCTCGACCAATAATAAAAGTGGCTGGGTTAGTTTGCAAAGCTGTAGAAAGTAATTGAATTGCTCCTTTGACAATTCCCAAACTAGCAAGGGTTTTCGCTAAAGATAAAGCTAACTCTCGCCCCCTTTCCATGTTCAATTCACAGCCGTAAATTCTACCTATTTCTACGACCATTTGAGCATTAACCGCGGCCGTTGCCAGTAAATCTACGACTGGTAAAGGTGTGACTGATACCACACCAGCCCCAATCCACTGAAATCGCTCAACTATTTTATCTGCCTGACGACGACGTTGAGCATCGATGAGTTTGCGCGCTTCTTCTCCCAAACGCAGAGATTGTAACAGAATATTATCTGCTACTAAATCTTCACCCTCAGCCCTTAAAATTGCTGCCATCCGCCGTAGCAAGGGCACAATATCCGGTTCTGGTTGGAAGATTTCACCAGTTTCTAGTTGGGCAGTTTGGGGGTTAGCCGCGATCGCCACAACATCATTAGGCGCAATAAATCCCCGCACCCGTTGACGCAACCTTGCCAGGATCGATTCCTTATTTTCGTCTGTGTATAAATCAGTCTTATTGAGAATCAACAGTGATCGCTTACCAATTTCTGCTAAACCCCGTAGTGGCTCGTATTCTGAACGCCGTAAATCATTATCTACCACAAACAACAGTAAATCTGCTTCCGTTGCCAAGGCGCGTGCGAGTTGTTCCCGTTCTGTCCCCGCCACCCCCGCTTCTAAAATCCCTGGTGTATCGGTAATTAAAATTTTCCGTTCTAATCCCTTCAACCGCAGACAATAAGTTTCTCCTACCTGAGTTGTGCCCATCGGTGCATCAACTTGTCCCACCATCCGCCCCATCACAGCATTTACTAGGGATGTTTTACCAGCACTCCCCGTACCAAACACGACGACTTGAATTTCACCCCGTGCTAAATTGACTTCAATCTCCCGCGATCGGCTGAGTAAAGCTTGCTTAGCTACTTCATCTTGAATTTGTGCAACCTGCTGCCGCACAGCTTGTAACGTTGAAGAAGCCGCATCAGATTTGACAGCCGGAATTTGTGCTGGTGTCACACGCGGACGCTTGCGCCGAGAACGCTGCTCGCCTGCTTGCAGCACCATCACATAATAAACAAAGGCTGCAACCAAGCCGGCGATCAGCACAACCAACAGCAGCAACAGCAAATTGCCCAGCAGAGGAGAATAGGACAACTGCCAGTAGAGGCGTGAAAGGGAGTCAATCAGCCACAGGCTTAGCCCCAAAATAACTATCAGACCAACAATCAGCGTGACTATGCGCGACAGAGGCATAACGGGTATTCAGTAGGCGGATGCTTCTAATCTTAATAGTTTCAGTGTTTTTCACCAGGGTAGAAAAAACCCACCTTTGATAAACTGAAAGCGCATTTGGTATCAAATTTACATTAAAAGACAGATAAGCTACTACCGTGGCAGAAGTAAAGATTTACCAAATAGCTATCAGGGTTGGGTTTCAGGTTTATCAACAGCAAAAGAATTGTGTCTGACTCTTGGAAAAGGCGACCATGACAGAAATATCTGTACAAAAATCCTCTAACTGGCTTAAACAATTATTCTATCGATTAAGTATTCGGCAAAAAATCGTCTTTGGGTATGGTTTAGCTCTAGGAATTGGGGTTGTAGGAATAACCATAGGATTGGTCATAGGCGATCGCTACTTCCAAAAAGCCAGATATCAGATGAAGCTGGCGGATGAAGAAGGGGGCTTGTTAACTAGTTTGCAAGGAGAACTGTTAGAAATACAGATTCGCCAGCAAGAAATATTGCCTTTTTTACAGCAGCCACAAGCTTTACCACAGCAAATCTCTGATTTGATGACCGATTTGGCAGAAGCAGAAACTTTACTTCCTCAATTGCAAGAATTTAGTAAAACTAGTTCGCAAGCGGATTTGCAAGCTTTACTAAAGAAGTACAATACCACCGTAGGAGTCTATTTCTCACAACTCAAAGCGCTGATGGAGCAAATTTTGTTACTCACTTCCCAGCCAGAGGGAGTACCAAAAGCGCAGCAATTAATCTTAGAATTTAACACCAGTCAAACTGCACAGAAATTTTATCAATTTGCCCATGAGTTAACCGAATTTGCCAAGACAGTACGAGAACGCCAAGAAGAGGCTGATACCGCCCAAAATCAGGCTGCAATGATCCAAGCTCAGATTATTGTCGGTAGTATCCTGCTGTCGGTAGCGATCGCTGCTATCCTCGCTTTGTCTATCAGCAACATCATCGCTCGTCCGATTAATGCCGTCACAGATGTAGCGCAGAAAGTTACTCAAGAAGCGAATTTTGACCTGCAAGCACCTGTAACGACAACAGATGAAATAGGTGCATTAGCTAGTTCTCTTAACCAACTCATCCAACAGGTAAAGCAGCTTTTAGAAGCACAACAAGCCCAAGCCCAAGCACGACTAATTCAAAGTGAAAAAATGTCTAGTTTGGGAAGGATGTTAACTGGCGTTGCCCATGAAATTAATAATCCGGTAAACTTTATTTCTGGTAATCTTGTACACGCCAAAATTTATATTGATGATTTATTAGCGCTACTGCAAACATACAAAGCTGAAGTTCCCAACCCTCCCGATGTAGTGCAAGATTTAGTAGAAGAAATAGATTTAGAATTTCTGGAAGATGATTTGCCAAAACTCTTCAACTCCATGACAGTTGGGGCTGATCGCACCCGCGAAATTGTCCGAAGTTTAAAAGATTTCTCCCGTTTAGATGAGGGTGAAGCGCAGTTGGTAGAAATACATCCTTGTATTGAGAGTACATTGTTGATTTTGAACAATCGCTTGAAAAAAGGTATCAGCGTTGTTCGCAACTATGGGGAGATACCCGCAATTCTAGGTTATACAGGTTTACTTTATCAAGTATTTATGAATATCTTGAGCAATGCGATCGATGCTGTAGAGGAAAAATGGGCTGAAAATTCACTATTTAAACCCGAAATTACCATCATCACCGAACGCTGGGACAATAATTTTGTAGTTGTGCGAATTGCAGATAACGGACCTGGGATTGTACCAGACACGCAACAAAAAATATTTGAAACATTTTTCACAACTAAACCACGAGGTATTGGTACAGGCTTGGGTTTAGCAATTAGCTATCAGATTGTAGTAGAAAAACATCAAGGAAAAATTACTTGTCAGTCTGAATTAAATCAAGGTACAGAGTTTGCGATCGCTTTGCCCACCGGAGGTATCGCTCTCCCCATATCTCATGCTTAATATAATGCAATAGCAGCAGAGAAGCAGCTTTTCCCCTAATTTAGCATTTATATTTCTTTACAATCGTTTATAAAATCTTTGCGCCCCTCTGCGTTGAAACAATGATGTTTAACAGCTTTTTCCAATTCTTCTAGAATTGATGTCCTAAATTTAAAATCAACGCCTGTATTCAACAGGAAGAGACTGCTTACAAAAATCCGAACTAAGATAAAAAAGGAACCACAGATAAACACGGATAAACACCGATAATAGGGTATCTGTGGACAGCTATATCAGCTTAAGGCTCAAGAAATTTAACAAAGATTTAACAAAAAATAAATCAAACATGAGTATTACCATTGCTGGTTACAATCTCATCGAAGTTCTATATGACGGTACTACCACCTGTGTTTATCGTGCTTTATTAGAGCCAGCGCAAACATCGGTAATTATTAAAACTCTCAAAGCTGAGTATCCTACAATAGAACAGTTGACTCAATTAAGACATGAATATCAAATACTCCAACCTTTGGAGATAGAAGGAATTGTTAAACCCTTGGCTTTGGAGAATTATCAAAATGGTTTGGCACTAATTCTGTCAGATTTTGCAGGAGAACCTTTAAAAAATTTTATTAGTATCCAAAATTTTGAATTAAGCAATTTTTTGAACATTGCTATTAAACTAGCTACTATTCTTTCGGAATTACATCAAAATAAGATTATTCATAAAGATATTAAACCTCAAAATATTTTAATTAATCCGCAAACAGGTCAAGTAAAAATTATTGACTTTAGTATTTCATCATGTTTATCCAAAGAAAGTCAGAACCCCAATAATCCTAATTTGTTAGAAGGCACCCTGTCCTATATGTCGCCAGAACAAACAGGCAGGATGAACCGTTCAATTGATTATCGTACTGATTTTTACTCTTTAGGTGTCACTTTCTATGAAATGTTAACGGGGCAGCTACCTTTTCAGGTTAATGATTCTTTGGAGTTAGTTCATTGCCACATTGCTAAAACACCAGTACCTCCTAAGGAAATCCACTCAAACATTCCTGCGGTAGTTTCTGATATTGTGATGAAATTATTAGCCAAAACTGCTGAGGAGAGATATCAAAATGCTTTGGGACTCAAAGCAGACTTAGAAGAATGCTTACAACAACTACAAGCTACTGGTAAAATTGCAGATTTCCCCATCGGTCAGCTTGATTTATATAGCCAATTTCTCATTCCACAAAAACTTTATGGCCGCGAGAAAGAAGTTGCCATTCTCATGAATGCCTTTGAGCGAGTTAGTCTTGGGGCAACTGAGATGATGTTAGTAAGTGGGTATTCTGGTATAGGTAAATCCTGCTTAGTCAATGAAGTCCATAAACCCATAGTGCGCCAACGGGGCTATTTTATTTCCGGTAAGTTTGACCAATTTAAACGCAATATTCCTTATGCTTCTTTAATTCAAGCTTTTCAGGAATTGATCCGGCAGTTATTAACAGAAAGTAGCGAGCAAATAGCAAATTGGCAAGCAAAACTTTTAGCAGCTTTAGGTGATAATTCTCAAGTTATTATTGATGTGATTCCTGAAGTCGAACGAATTACTGGGCCTCAACCAGAAGTGCCGCAATTAGGCCCTACGGAATCGCAAAACCGATTTAATCGGCTGTTTCAACAATTTATTCATGTATTTTGTAAACCTGAACATCCGTTAGTGGTATTCTTGGATGACTTACAATGGGCAGATTCAGCTTCATTAAAGTTGATTCAGTTGCTTGCCAATGACCCAGATAGTCAATATTTATTACTGATTGGTGCATATCGAGATAACGAAGTTAATGCCACTCATTCATTAATATTGACTTTAGAAGAAATTCCAAAATCTGGTGCAGTTATCAACAATATTGTGCTTCAGCCTTTGCAGATTTATCATGTCAATCAATTAGTCAGCGATACCCTTCACACTAATTTAGAAAAGTCAGAGTTGCTAGCTAATTTACTGTACAACAAAACTCAAGGTAATCCTTTCTTCTTAATCCAGCTACTTAAATCACTTTATCAAGATAACTTATTGTCATTTAATTTCAGTGAGGGTTGCTGGCAGTGGGACATCCATCGTCTACAAAATATTGATATTACTGATAATGTGATTGAATTAATGGTCAGCCAGATTCAAAAACTGTTGCCGACTACACAGAATGTTTTAAAGTTAGCTGCTTGTATAGGTGACAAATTTACTTTAGAAGTTTTGGCAACTGTTAATAAAAAAAGTCAGTCAGAAACAGCCATAGATTTATGGGAAGCGCTGCAAGCAGGTTTGATATTACCCTTAAACAATTCTTATAAAATACCTTTAATATTGGGTCAAGAAGAAATCAACAATGAGGATTACCAATCAGAAAAAATATTAAATAATGCCGAGCAAACAATCACATATAAATTTTTGCACGATCGAGTGCAGCAAGCAGCCTATTGTCTAATTCCTGATGAGCAGAAGAAAGGAACACACCTAAAAATTGGTCAATTACTGCTGCAAAATGCAACGCCAGAAGAACGCAAAGAAAATATATTTACAATAGTTAATCAACTCAATTACGGTACTGAACTACTCACATCTGAGTCCGAAAAATATGAACTAGCTCAACTTAACCTTATAGCAGGGCAAAAAGCAAAAGCAGCAACCGCACACAATTCTGCTGTCAAATATTTGCAAGTTGGTTTAGATCTGTTAGCAGAAGATAGTTGGAAGTGTCAATATGAACTGACATTATCACTGCATTCAGAAGCAACAGAGGCAGCATATCTGAGTGGTGACTTTCAGCAAATGCAGAGATTGTCGGAAATAGTAATAAACTGTGCTAAAACGCTTTTAGACAAAGTAAAAGTATACGAACTTCAGATCCAAGGATATTTAGCGCAGAACAAGCAGATAGAAGCGATAACTTTGGGGTTAGAAGTATTAAAGTTGTTAGGAGTAGAGTTTCCTGCCCAACCAAACCAGTTAGATATTCAACAGGGGCTAGAGGAAGCCGCATCAATTATACATGGGAAGCGAATTGAGGATTTAATTGACCTACCTCAAATGACTGATCCTCATCAACTTGCAGTGATAAAAATTCTGTCAAATCTAATTACCCCTACCTACCAAACTTTTCCACAACTGATGCCTTTGGTAGCATTTAAACAAGTATATTTATCTGTTAAACATGGTAATGCTTCTATTTCTCCTCACGCCTATGCTACTTATGGTCTTATTCTATGTGGGGTAATAGGAGACATAAATTCAGGCTATCAGTTTGGTCAATTGGCTATAAATCTTGTCTCCAAATTAAATGCCAGAGAAATCAAAACCAAGACATATTTTATAGTAGGTTCACTTGTCCGAAATTGGAAGGAACATCTTAAAGATAACTTAGAACTTTTGTTTGTTGCTTACTCTGATGGACTGGAAACGGGAGATTTAGAATATGCTGCGCTTTCTCTCATGAGTTACTGCTATCAGTCTTATTTTATTGGCAAGGAACTGACACAGGTTGAACGTCAGATGGCAACTTACGCGGATGCCATTAGTAAAATCAAGCAAAAAACAATACTTAATTATCACGAAATACATTGGCAGCCTGTCTTAAACTTAATAGGCAAGGCTGAAAACCCATGTTGTTTGGAGGGTAAAGCATACAATGAACAGACTATGCTGCCGCTTCACTCCTCGGCAAACGACCAACTGGCAATTTTTAGCTTGTATTTCAACAAACTTCTTCTTTGTTATTTGTTTGAGCATTACACAGAGGCAATTGAAAATTCTGCGATGTGTGAGAAATATACAGATATAGGGACAGGTTTAGCACATATACCTATATTTTATTTCTACAATTCATTAACACGACTATCTGTTTATTCTGATGCCACACTATCAGAGCAACAGGACATTCTCGAGCGCGTCCAAGCTAATCAAGAAAAAATGCAAAAATGGGCGCATTATGCCCCAATGAATCATCTGCACAAATTTTATTTAGTAGAAGCAGAACGGCATCGTGTCTTAGATGAAAAAATAGAGGCAGCTGAAATGTACGATCGCGCGATCGCACTTGCCAAAGACAACGATTACATTAACGAAGAAGCCCTCGCCCACGAACTCGCTGCTAAATTTTATTTGTCATGGGGTAGACAAACGATTGCCCGCACTTACATGACTAATGCTTACCATGCCTATAGCCGTTGGAGAGCGATCGCTAAAGTCAAAGATTTAGAAACACGGTATCCGCAATTAATTACGATATCGCCTGCACAAAAGCTAGAAACAAATTACCAAGAAATTAATCAGGCATCCACGAGAATTGGCAGAACAGACAGTCTCGACTTGATGACTGTGATGAAAGCTTCTCAAGCTCTTTCCGGCGAAATCGTTTTAAGCAAGTTGCTGGCTAATTTGATGCGAATTTTAATTGAAAATGCGGGTGCAGAAAAGGGATTTTTAATTTTAGAAACAGCAGGAAAGCTAAAAATAGAAGCTTCAGGAAGTGTAGATAAAGACGAAATAAATGTTGAGCGATCGCTACCTGTGGAAAGCAGTCAGCAGCTACCAATATCCATCATTAACTACGTGCAGAGAACACAGAAAGACGTGGTTCTAAATGATGCCACCAATGAAGCTGTATTTAATTTGGATAATTATATCATCAGCCAAAAACCAAAATCTATTTTATGCACGCCAATTGTGAATCAAGGAAAACTAATTGGCATTCTTTACTTAGAAAATAATTTAACTACTGGGGCATTTACACCACAGCGCTTGGAAATGTTACAAATTTTATCATCCCAAGCAGCAATTTCAATTGAAAATGCGCGTCTTTATCAGGATTTAGAAGAATATAATCGCACGCTAGAATTTAGGGTAAAAGAGCGAACGCTGGAATTACAAGCTAAAAATTTGCAACTACAACAGGAAATTCGCGTTAGCGAAGCTGCCCGAAGGGATCGCCAACGCGCTGAAGAAGTAGCAGAAACCGCCAACCGCGCCAAAAGTCAATTCCTCGCTAGCATGAGCCATGAACTTCGTACACCCCTCAATGGGATTTTGGGTTATGCTCAAATTCTGAATAAAAATAAAACCTTCACTGCTGAACAAAAGAATGGTATAAACATCATTCATCAATGTGGTGAACATTTACTAACACTGATTAACGATATTTTAGATCTTTCTAAAATTGAAGCAGGAAAATTAGAACTTTATCCTACAGAATTTTCTTTTCCAGAATTTCTGGAAAGTATTGTGCAAATCTGCCAGATTCGTAGCGAACAAAAAGGAATTGCTTTAGTTTATAATCAAATATCACCTGTACCTAAAGTTGTGCGAGCAGATGCAAAACGGTTACGGCAAGTTTTAATTAATTTACTGAGTAATGCTGTCAAATTTACCGAAAAAGGTAGTGTAAAATTTCAGGTGGGCTATCAGGAAGGAAAAATAAGGTTTCAAGTAGAAGATACAGGTATAGGTATAGCCGAGGAGCAATTAGAAGAAATATTTTTGCCATTTAAGCAGGCAGGGGAAGATAGCCGCAAGACAGAAGGTACAGGTTTAGGATTGGCAATTAGCCGTCAATTAGTTGAGATGATGGGCGGTGAAGTCAAGGTGAAAAGTACTTTAGGTAAAGGCAGCGTTTTCTGGCTAGATTTGGATTTAGCTGAGGTTGCTTATCCAATCAATGCTAAGAAAGTTGTTGAACGTAACATTATTGGTTTTGTTGGTGATAAAAAGAAGATTTTAGTAGTAGATGATAAATGGTCAAATCGTTCTGTTTTAGTCAATTTACTACAGCCATTAGGTTTTGAAGTTTTAGAAGTAACAGATGGCTTAGACTGTCTTGACAAAGCACCAGAATTTAAGCCAGATTTAATATTTATGGACTTGGTAATGACTGTAATGGATGGTTTTGAAGCCACCCGTCGCTTGAGGATGTTACCAAACTTCAAAGAAGTAGTAGTAATTGCTATATCAGCTAGCGTTTTTGATTTTGAGCAAAAGCAGAGTCTAGAAGTAGGCTGTAATGACTTTCTGCCTAAACCATTCCGGTTAACAGAACTTTTAGAAAAATTAAGAATTCACTTAGGCTTGGAATGGATTTATGAAGAGACAGACAACGATCAAAAAGAACAAAAAGATGTTAATCTAAAATCAAAAATTGAAAATTTACAGTTGATTCCTCCACCAGCAGAGGAAATTGCAATTTTGCTAGATTTAGCAATGAAAGGAGACCTCAGGAGTATTGCCCGAAAAGCAACACAATTAGAGGAGATGGATGAACAATTGTTACCGTTTATTACTCATTTGCGCCAATTTGTTAAAGAGTTTAAAGGAAGACAAATCGTAGATTTTATTAAACAATATTCACAGTTGACAGAAAATAAGTAAGTAGTTTGGCGTAGTTAAATATCATTGGTGGGGCTTGTCATTTATAATTGCTATTTGATTTTTAACTTCCGCACAACGGTAATAGGGATGTAGATGAAAATAATTGCTGACCTCTGCTTGATTTTAAAATGAGGTTTTATGAATATTGATTTGAATCATAAAGGTGTCGTCTTAATTGTTGATGACAACCCAACAAATTTAGAAATGTTGTTTGATTTTTTAGCAGATGCAGGATTTACTGTTTTGGTTGCGGAAGATGGCGAAAGTGCGATCGCAAGAGCTGAGTATGCTCCACCTGATATGATGCTGTTGGACGTACTCATGCCAGAAATAGACGGTTTTGAAACCTGTCGCCGTTTAAAAGCGAATCCACGCACAAAAGATATTCCCATCATTTTCATGACCGCACTCACAGAAACAGTGGATAAGGTCAAAGGCTTGAGTCTGGGAGCGGTGGATTACATTACTAAACCGCTACAGCACGAAGAGGTTTTAGCCCGGATTGAACTTCATCTCAAGCTGTGGAACTTAACAAAGACACTGCAAGAGCAAAATCAGCGTTTGGAAACAGAAATTGCTGAGCGTAAGCAAGCAGAACAGAAAATTTACGAACAAGCTGCTTTGCTAAATATTACTACAGATGCAATTCTCGTTAGAGATTTTGATAATCAAATCAGTTTTTGGAACCAAGGGGCTGAACATTTATACGGATGGCAAGCAACAGAAGCAATTGGCAAAAATGTCAATGAACTTCTATATCGACCGGATCTCTTACCACAACTACAAAATATCCAAAAAAGTCTTGCTGGACATGGTTGCTGGCAAGGTGAATTACAGCAAGTTACAAAACAAAACCAAAACATTATTGTTGCTAGTCGTTGGACTTTAATGCGTGATCAAGATGGACAACCTAAATCGATTTTGACAGTTAACACCGACATTACAGAAAAAAAACAACTTGAAAGCCAATTTCTCCGCACGCAACGCTTAGAGAGTTTGGGTACACTTGCAGGCGGTATTGCCCATGACCTCAACAATATACTGACACCCATTTTGTCGGCGGCACAACTGCTACAGCTAAAACGCTCTCATACCGATGAATGGAGTCAGCAAATGTTTAGGACAATAGAAATCAACACTAAACGCGGAGCTGCTTTAGTTAAGCAAGTGCTACAGTTTGCACGCGGGGTTGAAGGTAAGAGTTCAATTGTACTAATGAGCCGCCTGTTCTCAGAAATCGAGCAGATTGTTTATGGCACATTTCCCAAATCCCTGGAATTTTCTCTAAATCTCAACTCCGATCTTTGGGCTGTGATTGGAGATGCCACACACTTGCATCAAGTACTGATGAACCTCACCGTCAACGCTCGTGATGCCATGCCCAATGGTGGTACTCTCACGATTTCTGCCAAAAATTTGTTAGTAGATGAACAATATGCCCGGATGAATCTGGAAGCTAATGTTGGCCCCTACATTGTAATTACTGTTGCGGATACAGGAATTGGGATGCCGCCAGAAATTTTAGAGAGAATATTTGAGCCGTTTTTCACTACTAAAGAGGTTGGTAAAGGTACAGGTTTGGGTCTTTCAACCGTCAGAGGTATCATCAAAAGCCACGGTGGTTTTATTAACGTGTACAGCGAAGTCGGCAAAGGAACTGAATTTAAATTGTTCTTGCCAGCAGTGGAGACTATGGCAACATCGCTAGCCGAAAATCTAGAACTGCCAAATGGCAACGGAGAATTAATTTTAGTAGTAGATGACGAAGCTAAAATTCTCGAAACTACTACAATTTCCTTAGAAAGTTATAACTACAAGGTGTTGACTGCCAGCAATGGTATTGATGCGATCGCACTGTATGCCCGCTACCATAATGAAATTAGTGTAGTTCTAGTAGATATGATGATGCCATTGATGGATGGTGCAATTACCATTCGCACATTGCAAACAATGAATCCCCAGGTAAAGATTATAGCTGTCAGCGGTCTGGTAGGCTGCAATAAAGTTGTCAAAGATGCGACTGCCAACAAATTTATTTCTAAGCCCTACACAACTCAGGAATTATTGCAAACTTTGTTCGATGTTCTTTGCCAAGGAGCAACAAGCCCAGAAAATGGAAAAAAAAGCAGTAAATTGAACAGGGCAATTTCATTCTAATTCCAATTACGTGGGTTTCTGGTCTAAACGGGTAGCTTGTTCTAGAGCAGCTTTTTCCCTAGCTCTGCGAGCATAGGGTTGTAATTGAGCGCGATCGCAACCAGTCAGGATGCTCAAATCTTCTAAGGTGATACCTCGCATGAGCATTTCTACACGCCAGGTATGTTGTGCTTGCGCGATCGCTGGTGGTTGTCCCTGGGGTGTTAACATTCCCTGAGTCCACATTTCCCAGCGACTTTGAATTTCTGACTCAGAGATTGTTTCTCCTTGGGCGTTAAAAAACATTGCTGGTTGACTATCTTTACGACTTTTCAACCACTTGATTAAGGGATTATTAGTATAAGAGCCATAGTGTTTGCCCAGAATCCACTGATTAACAGGTACTTGGCGGACTAATCCAGGGGTGGTAATTTGTAAAAAGTGCCCTTGGTCATCATAGATTTGGTGCGATCGCTGCAAGTTAACTATTTCTGTGGGGGATAAGCCAGCGCCAAATAATACATAGGCCAAAGCATAATCTTGTATCCCCAATTTCCTGGCTTGTCGGAAAATTTCGTGAACTAAACTAGCGGGTAAATCAGCTACCTCGGTGATGATGCTACTTTCTGTGGAGTTATTGATTGCTGACTCCGGTGAGGGTGACATCGCACCGCGTAAAAACAATTCCACCAAATTTTCTAAAAAATCATCTCGGTCTTCCCAAAGTTCATGAAATTCGCTAGTAAATTCAATGACGGCATATCCCAAAAGCATCCCATTTAGCAGACTAGCTAATTTTTCTGCTGGTAGATAGGTATTTAAATGTCCTTGCTGAATTACCGTACCTAAATACTGGGCTACATAACGATTTGCTTCTGTTAAACCCCTTCCCAAGGCGCGGCGATTTTCCGCCGGGTATTGGTCAGCTTCACCGACTACAGACCTGACTAATTCTGGTACTCGTTCTAATGCAAGCAAGTTCTCACTTGCATAATCCTTCAGGGCTTGGTAGACACTACCAGGGGGACTAGCCCGTCTTACCAAAGATTCACCTAAATTTTTGAAGACCGCAGATTCTTCCAAAACAGCTAACAGCAGTCCATGCTTATTGCCAAAATGACGAAATAGCGTTACTTCGTTCACTTCTGCCTTCTCCGCTATTTGGCGGGTTGTAGTGCCACTGACTCCTTGAGCAGTAAATAGTTCCAGCGCTGCTTGAATCAGACGTTGACGAGCTGAATGGGTGGGAGATGCCATAAAAGCACTAATGCAAGTGCCACTTGCATATAAACAAGAGAGTTGTTAAGATACAAATGTAAGTGATACTTGCTCTACTATACTGTCACCCTTTGATACAGAACGGGTAGGTTCCTTGTAGGTTGTGAAGCGCAATAGCCAAATACACCCAATGCAAGAGTACATCCGGAACAAAGCAGATCGCTTTATTGTTCATCAGCAGGAATTTTTATGGCTGCAAAATTGCTGGCGTTCGCCCCTGAGCAAAGAACGTCATTTCGCCTCAGTTGGACGAATGTAGTATTTTTTGGTACATTTCATGCCTTAGCTTTACTAGCTCCTTGGTTTTTCTCCTGGTCGGCATTAGGTACAATGCTGTTTTTGCACTGGTTGTTCGGAAGCATTGGTATTTGTTTAGGATATCACCGATTACTGAGCCATCGCAGTTTCCAAGTACCGAAGTGGTTAGAATATGCGATCGCCCTAATTGGCGCTTTAGCTTTACAAGGCGGACCGATTTTCTGGGTGGGTGGACACCGCCAGCATCACGCCCACACTGAAGATAACAATCTAGACCCATACTCTGCCAAGCGAGGGTTTTGGTGGAGTCATATGTTGTGGATTTTCTACCCCCGTGCAGAGTTTTTTGATTACGAAGTCTATCAAAAATCTGCTCCCGATTTAGCACGTCAACCATTTTATCGGTGGTTGGATCGCTACTTCTTGCTGCTGCAAATTCCTTTAGGGATTTTGCTATATGCCATAGGCGGTTGGTCTTTTGTGATCTATGGTATGTTTTTGCGAGCAGTCTTGCTTTGGCACTCTACTTGGTTTGTAAATTCAGCAACCCACAAATGGGGCTATCGTTCTTTTGATTCTAGTGACGACTCGCGTAATCTTTGGTGGGTATCAATTGTCACTTATGGTGAAGGCTGGCACAACAACCATCATACTTATCCCCATGTAGCGAAAGCGGGATTTTCCTGGTGGGAAATTGATATTACTTGGTGGAGTATCCATGCTCTCAAGACTTTGGGTTTAGCTAAAAAAGTAATTATGCCTCCGGCTCAAAGTATAACTCAAGGATAAATTGCTACTAATATAAATGCATCTACAAAGCCCACAGTGCGATCGCTCGTGGGCTAATATCATTTTAGATTTTGGATTTTGGATTTGCGATCGCCTTCTATCTCCACGACAAAACAACATAATCAGAATTATTTCTGCACGAAGAGCAAACCGATATGAACAACAACGACTCGAACAATACCTCACGTACTGATTGGGCTTTATTAGAGGCGATGACAGATGAGGATATTGATTACTTAGATATTCCACCTCTAAGCGATGAGTTTTTTGAAAATGCTACCTTACGACTTCCAGCATCACAAGCTTGTAACTTGATTCAGCTAGACCCCGAAATTATGGCGTGGTTTCGAACACAGGAACCAGAGTACAAAGATTTAATTAACTCAGTTTTGCGTCGATATATTGAGAATCAGCAAGCGGGCTAACTTATCAAAATAAAAGGTAAGTCGGCGAGAAAAATTCAGTGTATGTAAAGAAATATAAATTTGAGTAGAGTGTGTTATTCCTGAGGGTACGGCACCTTGAATTGTTGATGGTGCGTTGTCGGACAGCGCAACACACCCTTGTATATTGAAAGAAGTGGTATTCCAGCCTACCTTTAAATTTCTTAACATAGTTTAAAATACTAGCGCCGACTTACTTATAGCAACGCTCAATATTTCTATCTGTAGGCTGATCGCAAAAGACCTACTCTACAGAAAAAATTGGTATATATTGCTTTAGCAAGGGAAATCGACGCGCCACACCTTCTCCACGAGCAATGCAGCGAATTGATAGCCGACTCAATCAGTTAGGTGAAGTGGTCAAATCCTGCGGACAACTTATTTTCCAACAGAGGAGCAGGCTTTGTAAGTATGGCTAATCAGAATAGACGCGTGAGAAATGAGTCAACATCAGCAAGCAACGCTGATGTTAACTTTCTGCTGGGCGGGGGTGAAATGGGCGCGCGGATGCGAGAAAAGGACTGGTCTCAAACTTCCCTGGGACCAACACAGCAGTGGCCGCAAAGCCTGAGAACTGCCGTCAGGATTATGCTCACCTCCCGCCAAGCGATGTTTGTCTGGTGGGGCGAGGAATTAATTAACCTTTACAATGACGCTTACAAGGCAATTGTCGGTGGTAAACATCCAGAAGTGTTGGGACAGCCAGCTTCCTATGTGTGGCGGGAGATTTGGGAGCAGGTAGGCCCTAGAGCCGAATCAGCAATGCTGAATAATGAGGGTACTTATGACGAAGCGCTGCTGCTAATTATGGAGCGCAACGGCTACCCGGAAGAAACTTATTATACATTTTCCTATAGCCCTGTTCCCAATGATCAAGGTGGTACAGGCGGTATTATTTGCGCCAATACAGACGATACACAACGCATCATTAGTGAACGTCAGTTGGTACTGTTGCGGGAATTGGCGGCGCGCACTGTAGATGCACGGACATTTGATGTGGCATGTTCTCTAAGTGCAAGATGTTTGGAAACGAACCCTTACGATTTACCCTTTGCGATGATTTATCTGGTAGATCCAGATCAACAGCGCGTTTTTCTGGCGGGAACCTCCGGTATTGAACACGATCATGTAGCAGTCCCAGAAACTGTCGCTATTGATGACGATAGGGTTTGGCCCTTTGCAGAAGCGCTGAGAACCCATAAGCCATGCCTAGTTTCCGATTTGCGTTCGCTTTTTGTCGGACTCCCTACAGGTGCTTGGCAACAACCGCCACATCAAGCAGTAGCTGTACCCATCGCAGCATCGGGACAGACGGGAAAAGCAGGGATATTAATTGTTGGTTTAAACCCGTTCCGGCTATTTGACAACAACTACAGCGGATTCATTGATTTGGTTGCAGCGCAGATTGCAGCCAGCATCGCCAACGCCCAGGCTTACGAGGAAGAACGTAAACGGGCTGAAGGCTTGGCAGAACTCGATCGCGCTAAGACTGTTTTCTTCAGCAATGTCAGCCACGAGTTTCGGACTCCACTCACTCTGATGTTAGGGCCATTGGAAGAAACCCTGAATAACTGTGCTACCTTGCTCCCAGCCAACGAACGCGAGCAGTTAGAAATGGTGCAACGCAACGGATTGCGCCTGTTGAAATTGGTCAACACCTTGCTAGATTTTTCGCGCATTGAAGCCGGACGGGTGCAAGCCTCATACGAACCTACTGACTTGGCTAGTTTTACCACAGAGTTAGCAAGTGTATTTCGTTCTGCGATCGAACGGGCAGATATGCAATTATCTGTTAATTGTCTTACCTTACCAGCATTAGTGTATGTGGATCGGGATATGTGGGAAAAAATTGTCCTGAATCTGCTCTCCAATGCCTTCAAATTCACGTTTACCGGAGAAATCACCGTCAGCTTACAGTGGGTTAACGACTCTGTTGAGTTGCAGGTTAAAGACACAGGGATTGGTATCCCTAGCGAAGAAATTCCCCATTTGTTTGAACGATTTCACCGTGTTAAAGGAGCGCAAGGACGCACCTTTGAAGGCTCAGGAATTGGCTTATCACTTGTGCAAGAATTAGTGCAAATGCATGGTGGGACTGTCCAAGTTACCAGTATTTTAGGACAAGGTAGCTGCTTTACCGTGTCTGTTCCTACGGGATCGGCTCATTTACCTCCAGAGCGCATTAGTGCATCTCGTACCTTAGCTTCAACCTCATTAGGTGCAACCCCTTATTTAGAAGAAGCGCTACGTTGGCTACCGGAAGAAGAGAGCCGGGGGAGCGGAGGGAGAAGAGAAGCAGAGGGAGAAATTATTCAGAACAAGGACATATCTATATATATAGATTCTTCCCCAGCTTCCCCGTCCTCCCCAGCCCCCCCAGTCTCTGCTCGCATTCTCTTGGCTGATGACAATGCTGATATGCGTGATTATGTCAAGCGATTGTTAAGTCAGCATTATAACGTGGAAGCAGTGGCGGACGGTTTAGCGGCTTTGTCTGCTGCTCGTGAGCGTATGCCAGATTTGGTATTGACAGATGTGATGATGCCAGGACTAGATGGCTTTGGGCTGTTGCAAGCGCTACGTGCTGATCCACAGACAAGAAAAGTGCCAATTATTCTGCTATCAGCACGGGCGGGAGAAGAAGCACGAGTAGAAGGATTAGAAGCGGGTGCTGATGATTACCTGATCAAGCCGTTTTCTGCCCGTGAATTATTGGCACGGGTGGAAGCGGCTTTAAAAATGGCTCGTCTGCGGGACGAAGCCATGCAACGGGAGCAAGCGCTACGGCTGGAAGCGGAGGTGGCAAAAGCCCACCTGGAAACAGTCCTCGCAGGTATCCAAGACCAGTTTTATGTTCTAGATCGGCAGTGGCGCTACACCTTTGCCAATGACCAGGTAGCAGAAGTGGTTGGGAAGCCAAAGGAAGAACTGCTCGGTAAAAGTATTTGGGAACTGTTTCCAGATATGATCGGCAGTGAATTTGATACCCAAGTTTATAATGCCTTTGCACAACAGGAGATTGTACGGTTTGAGTACTTTTATCCTCCTTGGAGGCGCTGGTTTGAAAATCGTGTCTACCCCTTTGCTGAAGGTGTCAGCATCTTTATTACAGACATTAGCACTCGCAAACAAGCTGAAGCTGCACTGCGTGAGAGTGAGCAGCGATTCCGTAACATGGCTGACAACGCCCCAGTGATGATTTGGGTGACTGACCCCACAGGCTATTGCACTTACCTCAGCCAAAGCTGGTACGAATTTTCCGGTCAGACCGAGGAAACAGGTCTGGGATTAGGGTGGTTGGATGTCGTGCATCCAGAAGATTCCGAGTCCGCCAAAAATGCATTCTTAGTGGCTAACGAACGCTGCGAGGCGTTCCGTTTAGAGTACCGCTTGCGGCGCAAGGACGGCGAGTATCGCTGGGCGATTGACGCGGCTACTCCTTGGTTTAGCTGTGATGGGGATTTCCAAGGTTACATTGGCTCAGTAATTGACATTACCGAACGCAAAGCCGCAGAAACCGAACGCGATCGCTTGCTGCAACTTGAGCAAGCTGCTAGAGCCGAAGCTGAGAAAGCAAACCTGATTAAAGATGAGTTTCTAGCAGTGTTGTCCCATGAATTGCGATCGCCTCTCAATCCCATTCTCGGTTGGTCTAAACTTTTGCAGACTGGTGAGTTTGACCCCGCAAGTATGAAAAAAGCCCTAGCCACAATTGAGCGGAATGCTCAATTACAAGTTCAACTCATTGACGATTTGCTAGATGTCTCCCGCATCTTACGCGGTAAGCTCAACCTCAACATGGTTGCGGTTAACTTAGTGTCTGTAATTGATGCAGCAATGGAAACGGTGCGCCTAGCAGCAGAAGCTAAAAATATTCAAATTAATACAATGTTGGATGCTTCATTAGGCGAAGTTTTGGGTGATTCTAGTCGTTTACAACAAGTAATCTGGAATCTTGTATCGAATGCTGTTAAATTTACTCCCGAAGGCGGAAAAGTTAATCTTCGCCTACATAATGTTGACACTCATGCTCAAATTATTGTTAGTGATACAGGCAAAGGTATCAGTTCTAACTTCCTTCCTTATGTGTTTGAATATTTCTGTCAGGCTGACAGTACAACAACCCGCAAATTTGGGGGCTTGGGGTTAGGGTTAGCCATTGTGCGTCATCTAGTAGAACTACATGGCGGAACGGTAAGCGCAGAAAGTCTAGGAGAAGGACAGGGCGCTACTTTCACAGTTAGGCTACCGCTTTTGAAGGCTGTTCGCGCAGCGTCCCGTAGGGAAGGCAAAAGGTTGAAGGATGAAAATAATTCCTCACACCTCGCTCCTCACTCACCACTGTTAACAGGTATCAAAATTTTAGTTGTAGACGATGACATAGATAGCCGTGAATTCTACACATTTGTACTAGAACAAAGTGGCGCAAATGTAACTGCGGTAGGATCAGCTACGGACGCACTACAAGCCTTGGCACAATCAAAGCCAGATATTTTACTTAGTGACATTGGGATGCCAGAAATGGACGGCTATATGTTGATGCGCCAGGTAAAAGCATTGCAAACAGAGCCAGGAAAACAGATTCCCTCTATCGCTTTAACAGCCTATGCTGGAGAAATCAACCAACAACAAGCACTATTGGCTGGTTTTCAAAAGCATCTGTCTAAACCCGTTGAGCCAGATGAGTTAGTTAAGGCAATTACAAACATACTTGGTAGGGACTAGGGACTGAGTAATTGGTAATTGGTAATTGGTAATTGGTAATGGGAAAGAAGAGAAAGAAATAACTAATAAACCTTGACCCTTGACCTTTGACAAATGCCAAATGCCAAATACAAATAACAAACACCAAATGACAAATGACAAAATTACCGCTTGCGTCTAGTCAAGTAACTCAAACACAGGTTGAGAGTATCAGCATCAAAAATATAAAAGCACAACAAAATAGTATCTTACAAAATATTTTTAATTTAGCCGAAATTGCCTCGCCGAAGTCTGCTGAAATCCAAAAACTAACTCAAATTATTGTCAGAACAGTTACAACAATTGAAAAAATCTGCTCTCATCAACAAGCAACACCAGCAAATCTGACTCGTTCATCGCGTCAAATTTACTCTTGGATGAAGTTTTTAACGGATGAATCCAATTTGACGCTTCACCTTACAAGCACTTATCGGGTGCGACAAATCGCTCAAAGAATCTTGAAAAAAGATAAGCAAGAATCTGTAAATTTAACAATTGAATTAACTAATTTAGCAGGATTATATAAAGGTAAAAAATCTAGCACATTTGCCCATTTGACGATTAGTGAAGGGTTTATTAATGCGCCCGATGAAGTTTTGCAAGCGGTAGTAAAATCTGTGATTTTTGGCATAAATCAAGACGGTACAAAACTTATTCGGTCTTTTGCTAGTTCAGAAGAATACAGCAGCATACTATTGACATTAGATTTAATTGCTGAGGTAATCGCAGAAAACCCGCAAGGTAAATTCTATAACTTGAATAATTTATTTAACAAACTCAACCACGAATATTTTGCAGCCACTCTTGTTAAACCACGTCTGGCATGGAGCAAAATTAATACTTACCGTAAGTTCGGACACTATGAGCCAGCTAGAGATAGAGTAGTGATGAGTTTGACCCTTGATGATAGCAATATACCTGAGTTTGTGATCGAGTTTGTGTTATTTCACGAATTACTGCACAAGCACCACGGTACGAAGTGGGTAAATGGCAGAAGAATGGTTCATACTCCAGAGTTCCGCGCCGATGAAAGCCAGTTTAAGTTGTACGCAGAAGCTCAAGGTTGGTTGCAAAAGTTAGCATCCGGTCAAAGTTAACAGGGCAGTTGTCATCTAGCTAGCTAAAAAAATATGAGATAAATTCTGGAATCTGCATGTTGTAGTGGGTAGATAAATCAAGTTAGAAACTAACTCTATAGTGAACCCTCTATGAAATATCTTACCCCAGACTTAATTCGAGCTATAACCCCTATATTTATGGCTACTGTTGGCGCTGTGATTGGTGTAACTGTTTTAATTGCATCAACCAATAATGATAAGTCTGCTGGTCTTGGACTTGCAAGCACAGCAATTGCTGGTGCTGCTGGTTTGGCTCAAACTGGCAAAAATGAGACTGACTTTTCAGTTAAAAAACAGGGTGATAATTTCCAAGTTGAAACACCTGCAGATCAGGAGCATAATAAATGATCGGTACACTTCACTGTAAAATTTTTATAGTGGCTTGTATTAAGGGAATGCCAAAAAATAAATTAACGAATATTCATAGCGTGCATTAAGCTAAAGCTTAATGCACAATTTTGTAATTTGATTTTTACTCTACTTAAAATTAATATAATGCCACTTTATCTTTCAGAATAAAATGCATCACACGACGCACAAAAGCTTCCCATGATTCAGTAACAGGTGGAAAAATTAATGCATAAAGCATAATACTGCTCATTGTGTCGAAGACTAAATCAGAACCGACATCTGAGCCAATTTCACCTCTTGTCTGTGCGCGGTTTAAGACAACGGCAAAAGCTTGTCTGCGAGGTTGTAGGTATTTTGTCCAATACATCTGAGAAAATTCAGGGTTGCTTGATGCAGTGCTGATTATCATCGTGACTGTCTGTCTACCTAAAGGGTGCAATGAAATTTGTGCAGCACTGACGATTAGCGCATCAATATCACCCCAAAGGCTACCAGTATCAGGTATCTCAACTTCTTCCCTGAGACTTTCAATTGCGTCTGCAACTAACTCTTCCTTAGAAGTATATCGTCGATAAATCGTGGTTTTGCCTACTCCAGCACGGGCTGTGATCGCATCCATGCTCATGTGATTAAAACCGACTTCGATGAGCAAATCTAGTGTAGCTTGCAGAATTGCCTGATGAGATTTGGTACTGCGAGGTCTTCCAGGACGCTTTTGATTAGGTTCACTCATAAAACTAGAAAACCATACTAAGTTTATCTCTCATCCGCGACGAAATTGCTTGACATTTCTATTTTTAATATCGATACTATTGGTATCGATATTAAGGGCAGGCTTATGTCTCAGCGAATTCGCCCCAAATATACGTACAAAAACAGCACCCAAACTTTACGTCAGGGGCTAGAGGAATATTATGCTGTAAATCCTGGTGTAACCAACCCTAGCACCATGCCAGCAAATTTTGCGAGAATCCTCCTTGCCCACGATATTACACACATTGTTTTGGGCTGTGATACGGATATGTATGATGAAATTAAGCTACTACCATTAACTTTCTGGACGAGTGACTTTAAGTTTCACGACTGGCTACGTGAGCGTAAAAATCCAGCGGTAGATGTCATGTATGCCGATCTAATCAAGCAGCACGGTATTGTGTGGTTATATAGTTCAATTTTGTTTATATTGCCGCAACTTTTGCCAGAGCTTGTTGTAATTTGGTTTAAGACTCGTGGACATCGGAAATACTACCCTTTTTTTGGCTATGAACCGCTACTAAATCGCTCTTTGTTAGATATTCGACACGAATTCGATTTGTTGCAATTTATTAAATGACAACAATTTAATAAATTATTGTGAGTGATGAATTGATACAACCCAAAATTCAAAATCTAAATTTTGATTACTTTAAGCTAGCGATCGCACTACTATACAGGTTCAAAAAGCGAGATTCTTCTAAAGGTGCATCATTATTCCAGGTAGCAGTCACACAATATTGCTTACCATTCTTTGCTTTTAGCCAAGTTGTGAGATTCAAAACCCCCGATTCCGATCCACCTTTAAATGCTACTCTTTCCCAATCTTCCGCCTTGGCAACTCCAGGATTGATACTCATTAAAGGTAAATCGGCAACTTGTGTCATCAGTCCACACAGTTCTTTAGCTGTAAAAAACCACTCAATATCCAGGGCGAGTGGGTTTCCCTCAAATTCACTCGCATTAGGTAAAGATTGTTGAGCTAGTGATTGTAAGATTATTTTTTTTTGTGTTTCATTACTACTTCGATAACGTTTCAGTAACTCTTGATTTTTAGCACTTTTGAGTAAAAATAACTCACGGGTAGTCAGTAAAGGACGGTTGCGGGGTGTCAGAGATTCAATTGCCTGTCGTCCCACAATATTAATTAAGCTATCGGTGGCGGTATTGTCGCTTTGGGAAATCATCAGCGCTGATAAAGTCTGCAAAGTTAAAAGTGAGCGATCGGGCCAGGTTTGCAAAATACCTGATGGTAGACTTTTCCAAGCTGGTTGCAACTCGACTACATCGCCCCACGATCGCTTACCTGTAGCAATTTGAGATTTGAGAGTTTGCAGAACTGCCAATTTAAAGGCAGAAGCAACTGCTAACGGTGTGGTGGCATTTAATGCTGCTAGTTCTGATTTGCCTTCTAAAACCAGAAAGCTGACTTTTCCGGGTAAAGTTTTGAATTCTGCGTAGGCGTAGCCCGCCGCCGGCATCGCTTCTTCTAAACTCTTAGCCTGAGCAACAGGTGGCTCAAAGAAGAGCATGGCAATTTTACCATTGGCATCTAGAGCAATTTGTGTGGGTACGTAACCACGCGCAAACACAACTTTGTAGTTTTTTCCTTGCTCTTCAACTCTCTGATACGCTCCTAGTCCCTGTTTCAAGCTGGCAATAATTTGTTGTATTTGAGAGATAGACACATGAGCCAAAAACTCAGAAGTAAACCATTCAGCTTGTACTGGTTCAGTAGTTAATAGTTTTTCCAAAGCAGCTTTTGGCATAATAGGCTGTGTGGGTGACTGCGCTTGTACAACTGATGATAAGTTTTGCTGATTTGGTCTAGCTAACGCCTCATTTGGCAAAAACAAACTTGTTGTTAACAATAGAGTTTTTAACCACATATTTATCAATTTCTAAATATTTTTATATATTTTTATATAAATGGCCATTCTGAATCAACCAATTAAGCGATCGCATCTCTTCGATGTCTGCATTTGCATCTTCACTGGGTAATTGGTAATTGGTAATCTTTCGTGCAAACTCTAATTATTAAGTATTTATAATAGATTACTATAAAATTATTGACAATACTGCAAAATCCGAAATAATTTATTTTTGGAAATTACCTAATAGCGGCAGTACCTTCTTTTTTAATAACTCAATTAAAGTCGGCTCCATATACTCATATTCATCGGGAATATCTAAACAAATAACTCGCTTGTCCTTCAAAAAAGGCTGAAAATTCTTTGCCAGCTTTTGTTTATGCGACTTTTCCATCACAAAAATTATCTCAGCCCAGGCGATCGCTTCTGTTGAGACTGGTACTTCTGCGTAGCGATCCAAACCTGCTGAGTCGGTTTCCAGCCCTTCATATTCCGAAAAAATAACCTCAGCAGTAGGGCTTCGCAATCTATTCTGGCTACATACAAATAAAAGTCTTTTCATTAATTAATATTTAAAACTGCAAAAATGTGCATTGCATCTGGAGCGATTGCACTCAGTACTCCTGAAGCAACTTGATAGTATCCATTTGCTGCCGTCAGTCTGACATTTATACGGTGATGGTAGCTTGTCCCATCCTTATACCCAATTGACATGGGGTAGCAATACACGATAAATCATGAGTCAATAGTTAAATTTTTTCAGATGCAAAGTTCGTTTAATTGCCAGTTTTATCAGCATCAGGAGGGATGAATATGGATACCAGTTTAATCATATCCAACATCCTGAATCCGCCAATCCTGTTTTTCTTTTTAGGGATGGCTGCTGTTTTTGTCAAGTCCGATTTAGAAATTCCTCCTCCTGTACCCAAACTGTTCTCGCTTTACCTACTGTTTGCGATTGGTTTTAAAGGCGGGGTAGAATTAATTAAAAGTGGCATTACTCAGGAAGTAGTTCTGACGCTCTTGGCAGCGATGTTAATGGCTTGTTTTGTGCCAATCTACACTTTTTTTATCCTGAAGCTGAAGCTGGATATTTACGATGCCGCCGCGATCGCCGCAACTTATGGTTCTATCAGTGCTGTCACCTTCATTACCGCTAGTGCCTTTTTAAGTGAGCTTGGTATTGCTTTTGATGGCTACATGGTAGCAGCTCTTGCTCTCATGGAATCTCCCGCCATCATTGTTGGTCTGATCCTGGTGAATATATTTACGGTAGATGAGAAGCGGGAATTTTCTTGGACGGAAGTGCTACAAGAAGCATTTCTTAATAGTTCCGTCTTTCTTTTGGTAGGTAGCCTTCTGATTGGCGTTTTGACAGGAGAACGTGGTTGGCACGTTTTGGAACCCTTTACTCAGGGGTTGTTTTATGGCGTTCTTACCTTCTTTTTATTAGATATGGGATTAGTAGCCGCCAGAAGAATTAAAGACTTGCAAAAAACCGGATTTTTCCTGATCTTATTTGCCATACTAATTCCAATACTCAATGCAGTCATTGGGTTGGTAATTGCCAAAGTCATTGGTATGCCTCAAGGAGATGCGTTACTGTTTGCTGTGTTGTCTGCCAGCGCCTCTTACATCGCTGTCCCCGCAGCTATGCGGATGACTGTTCCAGAGGCCAACCCTAGTCTGTACGTTTCTACGGCTCTAGCAGTCACATTCCCGTTCAATATTATTGTGGGTATTCCGTTATATTTGTACGGAATTAACCTGTTTTGGAGGTAATAATATGCACCTAGTTAAAAAGATAGAAATTATCGCCAACTCCTTTGAACTTGCCAAAATATTAGAGAGTTTAGACAAGTCAGGTGTACATGGTCATGCTGTCATCCGAGGTGTTTCTGGTAGAGGATTACGAGGCACAGCAGAAGATTTAGACATGACGATGCTCGATAATGTCTATATCCTCGCCTTTTGTATGCCAGACCAACTCAAGCCTGTGGTGGAAAACCTTAGACCACTGCTCAACAAATTTGGCGGTACTTGTTACATCTCGGATGTTATGGAAATTCGCTCAATGAAATGTGTTGCGTCATTATGAAGCATTTTATAGAACGTCGTGACTTTTTGCGGTTAGGAATCACTGGGGCAGTGGGGGCGATGCTAACTACTAGTGATTTACTCTGGCTGGTGCAACAGGCTCAAGCCGCCGAATTACCTTCAGAAACTCCTCAAAGCCTCAGTCCCGATGCGGCATTGCAAAAGCTAATCGAGGGCAACCAACGCTTTGTCCAGCATCACCCCCAATACCCAGATCAATCGGCGGCGCGGTTGCAGGAAGTTGCTCAAGCACAACATCCATTTGCAACCATCCTCAGTTGTGCAGATTCACGAGTACCCGCAGAAATCATTTTCGATCAAGGTATCGGAGATATCTTTGATGTTCGGATTGCGGGAAATATTGCCACGCCAGAAGCGCTTGGCAGTATTGAATATGCCGTTACCCTGTTAGGCTCGCCAGTGCTGATGGTGCTGGGCCATGAGCGCTGTGGAGCCGTCACCGCCGCTGTAAAAAACGAAGTGCTGCTTGGTGATATTAGTACCTTTGTCAAAGCAATTAAGCCAGCCGTCGCCAGGGTGAAAAACCAGCCAGGTGACGCAGTAGAAAACACTGTAGTGGCAAATGTGCAATATCAAATTGAACGCTTAAAGCGATCGCGTCTCTTAACTGAGCGACTACAGTCCGGCAAACTCAAAATTGTAGGAGGTCGTTACGATTTAGATTCAGGTGAGGTAAGTATTATAACTTAAAAGCCTCAACTTAATGTCCGGTAAAGGGTGGAAGCACTACAATCAATAAAAGAACATTGTTTAGGGACTTCCAGAAATTAAATTATCCAATGAGTGAGAGCGAAGATACGATCAGATTCTTCCTCCCCGGCTTCCCCAGATCCCCCTGCTTCAAAAGCGATTAGACATTTTATTATTTGGAAGTCCCTTACTTGCTACCTCCCTTTACCCATGACGACAAAATTAATTTAGAGCCCTGATCGGGTTTTACTCAATAGTTTCACTGGCAGACTTTGGGGAGATCTAGTTTCAAACTCCTGATTGACTGCGGCGAACACTCGCGCGATCGCTAATTTTAACTTCAACAAAGAATCGCTGGCACTAACAAAGCCGCTGCGGTCAGTTTTGCCATGCATTCACGCTGCGTTAACCTAGAGTCTAAGCCAGAATCGGTAAGGTAATGACAAATTCAGTTCCCTCACCGAGTGTAGAATTTACAAAGAGCGAACCACTGTGTTTTTCTTCGACAATTTGATGAGCGATCGCTAATCCTAAGCCTGTACCTTTACCAACAGCTTTAGTAGTAAATAAGTGATCAAATACTTTTTCTTTAATTTGTTCATTCATCCCGTTGCCATTATCAGCAATGGCAATTTTAACTTGGTGATCTCGGACTGAAGTGGTAATTTCAATTCGGTTAGGATTGGCTTTAATATCCTCAAGAAATCTTCTGTGATTCGACTCTTCTAATGCATCAATGGCATTGGCGAGAATATTCATGAATACCTGATTTAACTGACCGGGGAAACATTCGATCTGGGGTAAATTATCATACTTAGTTATTACTTCAATAGCTGGACGTGTTTCATTGGCTTTGAGGCGATGTTTGAGAATGAGAATTGTACTATCAATGCCTTCGTGGATGTTAAATAGCACTTTATAATCTTTATCAGCACGAGAGAAAGTGCGGAGACTGGTGCTGATATTTTTTAGGCGCTCGCAGGCCATAGTCATAGAATCAATCATTTTGGGTAAGTCTTCTAAGCTATAGTCTAAGTCGATGTCTTCAGCATGGTTAAGAATTTTATCATTCGCATTGGGCAGGCTTTCTTGATAGAGTTTTAAGTGTTCAAAAATATCAGCAACAGTGGGTTTAGCTTGTTTGAGACTAGCAGCAATGAAACCCAAAGGATTATTCATTTCGTGAGCCACGCCAGCAACTAAGTTGCCCAGTGCTGACATTTTTTCACTTTGGACAATTTGTAGTTGGGCGTTTTGTAAATCGTTCAATGCTTGTTGCAATAAGAGTGATTTTTGCTGCAAGGCAAGTTCAGCAATTTTGCGCTCGCTAATATCTCGCATCACAACTACCGCACCAAGTTTGTTACCCCAAGAATCGATGATCGCTTGTCCGCTAGCTAACAAACTTCTCGTAGAACCATGTTTCGGCGCAATCACCATTTCGGCATTTTCGACGATTTCCCCTTGGAAGGCGCGAAACAGTGGGATTTCGGTTGTTGATAGCGGTGTTTGACCGTCAGCTTGATAGAGTGAGAAGTATTGTGCCCATTCTTCTGGCGGTAATGATTCTACTGGTAAGCCATGAAATTCACGAGTTGCCTTGTTAAATAGGGTTAACTTCCCACTAGTATCGCAAACAACAATCCCATCTGTAATATTGTGAATGATGGCATTCAAGAACTCTCGTTCTTTGGCTAGAGATGCTTCGGTCTGTTTTAATTGTGCTAGCGATGCTTGTAATGACTGGGATTTTTCCTGTTCTTGGGCATAGAGTCGAGCATTTTCTAAAGAGATTGCGACTTGAGCGCAAAGTAAGTTGAGCAGTTCGACGCGATCGCTGGTAAAGGCTCCGGTTGCCAAATTGTTTTCTAAATACAAAATCCCAAGTAACTTACCCTGATGCAAAATCGGGCTGCACAAGATACTCTTGGGTTGCTGTTGCTGAATATACGGGTCATTAATTAATTGCGGATGCACCGTAGCATCAATAATCACTGCTGGTTTTAAGCTGCGTTTGACAGTATGAATTAAGCCAACTGGCACATCAACAGAGTCTTCAATAAGCTCTGGGTTGAGCAACATCGGGAAAAAATCGACTTTAGCAGCCTGGTTGTGTCTAACGTTCTGGGAAAGCTGTGCTAACGCCTGAATTCGCAAACGCTCTGACTCCAAAAACATGAACACACACTTATCTGCTCCCGCATTTTCAATGACGATATGCAGCAATACCGAGAGCAGTTTTTCGAGTTCGATTTCCCCAGAAAGGGTTTGGGATGCTTTGAGAATTGCAGCTAAATCTAAAGCAACAGAGACGCTGCTACTACTTGTTGTGGCGGAACTGGTAGCGGTGACACTTTCCAGTGGGAAGATAGTTTCGTTAGTTGAGAGGGAAAAATGGGTTTGCTGGAGGATAGGAGCGAGGAGTTGGGGATAGCGTCGTTCCAAGTCGGCGACTTTGGCTTTAGCACCCCAACGAGCATAGCCATAGTAGGCTTCGGTGATGTATTCCACAGCTATCCGCTCTTTGGCCCAATCGAGGTAGAACTTAGCGGCCAGTTCATTGGCCAGCGCTTCTTCTTGGATGTAGCCGTTTTCTTTAGCTCCAATGATGGCGCGATCGTAGAATTCTATCGCCTCTGATTTCTGTCCTAAAACCCGATACCGTTCTGCTTCAACCAAATAAAACTTGTGTAAATGATTGGCTGGAATATAGCTAGCCCAAGTTTTGATCTTTTCCTGATTTTTGCTCACCCGCCCAAGAATTTGTTGCTGTTCTGTTGCGGGAACTTGGGAATAGATTGCCAGATGAGCCAGAGAATCATAGGTGTGGAAGATTGGAACCACAAATAATCCGATGACACCGCCGAGATATTTTTCAGTAGCGATCGCAGCTTCCACTGCAAGTTCAAACTTGCCAAACAGATAACCGAGAAAAAGTTTACTCACATAGAAATAGTACAGCGCAGTTTGATCGCCTGAGTCCTGGAATACTGGCAGCATTTGCTCTTGATTGAAAGCCTTACCAACCAGCTGCCATACCTCAGCACCATCGTCGATTAAATTCAAAATCCCTTGCTGGAAAATTGTCAGTTGGCTAAAAATTCCTTCTTGTTTGAGTTGGGTGAGTTGAAGGCGGAAGGTATCGCTCTGGCGACTTAGCTCACCCAGTTCTTTACCAACAAACAAAGAGTGCATGACGTAAACGACTGCACAAATGGTAGCTGACTCAAAATCTCCCGTTTCCAGCCCAATTTGATAGCCTTCCCGGAAAAGCGCTAAGGTGTTCCTGAGCGGCTCCTTCCAATGTAATACACTACAGCATACTCCGACATAGGTTCTAGCTTTCAACTTTTTGGCATTAAAATGTTCGAGTAATTTGAGTGCCAGTTGTCCAAACTGATAGCCACATTCAATGTCTCCTATTGCCCCACAAAGCAGCAGTCCATAGAAGGCATAACCATTTGTAGAGTATGAGGTATTGCCATACTGAACCGATAAATTTACTTGCTCAAGGGTAATAAATGGTAAGAGTGCTGGAGCGGCAACAAAGGCAGAAGAAGAGACACTTACGAGAATCCGCATAGCGGCTAATTTGTCTTTTTCTGTCATCTGATGTAGAGCCATTAAATCTAGCGGTTGCCTGCCAGCTAAAATGGATTTGGTTGCTTCGAGAGCCGATGCAATATCTGATTCATCGGGTTGCTTGGGAAAATGGATTCCTAACTGCTCTAAAATCTGGAGAGCCAGCTCCACGCCCGGGAGAAATTGATGTTGGGCTTGAGCGGCTTGAATTTGGATTTCATAGACTTTAACGGTATCTAATAAGGTTTTAGCATTTTCCAAAATGACTGCTGGAAATTGTGCCATCTGCTCAAAGTTGCCACTTAGGTAAGCTGCTTCGGTGGCAGCTTCATAAAGTGTCAGGGTTAATTCATATTCTGTTTGCCACCGCTCCTGTGCCAGCATTGCAATACCTATAGTGGCATACTCAAATGCAGCGGCGTATGCTGTTGCAGCTATTGCTTTTTGTGCAGCTTGTAAATTCAGCTGAGCGAGTTCTGTTTTCTGATCTGGATCGACAATTAAGCTATTGCCGATATTGAGTTGATTGACAATCTCAAACAGTTTTTCGTCCTGTTCTGAGACTGGCGTATGGTTCAGTAAAAGTTGTCCAATTTTCAGGTGAGTGATCTGTTTTTGCTGGTTGGGAATGAGAGAGTAGGCTGCTTGCTGAACGCGATCGTGCAAGAAATTGTAAGCACAGGTGTCAACCTTCTGTGCTGATGTTTGGAATGTGATGGTTAATGCTTCAGTTTGATAAAACTTGTAAACCTCATTAGTGGGAATGACAAATGCTTCTTGCAATGCTTTCCACAAATCCGCAGCGGTTTCTGTCTGGGACTTTTCATAGACGATCGCTAACGTCCCCAAATCAAACTGATTACCAATACAAGCTGCCAGTTTCAAAACATCTTGAGTATTGGGTGGCAATTTATGAAGTTGTTGTGCCATAAATTCCACAACATCATCGGTGAGAGCGAGCAATCGCACTTGCGCTACATCACACTGCCAAAAACCTGCTTCCCCATCAAAGGTAATCAGCCCATCCTCATACAGCGCTTTCAGAAACTGAGTCGTGAAAAAGGGATTGCCTTTGGTTTTTTGATAAACCAACTCTGTCAACGGCAATGCTTGTTCCGTTGCACAACTGAGGGAGTCGGCGATCAAATGGTTGACATCTGCTTGATTCAACGCCGCTAGAGTCAGAGTGTTGACGCAAGAGGATGCCTTTTCAATTTCATCTAGCGTCAACATGAGTGGATGAGCCGCAAATACCTCGTTATCGCGGTATGCACCAATAATGAATAGATAACCCCAATCGCTTTGAACCATCAACAGCTTCAGCAAATTGAGCGATGCCGAATCTGCCCACTGCAAGTCATCGAGAAACATCACCAAGGGATGCTCTCTGGTTGTGAAGACTTGAATGAAGTTTTGGAATAGCAGATTGAAACGGTTCTGTGCCGCACCGCCCGAGAGTTCAACTATCGCAGGCTGTTTGCCGATTATCTGCTCCAGTTCAGGAATCACCTCGATTAGGACTTGCCCATTCTCTCCAACTGCAGCTAAAATCTTGCTCTGCCATTGCTTTAGTTGAGTATCGCTTTCACTAAGCAACTGTCCCATCAGGTCACGAAAGGCTTGTACAAAAGCAGACAGAGGAATGTTGCGGTTGAACTGGTCGTATTTCCCTTTGATGAAGTAGCCGTTCCACCGGACGATCGGCTTATGCACTTCATTAACGACTGCGGTTTTGCCAATGCCAGAGAAACCTGCCACCAGCATCAGTTGGGAGCCACCATTGGCAACATGACCAAATGCCTCCAGTAACGTCTGCACTTCCGATTCCCGTCCGTAGAGTTTTTCTCTGATGAGAAAGCGATCGCTGATATCTCGCAGTCCCAAATCAAACCAAGTATGCTTACCTGTTTCTCGCCACTGCTCTACACAGGTCACTAGGTCATGTTTAAGTCCCAGCACACCCTGATAGCGGTCTTCGGCGTTCTTCGCCATCAGTTTGCGGACAATCTCACCCAGCATCAAGGGCAAATCGGGGTTGAAATCGCATACGAAAGGTGGAAGCTTTGCAATGTGGCAATGCACCAACTCCATTGGTTCATGGGACTCAAAGGGCAGTTGTCCACTCAGTAGTTCAAAGAAAGTTACACCTAACGAATAGAAATCGCTGCGGTAGTCAATGCCTCTGTTCATCCGTCCGGTTTGCTCTGGCGACAGATAGGCTAACGTTCCCTCCAGTCCATTGGGACTTTGGATTTCTTGGGTTTCTCGTGGTAGCAGCGAGGCAATACTAAAGTCAATTAGCTTGATTTGTTTGCTGTCAGGGTGAATCAGGATGTTGGCTGGCTTAATGTCTTTGTGAATGACACGCTGTTGATGCAATCGGTGTAAGCTGTCTAGCAGTTGCAGAGCAATAGGTAGGAATTGCTCTAATGTCAGTGTTTTTCCTTGAGTAAAATGCCGCAGAGAAATGCCACCAAAGTCCTCCATTACTAGGGCATAGCCATTGTGATAGGCTTCCAGATTGTAGGGTTTGATAATGCCGGGAATATCTAGGTTTTTAGCGAACTGACAAGTCAGCGCTCGCGCTATCGCATATTGGTTGCGAAACTGAACTAATTCGCTAAAAGTTGGGTATTCTCGTTTTAAGAGTTTGATGACAACTGGTAGGCGATCGCATTCTCGTATTGCCCGATAAACTTGAGTCCGCAAACCTGAATATAGTTGCTCGATTATTTGGTATCCAGCAAGCTTTACAGTTCCATCAACTTTTGCGCTCATAACTCTTTCCGAAAAGTACTCAATTTAGAATTCCCAGCACATCATCTTGTCTAACAAATGCCTCACGGTCTAACTATTTCTTAGACCAAAAAATTCTTTCTAAATATTTTATTGAGCACCCCAAAATCAGAGCATTCCCCACACGAACATTTAAGCCTCAAGCGAGCAAGTTACGCGGTTGAGGCTACCTGAAGCGTTGACTACAAGCCATTGTCAGCGGTTACTAATCTAACGCTTCTTACAAAATTTTATTACGTGGGTTAGAGATCGCCGCATAACTTTAAAGCAACACCCTCAAAAATTTCTTACTTTTTACTTGTCGAATTGGGGTGTATCCTTTAAAAACAAAAATCAGTCAAGAGGTCTGAAAATATCAGACTTCTTGACTGCTATTCCTGTTGTATCAGCTATTTTACAGGCTGGTATACATTAGATATTCAACATTTGCTGCTTCAGCGTCAAACCATCTCTGATGATGTTTGTACTACTGGCTGAGGCTGAGGTTGGAACATGAACAAGGAGTAAACCACATCTCGGCGGATGTTGACCATCATATCCAAGAAAAGTTCGTAACCTTCGCTCTTGTACTCAATCAACGGGTCTTTTTGACCATAACCACGCAATCCTACCGATTCACGCAGTGCATCCATTTGTTGTAGGTGTTCTCGCCACAGGGTATCAATGCGTTGCAAAATAAAGAAGCGTTCGGCTTGGCGCATCAATCCAGGTTGAATTTGGTCGATCTGGGCTTCTTTCAGGTCGTAGGCAATTCGCACCTGTTCGTGGAGAAAAGCTTTAATTTCAGCTACGACCATATCTTCTAACTGATTTGCCTGCATGTCTCCCAACAGATAGACAAATTCTTTGACTTTATCCACCAACTTCTCTAACTCCCACTCTTCTGAGGGTAGATCTACGTTGATGTAATAGTCAACGATTTCACTCATGGTTTTTTCGGCGTAGGTGATCACCTGTTCTTTCAGGTCTTGACCTTCTAGCACCCGGCGGCGTTCGGCGTAGATGGCGCGACGCTGATTGTTCATCACTTCGTCGTACTCAAACACCTGCTTACGGATGTCGTAGTAGTAGGTTTCTACTTTTTTCTGTGCGCCTTCCAAACTGCGCGTCAGCATCCCCGATTCGATGGGCATATCTTCTTCTACCTGGAAGGCATTCATTAATCCCGCAACGCGATCGCCTCCAAAGATCCGCAACAAGTTATCTTCTAAACTCAGGAAGAATCTTGTGGAACCTGGGTCACCTTGTCTTCCTGCCCGTCCGCGCAATTGGTTGTCAATCCGGCGCGATTCGTGGCGTTCTGTACCAATAACGTGCAACCCGCCTAGTTCTACAACTTCTTCATGTTCGCGGTGGGTGAATTGTTCGTACTCTTGCTTGACGCGGTTGTATGATGCCCGCAATTTTTGAATTACAGGGTCATCAATGGGGGCTTTTTCGGCTGCTACAGCTACTTTTTCCTCGGCTTCTAATTCAGGTAAACTGCGATCGCCATATTCACGCACCGCCAAATCTACAGCTTCTTTTAATTGCTGTTCTGTCTCTTTTGTCAACTGTGTGGGGAAAATTTCTGGCGAAGCCCGCCAAGTTTTCACTTTTTTGCCAGGGACAAAGCCTTGTCCACCCCCACTCCCAGTTGGCAAACCGGATGCTCTTTGAATGCCAAATGTGTCCTCGTCTTCTGGCTGTACAATTCGGGGCATAAAATATTCCCGCAGCTTTAAACGAGCCATGTATTCTGAGTTACCACCAAGGATAATATCAGTACCTCTACCAGCCATGTTCGTGGCAATAGTTACAGCACCTCTGCGTCCTGCCTGAGCCACAATTTCTGCTTCCCGTTCCACGTTTTCGGGACGTGCGTTCAGTAACTCATGGGGGATTTCCATCTGCTTGAGCAGTTGGCTAAGATACTCAGATTTTTCTACACTGGTTGTACCTACTAACACAGGTCTGCCCAGTTGGTGCATTTCTGCACATTCGCGCGCGATCGCTTGCCATTTGCCTGGTTCTGTCTTAAAGACCATATCAGACAAGTCTTTGCGTTTTGTGGTGCGATTGGTGGGAATTATTGTGACTTCAAGTTTGTAAATTTTTTCAAACTCTGCTTCTTCTGTCTTTGCTGTTCCCGTCATTCCACCCAGTTTCGGATAAAGCAAGAACAGGTTTTGATAAGTAATAGTTGCCAGAGTTTGGGTTTCCGGCTGAATTTCTACGTGTTCTTTAGCTTCGATGGCTTGGTGCAGTCCATCACTCCAACGCCTTCCCGGAAGCACGCGACCGGTAAATTCATCAACAATCACCACTTCGCCGTTGCGAACGATATAGTTTACATCCTTGAGGAACAGTTCTTTGGCTTTAATCGCATTAAACACAAAATGCGCCCACGGGTCTTCTGGGTCAAATAAATCTGTTACACCCAAAAGGTTTTCTGCTTCGGCAAAGCCTTCATCTGTTAAAAGTACGTTCCGCGCTTTTTCATCTACCTCATAATGCTCATCTTTTTGGAGAGTAAAGGCGATTTCGGCTGCTTGCAGGTATTTTTCTGTTGGTCTTTCTACCTGTCCAGAAATAATTAGTGGTGTCCGCGCCTCATCAACTAAAATCGAGTCTACTTCGTCGATGACGCAGTAATTGAATGGACGTTGTACCACATCTGCCATTGATGTGGCCATATTGTCCCGTAGGTAATCAAAACCTACTTCGCTGTTGGTGACGTAAGTAATATCACAGTCATAGTTTTTCTGACGCTCACTAGGAATCATAGTGGACTGAATTAGCCCCACGCTCAATCCCATGAAGCGATGCACTTGACCCATCCATTCTGCGTCCCGACGTGCCAGGTAATCATTCACGGTAACAACGTGTACACCTTTACCAGTCAGTGCATTTAAATAACTTGGCAATGTCGCCACCAGGGTTTTACCTTCCCCGGTTTTCATTTCCGCGATTTGCCCACTGTGCAGAATAACACCACCCAACATTTGCACATCAAAGTGCCGCAGGCCTAAAACTCGCCGTCCTGCTTCCCGAACCACGGCAAAAGCTTCCGGCAGAATATCATCCAGGGTTTCACCCTTGGCAAGCCTTTGTCTAAACTCGCCTGTTTTGCCTTTTAACTCTTCATCGGAAAGCGCTTTAATATCTTCCTCTAAGAGGTTAATTTCCGTAATGTAAGGTTGGTATTTTTTAAGTTTTCGAGCGTTGGGATCGCCCAACAAAGTTTTTAGCATGGCAGGTTATGGCACTAAATAAAGGGGGATGGGAATTAAAGTTTCGGCAATAGATTATAAAAATTTAACCCAACCCAGCCATTTTGGTTGTTGATGGGTGTGAAATGAGAATTAACTCACAAACAGCAAAAAGGCTGGCCAATCAGTTTACATCTTATATTTGGACTTTATTCATAGTATCATTTCACCCCCTACTGGGGCAGAGAACGCCCACCATGCTCAAGTAGCGATTTCACCCATTTTGGGCATTGGGCATGGGGCATTTCTCCTCTGCTACCTCATCTCCCTCATCCCCCTTGTCCCTCCGAAGTTCTGATCGGAGGAAGCCTCCGCTCAGACTTCTCTCCTCATCCCCCCCATCCCCCAGTTGGTGAGTTTCGACTACACGGTAGTTAAACCCCATCCCCTCACCCTTCCTCACCATAAAAATCAGCTACAATAGCACGAATTTCATTTGCACCAATATCTTCTTGGTCTGACTTGGAATAAATCGTTAATAGCAAAATACTTGTGGGTGACTCAAGTTGATAAATGAGGCGGTATCCCGCACTTTTACCTTTTTGAATATTACTGTTGTGAACTCTCACCTTGTAAACAATATACTGCTCACCAAGACCGCCAATCCTCTCTCCTAAAACATTTCCTTGTTGTAGATCTTCAATAATTGGTTGAACATCAGAGCGAATATTGCGAAATCTTTTTGAAAGTCTGTAAAGTTTCTCCTCAAATTCATCAGAGAATCGAATTGAAAGCGTATCATCACTCTGCATCAATTCCGTCCCATAGCTCGCTAATTGGTCGAGTTTGACCCATTTTTGCTTGCTGTAAAGCTCTCCTCAAGCTGGCTTTAATTTCCTCAACGGGTGTATCATCAGGGTCGAACTCTTCTGATTCTGCTGGTTCTGGAACTAATACAATTACTCGAACCTGATGAGAGTAAGTTGTTCCCTGAATTGGCTCATCTAAAATTAGGTTTCCTTGAGAGTCAATCTTGCCAGTTACTTCGATCGCTTTCATCTGCTATCCACCTTATTTTTGTAGCAGATCCTAACACGCCCAAATCCAGCAACAGTCAAATGTCAAGAAGATTTCTTAATTTTGAATTTTGAATTGTTTGTCCCTCTCATCCCCTCACGGCGAATTCTCCATTTCTGGAGTTAGGCGGCGGAAATTATAGTCACTTGCGCTGGGATGACAGCTAACACAGCTATTAATTTGTACAGGACGTGGTACCTTCACTTTGGGATGCAAAGCTTTGAAATAACGTGAATTGTTGACGCGGTATGGTGTTTCTTCATCTTTTCGTTGGGGACGAGAGAAGGCTTGCAGATACTTCCAAACTAAAACGCGTGGTGGATCGATTAAAGGCTGTAGCTGTGCGCCATAGTGTTGGGAGTCTTCTAGAAGATTTTTCCAAGTTTGGGTAGGTAAAGCTGCTGGAGGTAAGGCGATGTGACAAGTTGAGCAGTTTTCTAAATATAATTCTTGCCCAAGTTTATATTGTGCAGGTACTACATCAACTGTGCCCACTTGCGTAGTGGGGGTAGCACCTTGGACGTTGCTAGCTAAGGCTAAAAGCCAACCCATTGCTAGACTCCATGCCAATACTACTAAGAGTAAACCCAAGGGTCGGCGTTTGAATTGGCGTTCGGCGCTTCTGGGCGAGACGCTTTGCGAACGCCGTAGCGCTTCGCTATCGCGGACTTTCCGCTTCACAAGATTTGACATTCCTCACATTCCCAATTACTTATATGTAGCACTGAGATCACGGATACTAAATCATCACTATATTGTGCGACGGGTAATTTTTTGCATATGTTCTCCCTGTGTGAGAACTATAAATGATTAAGCGAGCAATTAGATTAGTTAACTGCTATTGAAGGAATGGCCATGAACTACCATGTTAAATCCCTAACCCTTGTTACTTTAATACTTTCTTTTATTTGCCCGATCGCATCAGCAGCCAATAACCGCCAAGCCCTCAAGGATACTTTAGCCCAATCGACAACCGTCCAAAACCGACAAGCTGAAGCTAATAGGCTGTTACAGCAAGGAATTAAACAATCAAATACTAAACAGTTAGATGCTGCATTGCAGTCGTTGCAACAAGCGTTAGGTATTTATCAACAAATAAAAGATCTAGCGGGACAAGGACAAACCCAGCAAAAATTGGGCGATGTTTATGCTGTTAAAAAAGATACTAATAAATCCATTGCTGCATACGAGCAAAGTTTGGTAATTGCGCGGCAAATTAAAAACCGGGATTTAGAAGCCAGAAGTCTGCTGAATTTAGGTGTTGTGTATAACAGCATCAAGAATTACGACAAGGCATTGGAGTTTTTGCCACAGAGTTGGCAAATCGCCCAAGATATCAAAAGCCGTGAGTTGCAGTTTAAGTCTTTAATCCAGTTATTAGAAACTTATAGTGCTAAAGGTAATACCGCAAAAGTTCGTGAATATCAACAGCAATTAGCTACTAATTTTGGCGAAGTACTCAAATATGTATTAGCAATTAACTCATCCAATCAAATGGCTGTATTTAACCAACAAAAACAATACCAAAAAGCCATCGAACTTGGGCAGCAGGTACTAGAATTTTTGCAAAAAACAAAACTTAATAGCGATGACAGTAAATTATTAATTAGTTTATCAGGTATCAATGAGCCATCGGTGCAACCAGAATTAATCCAGACAGCTTTTCAGTTGGCTGTGATGGTGCAATTGATACAAGCTTATGATGCTGTAGCTGACTATCCAAAAATTATTAACATTGGGCAGAAGTTACTAACATCTGTGCGTAATTTTAATGAAGATGAGTGGAAAATACTAGCTAATATTTCCGGTGAGCAACAAAGTACTTCATTTGCAGAATTTAAAAAATCCTCAGAAATGGGCGTTTTGTGGTTACTTGCTAAATCGCATGACATTTCTGGAGAATACGACAAAGCCATTCCCTTGGCTCAACAAGCCTTACAAATATCACGGGAACTTAAAGATCAGGTGTTTGAGGCTAATACATTGCTAACTCTAGCTAGTGCTTCTAAATCAATAGCTGTCGCTGATGCAGAATATCAAAAAACTTTAGAGTTAGCTCAACAAGCTTTGACTATTGCCAGAAAAATTAAAAATCCAGAAATTGAATCGGAAGCATTAGATGCAATCGCTGATACTTACAGCGATTTAGATGAATATCAAAAAACCATTGAGTTTGCCTCTGCTAGTTTAGAAATTGCCAGAAAAAGTCAAGAACCTTCTGCAATAGTTAAACCTTTATTGACATTAACTGGTACTTATCTAAATTTAGGAGACTATCAAAAATCTAATCAACTGGCTCAAGAAGCATTGTCAACTGCACGAAAAATTAAGCAAATACCCGTAATTGAAGCAACATCCTTGTTTTTCTTGGCTGTCAATCAGTTTATTCAAGGAGACTATCAAAAGACAATTGCTTCTTCTCAAGAAGGTTTAAAATTAGTACCTGATATCAATATTCCTTATTATCAACAGCAGTTTTCGATGTTGAATAATCTATTTTTAGGTATAGGACATGGTGGATTAAACGATAATCAAAAAGCCATTGATTACATTCAAAAAAGTGTGCAAATTGCTAGAAATGCCAAAGATGCTAAATCAGAAGCACAAATGCTGGTATTCTTAGGCGGTTTTTATAGGAAAGCTAAATATCACCAGCAAGGAATTGATGCATATAACCAAGCATCTGCTATAGCTGACAAATTAAAATATTCCGGTAATAGAGCTATATTATATGCAGGTTTAGCCAGAATCTATCGCGATTTAAAGCAACAAACAACAGCGATTGCTTATTATCAAAAAGCTATTAACGATATTGAAAAAGTTCGAGATAAAAATCGTGGACTGTCAAAAGAATTACAAGCATCTTTTCTGCAATCAGTTCAAGATGCTGATAGAACTAACATTGCTGACATATATCGTGAATATGCAAATTTATTATTGTCTCAAAATCGCAGTTTAGAAGCCAGCCAAGTTTTAGAGCTATTGAAGGTACAAGAATTAAGTGAATTTACTAATAATACTAGAGTCAGCAATGTGCCGAAGCCAATTAGCCAAACTCCTACCGAGGCGAAACTGATCAAAAACTATGGGAGTTTAATTGCTTTTGGGCAGAAATTTGACGAATGTCAAAAAAATAATTGCGTGGAAAAAACTAAATTAGCAGATGAACGTGATTCTCTGATTTCTGAGTTTAACCAGAAGATTCAGAACTTAGAAAAAAATGTGCGCGATCGCCTTTCTAAGGACCGAGGTAATCTAGACACTCAAGACCTCAGAAGTGTGGGTAAGAAAATTGTCGAATCCCAAGAAGGTACAGTCTTAATTAATGTGTTTGTGGTTGAGGATAAAACTTGGGTATTGTGGGTATCTAAGGGAGGTGTGGTTAAAAGTGTCGAAATTCCTGTAGGTGAACCGAAAATCCGGGAAACTGTCAATAAATTCCGCAAATTATTACAAAATCCCAGTTCTGATATTAATGAAGTGAAAGCCACTGGAAAACAACTATATGACTGGTTAATTAAACCTGTAGAACCAGAATTAAAAGCAAATAAAATTCAAAATCTTGTATTTTCTTTGGATCGCGCTGCACGTTATATTCCCATAAGTGCTTTATTTGATGGCAAGCAATATTTAGTAGAAAACTACAATATTTCTACAGTGCTATCTGCTGGTTTAACGGATACCGAATCGCGGCTACCTAAAGGAACAGCAAATACAAAAGTTTTAGGATTGGGTTTATCTAACGCTATCCCAGGATTTAATGCTTTACCCAACGTACCAGCAGAATTAGATGCAATTATTCGCCAAAAACCTACTGATAAAAATGGCATTTATCCTGGGGAAGAATATCTAAATCAGGCGTTTGACTATCGAACTTTGCGCGATAACCTGAAGGGTCATAATATTTTGCACATCGCGACACATGGCGTATTTGTACCAGGAAAACAAGATGATTCTTATTTAGTCTTAGGTACTGGGGAAAAGTTACCAATTCCTAAAATTGATAATTTGGAAGATTTAAGTGATGTACATTTGGTAGTGCTTTCTGCTTGTGAAACGGCACTAGGTCAAACTGCAACAGATGGGTTAGAAATTCCTGGTGTCAGCTTTTATTTCCTCAACCGTCGTGCTAAGGCTGTAATGGCTTCTTTATGGCTGGTGGATGATGCTAGCACCAGCTTACTAATGCAGCAATTTTATGCGAACTTAGCCAAAGAAACTCAACCCACAAAAGCCCAAGCATTACGTCAAGCTCAACTTAGTTTGTTGCATAGTAATAATTCTTCAAATACAAATTTTGATCGAGGTGCAATTAATGTGGAAGCAGCACCAGGCGCACCTACAACACCTAAAAGAAATCTCACTAACTTCACCCATCCATATTATTGGGCACCGTTTATTTTGATTGGTAATAGTTGGTAAGAGAAGTTAAATCAAAAACTCTCGTACTGAAGACTACAGTTTTCAGTACATATTTAGTAACACTGCATTAGTGAACGTTAGAAACAAAATCAAAGCGGGAATACTATAAGTGTCTATATATTCTAACTAGTCAGAAATACAATGCTACCCCAAAATACTGCTTTGCTATTGATTGGTTTTTAAAATGACTACTTTGCAGATGAGGGGATTCTACATAGTGTCATTGAGAAATCTTCAATAGCCACCAAAGTAATAGAAAACACCGTTGAGCTTGTACAATGTTCTGACTTTTCATGGTATCTGGAAAAAATCAACTCGATCAAGTTTTTTCTCTACTTGTATGAAATAAACCTGAGCCAGGTATATATTTCCAATCTAGCAAACCCTAGTATTATGCCGACATTTTTCAACTATCCTTTCCACGCTAACGATTGCATTCATTCCCCACGGACATTATTATCTCTGGCAAACTGCATTAGTTTGGCTTTTAGAATACATCAATTAAATTCAATTTCAATTTAAAATTCATCATGGAAAAAACTCAAAATAACGGATTTATTTTGATTGTGGATGATAATCCAACAAATTTATCTGTCCTCTGTGAAGCGCTCAATAGTGAGGGTTTTCGTTTCCGTGTTGCAGTCAATGGAGAAAGTGCGATCGCCCAAGCGGAACGCAATCAACCAGAGTTGATTTTGCTGGATGTACAAATGCCTGGTATTGACGGATTTGAAACTTGTTGTCGCCTCAAAGCCAATCCTGTTACCCAAAACATTCCAATTATTTTCACCACAGCCTTAGCGGATACGGAAAGCAAAACGAAGGGATTTTCCCTTGGTGCAGTAGACTATATACCCAAACCCTTTGCACAAGAGGAAGTCATTGCTAGAGTGCGTGTGCATTTACAACTAAAACAATTGACTGAATCGTTAGAACAACAAGTCAGCGATCGCACCAAGGCTTTGCAAAAAGCCCAAGTCAAGCTGGTGCAGCAAGAGAAACTATCAATACTTGGAGAGTTAATCGCTGGGATTGGATATGAAATCAACAACCCCATCAACTTTATTTCCAGCAATATTTCACCCTTGCAAGGATACATTAAAGCAGTAACTGAGTTGCTCTTACTGTATGAACAAGAGTATCCAAACCCAACAGCCAAAATTACCACTGTTATTGAAGATTTGGATCTAAACTTCGTTCTCGAAGATATGGCAAAAATATTGAAATCACTCCAGCTAGGAAGTGAACGAATTCTGAACCTTTCTAATTCACTCCGTAACTTCTGTCGCGCAGATAGAGATGCCAAAATATCTGCTGATTTGCACCAAGGAGTAGATAGTGCGCTAATGATTTTGCAACACCGCTTCAAGGCTAATGGCACTCGTCCCCGCATTGAAATTATTAAAAATTATGGAATATTACCAGAGGTAAACTGCTATATTGGGCAGATTAATCAAGTATTAATGAACATTTTGGCAAATGCTGTTGATGCTGTTGATGAATCTATAACGCAAGGACAAATGGACAATCTCACTCCTCAGATTAAAATTGCAACAGAAATAGATTCTGAAGGATTGGTTTTAATTCGGATTGCTGATAATGGAATTAGCCTTCCTGAGCGGCTTAAAAAACGCTTGTTTGAGCCTTTATTTACTACCAAAACTGTTGGCAAAGGTACTGGACTTGGCTTATGGGTAGCCTATGAAATAGTTGTAGATAAACACCAAGGCGTATTAGAAGTGAATTCTCAACCAGGTATGGGAACCGAGTTTATTATCAAACTTCCCATATAAGAGCAACATTTAATTACAAAACTGCACTAATTGGACTTTATTTAAAAAGACCTAAGTAAGCTGCTGAAGTCGATGCAATTTGGCAGCAGTCGCATCTGATAAATTGTGCTATTGCTACGAAATTTTTCCCGGTTAGATGAAGCAGAAATCAAAAATGTTGATATTTAAACAGGTATCGATCACACAATCACATTCCTGCGTCACCGTCTCAAAATAAAGTCGGGAAATCAGGCAATTCAGGTAATTAAAAACTATGAACCAATTCCTCTGGTAAAGTGCTATCCCGCGCAACTGAATCAAGCCTTCATGAATATTATCAATAACGCTATTGATGCTTTACATGAGACAATTACTCAATCTCAACTTTTAGTTCCTACTATTTGGATTAGTACTGAGATAATTAATCAAACTTGGCTTAATATTCGCATTAGAGATAATGACTTGGGTATTCCCGAATCTGTAATGGTTCGGTCATCTTCCAAACCAATTTGATATATAAGCTGTAGGATAGAGATCCAGCATCCACTCGTGATTCATTTGTTTATGTCTGCTACGCCGTTTGTATCTCAGGTTGACTTACCAAACTCAGAAAAGTTAGAAAATATCCCCCCTCTATTAGGTGCGACTGTTTCCGAGTTAACTGCTTGGGTACAGCAGCAGGGACAACCAGGTTATAGAGGTAAGCAACTGCATGATTGGATCTATCACAAAGGAGTGCGATCGCTTGCTAATATCTCTGTCTTTCCTAAACAATGGCGTGCGGAAGTAGCAGAAATTCCCATTGGACGTTCTAATATACATTACCGCTCTGCTGCCCGCGATGGCACTGTCAAGTATTTACTGCAACTTTCAGACGGGCAAATTATTGAAACTGTTGGTATTCCCAGTTTTGTTAAAGGGGGAGAAATTTCTAAATCCCGTTTAACAGTCTGTGTCTCTACTCAAGTGGGTTGTCCGATGGCGTGTGATTTCTGCGCTACTGGTAAAGGCGGTTATAAGCGCAACTTAGCACGGCATGAAATTATTGATCAGGTGCTGACGGTACAAGAAGATTTTCAGCAACGGGTGAGTAATGTAGTATTCATGGGATTGGGTGAACCGTTGTTAAATACGGAGAATGTTTTAGCAGCCCTGAAATCCCTAAATCAAGATGTGGGTATTGGACAGCGATCGCTAACTGTTTCGACAGTGGGAATTCGCGATCGCATTCGTCAGTTAGCCCAACACCATTTACAAATCACTCTTGCTGTTAGTCTCCATGCACCTAACCAAGCGCTACGAGAACAACTTATACCCAGCGCCCGCCCCTATCCTTTAGATGAATTGCTGGCTGAATGCCGGGAATATGTGGAAATCACTGGTCGCCGCGTTACTTTTGAATACATCCTCCTTGCGGGTGTCAACGATTTACCAGAACACGCCTTGCAACTAGCAAAATGCTTGCGAGGTTTCCAAAGCCATGTAAATTTAATTCCCTACAATCCAATCCAAGAAGTAGACTACAAACGCCCCGATAGCGATCGCATTCAAGCCTTTGTCGATATCCTCCAGCAACAAAACACTGCTGTTAGTGTCCGCTATTCTCGTGGCTTAGAAGCTGATGCTGCTTGTGGACAACTGAGAGCAAGTAAATCCAAGTGATCGATCACCTTCTTGGGATGTACCAATCGCCTAATTTTCTGGTGATTTTTCCTAGGGATAGGAGTTAGGATATCGCTCAAAATATATTAAGCGGTTTGGGGGAAAGACTAAAGGGCAAGGGTAAAAGGTTTGCCGTGCCCTTTTAGCCTTAACCGAAAAGTATTGAGTGATACCTTACCCAGTAGCAGTAATCTAGATCTAGACACATCTACATCTCGGCAGACACGCCAGTAGCATAAAATCGCTATTATCCTCAACATTTCAAGTGCAATCAGCTGGAAAATTTATCAAATATAAACGCAATCAACTCCATAGAGGAGCGTGTTAGCCAATCAACTTGATGACACCTTGACTTACCAGGTGTTCAAGCTTGTCATCTTGCTGTATTTGCTCACGCACCAACTTGATCTGCTCGTGGGAGAGAATGTGTAATCCCGGATGGACAACATAACCTTTAAGGATGATGCTTTGTGGCTGCTGACTGTTGGTGCGATTGTAGGTAATGGAAGGCATACTTGCAAAAAGCTTTTTAGCAATAATGGGTAGAAGAGAGTTTGACTCTGCTCCCTAAGTACAGCTTTACACAAGTTTTAAACCACATTGCAGTTGGCAGCGCTCTGGAGTTAAAAAAAACCTAGAACCGCAAAGTTTGCTAGAGAGGGCCAGATATTCAAGTAAACTAGGGAACA
>JAVRCF010000018.1:0-103615 GCA_034530935.1 Aulosira sp. DedQUE10 | reverse complement strand
TTGGTTAAATTAGCGATCGCCTCTGGAATCTGGGTTATTTGGTTGTTACTGAGGTGAAGCTGCGTCAGATTGGTTAAATTAGCGATCGCATCAGGTATTTCAGTTAGCTCTACTCGAATTAAGATAAGTTCCTCTAAATGTAGTATTTGCGTTACCACATCGGGAATGCTCTCTAAAGGATTGCCACTAATATCCAACTTACGCAAATTAGGCAAACCCAATAGTTCGCGTGGAAGCGTTTTTAAATTGTTGCCTGAAACCTTTTCGAGAACGCGGTTTCCTACTCGTTCATAACCTTCAACCTTCTTTCCCAAAATCAAAGACTCAAGCTGCTTCAATTTACCAATTTCTACAGGTAACTCAGTCAACTCCTGCCCCGACAAGTCTAACTCTTGCCAACCCTCAGCCACGGCGCGATCTATCAGTACCAATAACTCATCCTGCGTCATAATTCCAAGCAAAAGGGTAAGGAAAGAAGATTGATGAAGATTATCTTAACTGATTAGCGAAAAATGCGAAGTCATCACTTTTTAGCGAGCGTCCATGTTGGGTTTCGCAAAGCCTCAATCCAACTACTGGACTAAAGGTAGTTTCGTAGAGTGGAATGGTACTTACTTAAGCGATCGCCCTGAACCAGATCCCCGGGGATCTAAATCCACTTTAAATAAGTGACATTCTTTCTTAGAGTGCGTTATGGACACGCCGAAATAGCAAATGCGATCGCCGAAATAACAAATGAGTACGCCGAAATAACAAATGAGTACGCCGAAATAACAAATGGGTACGCTGAAATAACAAATGAGTACGCTGAAATAACAAATGAGTACGCCGAAATAACAAATGAGTACGCCGAAATAACAAATGGGTACGCTGAAATAACAAATGGGTACGCTGAAATAGCAAATGCGTTGGCGTAGCCCGCCGCAGGTATCGCTGAAATAACAAATGCGTTGGCGTAGCGCAACCCAACCTACTGGACTGATTAGGGAAAAATGCTAAACCATGACTTTTTGGCGATGGAGTGATTGCTAACTTGTCAGTTCGCTGTTTGGAAACTTGCAGATTTAGGGAATTCCAAAAAATAAATTATATGAATGATTTTTTCTCACTTGTGAACAACTCAGGTTTGGGAGTTGTTAAAACCTACAATACTTACTAAAGTTAATAAGCTATAGCAATCCTTGCAGGAGTTATAAACACCTATCATCCTTGTCCCTTTTGTTCATATATCAAATAGGATTGCTATATATCTGTATTCATCCCCATCTGTATAAACAAATGCTAGCCGCTACAAAATGTTTTCGTGTTGATGAGTTGATGGTGCAAATTTACAACACTGAAGCCGAAATGGCACAAAATGTTGCAGAAATTGCACAACAGTATCTCCAAAATGTGCTTCAGCAAAAAGATACAGCTGCTGTATTGTTAGCAACAGGAAATTCCCAACTAAAATTTCTTGATGCATTAATTGCCTTAGGTGGTGTAGATTGGTCGCGAATTATTCTATTTCATTTAGATGAATATTTGGGCATTTCTAGCGATCATTCTGCTAGTTTCCGGCGCTATCTGCGAGAGCGTGTAGAGCAGCGAGTCAATCCTCAGCAATTTCACTATATAGAAGGTGATACATTGCAACCATTGGCAGAGTGCGATCGCTATAGTAAACTTCTGCAAGCACAGCCAATTGACTTATGCTGTCTTGGCGTGGGCGAAAATGGCCACTTGGCTTTTAACGATCCATCTGTAGCAAATTTTCAAGATCCTTACACAGTAAAACTAGTAAAACTAGATTCTCTCAATCGGCAACAACAAGTAAATACAGGTCACTTTCCCAATTTAGAAAGTGTACCACAATACGCATTTACTGTTTCTTTACCATTGATTTGTACAGCAAAAAAAATTATTTGCATTGCACCAGAAAAGCGCAAAGCAAAGGTAGTGAAAGATATATTGAACGGGACGATTAGCACAAAATGTCCTGCTTCTATTCTGCGTCAACAAACCCAAGCCACATTATTTTTGGATACCAATTCTGCAAGTTTATTAGCTTAAATTAGAACTTATAGACGCTCTATAAATTCTTGGCGTTATTTACGGTTCAACAAATTAAGCTTTTTCGCAATTTTTGCGTAATTCCTCAATATTAATCTACACTACAGAAAATTTTAATTATACAATCCCTTAACCTTAAAACTAGATAAACAAGACTCAAGATAGGAACATTCTTCGCACTTAAGTTCCTTACCCGGATTAACGCATCCACAGGGCGGATTCACAAAACATTCAGCAGGCTGTTGAGGTACGCGATATTTTTTTAATACAAATTCTAAAGCAGCTTCTTGCAAACAAAAAATTAAATCTCGCACCATAAATAGTTACCTTGTTTATTCTGTTGCTTAATTAACTGTATAAAGTTGATTAATAAAAGTAGAGGCAGAAGGTAATTATGGTTACGGGAACTCGCACCCCTCTTGTAATACTGAACTTAATATAGGATTCATACTTGATTTTTGAAATATACGTAGGGTGCGTTATGCCTCTGGCTAACGCACCATCCGAGGCTTTGGTGCCGTACTCTCGCCGATAACACACCCTACACGTACTTAAATTTTTTCAGAAATCAAATCATAGTCCTATAGGATATTTCCTCTGCTCTCTGCCTCTACTTTGTGGCAATAATTAGGGTATTCTCTTTACAAGCTAGCCACATTTATGTTTAATACATCTGGCAACTGCCAGAGGCGTAAACTTTAGGCTGCTGAATACCCTGTCCATTCAGAAATTACATCTTCTACCACCAATTCTTTTTTCTGTGAATTCTTAGCCTCATCTACAAGGACTTTCAGGGTTGTGGTATAGACATTATTCATGATTTGATGCCCATAACCAATCACTTTGCCTAGATGTCCAGTTTTTTGATTTAGCACATAGTCCCCAATGTTAAACATAGCCGTAACTACCACTTATTCATTGATGATGTCTCTATATTTTCTATAGATTGGGCAGTAATAACTTCATGCTTAAAGCAGGACTTATATCATACCTAAGGAGTATTAAGCTGCTTTTGTATGAGCGTTGCCTTCTCTATCTTTGGAAATAATACCTATGCTTCAAATCTAATACTGCTGTGTGGAAGTAAAAAGGAGCATATCCAGCAGCTTAACCAAAATTTAATCGGCCTGGGGGCGATCGCTAAATCAGGGCGTAGGTCTTGTGACTAAAGTCATGGTGCATTCATGACTTTAGTCTGTATGATTTTTGAGGCAAAATCGCTTTAATAATCAATAGGGACTAAAAGCGGCTACTACCTAATAGTGGGTCAGGACATTAAAAAGTAGTAACTGTAAATTCCTCGGTTAAAGCTAGTTTACTCCTCAATGCAAGGATAGCTGACATACTCACAGCTATATTTGCAGAATCAACAATCATTTCTCATTGATGATCACAAAGAAGCTACTTGCTCGTAGCTTCTTTTTTATTTAGAAGATGAGTGAAAATATCTGTTTCATGCCTGGAGATGAATTTTTTTTGATTAGGACTGCATTTTTTTCATCATCAGCTGTTACAGATCTATTTGCACAAGGCGGAAGAAAGTATACCGGAGGTTGGACATTCGTCATCATTAGAGATTGAATGAAATATCTGGAAGTGTCCACCATCTAGGATTGCTATAGTCTAATCAAGGTTGCGCGATCGCCGATTTCAATCATTGAGTATTAGACACTGCACGTAGCTCAACAACAAGGCAGGATGTCAACAGCAAATTATTTTTTCAGATAAAAATAAAATCAAGCTGATATTGTTGCAATGTTAAACATCTTGACTTTTGCAAATGTGTATGCATGGATATGTAACTTCAGCTATCAGTCCAAGAAGTAACGCTACTGTAAGCAAAATGTAAGCTAAAAATGACAACAAATATTACAATACCAAGCTAATAAACTGATTCATCAGTTAAAAAAGTATGAAGGCTAGAGAATATATCCCTATAGGCAAGTTGTGCCCCAAAATAAACTTGCAATCTCCACTTTACATAATTAAATGTTGAAGTGGCAACTGTTATAGTAAATCGATTTTAATTATGGAATCGTTAAATAATTTTTTTTTCCTCATCAGTTTATCCCTCACGGTCATTGCTACCTTTGGCAACCACAATTGGTTGGGTTGCATATAGTCTCTGATGTGCTAATTGCATTGGCTTATTATTCGATTCCAGTGCTATTGGTTTATTTTGTCCGCAACCGGAAAGATGTGCCTTTCTATTGGATTTTTTTATTGTTTGGCACATTCATAATTGCTTGTGGCACAACCCACATCATGGAAGTGTGGACGCTTTGGCATCCTACCTATTGGGTATCAGGATTGATGAAAGCTATCACAGCTGTTATTTCTGTATACACAGCCATAGAATTGGTGTCATTAATTCCGAAGGCTTTGGCTTTACCTAGTCCAGCCAAACTAGAAGCCGCCAATTCTCAATTAGCTAGAGAAATTGCTGAACGCAAACGAACTGAGGCGGTATTAAGAGAAAGTGAACAACGCTGGCAATTAGCTTTGCGTGGTAATAATGATGGGATTTGGGATTGGAACGTTAAGACGAATGAAGTTTTCTTCTCACCTCGCTGGAAGGAAATGCTCGGTTATCAAGAGGAAGAAATTTCTAACCATTTAGATGAAATCACCAAACGAGTATATCCAAATGATCTCGACAGAGTAAAAAAAGCAGTTAAAAATCACTTTAGCAAATTAACACCGTTTTATACTAACGAGTATCGTGTTTTATGTAAAGATGGTAGCTACAAATGGATTTTGGATCGAGGTCAAGCGCTGTGGGATGACAAAGGTAAAGTAGTGCGGATGGTAGGCTCACATACTGACATCACCGAGCGTAAGCAAGCAGAAGAAAATCTTAATCAACTACTCGACCAACTAGAAAACATAGTTGAGGAACGCACAGCAGAGTTAACAAAAATTAATGCATCTCTACAAGCAGAAATTGCTGAACGTCAGAGAATTGAGGAAGCCTTACGAGAAAGCGAACAGCAATTTCGGGCCGCATTTCATCAAGCGGCTGTTGGTATTGCTCATGTGGGAATAGATGGACGGTGGTTATTAGTTAACCAGAGATTGTGCGATATTGTCGGTTATACACGTGACGAACTACAGTTACGAACTTTTCAAGATATTACCTACCCAGATGACCTGAAAGCGGATCTGAACTATGTTGACCAGATATTAGCAGGTAATATTCAAATTTACTCCTTAGAAAAGCGCTATTTTCGCAAAGACAGTTCTCTCGTCTGGATTAATCTCACTGTGTCGTTAGTCCACGATGCTTTTGATAAACCAAAGTATTTTATTTCTGTAATCGAGGATATTAGCGATCGCAAGCAATCACAGGATCAAATCCGAGCATCGCTTCGAGAAAAAGAAGTTCTTTTAAAAGAAATTTATCATCGGGTAAAAAATAATTTTCAGGTGATTTCCAGCCTATTAAGTTTGCAATCTGAATACATCAAGGACAAACAGGATATGCAAATATTCCAGCAAAGCCAGCAGCGTATAGCTTCAATGGCTTTGGTTCACGAAAAAATGTATCAATCAGGAGATTTATCAAGAATTAATTTTCGTGAATATGTTCAAGAGTTAGTAGCTAGTTTATGTACTTCATACGAAGTCAATGATGGAGCCATCGCTCTGAATATCAATATTGATGACCATATCTTACTCGGCTTAGATACAGCAATTCCCTGTGGATTAATCATTCATGAACTTGTTTCTAATTCATTAAAATATGCTTTTCCAGCCGGGAGAAATGGTGAAATCAAAATTGCCATTAGAGAAATATCTAAGAATAAAATTTTACTGACTGTTAGTGATAATGGGATTGGTTTACCTCCAAACTTCAGCTTTACAGAGACAGCATCGTTGGGTTGGCAGTTAGTAGAAGCTCTAGCCAGTCAGCTTACGGCAGATATCAGTATTAATAGCGATATTGGTGTAGAGTTTCTGATAACATTTTATCTAGTGTAAGTATATAGGTATATTAAATGACTAACGCCAACATTTTAGTTGTAGAAGATGAAGCTATTGTTGCTAAAGATTTACGCAATCGGCTGACAAGATTTGGTTATATCGTCCCAGCTGTAGCTTCTTCAGGACAAGAAGCAATCAATAAAGCACTAGAGTTATATCCAGATTTAGTATTAATGGATATTAGACTCAAAGGCGAAATGGACGGTGTAGAAGCTGCCCAAGAAATTCATAAGCATTTAGATATACCGATAATTTACCTTACTGCTTATGCGGATGATGATACGTTAGAGAGAGCAAAAGTTACAGAACCATTTGGCTATTTACTCAAACCTTTTAAAGAAAGAGAACTACAAACTAATATTGAAATAGCGCTGACTAAACATAAGCTAGAAAAACAATTAAAAAATAGCCAAAAATGGCTAAAGACATTGCTGAAAAGCATAAGTGATGCAGTGATTGCTAGCGATATCCAAGAAGCAGTAAATTTTATGAATCCTGTGGCAGAAAACTTGACAGGCTGGCAAGAGGAAGAAGCGATGGGTAGGAATTCATCAGACATATTTAATATTGCTAATGCAGAAACTCGTAACCCTATTGAAAACCCTATAAAAAAAGTTCTTAAATATGGTATAGCTACCGAATTACCAGAAAATACTATTTTGATAGCCAGAAATGGCAATGAAATACCAATTGATGATAGCGCTGCACTAATTAGAGATGATAGAGATAATATTATGGGTGCAGTGTTAATATTTCGGGATATAACTGAGCGTAAAAAAGCTATAGAAGCTAGTAAAAAGCAAGCAGAACAAGCACAAATTTTAGCACAGTTTGAAGAAATTAATCAAATAAAAAATGATTTTTTAAATTTAGTTACCCACGAATTACGCTCACCTCTCAGTAATATGAAAGGGATAATTCAATTGTTACAAATTTCTCCGGTGTCTGAGGAATTCCAGCGTTATCTGGAGATTATGAAAGCAGAGTGCGATCGCGAGATGGATTTGATCAACGATTTATTAGATTTACAACGACTGGAAACTTCATCCTATTTTCCCATAGCTCCTAATGCACTAGTATTAGAGCAGTGGTTACCTTTGCTAAGCGAGCCGTTTAAAGTCCGAGTTCAGGAACATCAGCAAACTCTACAGCTGAATCTGCCCTCAAATCAACCAATACTTGTATCAGACCGTAGCAGCTTGGAACGTATATTAATAGAATTGCTCAATAATGCTTGCAAATACACTCCTGCTGGTGGTGAAATTATTGTCAGTGTGTCTCACAACTCTTCTAAAACACGCCCAGCAACAATTATTACTCTCAGCAATTCAGCAGAAATTCCCGCCGCAGAGTTACCGCGTATTTTTGAAAAATTCTATCGCATCCCTGATGCCGATCTCTGGAATCAAGGCGGTACAGGTTTAGGCTTAGCCATAGTGCAGAAGTTAGTCGAACAACTGCAAGGAACCATTCAAGTAGAAAGCGGCGACGGAAGAACGACATTTATCCTCACCTTGACTGATTTAGCATCAACTAGCACCACACAGCAAAAATAGAGAAGTGAACCCAAACATAGAGAATATTTAATTAATTTTATTTAGTTACTTACAAAAATGATTAGGTGTATTACTTTTTTATATCTTTTGATGCGCTCCACATATCAAATAATACAATATTTATCAACCCCAAATAGAAAGATGATATCTCAGCCGAGTATGTCTAAATTAGCTATATATGGTAAACACCTGGTATATCTGGAGGCTTGGTTTTAACCGAGCCTTTTTCATAATATTTTTATTTACTTATATAAGTAAACAGCTATAAACGCATAATTTTGTACAGATTAAGTTGATTAAGCTAGTAGTTTTATAGCAGTTTTTGGGATATTTGGATACATCCCCAAGGATGATGATCTGTGATGAGAGTAAGTCTAAATTAATTTAGTACGTTGTTAAGCACAGCAATGATCGAGGTTTGGCTCGCGACCAAACCTTTTTTTCAGAATTACCTTGTTAATTTTTTATCTGCCTTGAGGCTTCTTGCACACATCCCCTAGGATGATGAACTAGAGTCAGAGTACGTCTAAATTAAACATGGTGTAGTAAATGCTTGGTATATACAGAGGCTTGGCTGAGCCAAGTCTCTTTCATTTTTTGTACATTCGCACATTATATGTCGCGATTCGCAAATTGATGTCGTTTTTCGCACATTAATGTCGGTTTTTGTAATTTTGTATCTTAATCTGATGAGATTAAGTTTTCGCACATTAATGTCGTTACTTTTAACAGTTGGCTTAAAGCTATTTGTATGTGAACTCATTATTCTTGCTAAATCATAATCCACAATACCAAGCATTTACTACTTTCAACCCACCTATATCAGCCTCATCACCTAAAATTTCAAATTTACTGTTATCTTTCTAGCCACCCCTATATTTTTGAATCGGTTAGTTACATAAACCTTTCAACCTATCCCTAGCCGGAATAGTTGTTGAAACCCAGCATGAAACAAGCAATTTCCATAGTGGTCACTTTCAACTCACCCCTAGCCGGAATGGTTGTTGAAACAAGTGCCAATACCTGGGCTGGTTCTTCTCTTGTTAGCCTTTCAACCCACCCCTAGCCGGAATGGTTGTTGAAACTCAAGTGAATAAAACTCAAGCGGCTTGACGTTCTTGGTATGCAAAGACGGCTATATCTCGCGCTTTTTCTTGTGGACTGCCTCTGATGGGTTGTGTGCCAATTTCAGTAGAAATTCCGGTTTTTGCGGCTTGTGATTGAACGCTCTCAATTAATCGACCATAACTCCAGCGATGAACGCTCATACGATAGTACAACTCAATCCTAGCTCATCTCCCGCCCGCGCTCAATGGCATTACGGGAATTTGCTCCAAGTAATATTCTTTACTATGAAGGTAGTAAATTCATGGTAGCCAAAACTAAAGTCCCTGTCGGCGGTATTGAAGGCGATTATAAGCGGGTGAGCGTCTGTGCTAATTGCGGTTATTATCACGACGGTGATTTTCGTGATATTTGCGAAAACTGTGGTGTAGAAATTAAACCTGACGTTCATGGGAATGTAGCTAAATTGACTCGTGTGCTACCAATGGAAACTGCGATCGCTCGCCGTCGAGAACGCATCACCTGTGACGAAGAAGAAAGGCTCAAGTACGGCTACAACATCACCACCCATTTCCGCTACGCCAATCAAAAAAAGGAATCCGCGATCGTTCAAGCTGCTGATGGTACGCCACTGTTCAAGTTAACCTATGGAGCCACAGCTACCATCTGGCGAATTAATCGCGGACTTAAGAAGAATAGAGAAGAACGAGGATTTAAGCTCAATCCGACAACCGGTGTGTGGGGGGACAATAAAAACTCCCAAGGTCAACAGACACCTGATAGCCTGCACACTGAAGTTAATTTAATGGTCGATGATACTTGTAATATCTTGGTTGTTGAACTGTTAAGTGTTCCTGCTGACAACAGAGAAGCTTTTATTACTACCCTGCAATATGTTTTAGAAACGGCAATTCAAGCAGTTTACAAATTAGAAGCCGATGAACTCGACTCAGAACGGTTAGGTGAAGGCAAATATCTGCTTTTCTGGGAGGCTGCTGAAGGTGGTGCAGGCGTATTATCCCAACTATTAAAAAAACCAGAAGCATTTAAAAAAATTGCTGATGCGGCTATGGACATCTGCCATTTCACGCAACCAAAAGATAGTTGCATTCAAGCTTGCTATGAATGCTTGCTTTCCTACCGCAACCAATTCGACCATGCGCTAATCAATCGCCATCTGATTAAACCCTGGCTTGACCTACTACTGGAAAGCAGCGTTATTACTCAAACCAAAGGCCTTTCTCGTGATCAGCAATATCAAAAACTGCTGCAACAAACAGACCCGAATTCTGATTTTGAGCGCGTGGTATTACAGGAGATTTATCAACGTGGATATAAATTACCTGATGCTGGTCGCTTTCCGTGTGAGATGGACGAGGTACTCGCAGCCTAAAAGTCATCTGCCGTAATATCTCCCATCCTCTTTGTCGGCTAATCGTTACCCCATACCCTTGAACCAGCGTTCAAATCTTGTATCACGAGGTTCTTTGGGATAAGGTTCGTGATTATAAATATCACAAAAGAAACTCGCTAAAATTTTGTCCAAATCCTGTATTGTCAAACAGGCTTCTTTCTCTGCATTTTCGGGACGTTCCTGAACATTTGCCCCTGTATAACCAGGTAAATCTTTGAGAACTTGAGTATTAATAGTTTTGAAAATTCGTTCTACAATACCACCTTCGGGTGGGCGATCGCGAAGTTCACACTGAAATCCTAGTTTCTTGCCAATGGCTTTTAGATGTTTTGAGCGAAAATCTTTTCCACCATCAGTAAAAAAATATTGAAAAGGAGGGCCACATATCTGCCAAACTTTATTTAGCTCATAGTAATCAGGATAATTTTTAGGCAAAATAGCGTGTCTTAAGGCTAGAGCCACCTCTGTAGAACCTGGCTGTTTAATCCATAAACGGAAACCAACAACACAACTTGAATAGGTATCCACAATAGTAGTCAGCCAAGGACGCTCAGACAGTAAATCACCATGACTATCAACTATGCGAATATCTAATTTAGTATGGTCACACTGGATAATTTGGTTACTAAAGTCAGCCCTCAGTAGTTCGCCATCGCGTGTTACCACTGTCATCCAAGATCCTGAACCAGGATTTCTAACTTTTGTTTTCCGTTTGTGTTGTTCAATTAAAGGATCTAAAATTCTATAAACAGTAGCTTGATGAGGATAATCTCCTAGCTTAAGTCCAAGGTCAACGCTTATTTTATTAACAAAAAAGCTAAAAGCCTTGTAGAATAAAGCTTACATTGATTTTAATATGTCGCGACATGATTTGCGAATCGCGACATATAATGTGCGAATGTACAATTTTGTATGTAGAGCCACAAATTATTTGTCCGTGGCGACATATAATGTGCGAACCTAGAGCGTGCTTGTTTCAAGCAGCTAGATTTATGTATCGGGTTTACTCCAAGAGCCTCCCAGGCTCCCCCCGCTCTCTTCCTTGAAACGATGATACTAAAGCTAATTCTAGAGAGTGCGATCGCAGCGGAATTTTAATCATAAACTCTGTTCCCTGCCCAGGTGCTGAAAAACACGTTATCTGACCACCATGTTTGGAGACAACAATTTGGTGGCTAATTGACAAACCTAAACCAGTGCCTCGACCTAGGGGTTTTGTCGTAAAGAAAGGGTCAAATAGGCGATCGCGTACTTCCTCTGCCATACCGGGCCCAGTATCGCCAATCCAAATAGTTACAAACTCATCGTCAGTTACTTCGGTGCGAATCCAAATCGTACTGCGGCAAAAGGAAATTTCCTGGGGCGATCGCTCTTTATCGTACTCCTCCAAAGCATCAATTGCATTCGCCAATAGATTCATAAACACTTGGTTGAGTTGTCCTGCATAACACTCCACAAGCGGTAGGTTACCATACTCTTTAACGAGTTGAATACCTAGTTGGTTAGAACTGGCTTTGAACCGATTGTGCAAAATCAGTAGTGTGCTATCTAACCCAGCGTGAATATCCACTGGCTTCATTTGGGCTTCATCCACGCGAGAAAAAATCCGTAACGACTGAATAATTTCGCGGATGCGGTCAGCTCCAACCTTCATCGAACTCAGCAATTTTGGCAGGTCTTCACTAAGAAATTCTAAATCTATCGCCTCAGTCAGCTTCTGAATTTCAGGTGGTGATGAGGGAGTGTACTTGGCATAAAGGTTTAAGAGGTCGAGCAAGTCTTGAGTATATTGATAAGCGTGAGTCAGATTCCCATAAATGAAGTTGACGGGATTGTTAATTTCATGGGCAACACCGGCCACCAATTGTCCCAGACTGGACATTTTTTCACTATGAACCAGTTGGCTTTGAGTTTCTTGAAGTTGGCGAAAGGCAAGTTCTAGCCGATTGGCTTGTTCTCGATAGCGTGCTTCTGATTCCTGCAATGCTTGCTCTGTAAAAATGCGCTCTTGGATTTCCTGTTGCAGCAGTTGATTAGATTGCTCAAGTGCAGCCGTTCTTTCTTCCACCCGTTCTTCTAACTCAAATGTCAGTTTTAAAAGGGCTTTCTCTGCCTTGGTTCGCTCTTGAATCTCCTGCTCCAGATGCACATTTTGCTCTTGCAATTTCTTAGTCAGATTTCGGATGCTTAAATGGATTTTGACACGGGCTAAAACCTCTTCATGCTGAAGCGGTTTAGTGATGTAATCCACCGCCCCAAGACTCAACCCTTTGAGCTTATCCACCGTCTCAGAAAGCGCCGTCATAAAGATTACGGGGATGTCTTTAGTTGATTCTTTAGTTTTCAAGTGCTGGCAAGTTTCAAACCCGTCCATACCGGGCATGAGTACATCTAACAAAATCAGATCGGGAAGAGCATATTCGACCTGCTCAATTGCGTCCTCTCCATCCTGCGCCACCAATACTTGGAAGCCAGAATCAGCCAAGAAATCGAATAACACTCCTAAATTTGTAGGGTTGTCATCAACGATTAAGATAATGCCATTTTCAATATTTGAAATACTCATTAATTTACTCCTAAATTTTTTAGAATTTCACGAATTTTTTTAATTTGAAAACCTTTAGCTAGTTGACGTATTTCTAGAGAAAAAGGTGCATATTTAACATCCAATTCTTCCAATTGATTAACTCGTTCTACAATACCTTTGAGATCGCCTTTCATTGCTAAATTCAACAGAGATTTAACTTCCTCTGCCGAGGGAGCTACCAATGATTGCTGAGAGTTTTCTTGTTTGTTGTCTTTAAATACTTGAGTTTCGTCCTCTTCATAAAACCATTCCAGTTTTAAGTGAAGTCGTAACTTTTCTAAAAGCTCTGTTATCCTAATTGGCTTAGGTAGAAAATCGTTGCAACCCGCTTCTTTACTTTTGTTGAGATCGAAATCAAAAACGCTGGCAGAAGTGCCAATCACAATTACATTCTTTAGCTCAGGCGATCGCCTGATGCGACGAGTAGTTTCAAAGCCATTCATTTGAGGCATCAATAAATCCATTAAGATACAATCGGGATTCGATTCAGATGCTTTATTTAGACAATCATGACCATCTATTGCTTCGATAATTTCAAATCCTAAAGGCGACAGCATCTTGACCAAAATTGAGCGATTTTCTGCTCTGTCATCGGCTACAATAACTTTCCGCTTATAGCCTTTAAAACTTTGAATATTTCGTTGCTCTTTTTTAATAACATCAGCGTATTGATAAACTTCAGGCAAATCTAAATCAAAGAAGAAAACGCTCCCTTTACCTAAGTTACTCTTCACCTGGATTTCACCACCCATCATCTGCACTAATTGGCGGGTAATTGCCAGCCCCAATCCTGTTCCTTCCGCTTTGCGATTATGCTCTCCTACCTGTTGGAACGGCAAAAATATCTCTTCTAATTGCTCTGGTGCCATGCCAATTCCTGTATCTTCAACCTGAAACCGAATTCTACCTTCGTGATAGCCAACTTTGAAAGCCACACCTCCAGCTTCAGTAAACTTAACGGCATTGCCCAGTAAGTTAATCAAGGCTTGCCGCAATCGTTTCTCATCAGCTTTAACACCTGTAGGAAGTTGAGTAATCTGTTCAAAAATTAAGCAAATACCTTTTTGTTCGGCGCGGATACGACAGATTTCAGCAATGCCTTCTAGAAATTCTGGAAAATGAAAATCAGTTAGATGGAGTTCCATTTTTCTTGCTTCAATTTTAGAGAGGTCTAAAATGTCATTGATCAGGTTCAAGAGGTGGTCGCCACACTGATGAATAATACCCACACTATCTTTTTGTGAGTTAGTTAAACTTTTGTCTCGTTTGAGGATTTGGGCATAACCCAAAATGCCATTAAGTGGTGTTCTCAGTTCATGGCTCATGTTAGCGAGAAAATCACTCTTTGCTCGGTTGGCAGATTGTGCAGTTTCTTCTGCTTTTTGCAGATGCAAATTTTTTTCCTGTAACTCTACAGTTCGCTCTTGTACTTTGACTTCTAAGTTAGTGTTGGCTAATTTTAAGTCTTTATAAAGACGAGCATTTTCAATGGAAATTGCCGCTTGAGAGGATAACAGTTGTAATACTTCTAAGCGATCTGATGTAAATGCGCCAATGGTGAGATTATTTTCTAAATAAAGGATGCCACTCAGTTTTCCTTGATGGATGAGCGGTGTACATAAAACGGATTTAGGTTGATGAGTAAGTATGTATGTATCTGTGGTAAATGTTCCCTCACAAGTCGCATTGCTTATAACAATATTTTCTTTAGTTCTGGCTACATAGTTAATCAAAGAAATTGGTAGATGCTGGCTAGTTGAAACGGGAATTCCTTGTAGTACAGTTACATCATTTTTATCTACTACTCCTGATGCTTCTATTAATAACTCTCCTGATTTTTCTAAAATTAAGTAGCCTGTTTGAGCGCCAGCATTCTCTAGCACAATTGTCATTAATTTAGCTAGCAAATTACCCAAAACTATTTCTCCAGAAAGGGCTTGAGATGCTTTGATAACTGTGGCTAAATCCAGGAAGTCTGAAGCACTTTCATCTGTAGAGTTAATTATTCGAGTCACGTTTGTACTGACTGTTTCTCGCTTTGATATCCGAAATAATTGAGGATATCTTGTTTCTAAGTCTTTGACTTTTGCCTTTGCGCCCCAGCGGCCATATCCATAGTAGGCATCGTTGAGATAGATATTAGCAACTTTCTCTCTGCCACACGCAAAATAGAACTCTGCTGCGAGTTCCGACGCTAGCGCTTCTTCCTGGATATATCCATGTTCTCTGGCTCCATTTATTGCTCGGTCATAAAGCGCGATCGCTTTGACATCTTGTTCCAATACTCGTGCTTTTTCTGCCTCAACTAAATCGTACTTATGCTGATAGTTGGCAGGAGAATGCAGCGCCCATTGCTTCATTCTTTTCTGATGCGCTGCCACTTGGCTGAGATATTGTTGGCGTAGCTTGCCGCTGTAGGCATCGCTTTTTGATGCGGTGCGATATAAAGCCAGGAGAGTCAGAGAGTAATAGAACTTGTGTTCAGCTTTGTACATCAACCCTTGTCCGCCTTGTTCGTATTTTTCTGCTAGCAAGGCATCCTCAGCGACTTGAGCGTAATTTTTAAATAAATAACCTAGAATCACTTTAGAAACATAGATAGGATAAATAGCCATATAATTATTGCTATTTATTAGAATGGGCAACATTTGATTTTCATCAAAACTTTCACCTATGAGTCGATATGGTTCCGCGGTTTTTTTAATTAAATTTAAACCTGTTTGCTGGACTATCTTCGCATAAATAATTTGAAATTCTTGTTTATTTCTTTGCATTAAAGCAATATAGTGTGCTTGTTTTTGGATAACTAATTCTAGATTTTCACCAATAAAAAATAAATGCGTACAATAGAAACAAGCCGAATAAGAAGCATATTCTAAATCTCCTATTTCTAACCCCCTTTGGACACCTTCAATTAATGGTTTTATAGTATTAATAGCTGGTTCTTTCCAATGCCTGATAAAATAATTAAATGTTTCATATATTTTCGCTGTCATTTCCTTAGCATTGAATTGATTCAACAGCTTTAAGCCTAGCTGACCGAATTGATAGCCAGAATCCATGTCTTCAAAAGCGCCACATAGGAACATTCCATAAAGTACATAAGCATAAGCTGATAGAGGAGAGTTCCCATCTTTTAGACACAGATTAGTCATTTTAAAAACAACTTGCGGATAAAGTTGTGGAGCTGCAATATAAACCGGAGGAATCAGATTTATTAAGACTCGTAATGCAGCTAATTTGTAAGCATCAGTCATTTCTGGTAAGTTAGCTAAATCTTCAATCTGTTTACCTCCTAAATTTAATTTATTCAGTCTATTTGAAGGTTTTTCTGATAAAGGCAACCCTAGCATTTTCAAAACTTGCAATCCGGTATTCAACGCAGCTTGCATTTGGTTTTTAGCAATATAAAACTGCATTTTTGTTTCGTACACCTGAACTCGATCTAGCAGGGTTTTTGCCTGTAACAAAACTACATCAGAAAGTATTTCTGCTCGCTCAAAGTTGGTGTTAAGGAATTCTACTGCTGCTGTTTCTACATAGAGGTTGAGTGTTAGGTCATACTGACACTGCCAACTATCTGCTGCAAGGATTTCTAAACCGACATTTAAATACTTAACTGCTGATTCATAAGCTGTTGCTGCCTTCGCTTTCTGTCCAGCTATGAGATTGAGTTGGGCTAGTCTATCTTTTTGAGGCTGTTGGATGATAAACTCAGCACCAACATTCAGTTGGTTGACAATCTCAAAGATGTTTTCTTCAATTTCCGTTTCTGAGGTGTGTATTAGTAGCAGTTCACCGATTTTTAAGTGAGTCTGTTTTTTCTGATCGTCTGGAATAAGAGAATAAGACGCTTGCTGTACCCGGTCGTGTAAGAACTTATAGGTGATGGGTAATGATCGCCTGTTCTCAGTCTCTATTTTTTCTGAGTCAAAAACGAGCGGTGTTTTATATGAATTGTTTAGAGGCTGAACCAGACCTGATTGCAAAGCTTCCCACAAATCTGCTGCTGTGTCTGACTGAGATGTTTTGTTGATAATAGCTAATATATCTAAAGTAAATTTATCTCCGATACAGGCGGCAAATTTTAAGACATTCTGTGTTTTGGCAGATAGTTTTTGAATTTGATTGACCATCAATTCTACAACATTATCAGTTATATTAACTTCCTTAATAAACTCAATATCCCATTGCCATAAACCGCGATTGAAGTCAAAAAATAACAGGTTATCCTGATAAAGAGATTTGAGTAACTGAGTTAGAAAAAAGGGATTACCTTGGGTTTTTGTAAAAACTAACTCTGCCAGTGGCTTTGCCTGAGAAATTTCAGTGCGAAGAGTTTCGGTCACTAACTGATTGACATGAGCAATATCCAAAAGCTGAAGGATAATATTATTTACAATTGCACCAGCCTGTTGAATCTCCTCCAAGGTTTGAATTAAGGGATGAGTGGCGCTTACTTCGTTATCTCGATATGCCCCAATTAGCAATAGATATTGGCTATCAGGGTCAGTCATAATTAACTGGATAAGCTTAAGGGAAGCTGAATCCGCCCACTGTAAGTCATCCAGAAACAAAACTAGCGGGTGTCCGGGTTGACTAAATACATGAATGAATTGTTGAAACACCCGATTAAATCGGTTTTGCGATTCAGATGACCCTAATTGAGGAACGGCTGATTGCGGGCCAATAATCCGTTCTACTTCGGGAATAACATCAATAATTACTTGACCGTTGGAACCGAGAGCATCTATTAGTTTTGATTTCCAAACAGCTATTTGGTCATCGGTTTCTGTTAACAGTTGCCGCATCAAATCTTGGAATGCTTGAATCAAGGAAGCAAAAGGAATATTCCGCTTGAACTGGTCAAATTTACCAGAGATAAAATAACCCCGCTGCCGCACAATTGGTTTGTGAACTTCGTGAACTAAGCATGATTTCCCGATGCCTGAGTAACCAGAAACTAGCATCATTTCTGTGGTGCCAGAACTAACGCGATCAAATGCTTCTAACAAAGTAGCAACTTCTATTTCCCGTCCGTAGAGTTTCTGCGGAATGGAAAATTGGCTGTATGAATCTAGCTGACCGACAATAAAGTGAGAAATCTCGCCAGAGGTTTGCAACTGGTTGAGACAGGTTTCTAGATCGGCTTTTAGTCCGAGAGAGCTTTGATATCTATCTTCAGCAGTTTTAGCTAACAATTTCATTACAATGTCAGAAACCACTGGTGGAATTTTGGGATTTAGTTCGTGAGGTGGTATTGCTTGTTTAGCAATATGGCAGTGAACAAATTCTAAGGAGTCAGCCACATTAAAGGGCAGCGAACCTGTCAGCATTTGATAAAAGGTAACGCCTAAAGAATAGAAGTCAGTACGATAGTCAAGCGAACGATTCATTCGTCCAGTTTGCTCCGGTGACATATAGGCGAGAGTGCCTTCTAGTAAATTGGGATTACTGATGCTTTGATTTTCTTTTTCTAAACGCGATGCAATACTGAAATCGATAATTTTAACTTGCCCAGTTTCTGGGTTAATAACGATATTGTCAGGTTTAATATCTTTATGAATAATCTTGGCTTGATGTAGTTGAGTGAGAGTGGATGCTAGCTGAATAGCTATTGTGAGAAATTCGGTTAATGATAATTGGCGCTCTGCTGAAAGCAGCAGCGCTTCCGCAGAGCGGACGCTATCGCTAATATACTTTTTCAGAGATTCGGCACCAAAGTCTGCCAAAATTAGGGCTAGACCGTTATGATGATTTTCTAAAGCTAGGGCCTTGACAATTCCTTCTATATCTACCAATGATTGTGATATTTTATATTCATGTCTGAGTCGGGTTAGTTCTTCGAGGCTGGGATACTCGGCTTTGAGGGCTTTAACGATCACAAGGGTTTGATCTAACTGTTTGGAAGCCCGATAAATAACGGTATTGACACCTTCATGCAGAGCTTCAATAAAGTTGTAACCGGGAAGGACAGGTATCATTTTTCTAGGACTGAGTGTTAGGGTGAACTGGACATGAAGCTAATGGACGGTATCCACCACAGTCAAATCAAAGGACAATGAGGTACCGTATTTAGGATTCCCAGCCAGCTAAAAAATTCTCTAACGCTAAATAAACCTCAACATGGAGAGTGATTTTTTTCGGGGGAGATGGGCAACAATTAAGCAGGGCTTGAAATGTCAATCATCCTAAAGACGAATAACACTAAGAAAAGCAGAAAAGCTTGTGGTTTCAGCAGTTTGCAATTGCTTTCGGAATTCGTGCCGGAGTTTTGTGATGAAGGGTAAGCTTTCGGGCGACGTTTCTTTATGTGATCGCAATAAAACTTTCAACATCCTGAAATCACACCACTTCAATGCTAGAAACTACTTTGCTATCGTCATCATGGGGTACATATTCCAAAAGCTCCCCAGATTGACAATCCTGCCGTTTAACCCATATCTACACGTCACATAGAATAATTTATAGGCAAAATAAAAGCGATCGCCCTCTGGGAAGAGTCCGCGATCGCCTTTTGTGGAACCTCATCGATAAGCTTACTTTCGCTTTTGATAGGTCGCGACATGAATTGCGAAATGCGACATATCATGTGCGAATGTACAATAGAGCAAGCAGTTAGCTTGAAAAAAGCATTCTAACTCGCTGCTAATTTGCCCCACGCTACATAGGGTAATTTTGCAGCAGTTGCGCGAACTTGATCGGCATTGGCTACCAATTGACCGCAAGCGTCCCAAGTCCCGGAAACGAAGGTGCTTCTTGTACCTTCACCGATAGAGATTGGGGTAATGTAATCGTCAATTTGTACTTGTAAGGTTTCTAGATTGACGGTAACTGAGGCTTGAGGATTTGCTGTGACTAGTTCTTGCAGCTTTTTGATCGTGGCGCTATCAGCAGTCACGCAAGGTATACCCATCGCTACGCAGTTACCGAAAAAGATTTCTGCGAAGCTTTCACCAATTAAGGCTTGGATTCCCCATTTAGCAAGGGCTTGGGGTGCGTGTTCCCTTGATGAACCACAGCCAAAGTTGCGGTTAACTATTAAAATATTCGCCCCTTGATATTGTGATTGATCAAAGGGATGTTCGCCTTTAAGTGCTGTGCGGTCATCGATAAATGCACCTTCACCTAATCCATCAAAGGTGATGGCTTTTAAATAGCGGGCGGGAATGATGCGATCGGTATCTATATCATTACCTACTAAAGGTACGGCGCGACCGGAGACTTGTTTAACTTCACTAACCATATATTTTTAGGAAAAACAAACCGCGAAGGACACAAAGAACACGAAGGAAGAGTGGGAGAGATTGTTGTAGCTGTAGGGTGTATTACGCCGCTCTCTTACGCACCATCCGGGGTTTTTGGTGTGGCTGACTTTTATCCTCTGCGTTCTCTGTGCCTCTGTGGTTAAAACAATTATTTTTTGCACCGCAGAGAACGCAGAGAACACAGAGTAGAGATGTGTGTGTACCATAGCCTCACGGGGATAGAGTTACAGCAACTCGCGCACGTCGGAGACTTCACCTTTAATTGCAGCAGTCGCAACCATTGCGGGACTCATTAATAATGTGCGACCGGAGGCGGAACCTTGTCTACCTTTAAAGTTGCGGTTGGAGGAGGAGGCGCTGATTTGTCTTCCCTGTAATTTGTCTGGGTTCATGGCTAGGCACATAGAACACCCTGGTTCGCGCCATTCAAAACCGGCTTCCTCGAAGATTTTGTCTAATCCCTCGGCTTCAGCTTCTTTTTTGACTCTTTCTGAACCAGGGACGACAAAAGCTTTGACTCCCTGTGCTACATGGCGACCTTGGGCAATTTTTGCCGCTTCTCGCAAGTCACTGATTCTGCCGTTGGTGCAACTACCAATGAAGCAGACATCTACTTTGGTGCCTTTGATCGGTTGACCGGGAAATAAATCCATGTAGCTGTAAGCTTCTTCCGCAATAAATCTGTCTTCTTCCAGTAGTTCCTCTGGTTTGGGTATGAGTTGGTTAACGCCGATACCTTGACCAGGGGTAATTCCCCAGGTAACTGTGGGGGGAATATCGGCGGCGTTGAAGACTATTACATCGTCGTATTCAGCATCAGCATCACTCTTAATGGATTCCCACCAAGCAACAGCTTTGTCCCAATCTGCGTCTTTGGGTGCAAAGTCTCTACCCTTGAGGTAGTCGTAGGTAATTTGATCGGGGTTGACGTAACCACAACGGGCCCCGCCTTCGATCGCCATATTACAGACGGTCATCCTCTCTTCCATGTTCATTTGCTCAAAGGTTGTGCCTGCATATTCGTAGGCGTAACCTACACCACCTTTAACGCCGAGGGTGCGGATGATGTGCAAGATCACATCTTTGGCGAAAACACCGGGGTTGAGGGTGCCGTTAACTTCGATTTTGCGGACTTTTAATTTTGATAAAGCGAGGGTTTGGGAAGCCAAAACATCGCGTACTTGACTAGTACCAATCCCAAATGCGATCGCACCAAATGCCCCATGACTAGATGTATGGCTATCGCCGCAGGCAATTGTCATTCCAGGCTGGGTGAGTCCTTGTTCTGGTGCAATGACGTGGACAATACCTTGACTGCCAGAACCAATATTGTAAAATCTGATGTTATTTTCTTGACAATTCTGCTCTAGTGCCTGAATCATTTCTTCTGCCATTTGATCGACAAAAGGACGAGCTTGATTTTCTGTAGGCACAATATGATCGACTGTCGCGACAGTGCGATCGCTAAATAATACTTTTAAACCTCGTTCCCGTAACATCGCAAAGGCCTGGGGACTGGTGACTTCATGGATGAGGTGAAGTCCGATAAATAGTTGCGTTAGCCCAGAAGGTAGTGTCCCAACTGTGTGTAAGTCCCAAACTTTATCAAACAGGGTACCTTTACTCATATTAATCGTTAGTTCACGAGTCAGAATTTTTATAGTATCAAAAAATTGTCGGGCTTTTGCTATGTGAACTGCTTGACTTTAGTTAACAATCTCAACAGCAAAACTGAAATTCTCCGAAATAAAAGCTTAAATTGCTGTAAATAACTTTATTCTTGCAATCAAGGATATCTGGGACATAACAAGATAAATAGAATACTAGCTTTATCTCAATATATTTACTGAGTTTCTTCCAATTTACTGACCCCAGCCGCACTTTGTTGATTAATAATGCAGTTGATGCCAAGTATTATATAGACTTTTCTGGGGCGCGGGGCGGCGATATTATTAGCAAGCTGCAACAGAAAATTACATTTTTTAAACCAAATGAACCGACCTGTACTTTATAGCGGTTCTCGTTTGGATGCAATACACAATAGGGCACAGCATTGCTCATACGTGTCAACTTAACGTGAAACCTTGATGAAGACGTGATTTTGAGTTCTACTCACTTACCATCAAGATCCGCGTCACCCCACCCCGGTTTTGTCTAAAGCCAAAACCTCCCCTCCCCTTACTAAGGGGAGGGGATTGAGGGGTGGGGTAAAATGCCTGTGGGATAAGCGTTTGAGCTTAAGTTGACACCAATGAGCATTGCTGTGCCCCTACGAATGGTCTGTATTTTATGCAATTGAGAACTGCTATATTTACGAGAGCAACGCGATTTTCTGAAGTTTGGGAAAATCGCGTTGCTCCCATAACAAATGCCAAATGCCAAATGCCTCATCAGTAATGCCTTTCTGCGATAAATCTAGTTTCTGTACACACAGCTTTCAAAGGTTTATCCCAATGTTCAATGGGTATTTGGGGCAAATAGGCAAAATCAAATAAAATGCCGATAGTTGGCTTGTTTAACCATTCAGGTGAACTGAGTAAGCGATCGTAATATCCGCCACCGTAGCCTAAGCGATATCCTTGATAGTCACAAGCAACGCTGGGCACAAGCATCAAATCTACTTCCGCCGGATCTATTGTTGGTGCGTCAGGGCGGGGTTCAATAATACCATAAGTGCCAATTTCTACAGCGTCGTTGGGAGTCCAACTATGCCAAAACATCGATTTACCAACGCAGCGAGGAAATCCCCAACGGTATTGAGGATTTGCAAATAGCGAACTGATGTCAGGTTCTTGGCGAAAACTGAAATAAGCAAGTATAGTTTTTGCTTGAGTAAATAGAACGGAGGTTTGGAGTTGCGTACAGATGCGATCGCTTTTTTCTCTCCATTCTCTTATGTCTATTGATTGACGTTTTTGTAGCAGAGTCCGACGTAGTTGTGTTTTAGCTATGGCAGTCCTCATATCAACTTTTAATCAACTGTTTTTGTAAAGCCACAACCACAGCTTGAGTGCGATCGCGCACTTCTAATTTCTGTAAAATTGCATGGATATGAACGCGCACTGTTCCCGGTGCAATATATAGTGCCTGAGCGATTTCTTGATTGGTTTTGCCTGCGGCTAACAGTGACAGAATTTCTTGTTCACGCCCAGTCAGGGGATTGCAAGGCTTTGTCATGTTTTCTAAATCAGGTTGAGACGGTTCATCCACAAAGGAAGAACGAATTTCTTTTGTTGCAGTTGCATCCCACCAAGAAGCACCCGCCGCCACAGAACGCAGTGCCAAAACTAATTTTTCTGCCGCAATTCCTTTGAGACAGTAGCCTTGTGCGCCCGCTTCAATCAACCGCGTTATTAGAGGCTTTTGCGAATGGGAAGTCAAAACCAAAATTGGCAGCAGAGGATTTTGCTGCTTAATTAGTTTACAAGCTTCAATTCCGCCAATTCCTGGTAAACCTACATCTAACAACACCACATCCAGAGGAGTTTGCTTAACTAACTCGATAGCTGTTTCACCATCTTCAGCCTCAGCGACAATCTCTAACCCTGGTTCTTGTTGCAATCGCACGCGCAAACCCAAGCGGAAGAGTTCATCGTCCTCAACAAGCAGAATTTTAATTGGGATAGAGGACATTTCACACAGTTAGAGCAGATTGCAATAGGTAAACAGGCAGTTTGAAAGCAAACATCGCACCCGTTGGTACTCTGTTCTCTGCCCAAATTATACCTCCGTGGGCTTCAATAATTTGGCGAGATAAGTAAAGCCCTAATCCCGAACCCTTAGCTTGTCGATCGCTATGTCCTTGATAAAATCGTTCAAATAAATAAGGAAACTGTTCTTTTCCAATCCCCGCACCCGTATCTATAATTTTCACTACTTGGTAAGAGGTTTGGGGTTCCAAGACTACTTCTACTTTTGCACCACGCCGCGAATGATTAATCGCATTCACCAAAAGATTGTTAAAAACTCGTTGCAGTTGCAGTACATCACCTTGAACCCACAATGCGCGTCGCCAATCAGAATCACCATAACTCACCGAGAGATGAACACGACGATTAGCAGCTAATTCAATCAAACTACCAGCCACATCTTCTGCTAAGTCAGTTAAATCTAGAGGTGCTAAGTCCAGCTTTAAGCCTTCAGTATCGTTGCGATAGACATCTAACAGTGTTTCTACAAGTTGTAAGGAAGTCTTGTGGCTGCGTGCCATTGTGTCTAACACTTGTTGCTGGGTGGGTAAGACTGGGCCAAATTTTTCTTGTTGAAATGCTTTGATAATTTCAATTGCTCCCAGCAGTGGCGTTTTTAAATCGTGGGTGAGTGTAGAAGCAAAATCTTCTCGGAGTTTGACTAATTCCTCTTGAGATTCTAGCTTGGCACGGGTGAGGGCGATCGCTTCTTGGGAACGACGCAGGCGATCGCTTAAAATACCAGTCACAATCAAAGCCATAACTGCGATCGCTCGACTTGCAACTGTGGATGCTTTAATTACTCCACCCTCCGGTAACCAAAGATTCAAAATGGTTAAGCAGACAGCAAACACTGTCGCTTGAAAAGTTGCAATTCTCCCAAACCATGAGTTTGCTAATAATATTGGGCCTGTATAAAGATATCCAAATAAATATTCAGTCGGTGTAGAAAACTCCATAAACATGACAGCAACAAACAGCCCCAATATGACTGTAAATTTGCTCACTTGAGAGTTATTAGATAGCAATTTCGCTTTGTCATTTTTCATTTTTCACTGGGCATTTGGTAATAGTTATGTCTCCTCTGCCTCCTCTGCTTCTCTGCCCTTAAGTAGGTAGGCACGAATAAACCAAGCTATGTAACAAAATGTAAAAAGCCCGAAACCCTTGCGATTGCTTCGTCGTGCCTCCTCGCAATGACAGAAGTAAGTTATGTTTATTTACGCCCACCTACTTACTGGCGAGATTTTCGACAAAACTCTGATGTTCTGCACTTGTCAAACCTGGCTGCAAAACTTCTAAGACTTTAGCTAAATTTCCGGTTAATAATGCCGTTTCATCTAACCATAAACCCGGAAAGACTTGGGAGCAAATCACACCATCAGCATTAGGTGCAAGCTGAATATATTCCCCTTGCTGTAACTTGAACCAATCAAATTCAGCGTCATAAACTCGCCACACTAAATATTCCTGCACTTGATTGCGGCGGTATACTTTTAACTTGTCGTGTAAATCTAGAGAAACACTACTAGCTGCAACTTCTACAACTAACTCTGGCGCACCTTCAATATAGTCATCATCGCTAACTCTTGTCTGTCCCCCATTGGCGATTCTCAAGCACACATCTGGTTGAGGTTCGTTATCTGCATCTAGGCGTACAGTGGAATTATCAGCGAGTTTAACGCCTGGTGTAGCCACTTTGTAAAGTCCCAACCAAATGATAATATCAGCATGGGGTTCACCATGACCTGTAACTCGTAACGGAGATGCCATATATACAGTTCCTTCAATCAGTTCCGCTTTTTTCACTTCAGGCATAGCATGATAACGACGCTCAAATTCAGCGCGAGTGAGTTTATCACCGTTTTCCAAAGGTGGAAGGGTTGAGAGAGGAATAATAATTTCGCTAGGAGGTGTAATCATATTTTGATTCACAGCAATTTAACTATTAATTTCATTCTAAGAGGTAATTACACAGTCGCAATCACTGTAAATATTGTTGTTTAGGTATTTATCTAAACGCCCTAAACGCTAGATATAGAAATAATAAACGCTACCTATATCAAAAATAAGCCTGTTTTTATATCTTCTATATATTGTCTTTCTTAGTAAATCAATTGATGATGTAAGTAAATTAACAATTTGTATTACAAATTACTAATTACGAATTATCAATTGGTATAAATCATGCTAGAAGGATGGATTCAAATAGCATTAACGCTACTAATTGTAGTAGCAATTACTCCCTTTTTTGGGAGCTATATGGCGCATGTATACCAGGAACAGCGAACGTTTCTTGACCCGATTTTGAACCCAGTTGAGCGAGTACTGTACTCTTTAATTGGCGTTCAAACTAAAGAAGATATGACAGGCTGGCAATATGCAAGAGCCATCTTGTACAGCAACGTAGTCATGGGGTTGCTGATATTTTTCATTATTATGAGTCAAGGATGGTTACCCCTTAATCCTACTAAGATAGGTGCGCCTACTTGGGATACAGCGCTGCATACAACAATTTCCTTTATTACCAATACGAACCAACAGCATTACTCAGGTGAAACCTACCTCAGCTATGCCAGCCAAATGTGGGGACTGGGATATCATATGTTCACCTCAGCCGCGACGGGTTTGGCGGTAGGTATTGCCTTTATTCGCGGGTTGACTGGTAGATCTTTGGGCAACTTCTATGTGGATTTAATTCGCTCAATTACACGGATTTTGTTGCCTATTTGTATTGTGGGTGGTATTGCTCTGATGGCAGCTGGCGTTCCAGAAACCCTAGCGGGGCCAGTTGTATTCCCCACTTTAGAAGATTCTAATATTAGTCAGGCGATCGCACGCGGCCCTGTGGCTCACTTTGAAATCATCAAACAATTAGGCGAAAACGGCGGCGGCTTTTTTGCTATAAACTCAGCACATCCCTTTGAAAATCCTAGCGGGTTTTCTAACTTAATTCAGGTTGTGGCGATGATTTCTATCCCCACATCTCTGATTTATACCTACGGCTTGTTTGCTAACAACACCAAACAAGCTTGGTTAGTCTACGGGATGGTGGGTGTGATTTATCTAGTATTTATTATCATCACTGCCATTGGCGAATATAACGGCAATCCAGCAGTGAATACACTGTTGGGGAGTACGCAACCGAACCTAGAGGGTAAAGAAGTTCGCTTTGGTTGGGCAGAGTCAGCGCTGTTTGCAGTCACTACAACTGGCACGATGTGCGGTGCTGTAAATAGTTTGCACGACTCCTTTATGCCCAATGGTGGTTTTGTGACTCTGTCTAATATGTTCTTGCAAATCATCTGGGGGGGACAGGGTACAGGAACAGCTTACCTGTTTGCCTACCTAATTCTGGCAGTATTTGCCACAGGTTTGATGGTAGGACGCACACCAGAATTTCTCGGACGCAAGATAGAAAAGCGTGAAGTGGTACTTGCGAGTTTTCTGATTCTCTTGGTTCACCCAATTTCCATTATGATCCCAGCTGGAATCGCCTTAGCATTCCCCGATCAACTAGCAGGAATCAGCAATCCCGGCTTTCATGGCTTCGCTCAAGTCATCTACGAATACGCCTCTGCTGCGGCTAACAACGGCTCAGGATTTGAAGGCTTAGGAGATTCTCAACCATCACCAATAGCGATCGCAACTGGTGCAAAAACCACTGTAACCGCCCTGTGGTGGAACCTAAGTACTTGCTTCAGTCTGCTTGCAGGACGTTACATTCCAATTATCGGCTTACTCTTACTTGCAGATAGTATGTCTCGCAAGCAACAAGTTCCTTTAACCACCGGAACCTTGCGAACCGACACCGGACTATTTACAGGCGTAACCGCAGGCGTAATTTTAATCCTCGGCGCACTTACATTCTTCCCAGTTCTAGCATTTGGCCCCATCGGCGAAGCCTTCTGGATTGCCAAGGGTATTGGATAGTCATTTGTCATTTGTCAAGCTCGAAATTTTAGTTTCAAAGGTTCAGCTTCCAGCCTCAAAAGCTCAAGCGTCAACCTCAAGAGCTCAACCGTCAGCTTCAAAGGTGCAACTTCCAAGCTCAAAGGTGCAACTTCCAAGCTCAAAGGTGCAACCGCCAAGCTCAAAGGTGCAACTTCCAAGCTCAAAGGTGTAACCGCCAAGCTCAAAGGTGTAACCGCCAAGCTCAAAGGTGCAACCGCCAAGCTCAAAGGTGCAACCGCCAAGCTCAAAAGCTCAAGGATCAGCTTCAAAAACTCAAAAGACATCATAAATTCTCAACGCATTTTCCCCCAATCATCTCTCCCTTGTCTTCCTTGTCCTCCCTGTCCCCCTCATTCCCCACACTCCCCTTTATGACATCCAATATAAACTCATCCCCCCACCCACCCCGTGTTCCTCAGGGAACTCGTGACTCGCGTAAACACACTCCGAAAGCAGATATGCGGGGACTTTATCAAAGAGCAATTAAAGAGTCATTTATCAAACTCAATCCGCGAGTTACTGTGAAGAACCCAGTCATGTTTGTTGTTTGGGTTAGTACAATTGTTACCTTCTTAGTCACACTCAACCCAAATTTATTTGGCACTTTACAGGCGGATGTCAATCAGCAACGCTTGTTAAACGGGATTATTACCTTCATTCTTTTTTTCACACTCGTCTTTGCTAATTTCGCCGAAGCAGTTGCAGAAGGACGTGGGAAAGCACAAGCAGATACCTTAAGAGCAACACGTTCTGATACCATTGCCCGCAAAGTTTTACCGGATGGTTCTATACAAAAAGTCAATTCTACAGAACTACGGCGTAGCGATTTAGTCAAGGTAATTGCCGGTGACATGGTTCCCGCCGATGGCGAAGTGATTCAAGGTATTGGATCAGTGGATGAGTCGGCAATTACTGGGGAATCGGCCCCTGTACTCAAACAACCAGGTACAGATATTGCCAGTTCCGTCACCGGAGGTACACGCCTACTTTCCGATGAGTTGACGATTCGGATTACAGCCGATCCTGGACAGGGCTTTATCGATCGCATGATTTCTCTAGTGGAAGGGGCAGAACGTTCTAAAACTCCTAACGAGATTGCCTTGACGGTATTGTTAGCAGTACTAACGCAAGTCTTCTTAATTGTTGTGGCAACAATGCCTCCTTTTATCGGCTACATTGCCAACTTTATCAGCACTGCGTTTAGCCCGGAAGCAGCCAACAGTTTGCGGGCTGGTGGTAGCATCGCTATTTTGATTTCATTACTGGTAGCTTTGATTCCCACAACTATTGGTGGTTTACTGAGTGCCATTGGTATTGCTGGCATGGACAGGGTTGCTCAGTTTAACGTTATCGCTACTTCTGGTCGAGCCGTAGAAGCCTGCGGTGACATCAACACCTTGGTGCTAGATAAAACAGGTACTATCACCTTGGGAAACCGGATGGCTGATGAGTTTATCCCTGTGAATAGTTACACCGTCGAAGATGTGGCCCGTGTTGCCCTAGCTGCCAGTGTGTTTGATGAAACACCGGAAGGCAGGTCAATTGTGAAACTAGCAGAAACTTATCGAGTTGGAATAGATTTCAATAATAACCAAGCAGAAGGTGTGGAATTTTCTGCCAAAACTCGCATGAGTGGCACTAACCTACCCAACGGCAAACAAGTCCGTAAAGGGGCAGTAGATGCAATTAAAGGATTTGTCCGTTCTCGTCAGGGTCGAATTCCTGATGATGTAGATGCAGCTTATGAGCGAGTTTCTCGTTTAGGTGGTACACCGTTGGCAGTGTGTCAAGATGACCAAATTTTTGGAGTCATCTATCTCAAGGATATTGTCAAACCCGGTCTAAGAGAAAGGTTTGACCAACTGCGCCGCATGGGTGTGAAGACAATCATGCTCACAGGTGACAACCGAATTACAGCTAGTGTAATTGCCGAGGAAGCAGGAGTTGATGATTTCATTGCTGAAGCGACACCAGAAGACAAAATTGCTGTAATTCGCTCGGAACAATCTCAAGGTAAGCTGGTAGCCATGACTGGAGATGGTACTAATGATGCACCCGCCTTGGCTCAAGCAAATGTCGGCGTAGCAATGAACTCTGGTACGCAAGCTGCCAAAGAAGCCGCCAACATGGTGGATTTAGACTCTGACCCCACCAAGCTAATTGACTTGGTAACCATTGGAAAACAATTGCTCATTACCCGTGGGGCATTAACAACCTTTTCAATTGCCAACGATATTGCTAAGTATTTCGCCATTATTCCTACCATCTTTGCAGCTGCGGGGATTGGCGCATTAAATATTATGGGTTTAAAGAGCGCCCAATCTGCGATCATCTCGGCATTAATTTACAACGCTTTAATTATTCCTGCACTCATTCCTTTAGCACTTAAAGGTGTGAAGTTCCGTCCCCTGACGGCGGATCAACTATTAAAACGCAACATTTTTATTTATGGCGTAGGTGGTATTATTGCACCTTTTATTGCTATCAAACTCATTGATGTGATTTTGCCTTTGTCTTAATGAATTTTATTTCACGCAAAGGCGCATTCGCGCAGCGTCTCGCAGAGAAGACGCAAAGAATCAAAGAATCAAAGAATAAATTCAAAACTGTTATGAAATCTCCTCGTTTATCGATTCTTCTACCTCAAGTTTCTGCACAAGTACTCGAAGATGTGACTGAAATTTGGTCTGATTGGCACAAACAAAAGCTGCCTCTATATCTATTCTTGGGAATGTGCTTCAACCTCGTGGTTGCGCCTGTTGTTTATGCAGCCACAGGTGAACAGTTTTCCCGCACTCAAGCTTGGTCTTTGGGATTATTGGGATTAGTAACACTAAGTCTTTCTATCTATTTGTTTTTTGTCATGTTTATACCGGAGAAATTCTAATGAGTTTTACACGTGAAGCCAGCAGAGCAGTTCGTTCTACCGTAGTACTTTGGGTTATTGGAGCGATTATCTATCCATTTGCAATGATTGCTTTTGGACAGATTGTGTTTCCATATCAAGCCAATGGTAGTTTAATCAAAGATAGCCAAGGTCAAGTTGTAGGTTCGGCGTTAATTGGTCAACCCTTTACAAGCGATCGCTATTTTAACAGTCGTCCTAGTACCACCAGCTACAGCACCGCCGATCTGAAAAAGGATGAGGCGGGAGTTTTGAAAACAGGGGTTTCTGGTGCTAGTAACATAGCTCCTAGTAATTCAGCCTTACTAGAACGTATCAAAGGCAAAGATGATCCAGATCCCAGTAAACGGGTAGAAGGCGACCTCAATCGTTTGAAAAAAGCGAATGTGCAGCCTACAGCAGATTTAGTCTATACCTCTGGTTCCAGCCTTGACCCTCACATTACCCCTGAAGCCGCTAGAGCGCAAGTAGCCCGTGTAGCCAAGGCGCGGGGAATCGCACCCCAACAGTTAGAAACTTTGATTAATCAAAATACTGATGGTCGCTTTGTTGGGATATTTGGTGAGCCTGGGGTCAATGTATTGAAATTGAATCTAGCTTTAGATGCGTTGAAGTCTGCAAGTTAAATCAGACTAATTGTGATGATTACATCAAAAAAAATCAAAAAAATTATTTGTTTTAACTTCGTTAGTTGGATGATATTTACATCTATTTACTCCTGGTTCATCCTAGGATTAAAACATCCAGCCTTTCCCTTACTAGCAAATAGCAGTTTACTAAAAGATGATCAAGAAATAAAACTGTTTTAACATGAACGTGGTGGTGTCAGACGCATAGGCGGAAATGGTGAGAGAAATACCACGAAGGAAACTTTGAGCAAATTAGTTTAAATCCTGCATCAGTCAATTGAAGGCTGAAGTATGTTCGCGCAGCGTCTCCGAAGGAGAAGGATGAAGTCTGAAATTACCCCATCCATAAAACGAAAAGTTGATCTGTACCAATTTTTACTTCATCCTTTATCCTTCATCCTTTCTTCGGTCAAACATCATGCTAAATAACCGCTATCGTATCCTTAAACCTCTAGGACAAGGAGGTTTTGGGAAAACCTTTCTCTCAATTGACGAGAAAGACTTACAGGGGGATGCTACACCTAAACTGTGTGTCATTAAGCAATTCTTTGTTGAAAGTCAGAATATCTACAGTTATCAAAAAGGGTCTGAACTATTTCACCAGGAATCTCTGCGTTTAGCTGAACTGGGTAAGCATCCCCAGATTCCGCAACTGTTAGATACTTTTGAGCAAGACGGAAATCAGTATTTAGTTCAGGAATGGGTTGATGGCCAAACTTTAGAACAGGAATTGTCCGAGACAGGAGCATTTAGCGAAGCAGATATTTGGCAATTGCTTGGTGATTTACTTCCTGTCTTGCAGTTTGTTCACGTCCATCAGATAATTCACCGAGATATCAAACCTGCGAATATTATTCGTCGTCGTTCCTTAACAGATACGCTGCGCGATGCCTATGGCAAAGCCCAACGCCAGTTTGTTTTAGTAGATTTTGGGGCAGCAAAATATGATACTGGCAATTGGCAACACACGGGAACTCTGATTGGGAGTGCCGAATATGCTTCACCTGAGCAGGTTAGAGGTAAAGCTGTATTCGCCAGCGACCTTTACAGCTTGGGTGTCACCTGCTTACATTTACTTACCCAAATGTCGCCATTTGAGCTATATGATTGCAGTGAAAATACTTGGGTATGGCGATCGCATTTAGTTGAGCCGATAAGTCCATCTCTGGAGAAGATTCTCTGCAAGTTGGTGCAACCAGCAACGAAACTACGCTATCACTTTGCAGCAGAAGCGCTGATAGACTTGAATGATTCATCAGGCGGTGTTGTAACCACAAATATAGATGACGATTTTGAAACTCCTTTTTTTGTGCTTAGTCGTCAACAAAACTTACCTACTTCCGTAACTGCGATCGCAGATAATTCCGTTACATCTGTCACCGTTTTTGACCCTGCAACACAAGATTGGTATTACTTTCCTGCTAAAACCGAAGGTGGAGAACTGGTGCGAAAAGTAGCGGCGTTTTTAGGGCCACGTCTAACTGCGGCTGCGGCTACACCTCCTGTGCGAGAGACAAAACCGACTGCGGTTGATAGGAAGGCGACGCACAAACTAAAGAAGATGCACCAGATAATTGTGACTGCGATCGCTTTTACCATCGCTTGTCTAGCTTTGGTAGTAGAATCAAACTCGATTCCTACCAATTTAAAAGTTGAGATATCGAGAAATTTTCAGCAATTTATGAACATCGGACAAAACGAAAAACTACTGCATTGAGTCCTCAGTTATAGGCCCTTGGGGTACTATCCTATTCAAATATTGTGATTACTACAAGTTCATAAAATTGAAGTTGTTACCTCTCCCTGGATTAGTACCAATACTGATATAAATAGCGCTCCAATAGTATGCGAAGAAAATCAGCAGTTAGCTAATGCCTCTACTTCATTTTCAATGGTAAATATGTTTCAAAAAGTGTGGTAGAAACCCGTTATATCATGTCCGCTTGATTACTTACTAAATCTCAAGAACCCCACCCCAACAAAGCGACGCTTTGTGTCCCCTCCCCGCTTGCGGGGAGGGGATTAAGGGGTGGGGTGCAGTGACTATGGAAATCATAACTAATTACCCGGACATGATATTAAACAGAATTTAGCTATTTGGTAAATAGAGAATTTTAATATGCAGACTTTGCAGATGCCGCAATTTTATGTATTTGCCGAAACCAGTGCGAATCAGTCCGCATTGATTGAAGTTAACCCGATGGAGGCAACACATAATGAGCCAAAAACAAAGGATAAAGATATTCCCGCATTAGTAGTATTTTTAGCTCCTATTTGTTTCATGATTGTTGGGGCTGTTTTCTTGTTGATTATTTCAAATATCATCAAAATTACACACAATAAAAATGAAATATTAAACATCGAGTATCTTAAAGAACATCGCTGTAAAAACTGTAGATTCTTTAACGAGAATAATTATATTAAGTGTGCAGTACACCCCTCTGTTGCTTTAACCAAACAAGCACTCGATTGCTCTGACTACAAACCACAGTAGAATTTTTTACAGTAAGTCAGCGCTCGATTGCCCATTCCTTCTAGAGGTGGGATTAGCTCAAATATATTTGACTTGTTCTATCATGCCTGTACTAAGGTGGTACTCGATTCCAATCCGAACTAGACCGCACCAAACCAGGTAATTGCGATCGCACAAAAGTACAACATTCCAGTAAAATCTAATTCTAGAGCTTGGTTAGGATAATGATTTCTCTTCTACGTCCTCTTCTTTCTGTAGCGTTTGTCTTAACTCTCACTTTGCTTAGTCAAGGGAATGATTTTTTGCGGCACAATGTGGTGAAACAGCTTCAAGAAACAAGGCGATGTGTTGGCTGTAACTTATCGGGAGTAAATTTGTCAGGTGCTAACTTACAAGGAGTTGATTTGCGCTCCACAGACCTTCAGGGTGCTAACCTAAAAAATACCAATCTTCGGTATGCAAATTTGCAGTGGGTAGACTTGCGCTCAGCAAATTTACAAGGAGCGGATTTGACTGGGGCTAACTTGAGCATTACCTCGCTAGTTGAGAGTAATTTACAAGAGGCAAATTTGCAAGCATCTAACCTAGGAATGAGTGATTTCAGGAATAGTAATCTTAGCCGTGCAAATCTTGTCAAAGCATCAATCGGCCAGAATATTCAAAAAAGCCATTCTGTAAATCTATGCGAAACAATACTACCGAATAGCATGATATCAGCACGCTGCAACAATATGCCTGCTCAAAACTAAATTTTTTTACCAATCTACCAACCGAGAATCGCTATATTTTATACCATAAAACAAACACGTAGGGCATATGCCCTACGTACAGGATACTTTTGCTTATTTGGGTTTTTAGACCCTTACCCACGCCCAATCTTAAGTATATTTTGGTAAGAAGTGGGTAATTCTATGTTTATTGTTTACTTTTTACTGCCGATCAAGTTATGCAGCGTGTTGGCGATACCATGCAATCGTATTCTTTAGACCTTGCTGAAAGCTGACTTGGGCTGTGAAATTAAAAGCTTGCTTTGCCCTTTCGGTATCAAGACAACGGCGAGGTTGACCATTAGGCTTGTCTGTTTGCCAGACAATTTCCCCATCAAACTCCATAAGTTCACAAATCAGATTAATTAAATCCCGAATGGAGATTTCAGAACCTGTTCCTAAGTTTACTGGTTCCAAGTCATTGTAAAATTTAGTACCCATAACAATGCCCTGTGCCGCATCATCAGAATAGAGAAACTCACGGGTAGGACTACCATCACCCCAAACAGGAAGTTGTTTTTCTCCTTTGATTTGGGCTTCGTGGACTTTGCGGATTAATGCCGGAATCACATGAGAACTTCCGGGGTCAAAGTTATCTTCTGGCCCGTATAAATTTACGGGTAGCAAGTAAATACCATTAAAGTTGTACTGCTGGCGATAGGCTTGCAGTTGAACTAAAAGTGCTTTCTTAGCAACTCCATAGGGAGCATTGGTTTCTTCGGGATAGCCATTCCAAAGATCATCTTCTTTGAAAGGCACTGGGGTAAATTTGGGATAGGCGCAGATAGTGCCAACACAGACGAATTTTTCTACTCCAGCTTGATATGCTGCATGAATTAGCTGCGTTCCCATGATCAAGTTGTCGTAGAACAACTCTGCTGGTTTTTCGCGGTTGAGGCCGATACCACCAACGTGAGCGGCTAAATGGATGACAATATCTTGCTGATCAACTACACGTTGGTTATTTTCCCAGACCCGCAGATCGCAATCACGCGATCGCGGTACTGTAATCTTCTCAATATCAGCCCCCGCTTGACACAGCTGATCTATCACCTGACGACCTAGGAAACCCGACCCACCAGTGACGAGAATCCGTTTGTTTTTTAATTCTAAGGCAGTCATATTTTTATCCTCAGCGACAGTGTGAATCAAAAGTGGAGAGCACCCAGTTGTTGACGAACAGTCGCAATATCATGCGGCACTGACGAACCATTGCCATTTGGAGAAGTAATACCCATTGCTTGTAAGTCTGCTTCTACCATCAACCCCACAAGTTCTTCAAAGGTAACCGATGGTTTCCAACCCAACTTTTGTTGTGCCTTGGTAGCATCACCAATTAATAACTCTACTTCAGCAGGACGAAGATAGCGCTCATCAAACTCGACATAATCGTGCCAACGGAGATTTACATAACTAAATGCTAGTTCTAAAAACTCCCGTACTGAGTGGGTTTCACCAGTAGCAATCACGTAATCATCTGGCTGCTCTTGCTGCAACATTAGCCACATGGCTTTCACATAATCCTTGGCGTAGCCCCAATCCCGTTTGGCATCAAGATTACCCATGTAAATTTTTTTCTGTTTACCAGCAACAATTTGAGCAACTGCTCTGGTAATTTTACGGGTCACAAAGGTTTCACCTCTTCGAGGTGATTCGTGGTTAAAAAGTATACCATTGCAAGCAAATAAAGAATAAGATTCACGGTAATTTATTGTTTGCCAATGGGCATAAACTTTCGCACAAGCATAGGGGCTACGGGGATAAAAAGGTGTTGTCTCGGTCTGGGGGACAGCTTGTACCAAACCATACATTTCCGAAGAACCCGCTTGATAGAACCGTACCTCAATTCCAGTACGCTGTTGGTAATCTCGAATTGCTTCTAACAAACGTAATGTTCCCATCCCTACTGCATCCACCGTATATTCTGGTGAATCAAAGCTGACTCTGACATGAGATTGAGCGCCAAGGTTGTAGATTTCTATTGGCTGTACTTCTTCTAAAATTCGGCGTAGAGTCGTCCCATCTGTCAAATCACCATAGTGAAGAAATAACCGCACTCCCTCTTTGTGAGGGTCTTCATAAATGTGATCGATGCGGTCTGTGTTAAAGGTAGAAGTCCGGCGAATAATACCATGCACCTCGTAACCTTGCTCTAGCAAAAACTCACTCAGATATGAACCATCTTGACCAGTAATACCAGTAATCAATGCTCTTTTCTGTTGCGTCATGCTTAGTGATTCCTTTGTATATGTTCAGTAAAATAGTTACAGACTAACTGATACAAGCTAGCAGTTAATTGCTAAATTGCCTAATGTGAAACCTCCGAAATTTTAGTTATGACATGAAATAGTCTGTAAATATATATACTGTTTATTACAATAAATTAAGCAATTTTACTTAAAAAACTGAAAATTTTTGATTTTTTATGTACAATTGGGAAAAATCTTTGCCAAAACTTTATATATCGAAAAATTTTGTTAAGTCTGAGTAAATTTTCTTTGGGGGCATGAACTGCCCCACAGAATAAACACTTAAGTATTGTTTCAGTAAGCCCCGTTATTTTTGGGCAGAACGACGACATCAATTGTTTTCAACATGATCCATAGATCGAGCCAAAAATTCCTAAATTTAACATAGTGTAAGTCTATTTGGACTCGTCTCGGATAAGGAATGTCATTACGCCCTGAAACTTGCCATAATCCAGTGATTCCCGGTCTGATAGTTAAAATCTGATCGATATGACAACCATATTTTGGAAGTTCTTCCGCTACTAAGGGTCGCGGGCCGACAACACTCATATCCCCTTTTAAGACATTCCAGAATTGGGGAAATTCATCTAAGCTAGTAATTCGCAAAAACCGCCCAATTTTCGTAATTCGGGGGTCTTGTTTTAGCTTAAAACTGCTCTCAAATTCTTGCCGCATCTGGGGGGATGTCTCCATCATTTGTACGAGGACTTCATCAGCATTGCTCACCATTGTGCGGAATTTAATACAATTAAAGGGTTTGTAGTTTTTACCTACCCTTTCTTGGACATAAAAAATCGGGCCTTCTGAACTGAAAGCGATCAGTAAGGACAAGATTAAGTAAACAGGGCAAAATACGATCAAAACCGACAAAGAAAACACAATATCAAACAGTCGTTTGGCAAACTCTCCGTTTAAACCTTGAAAAGACAAACCTTTAGGTTTTAGCCGAGGAGTCTTTCTCTGTTGACCACGTTTTAAGAAAGTACGAGCAGACGCGTTAGCATCTTGCCGTAGGCCTCGCTTGCCGGAGAGGAGTGAGCTCTGGGCAGTCATCATACTCCTTAACAATCCACACCACACATAGTCCCAATCTTAAAGCTAAAAGGAGGTGCTTCTGGGTTTAAATTTCCAAAAGCCTACAAAACAATTACAAAAATCCTGACAATCACTCCAAAGAAGGCGTTTTTTTGCTGCACTGATCTACAAAATCTAGATAGCGATCGCCAAAAACCTGTCTAGAAAACTTGCTAGCATGTGTTCGCAAATACTCAGGATTAAATTTACCCTCAGACATTTCAAACTTTTCTACAGCTTCTACTAAAGCCGCCTCTGTTTGTTCCCTAAAGAAGATACCTGTTCCTGTATTGTCACAGGAACGAATATCTCGCACAGTTTCTAGCGCTCCCCCAGCACCGTAGGCAATTACTGGAGTACCACAAGCTTGCGCCTCAACTAAGGCAATACCAAAATCTTCACAAGCTGCATACACAAATGCCTTGGCTTTTGCCATATATTTTGTTACTACATCATTAGGTTGCCATCCCAGTATTTGGATATTAGAATTTGCTATCTTGCGAAGATATTTCATTTGCGGGCCTGTACCAATTACTACCAATGGTTTTTGCAGTTCATTAAAAGCTCTGACAATTAAGGATACTTGCTTGTAACTCACTAAACGGGAAACTATTAGATAAAAATCTTCTTTGTCAGCCACAAATGGTAATTCCTCAACATTAACTGGCGGATAAATTACTGTTGCGGTTCGCCGATAGCATCGCCAAATTCGACGAGCTGTATGCTGTGAGTTAGCAATAAAATAGTCAACACGATTTGCTGTCAATACATCCCACTGGCGTAAACGATGCAGTAAATATCGCGTCACCCATCCAGCTAGACCATTCCCCAACGGACTTTGTTGCAGATAATCAAAAGTCAAGTCCCAAGCATAACGCATGGGGCTGTGGCAATAACAAATATGTAATTGTTCAGGAGCAGTGATTACTCCTTTTGCTACAGCGTGCGATGAAGATAGAATTACGTCATACTGCCGCAAATCTAATTGTTCAATAGCCAACGGCAACAAAGGTAAGTATTTTTGTACACCATTGCGGGCATAGGGAAAGTTTTGCAGAAAAGTTGTGCCAATCTGACGTTGATATAAATAACTTTCAGGATTCGTAGATTCAAAGTTGATTAAGGCATATAAATCAGCATTTATATGATCCAGAATTTCTCGTACAACTAATTCTGAACCGCCAGTGGCTTTAGGTGTCAGCCATTCATGAATCAGAGCATATTTTAAGGGCACAGCTAATGTGAATAGGTAGAAAATACTGAGGGTAAATTGTTAGATTAACCAAAAGGTTTTCCCTTGTGATTAAGGCAAAAAAAGCGACCAAGATGAAGTTGAAGACGTGATTCTCCGAAAACAGGTTCCAGAGGGATGCTGTAACCTGATAACCTCAAATAGGGATTAGGGACTAGGGATTAGTTAGGGACTAGGGATGATCAAGTATTAAAAATTGGTTTTATACTAGCCTCTAGCCTCTAGCCCCTTGATTAGAAACGGATATCAAAGGGGAATTTATGCGAATTTTGATTATAGGTGGTACTCGGTTCATTGGTGTCTATCTAACCCAACTGCTAGTAGAACAAGGCCATGAGGTGGTGCTGTTCAATCGTGGTAATCGTCCTGCACCTTCCTTACAAGGAGTAGGACAAATTATAGGCGATCGCACAGACGCTACCCAGTTAAAAGCAAAGTTATCACAGGAAAATTTTGATGTCATTTTTGACAATAATGGACGTGAACTTGCTGATACTCAACCATTGGCAGAAATTTTTCAAGGACGTATACAACATTTTGTGTATATGAGTTCTGCTGGAGTATATCTCAAATCTGACCAAATGCCTCATATCGAAGGTGATACGGTAGATCCCAAAAGTCGCCATCGGGGTAAACATGAAACAGAAGCTTACTTAGCTCAATTGGGAATACCCTTTACCTCGATTCGTCCCACCTATATTTATGGGCCGCGTAACTATAACGATTTGGAAAGCTGGTTTTTTGACAGAATTGTCCGCGATCGCCCCATTCCCATTCCGGGAAATGGCTTGTATATTACCCAGCTAGGTCATGTAAAGGATTTAGCAAGGGCAATGACTCAAGTTGTGGGTAATCAGCAAGCTGTAGGGCAAATTTATAATGTCTCAGGCGATCGCTTTGTCACTTTTGATGGTTTAGCTCGTGCGTGTGGACAAGCTGCTGGTAAATCGCCTGATGCTGTGAAAATTGTCCATTACGAGCCGAAAAAATTTGATTTTGGGAAGCGGAAAGCTTTTCCTATGCGGGCACAACATTTCTTTGCATCAGTAAATAAGGCTCAGAGCGAATTGGGTTGGAAACCTGAGTATGATTTGGTTTCTGGGCTGACTGACGCATTGGAGAATGATTATTTAGCATCTGGGAGAGACAAAGCAGAGATTGATTTTTCTGTGGATGAAGAGATTTTACAAGCTTTGTGATCCTAGAGATAAACTTCAAATCATCTGAAGAGTGCTGAGTTCTGAGTTAAAAGACCCCCCATAATAGGCTTTCACAGTTCCGAGTCCTTCTGCTGAGTGAGGGTTCCCACTCATTACTCAGTACTGAGAATAGTAAAGACGCAAACCATAACCAGTACGTCTTTGCGTGCAAATTTTTACAATATTTATGAAACAAGGATTTTCCGGAAATATAGATTGGGAAAAGAGTTTAGAGTTAGTGCTGGCTGAGAAAAATTAGGACTCAAAAGCTTAAAATCATTAATGTTTGCATCTTTCATAATTTAAAGCGGTGGTAAATTAGTGCAGTCAGATTATGATAGCCCGTGGAAATACCGACAACTCTAGATCGCAGCTTTCGAGAGGAACTCAGGCGTGTTCAGGAGGAAAATAGAATGCCTTACATTACAGGTTTTGAGCGAGATGGAATGATAATAAATGCTCGTGAGAATGTGATTGAAGTTTTGCAGACGCGGTTTGAAGCCATCCCAGCAGAATTAAGTAGTAGCCTTCAGGAAATAGAAGACCTTGCTGTACTGAAGAGACTACTGAAACAGTCGATTACAATTGCTTCTGTAGAAGAGTTTACACAACTACTGGATGAAGTGCGATCGCAACTCACAGAATGTCGCACTTCATACTATGATTTCAGCTAAAACAATTACACAGGTTGAGGCACAATAAGATAATCAAGCAATTTGAAGCGTGCTAGGTTCAGGAATAGATTCACCTTCTACTTGCCAACCTTCCAAGTACATTTCAATTACTTCTTCCCCATGATGAATTGCTTCCTCACGAGTTTTGCCGTGAGTGCAAGGCATAACAACGCGATCGGCAAATTCTGGGATTGTAACTAGGAAAAGCTGATCCTCATTAGACCATTGAATAATCATGCTGTATCGACTCATGAATCCTCTTTTTCTGTTAACTCTTCGAGTTCAGCTAATAATTGCGCTAATTGCTTCTCTAAATAAAGCGGTACATCATCTCCATCTTTGCCGGATCGCAACCCATAGAGTGATAGCAGTATAGGCGATCGCTCTACATTAGTTATGAAACGCAAGCTTTTTAAACGCTACCTACTGACATTCTGGGGGGGATTTTTAGCTGTCTGGATGACTATCATTCCTGCTAAGATAGCGATCGCTTCTTACCAAGCCCCTATACCGCAGGCTATGTTTGTCCTTGGAGGTAATTCAGAGCGGATGGAGTTTGCAGCTAAGTTTTGGCAGGTTCACAAAGATTTAGATATTTGGGTTTCTGATTTTGACTTTCGTCTTGATTTTAATCGCCGCATTTTTCAACAATTTGGTGTTCCTGGTGAACGGTTACGGTTGGATGGTCGCGCTAAAGATACAGTAACTAATTTCACGACACTAGCAGCAGATTTTGCTAACCAGAAGTTACAGCATCTTTATCTGATTACATCGGATTATCACATGAGGCGAGCTAGAGCGATCGCAACTATTGTTTTGGGTAGCCAAGGAATTACAGTCACCCCTATAGCAGTACCTACAAGATTACACGTGTCAGAATCACTGCCGCGAGTCTTGCGAGATTGTGGGCGATCGCTTTTGTGGCTTTTTACAGGGCGGACTGGAGCGAGTCTTAATCCTCATCTTACAAAGTAAAAGAGATTGGGCATGGGGAATTGGGAATTGCTATTTTTCCCTCATCTCCTTCTCCTCCTTGTCCCCTTTCGCCCATTGGTGTCAACTTAAGCTCAAACGCTTATCCCACAAGCATTTTACCCCACCCCTCAATCCCCTCCCCTTAGCAAGGGGAGGGGAGGTTTTGGCTTTAGACAAAACCGGGGTGGGGTGACGCGGATCTTGATGGTAAGTGAGTAGAACTCAAAATCACGTCTTCATCAAGGTTTCACGTTAAGTTGACACGTATGCCTTTCCCCCTTCCCCTACTCATTCCGCAAGCGCTTCAGTTCATTATCTGTAATGGGATTCTTCCCGGCTTTGAGGTCTTTCACCCAGCGTTGCCGTTGTGCTTTGCTATCTTTATCACCACCCCAGGCGATATAGGCTTCAAAGTCTGAAATCGCACCTTGATAGTCGCCTGTTAATGCACGCGCCAAGCCACGGCGATCGCGAATATTGCCATCTTTAGGGGAAAGCTTCACGGCTTGGTTACAGGCAAACATGACATCGGCAGCTTGTTTTTGCAGACTATCTTGCCAGCATAATGTGTTCCAAGAATCGGCAGAGATTTCAATTTTTGGATCTAACTTTTGGGCATCTGCGTAAGCTGCTATTGCTTCCTTGACCTTGCCCTTTTGCACAATTTTCTCTCCTTCTGCAAGCAGGCGTTGAGCTTTGCCTTTATTGGCAAACTCTTGTGCTTTTACCTGGGGGTCAAATTTTAAATTACTATCCCATTGCTGTGCTTTGCGGAACTTATCAATAGCCGCATTAATATCATCGTTTTGGGCTAGCTTCTCACCTTGGATAACCAGCACAGTAGCCCCTTGCAGCAACCGAGATGGAGTTTGGCAAGTTGACAAATCCGCCAAAACCTCCGGGTGAGCAATTAGGTAATAATTCAACAATTCGCAACCACTGCGTAATAAATTATTAAAATCTAAATCCCAGATTTTGATCGTCTTGTCAGTACTGCCAGAAGCCAACTTTTGCCCATCGGGGCTGAAGGCGACGCTAAAGACCACACTGCTATGCCCACTCAAGGTTTTGACCGCTTTGCCTGTGGCGATATCCCAGATTTTGATCGTCTTGTCAGTACTGCCAGAAGCCAACTTTTGCCCATCTGGGCTGAAGCCGATGGTCCTGACCTCACTGCTATGCCCACTCAAGGTTTTGAGCGCTTTGCCTGTGGCGATATCCCAGATTTTGATCGTCTTGTCAGCACTGCCAGAAGCCAACTTTTGCCCATCGGGGCTGAAGCCGACGCTCCTGACCTCACTACTATGCCCAGTCAAGGTTTTGATGGGTTTGCCTGTGGCGATATCCCAGATTTTGATCGTCTTGTCAGCACTGCCAGAAGCCAACTTTTGCCCATCTGGGCTGAAGCCGACGCTATCGACCACACTGCTATGCCCACTCAAGGTTTTGATCGCTTTGCCTGTGGTGATATCCCATATTTTGATCGTGTTGTCAAGACTGCTAGAAGCCAACTTTTGCCCATCGGGGCTGAAGCCGACGCTCCTGACCCAACCGTTATACCCACGCAAGGTTTTGATCGCTTTGCCTGTGGCGATATCCCAGATTTTGATCGTCTTGTCATCACTGCCAGAAGCCAACTTTTGCCCATCGGGGCTGAAGCCGACGCTATTGACCCAATTGCTATGCCCACGCAAGGTTTTGAGCGCTTTGCCTGTGGCGATATCCCAGATTTTGATCGTCTTGTCATCACTGCCAGAAGCCAACTTTTGCCCATCCGGGCTGAAGGCGACGCTAAAGACCGAATTGCTATGCTCACTCAAGGTTTTGATCGCTTTGCCTGTGGCGATACCCCAGATTTCGATCGTCTTGTCAAGACTGCCAGAAGCCAACTTTTGCCCATCACTGCTGAAAGCGACGCTATTGACCGAATTGCTATGCCCACTCAAGGTTTTGACCGCTTTGCCTGTGGCGATATCCCAGATTTTGATCGTCTTGTCAGTACTGCCAGAAGCCAACTTTTGCCCATCTGGGCTGAAGCCGATGGTCCTGACCTCACTGCTATGCCCACTCAAGGTTTTGAGCGCTTTGCCTGTGGCGATATCCCAGATTTTGATCGTCTTGTCAGCACTGCCAGAAGCCAACTTTTGCTCATCAGGACTGAAGGCGACGCTCCTGACCACACTGCTGTGCCCACTCAAGGTTTTGAGCGCTTTGCCTGTGGCGATATCCCAGATTTTGATCGTGTTGTCAAAACTGCCAGAAGCCAACTTTTGCCCATCTCTGCTGAAGGCGACGCTATTGACTGAACTGCTATGCCCACTCAAGGTTGCGAGCGCTTTGTCTGTGGCGATATCCCAGATTTTGATCGTGTTGTCAAAACTGCCAGAAGCCAACTTTTGCCCATCTCTGCTGAAGGCGACGCTATTGACTGAACTGCTATGCCCACTCAAGGTTGCGAGCGCTTTGTCTGTGGCGATATCCCAGATTTTGATCGTGTTGTCATCACTGCCAGAAGCCAACTTTTGCCCATCACTGCTGAAGGCGACGCTATTGACTGAACTGCTATGCCCACTCAAGGTTTTGAGCGCTTTGCCTGTGGCGATATCCCAAATTTTGATCGTCTTGTCATAACTGCCAGAAGCCAACTTTTGCCCATCACTGCTGAAGGCGACGCTATTGACCTCACTGCTATGCCCTTCTAAAGTATTAACTTCTATAACTTGATTTTCTTTTTGCTCTTTGGGTTGCAAATACACTGCTTGCCGTAATGTTGCCACAGTTCGCATTTTGGTTAAAGTATCTTTTGCTCCCCCAGCTATAGATTTGAGTTTTTCCCCTGCTTTTAAAGCTTCAATTAAAGCGTCAAAATTTTGCTTAGAGGCAAAAAACGCCTCGGAAGAATTGTTCAGGGCGTTGATTTCACTAATTTCGGCGTGTTTTTTTTGCTCTTCTGCCCTTCGTGCTGCATCCCAGGCGGTAACTGCTAACCCAGCCAACACCAATCCGGCTGCAACTGAACCCATCAGGGCGCGTTTGAGAAAGCTATTGAGTTTGGCTTCACTAATTTTTCTTTGTTTTCTTTCCTCTTTCAGTTCCGCCATTACCTGCTTTAACTTTGGTTCCTGTTGCTGACGGATAAAGGCGGCTAAATAATCATGTACCAGTTGATAACGACACGCTGGGTTTTCTGGTAATAAAACCACTAAACCAGATTTCACAAAAATCTCTAGTATTAACTCCAATCTACTGGCATCTAAAACTTGATCTTTCGATCCCCCCGCCTGCGGCGACCCCCTTAATAAGGGGGTCGAGAGAGGAATATTATTATTGCTCCCCTTGGAGGTAGAAGCAGAAATATAGCCCCCCTTTTCAAGGGGGGTTGGGGGGATCTCCGAAGACTGAACCTTGCTAAACGAGAGATATTGCGGCAAATCCCGTTCTATTTCAGCGCGAGTCTTCAGGGGGCGAGTCCCTTTTTCATCGGTGAGCAAATACAGCAACAATTCCGCCGCTTGTTTATTCTCTACACCGCAGTCATCAACCACCTCTGCTAAGTAGCGCTTCACTAGCTCTTCTTTGGCGTTATCCCCCAATTCTTGATACTTCACCAAAGTTGTAATATTCTCAGTTTGCAGTTGCGCCCCCACCACCTGCAATTCAATCGGGCGCACTTCTCCCAGTTCCCCGGCTAAATCTACAACGAGTTGGTCAATTAAAGCAGGTTCTAAATAAAAGCTAGTTTTTTCAGTTAAGCGTTGAATAATTGACTTAGTATCACTAGGCGAAAAATTCCCCAACTCATAAAGCACATTATTGCTGAGAATATCATTGCCAATAATCTTCAGACTCGATAGGCGATTGCATTCGAGCAAATAATGCAAGTAATCTACCCGCAGTGACAACATCACTTTTACAGAAAGGATATTAAGACATTCTCCCAGGAACTCAAAAAACTGCCGTCTTTGTTTTGCTTCTGGGTAAACAAAGAAAAATTCTTCAAACTGGTCAAAAATTAGCACAGTTCGCAGGTTGCGTTGTTCATTTTTCCGCAGTTGAGTGAGGAGGGATGAGGAAGCTGGGGGGGCTGGGGAGGCTGGGGGAGCAGGGGAGGTAGGAGAGTGGGGAGTTTGAGGTTCGGAACTTGGAGTGTCGAGTAAAAAGCTCGGATTGTCGCGTTCGGAACTTGGGGTGTCGAGTAAAAAGCTCGGATTGTCGTGTTCGGAACTCGGAGTGTCGAGTAAAAAGCTCGGATTGTCACGTTCGGAACTCGGAGTGTTGAGTAAAAAACTCGGATTGTCGCCTTCGGAACTTGGAATGTCAAGTAAAAAGCTTGGATTGTCGTGTTCGGAACTCGGAGTGTCGAGTAAAAAGCTCGGATTGTCGTGTTCTGAGCTTGAAGAACGAGTATCTAAGCCTGTTGCTTCCAGTTCTAACTCTCCCCCCTGCGCCTCTACTCCCCCAGCCTCAAGAGCTTCCCCTACTCCCCCACCTTTCCCCAATACCCGCGCCAACTCTTCCACCCAATTGGTATACACGCGAATAGCAACTACCAAATTATCTTGCACACCAATCGCTTTCCGTTTTAAAGTCGGAACTAGTCCCGCATTTACCAAGGAACTTTTACCGACACCGGATTGCCCATGAATGACGATTAATTTATAATCAGGGCGACCGATGCGTTCTATTAACCGTTCTACATCCAATTGGCGACCAGATGCGGCTATTTCTGGGGCAATATTATCCTGATTATCAACTTGTAATGCTGCTAAAACTTGCGTATCTAACTGTTTTGTCGCTTGTAACCTACCTGCACCAATAAACGCCCGCAAACCAAATTGCTGCTCAATAGAACGTGCTTCTAGTTTGGCATCAAATGCTGAGAGATATTGCTTTTGCTGAAAATATAGGTTGTGTAAGTTCTCCAGAATCTCAAGATAAAGCTGGGGGTCGTTGTCTGTAATACTTAATTTTCTAGCTGCTTCTAAATTATTAATTGCTGTTTGCTGTTGTGCTAAATTCTCTTGTGCTTGGGCGAGGAGTAATAATAATTTTTGCCGATGAGAAATTACATTTAATGGCGATAATTCTGGCAATACGGGCTGATAATTTGTAGATAAAAGCTTTAATGCTGTTTCGGCTAATTCTTTTGCTTGTTGCCAGTTGTGCTGTGCTAATGCAGTTTTAGCTAAAAAACAATAATCCTGAGATATTTTAAGGGGATTATTCTCGGTTTCATGGACAATTAAAGCCTGTCCTGCTAAGGTTTTGAGTTGTTGCCAATCTTGTAAATAGCTGAGAATGATGCCGAATTGATTAAGCGAATTGGCAATTAAATCGGGACGTTGAGCAGCTTCAAATGCGGTGATAGTTTGTTGGAGATAATTTGTAATTGTCTCCTGATTCACAGCCGACACCCTAAAAGGTGCGGCTATACTATCAAAATTTGCATCCGCCGCCTCATTATTTCTAGCCTGCGGGCGATTTTTGTCATCTGCTCTCGCTTTTTCGTAATAGCAAATTGTAATTTGTGTAAGTATCTTGCCTTGACGCTGAAAATTATTACTTGTCTGCCAATAATCTAAGCTTTGGTTGTAGTGTTCAATAGCCGCATTGAGATTTTTATTAATATATTCAACTAATCCTAAAATAAAATCACAGTTTGCTTTTAACTCAGGTGCTAAATCTTGTTCCTGATCTTGTAATTCTTGGCAAGCTGATTTAATTTCTGTAATAATTTCTAAATTTATATTTAAAACATCATCAAATAATTGTGATGCTGTCTGTTCGAGAAACTCAGTTAATTCATTAATACTAATAGCAAAGGTTTTCGTAGTCGCCCAACTCTCTAAATCTGGCGCTAATTGCATTAGTTGCGTGTGAATTTCATCGTTAATCCACAACACAATCGGGAAAGGAAAACTTTTGCGAAACTCCTCCCGCACCTGATTAGCAGAAATCAACATTTGGGGTAAATCTTGCAATTTATCTAACCCCACTACCATCAAGGCTTGGACATTATCCCCAAATTCCTCACGAATGGCGGTGTAAAGTGTTCTTTGAGATGGTTTGAGAGCTAAAACGCTAATCTTAACAGCAGAGATTTCCTGTAATCTGGCAATTAAGCGATCGCGCTGTTGAACATAATTACACTTTGCCAAAATCAGCTTAAACTGCCCTACAGAGGCTTGAATGGCCCAAGCTAATTGTTGCAATGCGCGATTGTTGTTTATCTTGTCATTTGTCATTTGTCATTTGTCAGTAGACGGTAGGGTGTGTTATGCCGAAGGCTAACGCACCTTCAATTCCTTCGATCGTTGATGGTGCGTTACGCTAAAGCGATAACGCACCCTACAATTAAAATTCTTTCGCTAGGTGCTTAATTCCCTGGCTTCTGTCAAAATGGGATTAACGTCAAACCAAGACTCGCCGCGATCGCGATATTCAAAGACAAAACGACTGCGAATCAGTTTTTGATATCCTTGATCGTCGCTGACTTTTTTTCTCTGCTTGACGTGACGTAATAATTGCCACTCATCATCAGAAATAGGCATTGTCATTTCATTGCGGCGAGAACGAATTACTTGTTCTAAGGTGTCACGAGAAAGGGGAAGGGTCATTTCTTCCATAATCCAGGTGTTAAGCAACCGCAGCAAGTCTCGCACATGACCACCACTCATATTACATAAGCGTTTTAAGGTGGTTACACTGTCAAATATCTCTGTAATATTACTCAGGCGTTCTTCTGGGTGCAAGTTAGGAAAAGCTCTCGCTAATACCATCTGCTGCATCAGCTCTATTCCCTGTTCATGAACGCTACCATCAGGCCACTGTAAAGGAACCATCGGCAAAACCTTCGGGTCTTCGGGGAATCGCTGGGTGAGGGTGCCATAATCATTGGAGAATTTCAGCGATAGGGGCATGGTATAAACTAAATGACAATTTAGCTTGGTCATAAACTCACCCTGATCGACAAACAGATATTCCTGTTGCGGACGACCCCAAGATTTGACGCGGTTATCGATGCGGTCGAGGTTATCGACAATTACCACTAAACCTTTTTTACCTTGCTGCTTGAGTTTTGCGATCGCAGGTTCTAAAAGTTCACGGTTAATGGCTTCGAGTAACTGGGTTTTCTGGGGGCCGAGATATTGATTGAGTTTTTCCCGTAGCGTCGGGTCATTCCTGGTTTTAGTGGTAATTTCGCCAATTCCAAAGGCTAAAGAAACTTTCTCTTTTTCCGCCGAGTAACCCACATCCCCAACATTCGGAACCTTGAGCTTGACTCCTGTAACCTCGGAGTTTAAGACCTTCCAAGCACCTTGCAGCAATTCATTAAATTTGCTAGTTTCCGCCAGTGTAATTTTATCAAGACTTTGACTCACACGCCGTGCGATCGCTAATAAGACATCGGCAATATCAACATCAGTCATTTCCAGGTCTTCGCTGGACTCAAAATACACAACATGAAAGCCTTGCTTTTCCAGTTCCGCCTGCAACCTTAATAACTCCGTCGATTTACCACAACCAATATGCCCGGTAAATAAAGTACAGGTAGGGTCATTCGGTTTAAAAAATGTAATTTTCTGTTGCAGCCTGTTAATAATATCGCCGCCCCGCACCCCAGAAAAGTCTATATAATACTTGGCATCAACTGCATTATTAATAAACAAAGTGCGGCTGGGGTCTGTAGCTTGAAAGAAAGCAAGTAAATCTATGGACATAAAGCTAGTAATTTATTTATCTTATATGTGCCAGATATCCTTGATAGCAAGAATACAGTTATTTACAGCAATTTAAGCGTTGATTTCGGAGTCCCCGCTAACGCCAGTTGCTTTAAGCCGACTGCACTTCCTTCAAGTCAGCAAAGCTGCCCAACGGAGTGCCTTGGGAACCCGTCCAACACACTGGCTCAACTTTACGTTATTTACGCCGTACTGTACTAGTGCAAAATTCAATATACATTTCTCATTGCGAATGAAGCGTTCGCGTTGGCGTAGCCTCTCGTAGAGAAGCGTCCCGTTCGGGTAGCGTCTCCGTCAGGAGAAGGGAAGCGAAATGTTCGCGTAGCGTTCCTGCAGGGTAGCAATCGCAAGGGATTGGGATTGCTACCCTTCGGGAACACCAAGGGCGAACGCTTCATTTCATTTCGTGAGCGCTTCGCGCACGCTACGCGAACGCAATGACATAAATAATTTTGCGTAACCACTTATACAAACTTTTTGAATTTTAAATTCCGCGCAGCAGTACTAAACTTTTGGTGAATCTTTGACATCATTAGCAATAATGCCAATTAAATTCAACTTGCTCAAAATTTCTCTCGCTTGAATTAGTTCACTTTGGGTAATCTGACCAATACGCCCCACTAGCACAATCCCATTAGATAAAGATGCGACGATTCTGGCATCAACTGTGTCTAAAATTGCTGGAGCATCTATTAACACTAAATCGTAAGTTTGCTCAAACGATTCTATTAACTCTTTCATCCGCGCCGAACTCAGTAGCTTGACGGTATCTTCTGGTGTGGGGCCAGCAGTCAAAACATCAATATCAGGATGAATTGGTTGGATATAATCTGCAACCAAAGTATTAGCTTCTTCCTCTAACAACAGAGATAAACCCCAATCATTAGAAAGTTCTAAAATTTTGTGCAGGCTGGGATTCTGCAAGTTAGCATCAATCAATAATACCCGGCGATGCATATGAGCAGCGCTAACCGCCAGCCCCAAAGACAAGGTTGTTTTTCCTTCACCGGGTAGTGTTGAAGTCAACATTAGCGATTGACAAGGTAGAGGATATTTTAATATTTGAATGTTTTGGTAGACCATATCAAAATTTTCGTGATATAGCAATTTGGGATTAGTTTCTACTACCAAAGGGATTGCTTTATCGTCTCTATTCCAAGACAGCTTGGCCTGACGCTTCTTACCTCGTCCACCTAGTTTAGGTACTGTTCCTAATAATCTCAGGTTTGTCAGCCTTTGTAATTCTTTTGCCGAATATATGACATCATGAAACATTTCCCAAATCAGTGCCGCTACTATACCTAAAATTGGCCCAATTATTATTCCTCCACCTAATAGAAATAATCTGCCACTACCCATATATATGCCCCGATCTGGTTCTTCTAACACTTGCCAATCAAATCCTCCCTGAGCAATTTTCAAACCTAAAGATTGTTGCGCTTGGAGTAGTTGCTCAAGTGTTTTGCGATTTGTTTCCACCTGTGGCAGCAGACGATTATACTCGGCTATGAGGGCAGGGTATTTGCTGATTTCAGAGCGTAGTCGCTGTTCAGACTCAACTAAACTCTTTTCATTAGCAATCAGCCCTAAAGAAGTTGTTTGTACTTGAATAACCTCTTCTACTAGCTTCAAGTCAACGCCTACCATTTGTCCTTGGGTTAATAGCGGTTGTCTGGAATTTCCGACATTTCTACCTTTGTCTCCGACTGATCTTCCTGCCTCTTGCCGTAATAGTGACAATAGACTCTGACGTTGCTGCGTCAGATTTTGGATCACGGGAGAATTTTCTGTATAACGTAGTCGCTGCTGCGCCAAAGCCAGTTCAGTCTTTTGGATTTCATTCAGTAGCCCTTGGTAGCGTGTTGATTGACTCAATCTAGAAGAAATTATGGCGTTCTGAGATGAGGAAGCCATTTTTCGCTCTAGGTTAGATTGGCGAGCTCTATTGTCTTGAAGTTGTGCGCGAGTAGTTTGTAACTGTTTTTGAATATCAGCCAAAGATTCCAGCAAAATTTTGCTTTGGACTTCTGGATCAAGTAATTTATACTTATTGCGAAAGTCTTCTAAATTTTTCTCTGATTGGCTTACCTCTTTTTTAATTTCCGGTAGGCGAGCATTGACAAAAGAAAGTCCTTTATGTAAGCGCTCGTTTTGTTGTTCTATGTTGTAATTTTGATAAACAGTTTGTAACGCTTGCAACACTTTTTGTGCTTTAACTGGATCTTTGTCTTTAAAGTAAACTTCAAATACTTGACTGGGTACTTTATTAATACCCGTTCCACCTTCTATTTGAGCCACTTCTAGAGGTGGTTTCTCACCTTTTTCTTTTTTCCCTTTAATATCTTCTAAGGTAATATTTGGATAATTAGGACGCAGCAAATCCACAGCTTTTTGGATCAGCTTAGAAGAGATCATGAGTTTCTGCTGCGCTGTATAGTCAACAACTTGAAAATTGGGATCTGTAAACTCACTATCTCCATCTCCTTGAACATTACTTGAGCGTACCCCTTCATATAAATTGGAACTTACCAGTATCTGCATAGAGCTTTGGTAAGTAGGTTTAGCAATGACAGCTAAGAAGCTTGCAACTGACATCACTGCACAGGAAATACCCAATATCAGATAACGTCGGTGAAACAGAATTGTAGTGAGTTGTTTGATGTCAACCGCGCTTTGTGGAGAGTTATTGAGCATTTGTCCTTGATTCAGACTAGTGTTAGCCACTATGAAAGTCCTCTAATCTCGAAATAATAAATCAGGCAGATTGCCAGAAAATCTCTTTGAAATAAATTTTTATGATAGTATAGACGCAATTTTATGATAAATGATTCCTGATTGGCAAAATAAATAATTTTCCCTAATTCTACGTATATTAATTGTAATTAATGATTTTTCATTTGATAAAAATTATTTTCTGATGCAAGTTATTTATTGCTAAAATTGATACATTTGCTATGAAAAAATTATCTATGCTTCCTTAAAGAAGGATGAAATTATTTTCTATAAATTGATACATTCATTAATTGAACAACTAGGCAGCAAATAACAAGCTTGAAATTATTAATACTTCGGAGGTTAAGTAATGCCTAACCCCCGAAGTATTAATTTTTTGCAAACAGTTGAAAATTGCTATAAAGGATTTTTTTGACTTTGCTTTTGATCTTAGATATGAGACTAATATGAAACTGAGTTTGCTGTGTAAATTGATCAGCTTTTGCATTACGAACGATAAAATTCGGATGTTTGAGGGGAAATTCCACTGCTTGAGTTGGATGATTAGCAAATGGGCTGTAAATATCTTTTGTATTGGCAGCTTCAGGACTAAACCCAATATTGGAAACTAAGTTAATATTTGGCAGAATAGTTAAACCATTTTGTAACCAAGAAGCGAAAGTCCAAGGAAAATCCCAAGTCTCAATGTTGCCTTGGTAATAACTTTGAAAAATTCTCATCCAGTATTTTACTGCTGTGGAATCATCGAGTATATCTTGTAGCCAGTTACCATCTCTGACTTCTACCCAGTGCTTCATTTCTAAATCATACTCTTGCCATGCGCGTCGCCAAGTTGCCCAACCCCAAATGAGTGGATAGCGAGAAAAGTAATAGCTATTTTCAGTACGTTGCTTACCAAACTGAAAATTGTTACCTGAAATCGTCATGATGCGTTGGTCGTGACGATACTTATCTAATAATTCCTCACAAAATCGGAAGAATGTTGGATGAGGTAAACAATCATGTTCTAGAATAATTGCTGCTTCTACTTGCTGAAAAACCCAATTTAGACCTGTGGCGATACGTATTTTTGGTCCTAAATTTTCTTCAGAGTAGTTTGTTAGTACTTTGCAATTCCAATCAACTTGCTCAATAATTTTTTTACAAGCAGTACACTTGTGGAAATCATCAGGACAATGGGGGCGAGGTGCATCAGCAATTACTAATAACATTGGAGGTTGAAGCTGACGAATTATCTCAAACACTTTTGTCGCGGTGTCTGGTCGATTAAAGATAATTAAGGCAACAGCAGTCTTCATAAATAAATTATGTTGATATTTCTGTTGTTATCGCGCTAATTTGAGTTTTGAACTTAATGATGTAGGCAATAGGCAACAAATTTTCGCAAATGATTTGGGATTGCTAGATGAGAGTTTTTACTGGGTTGTAAACGATGGATTAACTGAAAATTTGCAGTTTTTTTTTAACTTTGCTTTTGATCTTAGATATGAGACTAATATGAAACTGAGTTTGTTGTGTAAATTGATCAGCCTGTCCATCACGAATTAGAAATTGCGGATGCTTGAGTGGAAATTCCATTGCTTGAGTGGGATGATTAGCAAATGGGCTGTAAATATCTTTTGTATTAGCGGCTTCCAGACTAAATCCAATATTAGAAACTAAGTTTACATTTGGCAGAATAGTTAAACCATTTTGTAGCCAAGAGGTCAGAGTCCAACGAAAAGCCCAGGAATCTATATTGCCTTTGTAACATTTTTCAAAAAGTCTAGTCCAGTATTGTACTGCTGTGGAATCATCAAGTATATCTTGCAGCCAGTTACCATCTCGGACTTCTACCCAATATTTCATTTCTAAATCATACTGTTGCCATGCGCGTCGCCAAGTTGCCCAGCCCCAAATGAGTGGATAGCGAGAAAAATAATAGCTATTTTCAGTACGTCGGCGGCCAAACTGAAAATTGTTACCTGAAATGGTCATGATGCGTTGGTCATGACGATACTTATCTAATAATTCTTCACAAAATTGAAAGAATGTTGGATGAGGTAAACAATCATCCTCCAGAATAATTGCTGATTCTACTTGCTGAAAAACCCAGTTTAGTCCTGTTGAGATACATTCTTTGCATCCAAGATTCATATCAGATGTTTTTTTAAGTACTTGACAGTCCCAATCAATTCTATCGATAATTTTTCTGGCAGCAGCACAATTTTCGATATCTTCAGGATGCTGCTGACGAGGGCCATCGGCAATTACTAAAAGCTTGGGGGGTTTAATCTGACGAATAACCTCAAAAACTTGGGCTGTAGTATCTGGTTTATTAAAGATGATCAAGGCAACAGCAGTATTCATAAGTTTACTGTCATTTGTTGTTTGTCATTTGGCATTCTTACAAAGTTATGTTCGTCGGAGACGTTGGCGGAGCCATCGGAGGAAACCTCCGCTCAACGCCAGTTCGTTCAAGTCGGGAAACCCGCCCACACGACTGGCTCGACTTTGCGCTTTGTCATTTGTCATTTGTCATTTGTCATTGGTAAGAGTCAAAGGTAAAAATTTATTTCTTCTTTGTCTTCCCAATCCCTAATCCCTAGCCCCTAGCCCCTGACCTAACTCATACTGCATTTGATGGTATTGCCAGAATTTGCCACGCTGTTGCAAAAGTTCTTGGTATCCACCTTGTTCGACGATATGACCTTGTTCGAGTACTACAATTTTGTCGGCTCGAAAAATAGTAGATAATCGATGAGCGATCGCAATTACTGTTCTTCCTACTGCTAGTTTTTCTAGTGAATCCTGTATCAAGCGTTCGGAAACAGAGTCTAGGGCGCTGGTGGCTTCATCGAGAATCAAAATTTCGGGGTTGCGTAGCAAGGCGCGGGCGATCGCAATTCGTTGGCGTTGTCCACCAGATAAACGAACTCCGCGATCGCCTAGTTTAGTATGAAAACCCTGTGGTAACTCTAAAATAAATTCCAGGGCATTTGCTTGTCTGGCAGCTTCCTCAATTTCTGCATCGTCTACGTCTTCTAAACCATAGGCAATGTTGTTTTTTACGGTTGTATTGAAAATAAACGTATCTTGGCTGACTACAGCCATGCGGGAACGCAGCGATTTCAACTGAAATTGCTGCAAGCCGATTCCATCCATCAAAATTTGGCCGCTGGTGGGATCGTAAAAGCGCATGAGCAAGTCTGCTAGGGTTGTTTTACCAGAACCGGAAGCTCCTACCAAAGCTACCATCTGATTGCGTTTGATTGTCAGTGTGATATCTTGTAGTACTAACTTGTGATTGTCATAGCTAAAATCTACACAGGTAAATGCGATCGCTTGTTTTAAGCCAGAAAACTCAAGTTCTCCATCTTGCTGGTAAGTCTTATCATCAGTTCTTAACAGTTCGTGGACACTTCTTAATGACCCATAATAAGTAGCAATTATGCCCCAGGAACTGTTCATGTGAGCAATGATCGGTAACAGTCGGAACAGGGCAAACAAAAAAGCCAGCAACAAGACTACATGAAGTTTACCACTAGCTACGAGTGTAGTGACTGCGACAACAATCATAACGATTAAAATTGTTGTCGCCATTGCCTCAATTAAGGGTTGTACTATTGCACTAATTGAGGTTGTTTTCATCCAAGCTTTGGTGACTTGTCCAGCCGCTTTATAGAAGCGTCTGCGTTCAAAATCTTGAGTCCAAAATGCTTGGACAGTTCGTACCCCACCCACAAATTCTATGGCTGTGGATGCCAACTCACTACCAGCAGCTGTCATTTCCACACTAGCTGCACGCACTCGCTTAATTAAATTGGCGGCTCCTGCTGCCAATAAGCTAAATAAAATGACTGTAGCCAGTGTCAGTTGCCAAGAAATCACAAACATGGCTAGAGTGTATGCCAGAATTATGCAACTTTTGCTAACAAAATTAATTACTTCATTAAAAGCGTAGCTAATTTCACTAACTTCACTAGAAAATGTTTGAAAAAGTTCTCCAGAACGCTTTTGTGTATAGTAGCTTAAGCTGAGACTTTGAAACTGCTCAAAGATTTTTTTACGCAAACTATCTATTAAACTTACTTCACAGAATTTCGCGTAATAACGCCCCAAGTAGCTGAAGATACCACGCGTCCAAACATTAACTAGAATCAACCCCGATATCCGGTATATTCGCTCCGATACAGTAGCTTGCGTTCCTAAAATCCAAATATCAAACCACCTAATTCCTGTGTGTAAAGGTGGCTGGTTAGCATTGGTTAAACCTTGCAGTAAAACTGCTACTAAACCAATCCCCGTTGCCTCAAGTACTGCTCCTATTAATGTGAATAATATAGCTATCGTAGCAGTTAACCGCAAAGGCTGAAACAACCGTAAAATCAGATAGTGTTCCTGCCAAAATTTTGTTTCTAAGAGCCTTTTGCGAAGTAAATTAGATAGCTCATGCATAAATTTTTCTTGGTTGCGGTTATCACTTAATTCAATAGCCATTATCAACTGTTTATACCAGGCATAAAAGGCTAAGAAATAGGCGCTAGAATTTATTTACTCAAAACTCAGAACTCAGCACTGTGGAACTTAGTCCGCTTAACAAAAAAAATCTTTTTTTCGTAACCTTTGAGGTAGTATTGAAGTTAGTAACCGCAAAGAATTTTTGATTTTGGAATTTATCTTTAACAGCCAAATCACTAATTGCCATCTTTTTTGATAATGGTTGTATTTGGCAAAAAACTTCAGGGCTGAAACTATATGTACAACCCTCAGATAGTTAAATAGAGAACTGGTGCTAGAACGTTGATAAAGATGTAGGGCAGATGCTTCAGGTTGAAATAAAACTTTATAACCGTTTTGCCAAGCATCTAAACATAAACTTACATCCTCAAAATATAAGAAAAACCGTTCATCAAATAAACCATGCTGGGCAATATACTCTCCTGATACCATCATAAATGCTCCTATAGCCCAGTTGATTTCAACTACTTTTTGAGGATGAGGCATCTGGGAGTAATAGTAGTCAAAAGGATGTAATAAACTTTGTAGCGTTTCACCCAACAACTGTTTGAGAAATAAATAGGTAAAGGTAGGAAATCTGCGAATTGATGGTTGCACAGAACGATCTAGATAAACTAGTTGAGGACAAACGATCGCAATATTTCGTGCTGAGTTCAAAGTTCCAGCTAACCGAGTAATTACCTCTGGCTTAAATGTCACATCTGGATTCACCAAAACATACATTTTGCTGGGAGAAGCTTCAACGGCTCTATTATTACCTTTAGCGAAGCCTAAGTTTTGCTTGCCTTTGATTCCTATAAAATTTTTGGGATATTTTCTGGTAAATTCATCAAGAATTTGCGGACAATTATCCTCAGAAGCATTGTCATAAACTACTATTTTGCCTGTATTTGGATAGTTCTTTTGAATTGTGGTCAAGCATGACTCAATGGAACCTCGTAAAGTTTGAGAAGAGTTCCACGAAACAATTATAAAAGAAAGATCGTTGATAACTACCATTATCTACACACTCCCATGAACACCTTGATGTGTGTAAAGACGATTACATCGTCATCAACACACCAATGAATGAAAAAATTGATATCCAGAATTAATTATGTGTAAAATCCTCCTAAAGTTAACTTTGAAACATCTTTACATTTGAAATCCAGTCTAATTACTGAATCAGAATAATTATTTTTTATAGCTTGTTGGTTATATACTCAATTAGCTAGCTATAAAAATTTATTAGGTATTCAATTTTGTCAAGCTGTTTTCCATCATACATACAATTTTACTCACGCAGAGTATAATTTTAAGCAACTGAGAATATTGGCATTGGAATCAGAGTACTTCAACAGTAAACTATCCCTGGTAATTTTTAACATCCTCTCACTAATGGGGTATTTATCAAACCGGGTTGAATGATGATTTTATACGACTAAAGTAGTAATTTTACTCAAAAAATTAGCCAGAAATTCCCAAATTATAGGGTTTATTATGTTTTATTTGGCAAAAATAGTGATAAGGCAAAATATTGGCTTATCATTATGCTAGAAAATCAATATTTCTGAAAATTACGCCGTAATTAACCAGTAATGGCATCGTTATTTAGGTATAATTAAGTTGATAATATCCTAAAAAAATTTTTGAGCGAGTAAAAAATTTGACTTTTAAATATTGCTTACTGCAATTTATATACCAATAATAGTTGAGGAATTCACTTAATAATCTCTGTGGTAATATGCTCAATAAACGTAGAAGCATCTGGAGTTGGGCACGGCCCAAAATGTGAAAATTGCAATCAGTCATCTGGTGCAAGATATGCCTTCTACCGTAGCCCAACAACCAGGGGTAGCAAGATGAAATTTATCAATGCAGTTGCAAGAGTGATGCAAAACTTAGGCAACCACAGATTTGGGAAATGTAATATATGTGGTAGCTTGACAGTTTTTCTCTGTATTGATGTTTTAAGCGTTCGTAATAATATGTACTGCCCTTTCTGCCGCAGTTCATCACGCAAAAGACACGTTGCTAAAATATTAATTAATGAAGTTTTTAAAACAGGCTCTGCAATAGCAGATGTTGCCAAAACACAAGCATTAAGTATTTTTAACGCCGATGTTGATGATGCTTTTTATCAAATATTACATGATCAGAATTTATATACTTGTTCTACGTTCTCTCCTGAAGTTAAACCGGGAACTCAGATACGTCCTGGGGTATTTTGTCAAGATTTAGAAAATTTGACTTTTGCCGATGAAAGCTTTGATGTTGTGATTACGGAAGACGTATTTGAACACGTCAGAAATCATCAGCAGGGGTTGAGGGAAATACACCGCATTTTAAAAGTAGGTGGCTACCATATTTTTACAGTTCCTTGTAACTTTGATCGAGAGACTATTGTCAGAGTTGATACTTCTGGTAAAGAAGATATTTATTTACTACCGCCAGAGTATCATGGAGACAGAATTCGCGGCAAGATTCTGGCATATAGAACATTTGGTATTGATATTTTTGATTTCCTGAAAAATATAGGTTTTGAAACCAAAGTAGATTTTTCTAATTATCTCGATCAGAAGAATGGCATATTTGATAGTTACATTTTTGGCTCAAAAAAAACAGAAATAGGTAAAAATTAAGCTGTAATATAAATTACCAATTACCCATTAGATTGCTATATCAATGAAATCTCTAATTCTTAGTACTTTTGATATTAATGGCGGTGCAGCTCGTGCGGCGTATCGTCTTCATCAAGGGCTAAGGAAAATCAATATAGATTCCCAAATGCTAGTAGAGTATAAAACTAGTGGCGATCGCACAGTGATTAGTTATCAGAATAAGCTAGAAAAATGGCTGAATCAGATGCGGCCGACTTTAGATAACTTACCGCTAAAGTTTTATGCAGATAATAGTGCTGAAAACTTTTCTCCACAATGGTTTCCTGACTTAATTAAGTCTAAGCTCAAATCCCTAACTCCAGATATTATTAACATCCACTGGGCTTGTGGTTATCTGCAAATTGAAAGTGTTGCCAGATTTACGCAGCCTGTGGTTTGGACTTTGCACGATATGTCTGTGTTCACAGGCGGCTGTTATTATAGCTTGGATTGCGATCGCTACCTCAACTCCTGTGGTGCTTGTGTGCAACTGCAAAGTCCCAAACAGCAAGATTTATCGCGATGGGTATGGCAGCGCAAAGCTAAAGCATGGCGGCCGCAAAACTGTACAATTGTCACACCGAGTATTTGGTTGGCTGATTGTGCGAAGAAAAGTTCCCTATTGCGGGACTTTCGCATAGAAGTTATCCCCAACGGTGTAGATATTCAAAGATACAAACCGCTAAATCGAGATATAGCGCGAGAATGGCTGAATCTTCCCCAAGATAAGCAATTAGTGCTATTTGGTGCAGCCGCAACTAATCACCCCAGAAAAGGATTTAACTTGCTGTTGTCAGCATTAGACGATTTGGCAAAGGCTGGATATCAAGACAACATAGAACTAGTGATTTTTGGTTCATCTTCACCCGATGCGGCGGAAAATATCAGCTTTAAGTGGCATTACTTAGGCAACCTCAACGATGATATTACCTTGGCGCTAGTTTATGCTGCCGCAGACGTGTTTGTTGCCCCATCTGTGCAAGATAACTTACCAAATACTGTGATGGAGTCTCTGTGTTGCGGTACTCCTTGCGTCGCCTTCAATATTGGCGGTATGTCCGATATGATAGAACACCAGCAAAACGGCTACCTTGCTCAACCGTTTGAGATAGATAGCTTGGCACATGGTATTGTGTGGGTATTGTCAGATTGCGATCGCCTACAACGACTCAGACAACGCGCCCGTGAAAAAGTTGAACAAGAATTCTCACAAGATTTGCAAGCACAACGCTACTCTCATCTGTTTAGTGAAATGCTCATAAGTTCGTAGTGAGTCCAGCACTGCAGGAGGGTTTCCCTTTGCAGGTGACTGGCGTTCCTCGTAGGGGTTCTCTTAGAGTACGCGAAGGGTCAGGATTTTAGTGTTGACTACTATTGAAATCAAATGCTGAAGAGGACACCTTGAATATCAACACCAAAATCAACCAAGGAGAAACAAACTATTTTTTCTACAGCTTGATTTTTTACAGCATCGCAGTGTTGTATCTGATTCCCTATGAGCTAAAACTGCCATACGCCAAGTTTTGTTTACCTTTACTCACAACTATTTTAATTTTACAACTCGGTTATTACAAAAGTAAGTTAATTATTGGCGATATTATCGTTGTATGTCTGGTTTTAGTAGTAACTTTCTTAAATTTTTCCTCATATCAGTTATTTCGATATAGTTTACCTATCTGTCTCATCGCCATTTGTTTTAGCGGCAGTCCTTATATTCGCATCAAAAGAAGCTATTTAATAGGTTTATCTTGGTGTGCCGCTTTGTCGATGATTTATCAAATGTCTAGCTATAGACGTTTAGAGTTTGATAGTAGTTTAAGAATCGCTTTAAGCAATGGCGATCCCAATGTTTCTGGCTTGTTCATGCTTCTGTTTTTATTTCTATGCGTTAAAATTAAATTTAAACCAGGAATTATTTTAGCCTTAATATCTACAGTTTTATTCCTGAGCCGCAATTATTTTCTCACTTTATTGATATTTTTTCTTCTAGCTGTTTTAGAAAAACCCTTATTTAAGATAATCAGTAAAATACATTTCTCTGTTATCTTTATTTGTGCAAATTTATTTGGTTTACTTCTCGGAGAGTTTTTTTTAAACAGAGTAGAAGTTGGATTTGCTTATGACACAGGTACAAGTCGTCTTTTGTCTTTTAATGACCAATCTAATTTGATTAGATTTGAGGCAAATCGCTTTTTAATTAATTCTTACGTTAATGATTTAGCTTTAGCCTTAAAAGGTTATGGTGAAAACTACGAAGCTGTATTTAGACCGATTGGAGCAATTATCCATAACTCTTTTTTAGAGGTGATTGCATACACAGGTGTTCCTCTGGGAGTGCTTTATTTTTTTATTTTTTTAAGAGTAGTTGGTGGCTACTGTAATCAAGAAAATTTGAAATTTATTTTTTCTTATTTATTTTTCTGTTTATTTCTGCACACTGGACTCCAAGGTATTGCACCATTGCTGTTTATCAGCATTTTAGCAATGTCTGTAGAGCATCAAAAAAGTAATAAAATTTTATTCGACAACCTTGAGTATTGAAACATTACAATGTCACTGAAAATATCGCTTATAACGCCAAGTTTTAATTCGGAAAAAACTATCGAAAAAACAATTATCAGTGTAATTTCTCAAAAGAATGACTCAGCGATAGAATATATTATCATTGATGGCGGTTCTACAGATAGTACCTGCGAAATTGTCAAAAAATATTCAGACTATATAGATTTATTTATTTCTGAACCTGATAAAGGCCCTTATGATGCCATGAATAAGGGAATTACCCATGCTACTGGCGACATTATCGGCATTATTAACTCCGATGATTGGTATCATGATGGCTCAATTAAGATAGTAGAATCAGAATTTATAAAAAACCCAGCTATTGATATAATTTATGCGCCTGTAGATAATTATTTCTCTGGGAAGTTTATTGCTACCTTTATGCCTGGTAGTTTAAATAAATTACCTATCAGATTTACTTTAAATCATCCTAGTTGTTTTATAAAAAAAACAGCATACGATTTGGTAGGTTTATATGATTTACAATACAAAATCACAGCAGATTATGATTTAATTTTGCGTTTATATCTATCCAATTTCAAGTTTCATTTTGTAAATATTCCCCTGGCTGCTTATTCCTTGAATGGGATGAGTTCCTCAACTAAACCTTGGGATAGAGCTAAATTAATGAAAGAGTCTTGGGTGATTAGTAACAAAGCATCCGTAAATTTAAATAGCAACCTAAAAAATCAACGTCTGCAAGCTTATATAGCATGGATTTTTAATGAGATTTTTGCAATTCCAGCGCGATATTTTTTAAAACCACCTTTGGCTAGAAAGCTAAAAAAAATATTAAGTAGATTTATCAAAAATCCCATTTCCGATGAATATGGTAAGTGGTAGTTGATTTATTTATGCCAAGAATTTTATTTATCTCTGCCCATGCTCCCACAAATTACTATCCTCAAGCTGGGCAAAAAATAGCATTGAAACATCTGGAAGACTATATTCATGGTGGAGCGATTGTCGATGTTGTAGTTATCGCTAATCAAGCTGAAATTACTGCTGCTACTGACTTAGTTTCGTTAGTTGGGTATAATCTTTATACTTATCCTCTGAAAAAATGGGATAAAGTGATTAGTTGTTTAACTCATTTGCAAATCCCTTTTAAATTCGCTTCTCGGTGGCGAAATATAGTAGCAACAAAACTACTACAATTGTTGCAAACTCACACTTATGATGTAGTTCATTTTGAATATCCTCATGCAGCAGTTTATCTAGAATATTTGCAGCCCCTAATTAATTCTAAAAATACTAAAACTATAGTTAGCGTACACGATATAATTTTTCAATCCTTTTTACGTAAGGCTGAAAATAATCAGATTTTAGGCATAGAAGTAGCTAAGTTATTTCATTATGAAAAACATCTGTATTTCGCAGCCAATGAAATATGGGTATTATCTCACAAAGACCGCGATATTTTGACTTCTTTATTTGCTATTAATGAAAGAAAAATTTCTGTAAAACCTCCAACGCTCAATAATTTTGTTTATCAAGTAAAGCGTCATCCAGCAAAGATTGAGCAGAAAAGTCTGCTATTTTGGGCAGCTATGAATAGACCAGAAAATGAACAAGCAATTCTGAATTTTGTCAATAAATGTTTTCACTATTTACAGCAAAAAGACCCAAATTTCAAACTCTACATTGTGGGTGCTAACCCTTCGGCAAAAGTTTTGGCACTAGCCAGCAAGCAGATTATTGTTACAGCCTTTATGGAAGATCCTACGCCATATTTTGAGCAAGCAGAAATAGGGATTGTACCTTTACTTGAGGGTGCTGGTATTAAGTTGAAGACGCTGGAAATGTTAGAGGCTGGGTTACCTGTGATTGCTACTACTATAGGTGCTGAAGGGGTGGACTCTTCAAATAAGAATTTAATAGTAAATGATAATTTTGATGATTGGCTGAACTGGATTATCAGTTATGCGAGGTGAAGAGTTTGTAATGATTAATTTTGTCATTATGCACCGAAAATCTTTCTGGTGCGTTAGCCTGCGGCATAACACACCCTACTGGACTGTTTCAGCTAATTTGGTGCATTAGAAAAACTCAAATATGTTGGTTTATATCAATACCTCAAAAATCTATTGCCCTATTTTAGCTGAAACAGTCCACTACTTCTATGAGATGACAGTTTATACACCAGCTTCAGTTAACTCTAACTCGCGTCGTCTAGGTACGTCATAAACCATGAAATCATGAGCCATATCTGTATTCGGGAAAATCGCTCTAGCTTCTTTGAGTAAATCTTTCAACTCTAAAACATTTCCCGGTGCATAACGGGGGCTAAAATGAGTCATGATTAGGCGATGTGCTTGAGCAGCTAAAGCGGTTTGTGCTGCCATTGTGCTAGTAGAATGTAGTCGCTGAAAAGCCATCTCTGCATCTTGATGGGCAAAAGTTGCCTCATGAATTAACACATCTGCATCCTGTGCTAATTCCACTGCACCTTCACAAAAAACTGTGTCTGTACAATAGGCAATTTTGCGTCCAATTTCTGTAGGGCCGCACAGTTCTTTACCATTAATTACTCGCCCATCGTTAAAGGTTACTGTTTCACCACGCTTGAGTTGACCGTAAACTCGACCTGGAGGTATTTGCAACTCCTTGGCTTTTTCGATGTCGAAGCGTCCGGCGCGGTCTTTTTCGGCAATTCGGTAGCCAAAAGCTGTAATACGATGATGCAAAGGCCCACAGCTGACTGTGAACTCATCATCTTCATAAATTACCCCTGGACGGATGGCGTGAACTTTCACAGGGTAGGAAAAGTGTGTAGACGAGTAACGTAAGGAAGCTTGGATATATTCATTTAATCCAGGTGGGCCATAAAGATCAACTCGTTGCACATTACCAGCCAAACCACAACTAGCAAGCAGTCCCATCAAACCAAAGATGTGGTCGCCGTGCATATGGGTAATAAAAATTCGGGATAGTTGGCTAATTTTTAGGTCACTCCGCAAAATTTGATGCTGAGTACCTTCGCCACAATCGAATAACCACAGTTCTGCCCTTTGGGGTAATCTGAAGGCAACACTGGAAACATTACGCGCTCTTGTGGGTACACCGGAACTTGTCCCTAAAAATGTGATCTGCACAGCGTTCTTTAGTCTTCCTCTTACTTGCTCAATTTGACGCTCTCTTCTCTATAGTGGCATGGTTTGAGATTTCGTAGTTTTGGTATCAGATAAGTCTGATGTTACTGGGTATTGGACGAGTTTTTCGGGTGCGTCAGTTGTTTTATTCACGCACCTTTGTATTTTGAGTACCCAAATCTCGTGTTCAAGTACCCAATTATCGTATCCAAGTACCCAAATCTCGTTTTGAGGTACTTTTTAGCCATTACCTGTATTAAGTATGAAATATTACAGTAACCAAGGGTAAAAATGCTAAGAACAAGCTAGGGGAGACCCACAATTGTACTGTTGGGATTGGCTCTGCTGGTGATAATAACGCTTCGATTCTTTGTTCTAAGCGATCGCCTGCTCCTGATGAACCTAGTGCCGCACAGCACACTTCTGATAATACGGGGGTGCTACTTACCACTAACAGCAGTGATTCAGCTAGCAACAGGGGGTCTACCTGAGATGCGGCATAAGCATCAGCCCGTAGTTCCCGTAAAATTAACAATTCTTCCCACAATGAGTCTGTATTGGGCAACCAAGCGGTACAGGAACGCACCCAACCCAGCCAGAAAAACCAAAATGTATCCCGGTAATGGTAATGTCCTTGCTCATGTGCCAAGACTGTTTCTAAATGCTCTGGTGAGAGGGTTTGGAGTAATCCTTGGCTCATGACTAATTCAGGGTGCCAAAAACCGATTTGGCCTGCGAAGAGTGCCCCTGTATTGAGCAGCCGGATTTGTCTGTCACCGAAAGTTACTAAAGGATAGTTACGGGCTGATTGTACAGACTGCCATCCTTGGCAGCCATTTTTAATGCACAAAATACTAAAAACTGCAAGATATATAAACGCGAGGATATAACTGCCCCAGCCTGTATACATTCCCCCCATTTTGCCTTGAGGCCCCATGCATAGCACTGCGATCGCAGTCATAAACAGTAACAAAGGCGGGAAGAGGAATAAAAACAGCGATCGCCGCCACCGTAAACTCCAATTACCTTGAGAGCCAGTCCACGAGTATCTTAACCACCAAGCAACTGCCAAAGCAGTCAAAATCATGATTAAATGTATCATTTCCCCTCCCTGGCTTGACGTGCGGCTTGAATGCGTTGGGCGATCGCTTCTATTTGGTTACTGCTAGCTTCATCGAGACTATCTGCAAAAGCTGCGATGACATCGGGATTACCTACAGCCAAAAATCGCTGTAATTGCTCATGTGCTTTAATTACCTCAGCTTGCTGCTTTGTCAGCAATGGTCGCCAATAAAATGCCTTTCCTTTTTTGTCGCAGGCTAGCCAACCTTTATCCGTAAGACGACGGAGAACAGTCGTTACAGAGGTATAAGCTAATTCCCGGTTGGGGTCAGACAGAATGCGATCGTGTACATCCTTAACTGTAGCTGAACCGAGTTGCCAGATGATCTGCAAAATTTCTGCTTCTAAGGGGCCTACGGACAGTTGTTTCGGGCGGTAGTCTGGTAAAGGAGCCATATCAATTTTAAATGTGAGATTGTGGATGAGTGGATTTGACGTGAAAATTCCCCTCTCATTTCCTAGCCTGAGTCTGAGTGCGCGTAGTCGTCATCGCGAAATCTAGCTTCAGAATATATATCTTTTCTCAGATTACCGTTGATTTGTCATTTGTCATCTATCTTCCCTGTCCCCCTTGTCCCCTCATCTTCCTGGGGTAGGATGCAAATCAAAAATATAAAAAGCTAAAATTATATATTATGTTTACCAATTATTAGAAAATATACATAAAAGTTGTGAGCAATCAAGGCTGTGAAAGCATCCTCAATATCGATGTAGAAACGCCATCATTTGACGGCTATAAATTTAGCTGGTTTGACTGGTTTTGCTTATGGTATCCTCCAGGCTGGTTAATTTTATTTAATCGTCACTGGCAGCACTACCATACAGATCCAGATGGTTGGAATTGGCTGGAATATATATTATTTTTGTTACCTGGTGGATTTTATTTAGCAATGCTAAGTCGTTGGCTGCGTCTTGGTTTTCGTTCGCCGCGCAAAGAAGTTGGTGAATTTGAGCCAAAATATCAACAAGCCTTTCGTGACGAAATTCTTACTCCCATTGTTAAATATTATTTTCAAGGGGAATTACAACAAATTGAGAACTTACCAACAACAGGGCCATTAATTGTGGCAATGAATCATGCGGGGATGTCTTTTCCTTGGGACTTTTTGACTTTGGCTTATTTATTAAGTCAGGAACGAGGATGGATAGTACAACCGCTAGCAGGAGTATCATTGTTCGAGCATCCTTGGGTAATTTGGTGGTTACCGCCTGGATGGTCAAGAGTTTTAGGTGGTGTGCGCGCAAAGTTAAATGATTTTGAAGGCGCTATGCAGCAGCGTAAAATTGTTTTATATGCACCTGAAGGTTTACGCGGCCCGCAGAAAGGTTGGCAAAAACGCTATCAACTGGAAAAATTTGATGTGAGTTTTATGCAGTTGAGCGATCGCTATCAAGTTCCTATTCTCCCAGTTATTTGCATCGGCAACGAATCTTTGCATCCTTGGACAAGGAATCTCAAAAAATTACAAAGCTTATTCAAATTACCATTTTTGCCTTTATCGCCTTTGATGCCGCTATTGGTACTTTTTCCTTCAATGGGAGTGTGGGCAATGAAAACTCGTCTGCGTTACTTTGTTCAACCTGTGGAGCAAACGGTGATTGATGGCGAAAATATGGAACGAGCAATAGTTTATCAAAAAGCGCAGACATTACGCCTAAAAATGCAAATGCAAATCAATTATTTTAGAGGAAAGTAAATTCGTAGTCAGGACTTTAGTCCTGGATTTTGAAGCACTAAAGTAGGGTGTGTTATGCCTTATAGCAACGCACCTTGAATTCTTGATGCTCTGTTGGTGCGGCGCTTGGCGACAACACACCCTAAGTAGGTCGGTGCTATTAAAGATAACTAGTGTTCGCGTAGCGTCTCCGACAGGAGAAGGCTGTCATTTGTCTTTTGTCATTGGTCATTGGTAAGGGTTTCAAGCATATTTACATTTCGTAACATAGTTTGGTTTATTTCCACCGACTTAGTTACATTTACTACTACTGTCTTGAATTTTGAATTTTGAATTGTTAGACTGCTTCTCCCGCCGCCGTACCAAAGCGATAACCTTTACCATAAACAGTGTGAATTAACTGGCTTTCGCCCGCTACCTCTATTTTGCGTCGCAGCAGACGAATTAATGCCGCTATCACATTACTACTTGGTGGCTCGTCATCTGGCCACAGATGTTGCATAATCTGGGCGTGAGTCAGCAATTGTCCACTACGTTCCATGAAGTATTGCAGCAATTGGCTTTCTTTTTGGGATAGTTCAATGACTCGTTCTTGACGGTAAGCTACTTGGTTGTCAACATCCAGTTCTAAATCAGCTACTATCAAGCGTCCTGTAGGGGTGCTGTAAGTCTCTACACCAGAACGACGCAACAAAGCGCGGACTCGTGCTAGTAATTCCCGCAGTTCAAAGGGTTTAACTAAATAGTCATCTGCACCCGCATCTAAACCTGCAACTCGGTCATCTAGAGTATCTTTAGCAGTGAGAAATAGCACCGGAGTTGTTTTACCTTGGCGGCGTATTTCCTGACAAATTTCTAACCCCGTTTTTCCTGGCAGCATCCAATCTAAAATCAGTAAGTCATAACCACTTGCTTGTGCTAAGTGGCTACCGCTTGTCCCTTCATAAGCAGCATCTACGCTATAACCTTCACGGGTTAAGACGCGACTCAAAGGGTCTGTGAGTTCAACTTCGTCATCAACTAATAAAATTCTCATGCTGCTTGCGGTAAGCATATCGAGATATTCTCAATATTAATAAACTGCCAAGACAAGGACACTTGCTGAGTGGGTTTTACCAATGGTGCAAAGTGTCAGTAGCCAAGGATACTAAATATAATAATGTTGACTGTTGCGTTGCCAAAAGGGGAATTACTTAAAAATAGCATCCGCCTGCTACAATCTGTAGGTTTGGATTTTAGCGCTTTTTTAGATTCAGGAACCCGCCAACTTCAGATTGTTGACGCTAGCGGACAAGCTAAAGGATTGCTGGTACGGGGTCAGGATGTGCCTGTTTATGTGGAATATGGTCAGGCACAACTGGGTATTATCGGTTATGACGTGCTGCAAGAGAAGAAACCCCAAGTTGCACAATTGGTAGATTTGCATTTTGGAGATTGTCGGATGTCTGTAGCAGTCAAAGAATCCAGTCCTTACAAATCGCCTTTAGATTTACCAGCTAACGGTCGAGTCGCTTCTAAGTATGTCAATTGCGCTCGTGAATATTTTCAAAGTTTGGATTTACCAGTAGAAATAGTACCCTTGTATGGTTCCGTGGAGCTAGGGCCGATTACCGGAATGTCAGAAGCGATTGTAGATTTGGTTTCTACCGGCCGGACTTTGCGAGAAAACGGTTTGATTGAGATTACGACTTTGTATGAAAGTACAGCTAGATTGATTGCTCATCCATTGAGCTATCGCCTCAATACAGGTAATTTACATCAATTAGTAGAAGATGTGCGATCGCATATTCTTTCCACAGTCTAAGGGATTGGGGAACTCGGGGCCCCCTCTGGGGATTAGGGGTGATGGGGACTGGGGATTCGGGACAAGGGGGATGAGAGAGAAATCTTCATTATCGATTACCCATTCCCCTTTACCCCATTCCTTCGATAGATGCATCTTGCGGGAGTTACTCAAATATTAAGATCCATAGGAGACTAGAGAAAGAAAAATACAACGTATATTGCGGGTCTAGACGCAGCAAATGCTGCCAATAGTTAAGGAGGATTTATGCGTGCAGTGCTAATGGCTGGCGGTTCGGGAACGCGGCTTCGCCCGTTAACGTGCGATTTGCCCAAACCGATGGTGCCCATCTTAAATCGACCAATTGCTGAACATATCATTAATCTTCTAAAACGACATCAAGTCACAGAAGTGATTGCGACATTGCATTATTTACCTGATGTCCTGCGAGACTACTTTCTAGATGGCAGTGATTTCGGCGTGCAGATGACTTATGCCGTGGAAGAAGACCAACCTCTGGGAACAGCAGGCTGTGTAAAAAATATTGCCGAACTCCTTGATGAAACCTTTATAGTGATTAGCGGTGATAGCATAACAGATTTTGACTTAACAGCAGCAATTGAATTTCACAAACAAAAACAGTCAAAAGCCACTCTAATTTTGACCCGTGTGCCCAACCCCATTGAATTTGGGGTGGTAATTACTGATGAAGACGGTCGGATTAATCGATTTTTAGAAAAACCCTCTACTAGTGAAATTTTCTCTGATACTGTCAACACTGGTACTTACATTCTGGAACCAGAAGTTTTGGAATACCTGCCGGAAAATATAGAATGTGACTTTTCCAAAGATTTATTCCCCTTATTACTGGCAAAAAATGAGCCAATGTATGGCTATGTTGATCAAGGTTATTGGTGTGATGTCGGTCATTTAGATGCCTATCGTGAAGCTCAGTATGATGGATTATATGGCAAGGTAAAACTTGACTTTGCTTACACAGAAATTTCTCCGGGTATATGGAGGGGTCAAAATACTTATATTGACCACACAGCTGTGATTGAATCTCCAGCCGTCATTGGTGACAATTGCCGGATTGGGGCAAGAGTACAAATTGAAGCCGGAACTATTATTGGGGACAATGTTACTATTGGCGCTGATGCAAATTTGAAACGCCCCATCGTTTGGAATGGGGCGATTATCGGTGAAGAAGCACAACTTTCAGCTTGTGTGATTTCCCGTGGTACCCGTGTAGACCGCCGCGCTCATGTATTAGAAGCATCTGTAGTAGGTTCGCTTTCTACTGTAGGAGAAGAAGCCCAAATCAGCCCAGGGGTGAGAGTTTGGCCGAGTAAAAAAATTGAGTCAGGTGCCGTTTTAAACATTAACTTGATTTGGGGTAACACCGCCCAAAGAAATTTATTTGGGCAGCGTGGTGTACAAGGATTAGCGAATATCGATATCACCCCAGAATTTGCGGTGAAGTTGGGAGCCGCTTACGGTTCCACCTTGAAACCAGGCTCTAAAGTCACGGTTTCCCGCGATCAGCGAAATGTATCGCGCATGGTAACGCGATCGCTCATTGCTGGTTTAATGTCAGTCGGGATTGATATTCAAAACCTTGATGCTACAGCCGTGCCCATCGCCCGTACAGTTATACCCACAATGTCGGTAGCTGGCGGTATTCATGTGCGGGTACACCCCGATCGCCCTGACTATATCCTGATTGAATTTATGGATAACAAGGGCATCAATATTTCCAAAGCCCAGGAAAAGAAAATTGAGGGGGCTTACTTCAAAGAAGATATGCGGCGGGCGCAAGTTCACGAAATTGGTGATGTGGCATATCCTAGCCAAATAAATGACCTTTACTGCACAGCATTTGAGAAATTGCTCCATGTTGCTACTCTCCGCAACAGTCGGGCAAAAGTAGTGATTGACTACGTTTATTCTGTAACTGGGGCGGTGCTACCCCAAATGTTAGATAAATTTGGTGCAGATGCGGTAGTTTTGAACGCCAGTTTGAATAAACACGCGGTATCAACAGCAGAACGTGAAGGACTGTTAACTCAGCTAGGTCATGTAGTTGAGGCTCTGAAGGCTAACTTTGGTGTTCAGGTATCTGCTAATGGCGAACAGATGATTTTAGTAGATGAATCTGGGATACCAATTCGAGGGGAAATGTTAACAGCCTTGATGGTGGACATGATTTTAACCTCTAACCCCAGAGGGACAGTAGTCGTACCAGTTCATGCTTCTAGTGCCGTCGAACAAGTCGCCCGTCGCCATGATGGTAAAGTCATCCGCACCAAAGCCAACCCAACAGCTTTAATGGAAGCTTCGCAGAAATATCCTAATGTCGTTTTAGCTGGTAGTGGAGACACAGGTTTTATCTTCCCCCACCTGCATCCGGGATTTGATGCGATGTTCTGTATTGCCAAGATAATTGAGATGCTGACTATCCAAGAGCGATCGCTTGCGACTGCCCGCGCAGAATTACCCCGTGTCATTCACAAAGCACATACAGTACGCTGTCCTTGGAGTGCTAAAGGCGCACTGATGCGTTATTTGGTCGAAACTCACCCCGCCCAAAACTTGGAATTAATTGATGGGGTGAAAATTGGTCAGCCCCATGATGACAGTTGGCTGTTAGTTTTGCCCGATGCCAGCGAACCAGTAGTACACTTGTTTGCTAACAGCAATGAACGCGATTGGGTAGATGAAAACCTAAGAAACTACCGCACCCGTGTGCAAAGCTTTGTGGAAAGGCAACAAGAACAACATCCCGCAGAAGTCCAATAAAATGCAATATTCCACAGTCAGCACCAGCCTGGTTGAAGAAGAGGCAGGGGGCAGGGGGCAGGGGGAAATGACCTCCTTTCCCCTGCCTCTGGTTAACTGTGGGCTGTGGAGAAGGATAAAAAATGCGATCGCAGCAAGTTACTAAGGAGCATCTGCACAGGCGGCGCACCACCCACTACGAATGAAAGAAACACTATTTCCTAGCCCCTAGCCCCTTGTTTCTTCAGAGGTGAATCAGGATTGTGGCGGTTCCCCTTATGTCGCCTGTGCGACTTCGTAGCGGTAGCGAGGTCCGAAGAGGATTCAGAAATTCATATTGGCTTCAGTGTAGTTAAATAAAGCGCTAAAAGTACAAGCTAAACAATACCAGTTGATTGTACTCAAACACGCTCCAGATATTGATCTGCTAGAGGCGAAATTAATGAAATGGAATTTACGAAAACCAAAACGCATTTTTTGGGTGAGTTTATTTTCTTCTGCCATATTTCTTTGTCCTCTTTCTAGCTTGGCTTTAACTGTCCAAGAAGTCCCGAACCCCCGCAAGCAGTCGGGAGATTGGGTGACAGACATGGCAGGAATCCTCAGCGATCAAACAGAAACCCAAATCAATCAGATGATTTCTCAGTTAGAGGCGAAAAATGGTACAGAAATGGCAGTGGTAACTGTGCCAAAAACTTCGCCTGCGCCTTCTCCCAAACAATTTGCCACTGAATTGTTTAATCATTGGGGAATTGGCAAGAAAGGAAAAGATAATGGTGTATTGTTTTTGATCTCAGTAGGCGATCGCCGGGTAGAAATTGAGACGGGTTACGGTGCAGAAGCAATTTTACCCGACGCTAAAGTAGGCAACATCATCGATAGCCAGATTATCCCCCAATTCAAAAAAGGTGATTTTGAAGGTGGTACGCTGGCAGGAACAAAAGCACTGGTAGTTGTTCTCCAGTCTCCTCCGCAAGTATCAGTAGCTAAAGTTACAACCATAAATCAGGCAAATCCCGCAGAAGGTTATACGGATAACACAAACTCATGGCTGCTTTTAGCTGGCAGTGGCATATTAGCATTAGGGGTAGGAGGTGTTGTTTATTTCACACGTCTGAAAAAAATCGCTATTGAACCGGAAGGGCGTACAGGCAAAAAGCAGGGCAATGACATTTTTTCCTGTGCTGATTGCCAACAGCCAATGGAAAAAGTAGATGAAAGCATAGTCAATTCATATCTGACAAAACCACAACAAACAGCGCAAAATTTAGGTAGTGTCAAATTTGAAGGGTGGAAATGTCCCCATTGCAGCCCGAAACTCACTGGCCAAGGATTTCACTTAGTTGCCCTTGAGTCCTATTCCTCTAAATTTAAGAGTTGCCCTCATTGTAAAGAATTAACTGTTACCAGCACAAAGAAGACTGTCAGATCAGCCACGCAATATAGTTCCGGAAAACGACTAATTACCGATAATTGCCATAGTTGTTCTTATCAGCACCAAACAGAGGAAATAATTCCTCCTTTACCGCCACCACCTCCCCCGCCACCTCCTTCTTCCGGTGGTTCTAGTAGTTCCTGGGGTGGCTATAGTGGCGGTGATGGCGGCAGCTTTGGCGGTGGTAGTAGCGGTGGTGGTGGTGCTGGTGGTAGTTGGTAAATCAGAGAGAACAGGCAACAGGGTGCCAGAAATGTCTCAGTAACTGGAAGTTGTTGGTTTTGAAGATTATGAACAATCCAGAGAAAAGAATTCCCGAAAATATTGCCTCAGAGGTGCTAGAGTTAGCTTCGCGCTATTATGCCAATCAGACTCAAAGTTACTCTGCTGCTGAATTAGTAGTAGCTGGAAAAGAAGCTGATATTCCTGCCGAGTTTATTCAGCAAGCCATCCGTGATGTAGAAGCAAAGCACAAGCAGCAACTAGCAGAACAAAAGCGGTTAGTAAATCTTCGGCAAAGACTGCTAATAATTGGTGCAGGTATAGTAGCTGCATTAACTGTCTGGAGTGGCTTGACTAACAACTCTCTACAGAGAAGCACTGGAAAAGTTGAAGCAGCTTGGGCGCAAGTAGAAAATCAACTCCAGCGACGTGCTGATTTGATACCCAACCTGGTAAATGTGACACAAGCTTATGCCAAACAGGAAAAAGAGTTAGTCTCGTTATTAGTGCGATCGCATCAGGCTTATTTGCAAGCCGCCACTCCCAATCAAAAAACCGACGCGATCGTCCAAATTAATCAAGCAATTGACCGCTTCCGCACTTATGCAGCCGCTAATCCGCAATTACAATCAAGCCAATTATTTATCAATCTTCAGTATGAGCTAGCTGGTACTGAAAATCGCCTAGCTGTAGAGCGAATGCGGTATAACCAAGCAGTCCAAGCGTACAATCAAGAAATTCAAAGTTTTCCCAATTCTCTAGTAGCTAACACTTTTGGTTTTGAGAAAAAAGAATTTTTTCAAGCTAAAAATAGAGATATTCCTAAAATTCCCAGGGAATAATTCAGCAGTTCGTAGCTAGGACGGAAGTCATTCTTTTCAGCACTCTAAACTAATACGGTTCAATTAAGGTAATAGAGATTGATTTATGACGTGTTGAAAAAGCCAAAAACGTGGGGGATTCTCCCCCAGACCCCCGATTGGGGGACGCAACCGTCCCCCAAACCCCCTCCAAAATTAGTGTTCTGTTTTTTGTTGAGTAATACCAATTTGAAAAAAGAATGCGACAAATGGGTAGGGGCACAGCACTGCTCATACGTGTCAACTTAACGTGAAACCCTGATGGAGGCTTGATTTTACGTTTTCTCAATTCCTATCACGATTCGCGTCACCCCACCCCAGTTTTGTCTAAAGCCAAAACATCCCCTCCCCGCCGGCAGGGAGGGGACTAAGGGGTGGGGTAAAACGCTTGTGGGATAAGCGTTTGAGCTTAAGTTGACACCAATGAGCACTGCTGTGCCCTCCGAATGATTTATCTGTCGCAAACATTGTTTGAATCGGTATATCTAGTTTTTTCGCTTTTTTCCTTTGTCAATTAATTTTCTTAACTTAACTGTATTGCACTCTAAACGCTCATGAGGGAATCAGCGCTGTCTTGAAAGTTTCCCCAATGAGCATAAAGGCGCTGATAGTAGTACAGTACGGCGTAAATAGCGCAAAGTTGAGTCAGTAGTGTGCGGGGGTTCCCCCCGTTGAGCGAACTGACGTTGGCGGTGTCGGTTTCCGTCCCGCCAAACTTTGTAAGACAACCAACCATCTAAAATCCGGGAAAAGCCTACAAAACAAGCAAGCATTCTTTCTTTTGCCTTTTGCCTTTTTACTTTTGCCTTCTTGTACTAGTTCGACAAACCTAAAATTATTGCGTAGAAGCAGCCAGAGGAAGCAGAGGCGCAACAGAGAAAACTTACTTTCAGACTTGAATGGCACGCTTGTGCGCGTTATTTGTTGAGGCAAGCTGGGGGAGACAAAGAACTAAATCTATCCCTAAGTGTTGCGGTAGTAAAAACTCCTAGAAATTACTCTTTTCTTCCCCAGCCTTCCCAGCCCCCTCAGCTTCCCTAGCCTCCATCTCTTAGTGCAATTAGAGATTTTCATATTTGGCAGTCCCTAAAACCACTTTACTCACTGGATGATGGGTATTTTGTTCTTGTGGTATTTGACTATTTTCTGGTAAGTTGGATATCAGTGAATTCTAATACTTATTTTATAAATGTAATGCGAGCGCGTACCTACGTGCCGTAGTTGCTTGGCATATGCTTAGAGGTTATATGTAAGACAAGAAATATTTAATAAGACTTAAATCGCTAGATATGATACTCAAGGTTGATGCAAACTCAAGAGTATTTTGAGGATTATAAAAAAAAAATAAAATTTGATCTTTTGGGGTAAAAATGGTTAGACGAGCCGAATGGAGAACCTTGAGAGAAGAAGATACTATCCTTGCAGCTAAAAATTTTTTAGCTGCAATGAATAACGGTGCGACAACGGAAAAATTACAGTTTATTGCCAGTGCCGCAGGGGATATTACGCTGTTTTGGCATCTGATTGGTAATCCTGAAGAGATTCCTTTAGAAGTCATTGCCAAGTGAAGTGTAGGCACAGAGAGGCTTAGCGCAGGCTCAAAGCTTGGAAAGCACTTGTTTCAAGTTAGGCTTGTTCTGTGTTGAGTGCGATCGCAAACTAAAAATTACTCAACATGAACAAGCTGTTCGTTGAATTCACAAGCCGTTTGGAGTTTGGGATTGTCTCCCCTGCGTTCTCTGCTTCATTATCTCCCTTGTCGCCCAGTCCCCAATCCCCAAAATTTAAAATTCCTCCAAACCCAGTTTGAGAAAGCGTTCAATTACTGGATCAACTTCTAATACAACTTCCGTACTCGAATCAAGTTCAATAATCTTAATATGATGCTCAACACTTTGTCCAATGGTCTGAAAAAGTGGTTGCATTAGCTGTGGTTCTTCGCGCACAGGAATTGATGAAGCCGCGGGTAATAGTAATTGCCTTGATGCTTGGAATTGAGATTTGGGCTTGAGTTGCCTAATTTGTGCGGTTGCACCAAGCCCCAGCATGGCACAAGCAACTGTATACATAGTAGTCTGATTCAAATATTGCGCGCCTAAATATCCCAGTCCTATTGCAGATACTGTAGCGGTGATGCTTCCCAAGATGATTTGCTGTTGTTTCAATGTTTTGCCCTTGACTTTGTTAGTAGCTTATACTTATTTACTCTCTAGTTTGATGTAGGTTTAATCACAGTCGCTTCTGCTGAAACACTACCTTAATGGCAAATAATCCTGGCAGTCAAGCAGTCTCAATAGGGTTCGGTGAAAGAAAGTTATTTTTGGTGTTAAAGCAGTTGCACTTGAACGGAATTTTCTGGTGATGCAAATAAGGTAATGGGCATTTAATACTAATTTGAAAAATGATTATGACAAGTTGATTCACACAAAAAACCCAGAAGTTTATACCCAATCATTTTTTAAAAGTTCTGATTTGAGGAAACCTCCGCTCAGACTTTCCGCAAAATCTAATATCTAAAATGGTATAAGTTCCACAATTAAGGTGGGCAAGTGCTCAATGTCAATGTGCAAACAAGCTGGGAAACCTTCCGACATTCAATTGATTTTATCTAACTTTGTTGGTACTATAATTTTTCAACGAAAAAATATGCACATTTCAAAAAGTACACTAGTAACTGGAGTTTAGACTAGTCAGGAGTGCGAAACTCCAAACCTTTACGGTAATTGATATACATCAAATATAAGCGCATCCACCCAAAACTTCAGCCGGAATTTATAGTACAATTGAACTAAATATTTTCCCAAGGCATCAAGGATGCGATCGCTCCACCAGCCGCAGGCATCGCGTTCCGTAGGCTCAAGCATCCTTGAGTGCGTTGTAGGCGATCAACCTCCGGTGCTCTCGAGGTGAGTACCAGAAAAAAATTGATGAGCGCGATTTTCTTGTAATCACGTAAGAGAGATAAAAATGATGACTGAATTTCAATGAAAAATAAATTTTTTTGAACTATTTTTGAGGAAATTAAAATAGTGAATCGTTCTGAAGTATGTTTTTGAGTAGTACAGGGTTGCACGCTCACTTAAAAAGCGATGTTACGTCAAAAATATGAATTTGACAAAGAGTTTAGCATTCTGATTCAGTTAATAGGAGAGATGGATGATTCAATTTATATAATAGATAAAGTCCTGGCGGATGAACATCTGTTTCGATTAATTGAGTCTGATTTATCAAAGCGTTATCAGAATACTACTAAAACCGGAAGAAAATCAACTCCGGTTGAAGTTGTATTACGAATGTTAGCCTTAAAGCACTTACGCGGTTTGAGCTACGAGCAAACAATTTCAAACTTAATGAAAGTTTAATTCTCAGGCAATTTTGTCGAATTTATTTTAATGCTCTTCCTAATAAAAGCACTTTGATTCGTTGGTCACATCAAATTCGTCAAGAAACTTTGTCACAATTTAATCAACGTCTGACTCAAGTTGCGACCCAATTACAAATAACTAAGGGTAAAAAAATGAGGACAGATGGTACAGTAGTCGCAACCAATATTCATTTTCCTTCTGATAACAGCTTGTTACTTGATGGGGTCAAAGTTATTAGTCGCTTTTTATTGCAGGCAAAAGAAATTAGTATCGCCAATTCAATATTTATTAACTCAAGTCTTTTTCGTAATCGTTATCGTACAGCTAGAAAAATTTCTAGACAGATTGATGGTTTATCTAAAACAAGAAATCAATCTGGCCGTCAAAAAAGAGAACAAGCCTACTCCAAATTGATTGAAGTGACTCAAGCAAGCTGGAAACAGGCTCAAAAATTCAAGTCAATTATTGGTAATTTAAATTTACTACAATTTCATCAGTTACTTCAAAGATTTGAAATTTTTCTACCTCGTATATCACAAGTGATTGAACAAACTCAAAGACGAATTTTTAATTTGGAGAAAGTACCTGCTGCCGAAAAAATTGTCAGTATATTTGAATCTCATACAGATATAATATGTAGAGGTAAAATCAATGTAGATGTAGAGTTTGGACATAAAGTTTGGTTAGATGAAATTGACGGTGGAATTGTCAGCAATTATCGGATTTTAAAGGGGAATCCTCATGATACTCAACAATTAGTCCCTAGTCTTGACCAACATCTAGAAAACTTTGGCTCATCGCCAAAAGTCGTAACTACAGACAGAGGTGTTTACTCTCAAACAAATGAAAACTATGCTCAATTATTAGGAGTCAAAGAAGTTATCTTACCCAAGGGTGGTTATAGAAGTAAAGAACGAATTAAGCATGAAAGAAAAAGAAATTTTAAAAAAGCTCGTTGTTGGCACCCTGGGAGTAGAAGGACGTATCAGTTTTTTAAAAAGATGTTTTGGCTTACAACGTTGTTTATATAGGGGAGAGTTGGGATTTTGTCGTTGGGTTGGCTGGGGAATTATCGCTCATAATTTAACTATTATTAGTCGAGAGACTCTCAGAAACAAAATAAGTGATTACGGGTTTGTTTAAAGTTATTACTATCAAATAAATTTGCAGGACAATTTAAAATTGTCCTAGCAAAAATTGCGGAATAAATAGTTAAGACTGGTTTGGTTAATAATCAATATTTATATGTATCAACTAGTGATTATTAACAAATTTTTCTATCTGATTTGTTTAGCAGTTTCGCACTCCTGACTAGTCTAAACTCCAGTGTTAAGCATAAATTTTGATTACGCCTCCCTCAATTGAGCGACATTTACATTCATCAAAAAAGGGAGCAGGGAATAGGGAACTCTTAACAGTCTTTCCGTCTTACAAAGTATGATCCGAGGAAGCCTCGGATCATACTTTGCGCTATTTCCTGTTCCTATTGGGAGTCAGAGACCATACGTGTCAACTTAACGTGAAACCCTTATCAACACCTGATTTTCAATTCACTCACTTACCATCAAGATCCGCGTCATCCCACCCCGGTTTTGTCTAAAGCCAAAACCTCCCCTCAGAGCAGGCGAAGAGAAGTTGCGTGCGGGGGTTCCCCCCGCCCTTGCAAACTTCTCCCAAGGGGAGACGCGAAGCGCGAACGGGGGAGGGGATTGAGGGGTGAGGTAAAACGCTTGTGGAATAAGCATTTGAGCTTAAGTTGACACCAATGGTCACAGACCCCTACAACTATCAAGTAGCAAGTTATGTTGGGGGTCTAAATCCCCTTTTCATTACACCTTTTGCCTGCGATGCACTGAGCAAGGCGCAAGTGTTGCCCGTTAAGAGTTTCTTCTTTAATATTTTGAATTATGGTTTGTTATAAAATAAAAAGAAGCAATCATTCTTAAATAAAAAGGTTAAATTACTTATGATTTTCAAAGAATTAGAAGCGCAACTTATTTCCTTAACTCCTCAAGAAAAAGCTCAGGCTATCCAAATATTAGTTAAAAGTTTAAGTACCAGTTTTCCAGGGATTGAAAAAACTCCAGGTGTAGTTGGTGGTGATGCCTGTATTGTGCGGACTAGAATTCCCGTTTGGACGTTAGTAAATTATCGTCGCCTTGGTGCTTCTAATGAAGAGATTTTAAAGGACTTTCCTAGTCTGCATTCTTCAGATTTACTGAATGCTTGGGCATATGCTGAAATATATCCTGAAGAAATTGAACAAGCAATCGCCGAAAATGAGGAAGTTTAAACAGTGGCACTTCTCTATGCAGATGAAAATTTCTCACGCCCAGTAGTAGAATTTTTACGAACTTTTGGTCATGATGTTTTAACTGCTCAAGAAGCAGGTAATGCCGGACAGAAAATTCCTGATGAGGAAATATTAGCTTTTGCTATTAGCAATAAACGGGCAGTTTTGACTTTTAATCGTCGTCATTTCTTACGATTACATAACTTCCAGCCAGAACATACAGGTATAATTATTTGCACAGAAGATTTGAATAGAGAAAGATTGGCTATCAGGATTAATGAAGCAATTAATACTGAGGAAACTTTAAAAGGAAAGTTGCTGAGAGTTACTCGCCCTTCTTAATAGCACTGAAGGTTGATCAGGAAATAGGCGATCGCCGTAGTGAAGCCAATTCTTTGGGAAATCTGGGTGCAGCTTACTATTCCTTTGACGTTAATCAGCAGTCTTTAGCAAGTGCACCGGAAGTTGGCGATCGCCGTAGTGAGCATTCCAGACTCACTACTCAGGACTGGATCAACCCCATTTCTTGCAAACCCTGGCGGAGTCTCTTGGCTTCTTCGGGGTTATGCTCTTGATGCAGGGCGATCGCATTTTTAAATGCTGTGACACTAGCTTGGACATTGCCTACCTTTAGCTGCACTACTCCCAAATTCTGATAAGCTTCGGCATAGCTGGGTTTTAACTTGATTGCTTTTTGATAACAGGCGATCGCATCTGTAAACAAACCCAAAGCCTTAAATGTCATCCCTAAATTGTAATGTCCACTAGCAAAATTAGAGTCAATTTTTAAAGTTGTTTCATAAGCTTTTCTAGCATTTTTAAAGTCTCCTGCTGCTTTGAGCAAGTTACCAAGATTGTTATATGCTCCCAACTTTAGAATCGGGTAAATAGGTAATTTGATTGCAGCTTGATAGTGGGTGCTAGCTTGTTGGGAATTTTGCAATCGACTGTAGGCAATGCCTAAATGATAATGGAGTTCGTATAAAATCTCGTAGTTTTCTTGACTAGTTCTAACTCCCCTTTTTAGGAGTTCTATACCTTCGTTAATTTTTCCAGTTTCTACATACAAGGCTCCCAACTTACTACAAACATAAGGATCGTAAGGATGAGTGGTAAGAAACTGTTCCATTGCTGCTAAAGCTCTGGCGTATTTGTTCCCTTGAGCGATCGCCCTTTTTTGATATCCTTTATGCAGAATTGCGACTCCTTGTAAATAGCCGATCTGCCAGTGAGGTTCTTTCGTGATAATTTCCGCTACACTATCATCAACTAAAGCATGGTAAGGACGGGAAAAACGAATATCTGGGTGTTTACGAAAAAGTCTAGAAACTAAGGAATAAGGAGATTGTTCTGCACCAACTTCATTTCTAACAAGGTTGATTAAAAGGTATTCTTCACTTTGGATTGCGGAGTTAATTTGCGGCACAATTTCTGGTGTTAGTGTCTCATCTGCATCTAACACTAAAATCCAATCACCTGTGACATATTTTAAAGCTTCATTGCGGGCAATACTGAAATTATTGCTCCATTGAAAGTGATGTACTGTTGCACCGTGTGCTTTAGCGATTTCTGGAGTGCGATCGCTAGAACCTGTATCTAAAACTACAATTTCATTTACTACATTTTTCACACTGCTGAGGCATTTAGGCAGTGTTGCTGCTTCATTTTTCACAATCATGCACAGGCTCAAATTCATAATTAAAATCACAGCAGTCTAATGATTTCAGAATTCTGGCATATCTTTCTATCGACTGTGTAATTTGTCATTTGTCATTCTTACAAAGTTCTGAGCGGAGGTTTCCTCCGCTCAACGCCAGTTCGTTCAAGTCGGGAAACCCGCCCACACGACTGGCTCGACTTTGCGCTTTGTCATTTGTCCCCCTCATCTCCCTCATCTACCTCATCCTCCTTGTCCCCCTTACCCCTTATCCCCAGAGGGGCCCCACCTTCCCCAATCCCCAATCCCCAGTCCCCAATCCCTAAGCTCTACACAAACAACCGCGCTACAGAGCAAACAAAATTTGGCAGCAGAGGTGAAGATAAGTCATCTGTTGTCAGTAATGTTGCAACTAATTTGAGAACAGCTTTCTGTCGGCGATACACTTCAATCTGTTGTAATTGCCAATTCAAAATCCAATATTCTTGAACTCCTCTAGAAGCATATAATTTTAGCTTGATTTCGCGGTCTCTTCGTTCGTTCTGTGTTCCAGAAGAAAGAACCTCTATAACTAATTCTGGTGCGCCTGTTAAATGTCCTTCACTATCAAGTAAAATCGCTAGGCGTTCTTTACTTATCCAAACCACATCAGGAATTACATTATCTGCATCCGTGAAAATAATCCCAGGAGTGGGGACAGCCTCACCAAGACCGGTTGAGAGTGACCAAGTTCTTAATTCTGCACAAATATTTGCAGTGGCTTTCTGATGTCCCCAATGCGGTGCCCTGGTCACAAATAATTCTCCATCAATAATTTCGTAGCGATTGCCGTTATCTGGCAATAACTCTAAGTCCGCGCTTGTCCAATGTACCCGTTCATCAATGGTTTGGCTCATCCGAACCCCCTAGAGAATACTACTATTATAATCAGGGCGCGATCGCGCTTTTGTAACTCATACCTAGCTTTACAAAATATTAAGTAGAAATTTTTTATAGATGGATAAAACCATCAGGCATAATTGTTCCAGTCAAAAATGTTTCACTCATATCTGTGGCATAGAGATTCGCCCCCGTCAAATTTGCCTCACTCAGGTTTGCTTCGCTTAAGTCGGCTCCAGTTAAATCAGCCCACTGCAAATCTGCTTTCCACATCCTCACTCCACCCATTTTGGCTCCACTCAAATTAGCACCTTGCAAATTGGCTGCACTCAGTGATGCCATATGCAAGGTAGCATCACACAAGTCTGCATCATTTAAAGATGCGCCACTAAGGTCTGATTCATTTAAATTTGCAGTTGTCAGCGCTGCTTGGCTTAAGTCAGCTCCACTGAGTATGACTTCCGATAAATTCGCTCTGTGTAGTTTTGCTCCTCTAAGATTTGCTTGACTCAAATTAGCTCCACTTAAAGATGCTCCTGTGAGGTTAGCACCCCTGAGGTTTACTCTGCCAAAGTCTACACCACCTAAGTTAGCTCCCCGCAGATCTGCTTCTGGCAATTCTATGCCGTGGAAGCTTCTTTCTCCTGCTGCATACCTACTTAGAAGTTCTTTAACATCCATGATTTTCTGTTTTCAGTAATTTAATGGGAATAGCTAGTTTATTAGCGAAAAATCTTTCATTTTAACCACCACAAGGTTAAAATACGCAGCAGAATTCACTTAATTATTTGTGCCAAAAGTAGTTGACAAATTTTTACTTGCAGAGAAAACAAAGCTAATCTATATGATTATTCGACCATCAGAAATCAGGCATAGATATTGACAATTATTTGGGAAATACAAACTTAACATTGCTTAATTACTCAACAATTAGATTTGTTTAATTTAGTCAAGCAATATAGGCAGTTGCGTAAACAGTAGTTAATCAAAATTAAGCAGCACTTTCATGTTTCGGTAATGTGATTGGATGCGCTGGTATATGTAATTAAATGAATAATAGCATTTTGCAATGCTTATAGAATAACTATGGCAAAGATGATACTAAATTATGATGATAGCTATTATGTAATTGCAATATTCTGTAAAAGATGCCAATATTCATCTAATAAATATACAAAATTATTAAATCGGCTTGACAATAAGTATAATTTTTGTATGCCTCTGAAACTTGCTATATCAGGGTATTTTAAATGAGCAAATTCTACGTATCAGCATTAGGCTGACGGACGATTAATACAGCAATGTCACACTATTGACACAGAATTTACACAGAAAATACATAAGATTGAAATATAAATTTAATAAATGTTAGAACAAACAAAAAACTCAAGGTTATTAATCACTGCCTAATAAGTGTAAATCAACCAGTTTTTGAGTATCTACCTTTAGACAGGGCTATTTATTTAAGAATCAGAATATGGGCAATATTATAACTACCTATAGGACTAGTATTTGATTTTTGAACTTACTAGTAGAGATAGGGAACTGGAAAGAAGGTATTTAGATCTGTAGGGATTTTTATCAGAAATCAAACCAGATTCCTATAGAGGCTGATCATCACCCTACGGTTATAGAGAATGGTGCGAGATATCCGCAAATAAGCTATTGTTGACGGTGCCAGCACAAGTAAATTATCAGCCTTCACACCACCGGCTAATAGGTGTACACTCAGAATAAATAGTTTATGTAATTAGGAACAAGCAATTATTAAGATTTTTTGTCAATTAGCTATTACTATGGTTTGCAGTTCATCTAAGTACCTTGATTAAATATATAGATAAAAAGTGTCTGCAATGAAACCCTCATTCTTTACAAAAAATACAGGTTTATTACGCCAAAAAATTAGAGAATACATCATAACAGTGAAGCAATGGTTTGTCTCTACACCAGAAAGAGCACTTTTAGAAGCTTACGAAGCTGCTCAGGTAATTAGAAACATTGAAATCGAACATTTTGGTAATCAAAAAATTTCTGCTTCATCAGCAAATTATACCGAAAATGTTATGTCTTATTGGCAAGGCTACCTAAATAAAAATTTAACTATTATTAATATCAAATTAGCAGAATTTCGGCTAAGTCGCTCAATGTTGGATCTTTCTAATAGTGCTATTTTAGAAGAGCTTCAGTTTATTGATGATGTAGTAGCTAAGTATACTCCTCAAAGTGAACAAATTAGTAGCCGTTCTCTAGTGAAAAGTTCTGAGCCGCTAGCAATTGACAATAACGCCGCAAATGCATCTAATACAAAGGTTAATAAAGTTAAGGCTGTAAATCAAAAAACTGGAGTTTTACCAGGCTCTTTGGGCAGAACAATTAATAAAATAAAAGCTGATTTTTCTCCAGAAGCAGAAGAACAATTTGTCAGAAATTATCAGATTTCCAGAAAGAGAACCAGAACTGCAATTAGATTTTTTCTAATTTTAATTCTTGTACCACTTTTAACTCAGCATTTTTCTAAGCATTTATTAATCAATCCCCTAGTAGAAAGGACTAGAGGAGAAAGGACATCTCAAATATTTCTCAATTCAGAGATGGAAGAAAAAGCTCTAATTGAATTGAAGAATTTTGAAAATAGACTGAAATTTGAAAATTTATTGCAGGTAACCCCAGCAATTTCGCCTGAGGTAATACGAGAACAAATACAAGAGAAAGCCATTGAGATTGCTGAAGAATTTAGCCATGAAAGTAATAGTGCTATTAGTAATGTTTTTGCTGATTTAATATCGCTAGTTGCTTTTAGCATCGTAGTCGCTATGAGCAAAAGAGAAATTGTAATTGTCAAGTCTTTTATAGACAATATTGTTTATGGTCTTAGCGATAGTGCTAAGGCTTTTTTAATTATTCTATCCACAGACATATTTGTCGGATTTCACTCACCGCATGGGTGGGAGGTGCTTTTAGAAGGCTTCGCAGAACATTTAGGTCTACCAGCTAATGAAAGCGCGATATATTTGTTTATTGCTACATTCCCAGTAATTTTAGATACGATATTTAAATATTGGATATTCCGCTATCTGAGTCGCTTATCTCCTTCAGCATTAGCTACGATGAAAGAGATGAATGAGTAATATAGTATTGCTCTTTAATTTGTGAATTTACTCCTAAGTATAGAAAACATGAAATATGAGGTTAGGAAGGTAGGGTTTAAAGATTTATTTCCAAAATCACAGCTTCTTCCTAAGAGGTTGTTTGAGAAGTGGTTATTTGTGATTTTAGGCACTTGTTGATCCCCCCTAGCCCCCCTTTTTAACGGGGGCTAGGGGGGATCAAAGTCCCCCTTTTTAAGGGGGATTTAGGGGGATCTAAAACGTTTTGCTACCAACAAAAGGACTTTTCAAACATCCTCTAATATTATTTAGGATAGTTGGCTTAATTTAACGCAAATTCGTAGGAATATTTTCAGGAATTACCCAGCAATAAATAGTTTTTCCATTAACTTTTAGTGTCTGTTGTGGTTTCCAATCGCCCATATCAAAAGCGTGGGAAACAATCCGAGTACCGGGTTTGAGTTGCTGAAATAATCTGGGGCGGAGTTTGAGGTTAACATCGGGCAATAAGTAGAGGGTGACTACTGTTGCTTCACTTAAATCAGTATTAAATAAATCTTGCTGTATAAAGCGCACGCGATCGCTTACTCCTGCCTTTTGAGCATTCTCGTTAGCCTCTTTGATGCGGTCTGGGCTAATATCTATACCTACACCTCGCGTACCGTAATTTTTTGCGGCTGTAATCACGATTCGCCCATCACCACTGCCAAGGTCATAAAGCACATCGTTTTTGCCTACTTTTGCTACGTTCAACATTGCATCCACTACTGGCTGTGGTGTTGTTACATAGGGAACATCAGCAGGGTGTTCTTGGGGTTTGGGAGTTAATGTTTCAGTCTGAGCAGTCAAACTATGCTGTTTTACTCTAGTATCAAGGTCTTGCTGTTGAGTTGCATATCCAGCAAATACCCAGATGGTAAGACTCACCCCTGTAGCTATTACAGGCAGGATTCTGACAAAATTCATCACTGTCCTCCTATGTCATTTTGGTATTTGGTGAGGTTGGAATTTTTTACCTCCTACCTTTTTCCGCATTCCGTGAAAAATCAGAGGAGAATACTCAGAATTTAAAAAATTATTAAGATTAAGTTAAAGTTTATTACTTATGTAATATCTAAAAAAATTTGCTTTAAATTTGCTTTAATACATCTAAAAGTATTTATCTAAGTTAAAGCATCTATACAAAGGTAGATAAAGTATTTATTTCTATGGATATAAATACATTGCCTAATACTTTTTTAATATTGGCATTTAGAGCTTCAAAGAATTGTTTTATATAGATATTGAAGAGCAATAGATTTGATTAGTAAAAATAAAGTTTATCTTTTGTGACAGTAAAATATGATAGATAAGATGAGGAAAATTTAAGAAGTACATAAATTGATATCTATCTTTTGGCTCTAACATTTACTTCAAGTGGTAGAAACAATTTTGAATTTTTATGGATAAATTAGATACAGACTAAATGACATTTGTGAGGAACTCATGAATATTATTGCTTGGGTAATATTAGGACTTCTAGCTGGTGCGATCGCAAAAGCAATCTATCCAGGTTATCAAGGTGGTGGAATACTCTCGACAATGGTCTTAGGTATTGTCGGCGCTTTCATCGGTGGAAGTCTGTACACACTTCTACAAACAGGAACTCTACAACTTACTGCCGCTGGTGCTGGCTTCAGCCTTACAGGTCTATTTATAGCTGTACTTGGGGCAATTATTGCTATTTATCTATGGGGGCTGTTGAGCAGAAGCAGTAGAGTCTAATTTAAATCGGCAGGTCAAGTAGTAGAGGAGCAAGCTAGTACCACTACGCGGAAATTAAAAGTTAAAACTCGAAAGTCAAAATAAATATATTCTGGCTTGGGTTTTGAGATTATGTCTAATTTTCGCACTTTATATACTAGCTAAGTTTTTTGATGGGCCAGTCTAAAAAACTGGGATCTCGTCAAAAATCAAAATCAATCCATTGACCACATCATTGTTTCAGGAAGAACGAAAAGATGTTTTTTCATAAAAAAGAACCGATTCATGCAGTCAACGTTACGGACGCTAATCCTCGGTTTGCTCAGTTACTCCTAGAACAGTTTGGTGGAGCAACAGGAGAACTTACAGCTGCTCTACAATACTGGGTGCAATCTTTTCATGTCGAGAATGCTGGCATTAAAGATATGCTGCAAGACATTGCGATCGAAGAATTTAGCCATTTAGAAATGGTTGGTAAACTCATCGAAGCTCATACCAAAAATACAGATCAAACAGAGGCTTATAAAAGTACTTTGTTTGCTGTCCGAGGAGTAGGTCCTCACTTTTTAGATAGTCAAGGTAGCGCTTGGACTGCAAGTTACCTCAATGAAGGCGGAGATGTAGTGCGTGACTTGAGAGCTAATATTGCAGCTGAAGCTGGAGCGCGCCAGACATACGAAGAGTTGATTAAGTTAGCAACAGATGATGGCACTAAGAAGACCTTAGTACATCTGTTAACCAGAGAAATCTCTCATACTCAAATGTTTATGAAAGCATTAGATTCTCTGGGTAAATTGACCGATCCACTATTCGGTAATATTCAACCAGATGAAACTGTTGCTCTCTACTACAACCTATCTACAAATGGTAGTCAGGATGAGCGTGGCCCTTGGAATTCTGAGCCAACATTCAAATATATTGCCGATCCGCTGCAAAAACACTCCTAATTAAATAAGGTAGGAGAATTAGATGAGCCAGTTAGAAGTAAATTCACTGGCTCATTTTTCCGGAGAAATTAAACTTGAGAATATGGAGAATTAACTAGTGATTGTTAACGCTACACAAAATGGTTGGGAAATTATTTATCACCGCGCTCATGCTTTACTAGCAGCTCAATTAGCAGGACAATGGCGACGCAAAAATGCTCCTGCAAGGTTATATGAAACCCTAGCTGCAATTTCCCATCATGATGATTTAGAAAAAGAGTGGGAAGAGGATATTTTGACGGAAGGGGGTGCGCCAATGGACTTCACCCTGAATACAGAGACGGATGTAGAGAAAATTGCAAATCTCGTAAAAAATGCTCGCTATCGGGGACGGTGGGTAGCTTTATTAATTTCCAAGCATATGAGTCGTTTGAGTGAGTCAAAACGTGGTGAGTCTCCAGAACTCGACAAATTTCTGGATGAACAATTGCAAAACCAAGAACGTTGGGGTAAGGAATTGGGGATTGAAAAGACAGATGTAGATGCTGCGTATGCATTCATGCAATGGTGCGATCGCTTATCTCTAATTCTCTGTCAGCAAGAACTCCCAGCCGATGAGCGCTGGTTAGAAATTAGCAAGGGGCCTGAGGATCAGCGTTATGACATTATGCAACGCAGCAATCGCTTGGTTACTGTCAATCCCTGGCCTTTTGAGGATGAGAAATTTACAGTCAACATTGAAGCCTGCGACTTATCGCAGTTGAAATTCAAAAGCAGCGCTGAACTGTCTCAAGCACTTCAGCAAGCGCCTCTCAAAATATTGGAATGGACTTTTGTCAAAAGTTAGCAAGAAGAATTTTCCTTTCAACCTGAGATCGGAAATTCAGCAAGGGAACAATGAAACTAAGAATTTCATTTTTCCTGAACTCTATGACAAAAAACGATTATGAAACGTCAGAACTCTTGCAAGAGTGTCAGAAACAGGCGCAACTTACGGTTCACTACCAAAAAATCTTAACGAGAATTCTCGCTAAGACTCGCGCATCTATAAACGTAGAATCTCTGTGTTCGACTTCTTCTCAAGATATTTGTCGGCAATTAAAGATTGAACGAGTTGCAATCTACCGTTTTAACCCTGACTGGAGTGGAAGTTTCATTAATCGTTTTGGCTTTGCAGAACCACCCTGGGATACACTGACTGCTTTTGGGCAAGACTTGGTTTGGGGAGATTCGCATTTGCAAGAAACCCAAGGGGGGCGATATCGCAACAATCAGCCGTTTGCTGTCGATGACATTTACGATGCAGGGCACGCTCGTTGTCATATTGAGGTATTAGAACAATTTCAGATTCGGGCCTATGCGATCGCGCCTATTTTCATTGGTGCAAAACTGTGGGGATTGTTGGCAGCTTATCAACACTCTGCGCCTCGACAATGGCATTCTAGCGAAGTGGAATTCTTAGCGCAAGCTGGCAGCTATCTCGGCATAGCAATGCAACAGGCAGAAATTCTTGGAACTTCCAAACAACGCACAGCAGAACTGCAAGATGCAATTGCACGTCAACGTGCTTTAACAGAAGTAGTGGGCAATATTCGCTCTTCTCTCGACACCAAAATTATTTTAGACACCGCTTGTCAGGAACTCTGTAAACTTCTAAAGCTAGAACGGGCGGCGGTATATCGTTTCCATCCCGACTGGAGTGGTGAATTTGTCAGCCAATTCGGTATGGTAGAAGCGCAGTGGGATAGAATCAACGTGTTTGGCAAAAATTTGGTTTGGGAAGATACCCACCTGCAAGAAACCAAAGGTGGGCGCTATCGCAATAACGAGAGTTTTGCCGTCAACGACATTTACCAAGTTGGTCACGCACGCTGCCACATCGACATTCTCGAGCAATTCAAGATTCGGGCTTATACCTTAGCACCCATCTTCATCGGCCCAAAACTTTGGGGACTCATAGCAGCCTATCAACACTCTGAGCCGCGCCAATGGGCAAATTACGAAGTTGAATTCCTCGAACAAGTGGGGGCACAATTGGGAGTGGCGATTCAGCAAGCCGAGAATTTGGCTCAGTCAAAACAACAGGCTGCTGCTCTCCAAGATGCGATCGCCAGGCAACGGGCGCTGACTGAAGTAGTGGGGAAAATTCGCTCCTCTCTAGATATTGATTTGATTTTGAAAACCACTTGCCAAGAAGTTTGTAAACTGCTAAAAGTTGAGCGGGTTGGGGTTTATCGGTTTAATCAGGATTGGAGTGGCGAATTTGTCAGTCATTTTGGCATGGTTGAAGCACAATGGGACAGTATCAATCCCTTTGGCAAAAATCTAGTTTGGGAAGATACCCATCTGCAAGAAACCAAAGGCGGACGCTACCGCAACAACGAAAATTTTGCGGTCAAAGATATTTACAAAGCCGGACACTCACGCTGTCACCTAGATATTTTAGAGCAGTTCAAAATTCGCGCTTATGTGTTGACTCCAATTTTTGTGGGGCGCAACCTCTGGGGATTGCTGGCTGCTTATCAACATTCTGCACCTCGCGATTGGGATAGTGTAGAAGTGGAATTTCTGGGACAGGTGGCTAGCCAACTCGGAGTGGCGCTGCAAAGTTCACAAATGATGGTTCAAGTTCAAACTCGCGCTGATGAACTGCAACAATCAGCTGAACAGCGGCGAATTTTATTTGATTTGGTCGTGAAAATTCGGGAATCGTTGGATTTGGAGACCATCTTGAAGACTACGGTACAGGAAATCAGGCGATCGCTCACAGCAGATCGCGTCGGTATCTTCCGCTTTGATCCTAATGTCGGTTTTTGCAGTGGTGAATTTATCGCTGAAGACGTGTTACCTAAGTTCGATTCTGCTCTTGCTATGAAGGTGCAAGATTATTGTTTCGGCGACCAGTATGCACCGCAATATCAGCAAGGGCAAGTGCAAGTAATAACTGATGTCAACAGCGTTGGCTCCAAAGTACCTCATCTTGATGTGATTGAGCGATTCCAAGTCAAAGCACAGATTGTTGTGCCACTGATGGAAGGCGATGATCTGTGGGGGCTGTTGTGCATTCATCAATGCACCCATGCTCGTTATTGGGAAGAGACGGAATTAGAATTTGTCACTCAAGTAGCAGCTCAACTCAGTGTAGCGCTGCATCAAGCCAACTTGTTCCAACAATCAAGTTTGCTCGGTCAAACCCGTGAAGAAGCAAATCAACTCGCTCAGGCACTCAATGAGCTACGTACTGCCCAAATGCAAATTATCCACGCCGAAAAAATGGCCAGCTTAGGGCAATTGGTGGCGGGGGTTGCTCACGAAATTAATAACCCGATTAATTTCATTCACGGTAACTTGGAACACGCCCACCAATACACGCAAGAGTTGCTTCGCTGCGTGGAGCTTTATCGACAATATCATTCCTATGCGGCACCAGAGATCCAAGAATTTTGGCGCAAAGCCGAGATCGAGTTTTTATTTGAAGATTTACCTAAATTATTCCTGTCCATGCAGGTTGGTACTAATCGCATTCGCGAAATTGTCACATCTTTGCGGAACTTCTCGCGCTTGGATGAAGCTGACTTCAAAACCGCCAATATTCACGAGGGTATCGACAGTACATTGATGATTTTGCAAAACCGCTTAAAGTCCCCAGCTGATAACCATGCTATTCATGTGACTAAAGACTACGATGAGTTACCTGTGATTGAATGCTATCCTGGTCAATTGAATCAGGTATTTATGAATTTACTATCTAATGCCATTGATGCCTTAGAAGAGCGAAACGCACAGGCTACTCCCGAAGCGATCGCCACCAACCCCAGCGAAATCCGAATTTCTACCTCTATACTCAATCAAGACAGGATTGCCATTCGGATTGCTGACAATGGTCTTGGCATGGATCAACTAGTACTTTCTCGGCTATTCGATCCATTTTTTACCACGAAGGTTGTTGGTAAAGGCACAGGACTGGGGCTTTCTATTAGCTATCAGATTGTCACAGATAAACACAACGGCAAGATATATTGCCAATCTGAACCTGGTAAAGGCTCAGAGTTCGTGGTTGAGCTGCCAATTCATCAGGCGACACCTAAGAAATAGTCAAGTCGCTTTGCTCCAATTCAAAATTCGTCTTGAAAAGTTTGCTCAACGGGGGGAACCCCCGAAGTTTTGTGGACGGAAACCGTCCCCACAACAGCACTCTCCGCACGCAACTTTTGTCTTCGACACGCTACGCGTAGCTTGCTTCTCCGCAGGAGTACGCAAAATTCAAAATTGCAATCACTATAAATATAGCGGTTCTCAATTGCATAGAATACAGACCATTCGTAGGGGCACGGCATTGCTCATTGGTGTCAACTTAAGCTCAAACGCTTATCCCACAGGCATTTTACCCCTCCCCCAACCCCTCCCCTTGCCAAGGGGAGGGGAAGTTTTGGCTTTAGACAAAACTGGGGTGGGGTGACGCGGATCGTGATGGTAAGTGAGTAAAACTCAAAATCTACGTTTTCATCAAGGTTTCACGTTAAGTTGACACGTATGGGCATTGCTGTGCCGATTGTGTATTGCATCCAAACGAGAACCGCTATAGTTGAAGAAACTATTCAGTAGGATGGGCACTCGTTATCATCAAGATGTGAACGAAAGATCTGACGGTGCCCACCTTACAAAAATTGCTTTTGACTGTTGAAAAAAGTATTCAGCAGAGCTACTCTCCCTGCTCCACAAAGCGATTGATTATTTTTTTATTTGCAAGTCCCTTCTGTGGGTAATGCACATTGCAATCCCCTTTTCATAATAAGCTGCCTCATTAATAAAAACTGGATACACAATTGATTCGCCTTCATAGACAATTTCTTTATCCTCAAAGGTTAAAAAAATTGGCACACCAGGATGAAGTGCTTGATAATCTCTAAATTGCAATTGAGGATGAATCATTGCCTGAATTTCTCCCAATTCATTTCTGGGATAGTCTATTGTCTCGATGTTATGATAAATGGTGAGCGTATCTTTGGCAGGCGGTGGCGTTCCCTGATTGTAGGCTTCTAAATAATCTAAAATTGCATGAATAATTTCTTCAGTTTCCTGAAATAAAACAGCATCCAAAACACCTTGAGCAACTGCACCAACTTCAAGCGTACAGCCAAATTCACAAATTGAATCGAGATGAGGTCTGACTTGATTTTTACTTGTTGAATAAAGTACTTTGACTTTTGGATTTATTAATGTGAGATAAGCTGCTAATTGAATATTTAATAAATTCTCATTACCTAAAATAATAGACAGCCCCATATTGGCTGTAGAACTGTGTAAATCTATAACGAAATCTGCTTGCTGGCTACCTTCAGAGCCGAAGGTTTGATAAATTACCTTAGCTCGTTGGGCTTCATAACTAGACAAACTGGGATTTTCTAAATCTTGGGGAAGAAAACAGCGATTCAGGTCGGTGTCAGTATAGCGTTTCCCGATCGCATAGGCTTTAGGATTAGCAATCAGTGTCAGAGTTTCAAAACTTAAGCGCTGAATCAAATCAGGCGATCGCTCAAATTTCTTGACTAGATAAATTCCCGTTAGTTCGTTACCGTGGGTTCCACCGACGATCACAACACGCTTGATCTTACTCATATTTGTAGTGATTACCCTGATAGCCTGATATCAATTTTGAACAATAGTCTTTGTTTGTGACTATAAGCGAAAGCAACTATATTTAAGATACTTTTTTAACAACTAAAGTATATTAAAAAAATATAGTAGTCGTGGCAAGCAATGGAACTTCGACATTTGCGGTACTTTATTGCTGTGGCTGAAGAAAAGAACTTTAGCTATGCAGCAAAGCGTCTGCATATTGCACAACCTCCCCTCAGTCAGCAGATTGGCGCACTTGAAGAGGAAATTGGTGTAAAACTCTTTGATCGCAAAAAGCGTCCGCTTCAGCTAACATCCGCAGGACAAGTCTTTTTAGCAGAAGCACGGTTAGTTTTAACTCAAGTCGAACGTGCAATTATCCAAACACAACGCGCCAGTCGCGGTGAAATTGGAGAGTTGGTAGTGGGTACTAACAGTTCTATTGCCAATAGCCTGCTTCCTGATATGCTGCGAACATTCCGCGATCGCTTTCCTCATGTCAAGCTAGTACTACGGGAACTCACAGCAGCGCAGCAAATTCAAGAACTACACAATCGCCGTCTGGATATCGCATTTGACTGCTTACTCAATTCCTATCAACAGGATAGTGAGTTGTGTTATCTACCGATTGGACGCGAGTCTTTGGTGATTGCATTACCAAAAACACATCCATTGGCTTCTGTGTCACAAATTCCTCTGCAAGACCTTGCAGATGAACCCTTTGTGTTACCTTCTACAGAAATAGTTCCTTCCTATACTGAGATTATTCACCTCTGTCAGCAAGCAGGTTTTTTCCCCAATGTAGTTCAAGAAGCAACCTGGATGATTACAGTTCTTAGCTTAGTTGCAGGTGGCGTAGGAGTGGCACTTTTGCCGAGCAATGTTCAAAATCTTCAGCGCACAGGTGTTGTTTATAAACCCATCGAAGGAGCGAATCTGACAAGAGAGATTGTAGTTCTTTGGCGACAAGAAGATACATCACCTGTCTTGCATGAGTTTCTTAAGGTAATTCAGGAATTGACCGAATTTTAGATTTTAAATTTTAGATTGAAGAATTTTATAAGTTGTGATGCTTAAAACGCCCGCTTACTGTGTTCTAGGGCAATAAGCAAGGTATCTTGACTGTGCATAGCCCATCAAAGGAGCTGAAATTGGTACCCAACCATTTTGTCCGCGTGCAATGACAACATTTTCACCATTAGGAACAACACCCACCCGTGCTGAATTATTAGAAGCAGCTGTTCGCACCACTAACCCACCATCAGTAGCCACCTTACGACAAAAGTTTAACTCAGGAGGTGTTTTTACTTGTCCTGCTTGGCATGAAGCAAGAAAATTAGTATGTAATATGTAGCCCTTGACTGGAGATGAAATTGGTACCCAGCCATTTTTACCGCGATCGCCAATTGTGACATTTGTTCCATAATCTAAAAGCCCAACTACCTGACTATCTACTGTTGGCTTTTGCACAACGTAAAGACCATTCCTTGCCATTACCCGACGACAAGTGCTGGAATATTTTGCTATTAGATATTCACCCTGGTTATTTTGTAATACCCTTTCTGAAGCCGAAAATTGCATACCCTGATGGTTAACTGTCTCCAAAGCCAGAGATGGAGTTATAAAAACTGTGGCAGTTAACAATAGTGAAGTTATACCAACTCGTAATTCGTAATTCATAATTCCTAATTAAGACAGTCAGATTTAATCTGGGTTTCCGTGTAGAAATCTTTTACTAGATTGAAAACTCTCATTTACCAGTTACTTGTTGAACTGCTTGCTAAAAACTTAAACAAACTCTTATAAAAAAACATCCTTTTTAGGAGAGATAAAATATTCATCCAAATGACATATCCTGTTTAGGAAACAGTGCTGGACGACAACAGGCGGTAAAAGTAGATAAACACTGAGTGTCTTACCCCTACAGGGAAGCAAGCTACGCATAGCGGACGCACCAGAAGGCTTAGTCTCCTGTAGCATGAGGCTAAAGAGCTTTTAAAATCACTATCATGAGCGTTGTTGTTTTTGGCAGCATCAATATCGATTTAGTAGCCACAGTACCCCGATTGCCAATCGCGGGAGAAACATTATTAGGGCATAACTTTGTGCAAGTTCCAGGAGGAAAAGGCGCAAATCAAGCGGTAGCATTGGCACGTTTACAAATTCCCACTTATATGGTAGGGCGTGTAGGTACAGACAGTTTTGCATCAGAATTACTCTACAATTTGGAAAACTCTGGTGTAGAGACTGACAATGTTTCTATCGATGAAACTGTTAGTTCTGGAGTAGCGATGATCGCTGTCGATGACAGAGGTGAAAATCAAATTATTGTCATTCCTGGCGCGAATGGGCGTGTTAATCAAGAAGATGTAGAGCGATTGTCTGATTTATTACCGAATAGCACCGCATTGCTTTTACAATTTGAAATTCCAATGACTGCTGTGGTGGCTGCTGCTAAAGCGGCGCATCAAGCAGGAGTAAAAGTTATTCTCGACCCTGCACCCGTACAATCTCATGTGCCAGATGAACTTTACTCTTTAGTAGATATCCTTACACCGAATGAAGTGGAAGCCGGGCAATTGGTGGGTTTTTCGGTAAATGGGGAAGAGTCAGCAAAACAAGCTGCTGCGGTTTTATTGCAACGGGGTGTGAAATGTGCGATCGTAAAACTCGGCGCTAAGGGTGTTTTCTGTGCCACTGCTGAAGAAAGTTTCTTTGTCCCAGTGTTTCCCATTCAGGTTGTGGATACGGTTGCTGCTGGTGATGCTTTTAATGGCGGTTTAGCAGCAGCACTTTATGAAGGACTTTCTTTGCATCAGGCGGTTGTTTGGGGTGCAGCGGCGGGTGCTTTGGCTGCAACAAAACCAGGGGCGCAAACTTCTTTGCCTGATAGATTGACGTTTGATGCGTTTCTCAAGGAGAGAGGGGTTTAGTCAGGGGATGAGGAAGCAAAGGAGACTGTTGCTTATTGCCTAATAAAATTACATTGCATCCCGATGCATTAACAATGTCACCCAATACAATGGCATTGCATCTTGATGCATTAACAATTGCACCCAATACAATGGCATTGCATCCCGATGCATTAACAATTGCACGCAATACAATAGCATTGCATCCCGATGCATTAACAATGTCACCCGATACAATAGCATTGCATCCCCGTGCATTAAAATAGCACGCTGATGTTTCCAGGCAAACGGGATGAGGGGACAAGGAGGACAACTAACAAATGACAGATGACAAATGACAAATGACTACTTCCCAATATCCTCATTCCAGAGTTCGGGATTAGTTTCTATAAACTCACTCATCATTTGTTCGCATTCATTAAGGCTGAGATCAATTACTTCTACGCCGTGAGATATCATAAATTCTTTAGCACCAGGAAAAGTTCTGGACTCGCCGGCGATGACTTTTTTAATGCCAAATTGCACGACTGCGCCAGCGCACAAGTAGCACGGCATTAAGGTTGAATAGAGTGTTGTACCTCTGTAGTTACCTACTCTCCCGGCGTTGCGGAGACAATCGATTTCGGCGTGGGTAACAGGATCACCATTTTGTACACGCTTGTTGTGTCCTCTGCCGAGAATTTTGCCATCCTTGACAAGAACTGAACCAATGGGAATTCCGCCTTCTTGTCTGCCTTGTTTTGCTTCTTGAATTGCAGCTTGCATAAATTCATCCATATATTTAATACTCCTTATATGTCTAAACAACTTGTATTAATGGATCACGATGGCGGTGTAGATGATTATCTAGCAACTATGCTGCTGTTGACGATGGATCATGTGGAACTGCTTGGTGTTGTTGTGACTCCGGCTGATTGCTATGTGCAACCTGCTGTTAGTGCTACACGTAAAATTTTAGATTTGATGGGATTTTCTCATATCCCGGTGGCAGAAAGTACGGTGCGCGGTATCAATCCTTTTCCTTATCTTTATCGGCGAGATTCCTTTGTCGTTGATCATCTACCAATTCTCAATCAAAGCGAAACTATTCATACGCAGTTGGTTGCAAAGACAGGTCAAGATTTTATGGTCAGAGTATTGCGTGAGGCTACTGCACCAGTAACTCTGATGGTAACTGGGCCGTTGACAACAGTAGCCGTGGCTTTAGATAAAGCACCAGATATTGCAGCGAAAATTCAAAAGATTGTTTGGATGGGGGGTGCGTTAAATGTCCCTGGAAATGTAGAAAAAAATTGGGAACCAGGACAAGATGGTTCTGCAGAATGGAATGTTTATTGGGACGCAGTTTCCGCAGCGCGGGTATGGGAAAGCCAAATTGAAATTATTATGTGTCCTTTGGATTTAACTAACAATGTGCCTGTGACATCAGATTTAGTGCAAAAAATGGGAAAGCAACGCAACTATCCTATCTCTGACTTGGCGGGACAATGTTATGCCTTAGTAATTCCTCAAGATTATTATTTTTGGGATGTGTTGGCGACGGCTTACCTAGGACATCCAGAGTTTTATCAATTGCGTGAATGGGAAACAGAAATTATTACTACTGGGCCTAGCCAAGGGCGTACTAAAGTAGTGTCTGGTGGACGGAAGATTTATGCAATGGATCAGGTGGATAAAGAAGCTTTTTATGCTTATATCTTGCAACAATGGGCAAGATGAATTGTTTTGACAAACAAAGGTAAAGGTTTATAGCGCTTCCCATACTGGTGAGGTACAAATTTATCTGCGTCTATCTGTCTTAAAAAGTTTTGCGCCCCTGTTAAGCTAATCAGCATTTAAGTTGCATAAAAGCAGGGCTGAAGCCCTTACTACAAGCGAATCATTCTGGAAAAATGAATGACGATTAGCTTACCCGGACGCGCAACGCCCTTCGGGTTCACCAGTCGCCTACAGAAGGAAACCTTCTTGCAGCGCTGGTTCACCAGTTGACGGCAGTTGCTTCTCCCTTGGCGCAGCCTCTCCCAAAGGGAGAAGGGGAGACGCTACGCGTAGCTTGCTTCCCCGTAGGGGTACAAGCCGGGAAACCCGTCCAACGCACTGGCTCCTCTGCGTGAGAAAAAAATCTTTACACTACTAATCTCAGCATACCTACTTACTCATCCGTCGCAAATCCCAATCAATCGCGCCAGGAATTTCTTGATCTCCAGCAGCTTCAACAGCAACCTAGTAAAAGGAGTTCAAAATTTGAGAAAAGCCTTTGAGTGTTCGTACAATGCTCAAGAGTGCCTAACTTGCTGGATTTTAAGCTAAGTTTGTATTTACAAATTATACATTCATTAATTTATGAAGATTTCCAGCGAATGGTATGGGGTTGGCTGGTACTTAATCGCTAGGGTTGCTGGGAGGAGTTTGGCACTATTGATGAGTGGGTTGTTGGTGTCAGAGTCAGTTATGGCAACGACTCAGAATACAGAGCCATTAGTTGGAATGAGCGCGATCGCAACTGAGCCTGTCCCCTTATTGGCGCAAACCCAATCGACTACACCTCTTAAAAAGGAGGCAGATCGGTTGCTAGAAGAAGGAAAGAGCGTATTATCTGAAGATAAACTTCGTAAAGAAGCTTTAGAAAAAGCTTTGGTTATTTATCGACAAATCGGCGATCGCGATGGTGAAGAGGATACCCTACATGAACTCGGAGACGTTTACCGTAGTCTGGAACAACCTCCTTACCCCAAAGCTGTAGAGTTTTATCGGCAGGCGTTAGCGATCGCTCAAAAAGAAGCTAGTTCGCGCCGAGAGATTCTTCAAGATTGGACTAAAAATCAACCTATTTCTGGTAGCTGCGAGTACGAAGACTACATTCACCCAAAACTATTAACTAATTCAAAACGATACATAAGGCAATACCAAACACATCTTATTTTAGACCAGCAAGAAGAAGCCTTTCAAGCCTTTCGACAGATTTTACCAGTAGCTAAACAATTTTCTTTTTCTAGTGGGTCAGAACATATTTTAAGAAGTGATTTGACATCATCAAGTTTGTATGGATTACAGGCAATTAGACGTGCAAGTGATACTAATGATTCTAGCTATCCGAATAGAATCCAAAATTTTTTAAATAATCAAGATTCTCTTAAAATAGAATATGATTCAATTTCTATGACCTGGTTAAATGCAATTATTTTTAAAATATTCACTAAAGAAATGAGTGATTTTAATAATTATTTACCTATTAATTTTAATTTAAAATTAATAAAAGACTTTGAAGATAACAATTATCCAATTATATTAGAAAATTCTGAGAAATTGATGGCTTTTTATAAAAACGATAAAAATTATCTTGGAGAGTTTTCAAATCGAATCAACTTATGGAGTGTTTACAGAAATTCCGATAACTCTCTAAAGGAGGTTGATTCTGCAAAAAGGATGGTAGAGATGGCAAGACAGTTGCGAAGTTGTGCTGATGAAATCAACGCTTTAAGGGGTACTTTTAATGCTTATACTAATCGAAAAGATTACCCAGAAGCAATTAAGTATGCTCAACAACAACTGTTTCTAGCACAAAAGTTGAAATCTAGACTAGGCAACCCCAACTTAGCTGCCGAAGCCTTTGAGAATATTGGCGATAGTTATTTTAAGTTAGGAGACTATAATTCAGCTATTCAATTTTATCAACAACAGCTTTCCGCAGCGCAAGAAAAGCTTAAAGAACCACCTGTCTTTTCTAATCCCGGATTTACTTATACATTCAAGGAAGATTTGGATTATCAAGCTCTATTTAAATTATCTGAAACTTATATAAAACTAGGTCAGAAAGATAAAGCAATCGATTCTATTCGTCAAAGTGTAGAATTAGGGGTCAAAAATAAGAATTGCGCTGATGAATTGGTAGCACGTGAACATTTTGCTAATCTACATTTCTATTTAGGTAGCTATGCTCAAGCAATTGACCAAGCAGAAAAAAGTTTAGAAATTATTCATAGAGATTCGGAAAATTGCGTCAAGGAATATGCTCAACCATTAGGTGAGTTTGCTAGCTCTACTCGTTCTCACGATGGTTCTGTAACAATTGAAATTCCTCGTCAGGATTTTGCAAAGCCTAATGCAGTTTCTGCTCTAACTCTCATTGCTAATTCTTACGGACACCTGGGTAACTACGAAAAGATGCATGACTATGCAGGACAAGCCTTGGCAGAAGCAAGTAAATCTCAAGATTTATCAGAACAATTGATCCCATTAGCTTTGCTTAGTAATATCTATGTGGCAGTAAACCCAAATAAAGCCATAGAATACTTAAATAAAATGTTGTTAATTGGACGTAAAATCAACAACTATTCTGCTGAATTTACTGCTTTACAAGGTCTGGGGTTTTCATATTTTAAGTCTGATAACTTTGATAAAGCTAAACGATATTTGCAACAAGCACTAACACGCGCCCGTGAAGCAAAAGATCAGAATGGTGAGATGCAAATAACTCAGCATTTAGGAGTAATGCATACTGTATCTGGCAATTTTTCTCAAGCCCAGAAATACTTTCAAGAGGTACTTGTTTCATTAAAAGCAAAAGGGCAGAGTCCAGATGCCGGTTTAGTTCAAAATCTCGGTTGGCTCTATATACAGTTAGGAGATTATTCCAAAGGGATTGAGTATTTGGAACAAGCGATCGCTCTGTCTCAACAGACTTATTCCCCTCGTAGTAAAGCAGAAAAGCTGATTCAACTTGGATATGCTTTAAACTCGACAGGTAAATCTATTGAAGCTGAAAAACAACTATTTACAGGCATTCAATTGCTAGAGTCTTTACGAACAGGATTGCAAGATGCAGATTATCGCTCGCTTTTTGAAATACAGCTTGAGCCTTATCTTGTTTTGCAGCAAGTTCTTGTTCAACAAAATAAAACCGAGCAAGCGCTGGAAATTTCCGAGCGAGGACGCGCTAGAGCATTTGTAGAGTTACTAGCGAGACGCTTTTCTTCACCAACAGAACAAGTTGCCATTCCTACTCCCAATATCGAGCAAATTAAACAAATAGCCGCAACTCAAAATGCCACGCTAGTTGAATATTCAATTGCAGGTAATGAACTCTTCATCTGGGTAATCCAGCCTACAGGTAAACTAGCATTTCGTCGCAGCAGTTTGCATTCTTTGGGCACTAACATAGCAGACATGGTAGAAAAATTACGAGTTGCTGTTACTACAGGGAGAAATCGCGGCACTTTAAAGCAAACATATCAACTGCTCATCCAACCAATTGCTGACCTGCTACCTACCGATCCTAACGCCCATGTGGTATTCATTCCTCACAACTCGCTGTTTTTGGTGCCTTTTGCAGCTTTACAAGATCAAGAAGGTAAATATCTGATTGAAAAACATACAATTTTTACAGCCCCGTCAATTCAGGTTTTAGCTTTAACTCATCAAAAACGACACCTTGGCTTTAAACCTGGCTCTAGCGCTCAAAATCCCCTAGTAGTGGGTGTTCCGCGAAATGCTGTAGTTATCGGCAATCCCGTGATGCCCTTTAATGGAACGCCACCCCAGCAATTAGATAGCCTTCCTGGTGCTGAGGAAGAAGCTAAAGAGGTTGCTAAATTGTTTGGTACTCAAGCGATTATAGGAAAAGTTGCCACAAAAGAAGCCATTCTCAAGTTACTGCCCAAAGCACAATTCATTCACTTCGCAACACATGGAATATTTGATAGCCTACAGGGTTTGGAAAGTGCGATCGCGCTTGCACCCTCTGGCAAAGACTCAGGCTGGCTCACTGCCAAAGAAATCCTCGATTTGAAGCTGAATGCTGAATTAGCTGTCCTGAGTGCCTGTGATACTGGCAGAGGTGAAATTACTGGAGATGGAGTTATCGGGCTGTCTCGCAGCTTAATATCGGCAGGTGTACCTAGCGTGATTGTATCTCTCTGGTCAGTACCGGATGCTCCCACTGCCGGGTTGATGAGGGAATTTTATCAAAATCTACAGCACAACCCAGACAAAGCCCAAGCACTGCGGCAGGCAATGCTGTCTACCATCAAACAGTACCCTTCTCCTAGAGATTGGGCCGCATTTACGCTAATTGGTGAAGCACAACGGTAGATTTTTTGTGCTTTTGCAAGCGGGTATTCCATTTACTTCAATTGCAAAGAGCACAGCATTGCTCATTGGTGTCAACTTAACGTAAAAGCCTTATCAGGACTTGATTTTGCATCA
>JAVRCF010000017.1:64010-105426 GCA_034530935.1 Aulosira sp. DedQUE10 | reverse complement strand
CCCAAACCCCCGATTGGGGGACGGTTGCGTCCCCCAAACCCCCTCCAAAATTAGTATTCTGTTTTTTGTGGAGTAAGTACTTTTTTGGCTTTGTTGTCGATTAATTTTCTTAACTGAACCTCTGTTTCCCCTGAACCGACGAGTTTGAGAAAAGTTGGTTGAGTGAAATACCTAGGCTGCGATTAACGATTATTGCGTTCTACCCGATTTTGTTCTGCACTCTGATTATGTGGTTGGGGGTTTTGATGAGGTTGGGGACGTTGGGAAGAACGCTTTTTCTGCTGAGGGCGGGGTTTTTGATGCCTGACTTGTGCTTTGTCATTAGGTTTTTGCTGCTCAACTTGCGGTCTGTTGGGCTGTTGGGCAATTTGTTCATTCCGATGGGATGGGGCTTCAGCCTTGGCTTGACTGGGTGCAACAAACCCAAATGAACCAATCACAAAAGGAATCGCTGCTACTGCTAACATTTGACGAATCTTCATCACAATCAACCTTTAAAAGTAGTGGTGTTCATATCTATGATTTAGCCACCCCAAAATTACAGACCACCTAGTTTCTGAATTACAGTTTTGTAATTTGAGCGACAGCGTAATGAATCTAAAATGGAGCCATAAGTGAAGTCATAAAAACTTGTGAATATTCTGTTTGTCGAAGATGAAGCGAAAATTGCTAACTTCGTCCGAGATGGACTGAAGGAGCAGGGATTTGTCGTAGACTATTGCGACAATGGTGATGAAGGATATCTCAAGGCATTAGATAACGAATACGACGCGATCGTACTTGACATTATGGTGCCGGGAAAAGATGGACTATCGATTCTCAAACAATTGCGGCAGAAAGGTCGGAATGCTCCGGTAATATTGTTAACAGCTCGTAATGAACTAGACGATCGCTTAGAAGGGCTGAATTTAGGAGCCGATGATTACATAGCCAAACCGTTTTTTGTCGAAGAGTTAGCAGCTCGAATTCATGCTGTTGTGCGTCGCAGTGTAGGCGATCGCCAAAATCTACTTTGTGTCGGCCCTATCAAGCTAGATCGGATCATGCGGGAAGTGACTTGTGATGGGCAAGTTGTAGAACTTACCACCCGCGAATTTAATCTCTTGGAATACCTGATGCGTTCTCCTGGAAGAGTTTTTACCCGCACCCAAATTTTAGAACACGTCTGGGGCTATGATTTCAACCCCAACACCAATGTGGTTGATGTCTGTATTCAACGCATACGCAAAAAGATTGACTCGATTACTGGCTTAACTTGGATTGAAAGTGTGCGCGGAGTTGGCTATCGCTTTCGCAATAATCATGGGTGAGTCATTTGTCATTTGTCATTTGTCATTGGTCATTGGTCATTTGTCAAATGTAAGTTTCAAAGCTGCAACTTCCAGGCTTAAAACCTCAACATCCAAGCTCAAAACCTCAGCATCCAAGCTCAAAGGCGCAATTTCCAGGCTTAAAACCTCAACATTCAAGCTCAAAGGCGCAACTTCCAGGCTTAAAGGCGCAACTTCCAGGCTTAAAGCTGCAATTTCCAGGCTTAAAGCTGCAATTTCGAGGTTTAAAACCTCAACATCCAAGCTCAAAGGTGCAACATCCAAGCTTAAAGCTGCAATTTCCAGGCTTAAAGGCGCAAATTCGAGGTTTAACACCTCAACATCCAAGCTCAAAGGTGCAACATCCAAGCTTAAAGGCGCAAGTTCGAGGCTTAAAACCTCAACATCCAAGCTCAAAGGTGCAAGTTCCAAGCTCAAATCCTCAACATCCAAGTTCAAACCCTCAAACGACATCATAAGTTCACAACGCAATTCGTCCCCCTTGTCTCAATTACCCATTACCAATTACCAATTACCCAATCATCCGTGAAATTCCGTTCTTTCCGACTCCGAATAGCTTTGTTGTTTGCCACGCTAGCTGGTGGCGCACTGGCGGGGTTTGGTAGTATTTCTTGGTGGCTGATCTATGAGGCTAAAGTTAGTCGCCTGGATGCAAAGTTAGAAGCTTTATTGAGCCGCCCTCGTCCCCCAGTAAAAGATATTTGGCAGTTTTATGAAAACTCATTACCGGAGGAGTTGGGGACGGACAAAGAAACGCCGATCGCCCTTTTGGTCATAGATAGAGATGGCAAAAAGCTTTATCAATCGGATCGCTGGTCTGCTGATTTCAACTTAAACGGTCTTTGGCCTTCACGCCCGCAGTTATTACCATCGCAATTTTCCCCCCGCGATCAGCAAAGACCGCTTGCTACTTGGGAAACATCACAACAACCTCCAGACAGACCGCCATTCCGTCCTGAACGTCCGCCTGAGATGCCACCGCCGCATCCGCGATTGGTAACTCAACACACGAAAACAGAAACCTGGCGCATCGGTGCGATCGCTTTTAATCAGTCCCAAGTTGCGATCGCGGTCAGTTTACATGGACTTGATCGGGAGATGAATATTATCCGTGATGTTTTCCTAATTTCAATACCCGTAGTCCTGCTGATCATTACCAGTGCTGCTTGGTGGCTATCTTATGGTGCTTTGCGTCCCATCCGCCAGTTAGTTGTAGCCATTCGGCAAGTTACGGTTACAGGATTGGATCAAAGAGTGCCAATCGCTGCTACAGATACGGAATTTTTAGAACTGATTCAGGTGTTTAACCAGATGTTGGAACGCCTACAACGCAGTTTTAATCAGGCTTCCCGTTTTAGTGGAGATGCAGCCCACGAACTTAAAACACCGTTAGCAATTTTACAAGGCGAACTGGAACGCACTCTACAACAAGCGGAACCAGGGTCACAAGTGCAACAAAATCTCAGTAATCTCTTAGATGAAGTGTGCCGCCTCAGTGGAATTGTTCGCAAGCTGTTGTTGCTGTCTTTGGCTGATGCCGGAAAAATGAGTTTATATCGGGTGGAAGTAAATTTGTCTGAGATTCTAGCCGAGATGGTAGAAGATATGGAACTGCTGGCACCCCATTTAGAAGTTGTAGCAGAAATTGCTCCTGGACTCCGGGTAAAAGGCGATCGCGATTTACTCACTCAAGTCTTACAAAACTTGTTCAGCAATGCGATTAAATATAATGTTCCTGAAGGCTGGATGCGAATTAATGCTAAGCAGCAAGGAACCACAGTATTAGTTACTATTAGCAATTCCTCGCCAGAAATTCCAGATAGCGATGTCTACGACGGGCTACGCCAACGCGATCGCATTTTTGACCGCTTTTATCGTGGAGATCCAGCCCGAACACGCAAGGTAGAGGGCACAGGGCTAGGACTTAGCCTAGCAAGGGAAATTACTCTTGCCCATGATGGTAAGCTCATCCTTGACTTAACACCGCCTAATCAGACTTCTTTTAGTTTGAGCTTACCTGTCCAAATTGATAACCTCTGCAAATGAAGTTGTTCAAAGCTTTTTAGCTCAAGAGCCTGAAATTTATGGTGTCACGAGCAATATTGAGTTTATCGTAAGTTAAAGAGACGAATTTTTCCCTATGAAAAAATAGCTATGGCAAGCAGTGAAGCATTTGATTCTCCGACAAACTCCGTAGCTGTGCCAAGGGTCAATCTGCTGACCATGTTTAGGCTAGGCTTGTTTCAAATGGGGTTGAGCATGATGTCAATCTTGACTCTAGGGGTACTTAACAGAGTCATGATTCAGGAAATTGCAATTCCAGCAACCCTAGTATCGTTAGTGCTAGCACTACCAGCTTTTGTTGCGCCTTCGCGTATCTGGTTTGGTCAGATATCAGATGCTAAACCCATGTGGGGCTATCATCGTACAGTTTACGTTTGGGTGGGAGCAGCAATATTTGCGATCGCAGCATTTTTATCTGTACAAGTAATGTGGCAGTTGAATATTGCTGCCCAGAGTGCAGGGGGTTGGGCTTGGACAACTCAAACTATTGGCTGGACTGCGTTGCTATGCTTGGTGTTTGCTGTATACGGTCTAGCGATTTGTGCTAGTGGTACTGCTTTCGCTGCTTTGTTGGTGGATATCTCTGAAGAAGATAACCGTTCCAAAGTAGTTGGTGTTGTCTGGTCGATGCTGATGGTGGGGATTATTGTTGGAGCAATTATTAGTTCCAAAATACTGGAGCCATTAACATCAAAAGCTATCGATATAGTCACTTTGCAGGCCGCAGTCAACAGACTATTTCTGATTGTCCCAGCAATTGTCTTTGGGTTGGCGATCGCTGCAACCTTGGGAGTAGAGAAAAAGTATTCCCTATACTCCAGACGTTCTCAAGTAGTGAATCGCGAAGACAGCATCAGTTTAGGTAAAGCATGGGAAATCTTAACAGCTAGTCCTCAAACAGGCATATTTTTCACGTTTTTACTAGTGATGACAATCAGCTTGTTTATGCAAGATCCGATTTTGGAACCCTATGCAGGTCAAGTTTTTCAGATGCCTTTAGCTGAAAGTACCAAGCTGAATGTTTATTACGGCACAGGTATCCTTATTGCCTACGGCGTGACCGGCTTCGTGATAGTACCGCGTTTAGGTAAGCGCAAAACGGCAAAATTGGGCTGTATTTTGGTAGCATTTTCTTCCCTATTACTGGGCTTCTCAGGATTTTCTGCCAATCCAGTTTTCCTAAAGTTAGGTTTAGTTTTGTTCGGTTTATCCACTGGTTTCTTAACTACAGCAGCAATAAGCTTGATGCTAGATTTGACTGCTGCTGAAGCCGCAGGCACATTTATTGGAGCATGGGGATTAGCACAGTCGATATCTAGGGGTTTGGCTGTAGTAATTGGTGGCGCAGTCTTAGATGTAGGACGCAAATTATTACCCAGCCTAGAATTAGCCTATGGTCTAGTATTTGTCTTAGAAGCCATAGGAATGTTGGTATCAATTTGGTTTCTCAATCGCGTTAACGTCACAGAATTTCAAACAAGTACCAAACAAGCGATCGCTTCTGTTTTAGAAAGTGATTTAGATTGAATTGGGCATTGGGCATTGTCTTTGTCTCCCTAATCCCTAATACTTGGCTCAAAGGCAGGTTTGCGCGAGAATTATTCAATGAATGATTTTTGGACAACTATTCTCGATTTTGCCCAAAGCACCACTGCCAGAGTGGGGAAGCAATTAATGCAGGATTTTGGGCGGGTGCAGGCTTTACAAAAGGCTGATGGCACTTTGGTGACGCAAGCTGATAAATGGGCAGATCAGACAATTAGAGATGCGATCGCTTCTACATTTCCTGGTTACGGGATTTTAAGCGAAGAAAGCGATGGCTCCGCCAACGCCTCCGGCGAACGCGTTTTTCCAGGTACAGAATGGTGCTGGGTAATTGACCCTTTGGACGGTACAACTAACTTTACACGGGGTATTCCCATTTGGTCGATTTCTCTGGGTTTGCTGTATCAAGGTAAACCGATTTTTGGTTATGTTCACGTACCCCCACTTAATCAAACTTTTCATGGTTTTTGGGAAGGTACATCGGGATTAGCAACACCAACTGGAGCATTTCTCAATCATCACCCGATCCACACTAGCCCTGATGCTCCCAGCAATAATCACTTTTTTAATCTCTGTTCCCGCAGCACCGCAGCGATGCAACCAGGCTTTCCTAGCAAAATTCGGATGCTGGGTGTAGCGAGCTATAATTTTTTGACTGTTGCAAATGGCGCAACCTTGGGAGGAATGGAAGCCACACCCAAAGTTTGGGACTTAGCAGGCGCTTGGGTAATTGTCCAAGCGGCTGGTGGTACTTGGTTATCCTTAAAATCAGAGCCATTTCCTCTGTCACCAGGAGAAGATTATAGCGATCGCTCTTTCCCTACTTTTGTAGTCAGTCGCTCAGAATTAGTTCCGGTATTTACACCATTCTTGGCATCTGTCAAAATTTAAACTGCTTGACATAATTTTTTAAGTTACAAAATATACCAAAACAACCCTTGCCAAACAAGGGTTTCATTATATTTAAACCTGAGTAATAATTTAACAACTAATTTATACTGTGTTGTCATTCCTTTATTGTTGCATTCAGGTCACTGAGTATAAAAGAAGCTATGTTGTCCAATATAGATTTAATGCGAGTATTTGTTTATAATTCCATCCAAAAACAGGAAGTTCTGCTGTCAAACCAGGCTTTGACAGCGCAAACAGTCTATAAAAGCAACCAGATAATCGCAAAAACCGAAGGTGTGATTGCTACAATCGAACTCACGAAGGAGCCATCAAGCTTCTCGATTCATGCAACTTCATCCCACTGGGAAGTAATGAATGAGGCATTAGCTGACTATAGTTACATTCTCACGGGAGAAATAGATCATCGGGGTTTTTATCAGTATCGATACTGCCAAATACCTAGCGGCTATAAGATGCATGGTAATAAATCAGTATACTTGTGGCGGGCTTGGTGGAAATATCGTAAATATGCTTTTCAGTTAGGGTTTTCTTTAGAGCTGCTAATCAGACACAGAAATGCATGGTATCCCGTAAGAGATTTAAATATTAGTGACGGACTTCTCTATATCAAAACCTTAGGGAATGAGATAGCAGTCCATGCAGATGATTTAGTAATTTGGTTAAGTAGAACTCAGCCAAACAATAATGATGAGACTAATACTGAGATTCAACAAGTTAAAACAGAATAATTTTATACTATTTTTAAGTTAAATACTGGACAGAGCCAATAACTGATGTGATCTCAAATCTAGAATAGATCTGTATATTACTTTCTAGTTTGACCTTTTTAATCCCAACTCTTGTTGTTGTATAAATCACCATGAAAGGAATCTGGCTCGAAAACAACCAATTGCAATTACGCACGGATATACCAACTCCAGAACCGCCACCCGGAGAAGCCCTGGTACGTGTATTGCGTGCAGGTATTTGCAATACCGATTTAGAATTGCTCAGAGGCTACTATCCCTACAGTGGTATTTTAGGACATGAATTTGTTGGTGTTGTCGAACAAGGTCCAGAAAACTTACTTAATCGGCGGGTAGTTGGCGAAATTAACGCAGTCTGTGGGCGTTGTCGGTTTTGCCTCAGCGGGAATTCGACACACTGTGAAAATCGCACTGTGCTTGGAATTGTCAACCGCCACGGTGCTTTTGCGGAATACCTCTGTTTACCAGTGGAGAATTTACATCCTGTACCTGAGAATGTGCCAACAGAAGTAGCAACATTTACCGAACCCATAGCAGCAGCCCTAGAAATTCAGCAACAGGTGGCGTTAGGTGCAAATGACCGAGTACTAGTAGTTGGAGATGGGAAGCTGGGACAATTGGTAGCACAGACAATTGCTTTAACAGGTTGTGAACTTCTCGTTGTGGGCCGTCATCAAGAGAAACTCGCTAATTTAGCAGCAAGAGGCATTAAAACAGGTTTATCCGCAGATGTAACAGATAGATTTTTTGACATTTCAGTAGAGTGTACTGGTAATCCAGAAGGATTTGCGATCGCCCGCCGCGCCCTCCGTCCTCGTGGTACATTGGTGCTAAAAAGTACCTATGCTGGCAACCTCAACATAGATGTTTCTTCTTTGGTAGTGGACGAGATCACTCTCATCGGTTCCCGGTGTGGCCCCTTTTCTGCTGCACTGCAATTGCTAGCAACCGAACAGGTGGATGTACAACCTCTAATTCATGCCCGCTACCACCTCAGCGAAGGACTTGCAGCTTTTGAACATGCTCAAAGTCGAGGTGTTTTAAAGGTGTTGTTAGAAATTGGGTAATGGGAATAAAGGAGAAAGAATTTATTACAAATACCCCATGCCCCATGCCCCTAATTTATTCAAACAAATCTAAATCTGTTACAGCACCGAGACTGCTAGAAGCTACTAATTTGGCATATTTTGCTAGCACACCTTTGGTATAACGGGGTTTGGGAGGTTGCCAATTGGCACGACGGCGGGCTAATTCTTCGTCGGAGATGTTCAACTGTAATAAACGTGCAGGGGCATCGATTGTGATGCTATCACCTTCTTCTATAAGTGCGATCGCACCGCCAACGGCTGCTTCGGGGGCGACGTGCCCAACTACCATGCCATAAGTACCACCAGAGAAACGCCCATCGGTGATTAATGCGACTGCATCACCCAAGCCAGCACCAATAATTGCTGAAGTGGGAGCTAGCATTTCCCGCATCCCTGGGCCTCCCTTCGGCCCTTCGTAGCGGATCACCAGAATATCGCCTGCTTTAATCTTGCCTGCCAAAATTGCATCTAAAGAGGCTTCTTCGGACTCAAATACTCTTGCTGGCCCGGTAATTATCGGCTTTTTAACTCCGGTAATTTTTGCTACAGCACCTTCTGTTGCTAAGTTACCTTTGAGAATAGCTAAGTGTCCTTGAGCATACATCGGGTTATTCCAAGGACGGATGACATCTTGGTTAGCAGATGGTTCTTCAGCTACATCTGCCAATACTTCAGCAATAGTTTGACCGCTAATGGTGAGAGCATCACCATGTATTAAGCCATGTACCAGTAGCATTTTCATCACTTGGGGAACGCCACCAGCTTTGTGTAAGTCTGTAGCTACATATCTACCACTTGGTTTTAAATCACACAGCACAGGCACACGCCCACGGATGGTTTCAAAGTCATCGATAGTTAATTCCACACCAGCAGCGCGAGCGATCGCTAAAAAGTGCAATACTGCATTTGTGGAACCACCTACAGCCATAATTACTGCAATGGCGTTTTCTATAGATTTGCGGGTAATAATTTGGCGGGGTAAGATTTGGTTACGAATTGCTTCCACCAAAACAAACGCCGATTTTTCCGTACTATCAGCCTTTTCTGCATCTTCGGCTGCCATTGTGGAAGAATAGGGTAAACTCATCCCCATTGCTTCAAAAGCAGAAGACATGGTGTTAGCTGTAAACATCCCACCACAGGAACCAGCACCAGGACAAGCGTTGCGTTCGACTTGTGTTAATTCGTTTTCGTCAATTTTGCCGGCGCTGTATTGTCCCACAGCTTCAAAGGAACTGACAACAGTTAAATCCTTACCGTTATAGTGTCCAGGTTTAATTGTGCCACCATAAACAAAAATAGCAGGGATATTCATCCGCGCGATCGCAATCATTGCCCCTGGCATATTCTTATCACAACCGCCGATAGCCAGCACCCCATCCATACTTTGCCCAGTAACGGCAGTTTCAATCGAGTCTGCAATTACTTCTCGTGAAACTAGGGAATATTTCATCCCTTCAGTTCCCATCGAAATTCCGTCACTAATAGTAATTGTGCCGAAAATTTGAGGCATTGCCCCAGCTGTTTTCACGGCAACTTCTGCTCTTTGTGCGAGTTGATTAATCCCCATATTACAGGGGGTGATAGTACTGTAACCATTGGCAACACCCACAATGGCTTTATTAAAATCTTCATCCTGAAAACCAACTGCACGCAGCATCGCTCTATTAGGCGATCGCTGCACCCCTTGCGTTACAACTTGGCTTCTTAAATTCTCCGACATTTTTTTCCTTCCCTGCCATCATCGCAACAGATGCGATTGTGTTAGATGATTTTCTCATGCCGAGTCGGCCCAGTAGAGCATGAGTCATTACTGATTAGTTATTAGTTATTAAACTTAATACAATATTGCACAAGTTTATAACACGTTAATTTTCAGCATAAATTCAGGAGCCAGTCGCGTGGGCGGGTTTCCCACGCCAGTCCGCACAACGGGGGGAACTCCCGCAAGCGGCTGGCTTGACTTGAGCGAACTGGCGTGGGCTTGTATCCTTTGCGTTTTCGGCCACCTAGAAATCAAGCGATCGCAAACTCAGTATATTGTCTAACATCCTCTGGATGAAAAGCTAAAACAATTTTATCTTTGGGAATCCCTGCGGCTACGAGTTCATTGGCAATGCCATATTCAGTCCCATCGCGCTGAATCCAAATTTTTCCATCAATAATTTCAATATGGATAATACAACCATGAACTCGTTCTTCTCTCTCCCATCCCAAAGTCATTACTATGTAATTAGTAGCTGTGCGATCGATGATGAGTTTTATTTCTAATTGACGATTGGCATAGGGTATTTTTATATATTCAGTCAGAATTTCTTCGATAATTTTCTAAGGTATCCATTGCACAATTACCTCTGGATTTGGGTCAAATACAACTAAACTTAAAGCGGTCTTTTTTTAATAAAATCTTGCCGATGGGTTCAGTAAAAATTTCAGTGTAAGTTCGGTAGGGGATAGCAAGATATAAAATCCGGTCGCTTCCTTGCTCTTCTAAAATATCGTAATAAAGAATAAACTTTTCTAATGCATTTTCTAAATCTGTAACGGGAGATGTGTTAAGAAAACTCTTGATTTCAACTGCTATTTTTTGCTGGCCTTTTTCTGCTGCTATAAGTTTTTCTGCACCCAAATCTATATATAAATCTTTTGTCCCACATTTTAATTTAAATGGGTCGTCAGTAATTAGCCAACCCTCTTTTTCTAGGGCTATTATCACAACATTATGATAAACATCTTTGGCTGGCATGAGTGTTTGTGAAAAATGCAATAATTGTGATTTAGTCTTTATGGTATTTTAGCGTAATATGCTTTTGGGTGTATTTCGGCAGACGTTTGTGCTAATGTCGCCAATACGTCTGAATATAAAGTATAAGTTTATACGATTTTTCTCTCTGATATAACAAAATGTTGGCGACAAAAAGATCCCCGACTTTTCTAAAAAGTCGGGGATCTGATTTCTTGTTTAAGTAGGTAGGCACAAACAAACCCAACCATGTAAAAAAATAAGAATAAGCCAACCCTCCTGCTTCGGTGGATTATTGCAGCAAAGGAGTTGTGCCATTACCGTTAGTTGACGCACTCGCAATTGCCGCTTGAGTAGGTTGAGTAGTAATAACTGCTGTAAGTGGAGTAACTTTTGAAGTAGATTGTTTATTTCGTTTGCGATTAGAGCCGCCAGCTTTGGAATACTCTATACTGTTTCTGCCGTAGACAGTTGCAACTCCACTTAGCATTCGTTCAGACATTTCGGAGAGGGCTTTATCCATCTGGGTTACTGTTTTACGCGATTCTTCCAGATTGGACACCAGCGTATTATTAGCTTCTACCATCGCACGGGTAGTGTTGATTAAGTGGTTGTAGGCTTCAATGGTTAACCCATGTCCCAAATCCAGATTTTCATCAATAGATTTAAGCAAGGCGAGACGAAGTTGGGCTTTGTCAACAGCAGCAGAACCACGAGTTTTTAAAGACATAACACATCCTTTTTTAATAATTCCTTTTTCAACATAGTGGAGTATCCTTTTGCCTGAGATGGGTAGTTTTGTGGATTTATTTCATTAAAAGTTCAACGAAATAATTACGAGGTTGCCTGTATTTTTACTCATTTTTCATATCGATTTGTTGTTTGAGAATAAGTGCAATCAGCAACAGTAATCACAAAATCTATAAATGGGTACCCCGAAATAACAAATGGGTACTCCGAAATAACAAATGGGTACTCCGAAATAACAAATGGGTACTCCGAAATAACAAATGGGTACTCCGAAATAACAAATGGGTACTCCGAAATAACAAATGGGTACTCCGAAATAACAAATGCATACTCCGAAATAACAAATGAGTATCCCGAAATAACAAATGCGTTGGCGTAGCCCGCCGCAAGTATCGCTGAAATAGCAATTGCGAACAAAAAAATAAGATTGCAAAGGGGAAACTAAAACATCTAATTCCCTCCCCTTTATAAGGCTACGGTGTATACACAAATCGGATTTTCTTTCTAGATCCGGGTTTTACCCCCCTTAATCCCCCCTTGGAAAGGGGGGAGACAAGAAAATTAAGTTCCTTCACCTTTACAAGGGGAGAAATTAGAAAATCCAGTTCCCTCCCCTTTATAAGGGGAGGGTTAGGGTGGGGTAACTTCCCTCAAGCTACAAATAACTTCCCTAATCTTATCCACCACACCATCAATATCTTGATAAACTTCCTGATTTGTAAATCTCAAAATACTCGTGCCTTTTGATTCCAAAAATGCTTGGCGATCGCGATCATATTCTGGAACTCCATCTTGATAGTGACTATCACCATCAATTTCTATGGCAAGTCTCAATTCCGAAGAATAAAAATCCACTACAAATCTGTCAATACTGTATTGTCTGCGAAATTTACAGCTTTCAATTTGTTGATTTCTAAGTTTTGCCCAAACTATTTTTTCAGATGGGGGCATATTGTTTCTGAGAGTTTGCCGTTTTTGCTTTTCTGAGGTTTGGTTATACAGTTTTGTCATCAGCGTTTTTATATTCCTGGACTGTGCTGATTATTCCCAGTAATACCCCCCTTAATCCCCCCTTGGAAAGGGGGGAGATTAGAAAATCTAGTTCCCTCGCCTTTACAAGGGGAGAAATCAGAAAATCCAGTTCCCTCCCCTTTATAAGGGGAGGGTTAGGGTGGGGTAATTCAATAACTTGCGTGTACACCGTAGCCTTTTTAAGAAAAAGCTAAAACTTTTTACCCCTCATTTTTCAGAAATTGAGAATAATACTGTTGAAGCTTCATCAAGATGCTTCTAACTATACCTGCCCATGAACGAACAGCGCCTACAAGCTTATTACCAGCTAATCGAAAGCCTGCTAAATTGTACAGATGGAAAAGAACCAGAGATTTTAGCAGCAAACAAAGAATTACTTGATGCTGGCTTTGTGCAGAAGGTAGAAGAAGTAGCACAGATGTGTTCCCAACACGGGGATGAGAAAACAGCGAATTGGTTGCAAGGTTTGGCAATGCAACTAAGGGAAGTATTAAATCTAGATACTAAAGTAGATTTGCAATCTCTCAGTGAGGAGGAGATAGAGACATATTACCAATTTTTGATGGAGGCACTACAAGCAACCGCAGACAGTAGTTTTCCTGTTGATTGGGCACAAACGCAAAATAATCTCGGTCTTGCTTATAGTGACAGGATTAGAGGGGATAAAGCTGAGAATTTGGAGTGGGCGATTACAGCTTACAAAGAAGCTCTAAAAGTCAGGACTTTTGATGCTTTTCCTGTTGATTGGGCACAAACGCAAAATAATCTCGGTCTTGCTTATAGTGACAGGATTAGAGGGGATAAAGCTGAGAATTTAGAACTGGCGATCGGTTGTTTCCAAAAAGCTCTCAAAGTTTATACTGTTAATGCTTTTCCCTATGAATGGGCAGGTACGCTAAATAATCTCGCTAATGCTTACCGTGACAGAATGAGAGGGGCATGGTCACAGAATTTAGAACTGGCGATCAGTTGTTACCAAGAAGCTCTCAAAGTCAGAACTTTTGACACTTTTCCCCAAGACAATGCATTATCTTTATGGGGACTGGGAATTGTTTACCAAAGCACAAACAAGTTGACTTTATAGCGTTTCCCAGTCTAGTGAAGTACAAAATTATCGGCGTTTATCGGCGTTTATCCTCTTCCATCGGCGGTTAATTTTTTATTGGTGTACCTCACCAGTATGGGAAGCGCTATAGCTGACAATGCCTTTGAATCTGCCATTGACAGAGTAGAATCTTTGCGGGAAGAAATAGTGTCTGGTGAGGAAAGCAAACGCAAGCAGAATATTTTAACCAAATTTATCTTAGTATGGTAGAGGTTTGCCTAGAATTAGGTAATATCAGAGCAGCAATTGAATACGTAGAGCGTAGTAAAACCCGCAATTTAGTTGAACTTATTCTTGAACGCGACTCAAAAACTATTTTTCCGTCAGATGTTTTTACAAAATTAGAACAACTGCGAGATGAAATAGCCATTGGTCAATATAAAATTCAAAATGGCAAAGCTGAAAATCCAAAAATCCTTGCACAACATCTCCAAGAATTGCGACAACAGCGTAATGAATTGCAAAACCGCTACTTGCCTGTCGGTTATGGTTTCAAATTCGACTCCTTCCAAGGTTCTTTGGATGAGCATACAGCCATTATTGAGTGGTATATTCTCAACGATATAATTCTGGCGTTTATTGTCACAAAACAAGGAGAGGTAACTGTTTGGCAATTTCAACCAGAAGATAAAAAAGCTTTGGTAAATTGGGTAAATCAATATTTACAGAACTATGAAGAGCAAAAAGACCAATGGCTTAAGAGCTTAGGAGAATCACTCAAAGAATTAGCTTCGATTCTGCACATTAATGAAATATTAAACCAGATACCAAAGCACTGCGAACAACTCATCCTCATTCCCCATCGATTCCTGCATTTATTCCCCCTTCATGCACTCCCAATAAATCAAAATTCTGAAAATTCGTCTTGTCTTCTAGATTTATTTGCTGGTGGTGTCAGCTATGCACCCAGTTGTCAACTACTGCAACAGGTGCAACAGCGTAAACGTCCTGATTTTCAATCTCTATTTGCAATTCAAAATCCCACAGAAGACCTAAATTACACCGATTTAGAAGTACAAGTTATTCAAAGCTACTTTAATACTGCTAATGTCCTGAAAAAAACAGCAGCGACACTCACAGCAATTAATCATACTGACTTAAATACTTACCACTGCGCCCACTTTAGCTGTCACGGTTATTTTAATTTAACAAACGCCAGTAAATCAGCCCTAATTTTAGCAAATGCACCCATCGCAAACACCCCAACAAAACCCGACTCCGAACGTTATCTAAATTTACGAGCAGGGGAAACCCACGATTTAGAAAAATGCCTGACTTTAGATAGAATATTCAGTCTCAAATTAGAAAAATGCCGCCTCGTCACCCTTTCCGCTTGCGAAACTGGATTGATTGATTCTAAAAATACCAGCGACGAATATATTGGTTTACCTAGCGGTTTTCTGTTAGCAGGTAGTCAAGCTGTAGTTAGTAGTTTGTGGACTGTCAGCGATTTATCTACAGCATTTTTGATGATGAAATCTTACGAAAACCTGCAAACAATAAATAGTGTCTCTTTAGCACTCAATCAAGCACAACAGTGGTTGCGAAATTTAACAACAGAGGAATTTGAAACACTATTAGTTAAATATCATCCACAAATTGAAGAAATTTTTGCTCAACTCCCAGAAGACACGCGCCCAGTAGCAAGAGCAATATTAAAAAGAACCTGCAACCGCAAACCATACCCTTTTGCAGCACAATTTTACTGGGCAAGATTTACAGCTACAGGGCTTTAAGATTCAGGTTTAGAAGTTTCACAAAATTGCTTCTTCCCAATTTTTGCAACATAAATTACCACTGAAGTTGCCAGGGCTACGGGAATATTACCACTTGCTGCGAGGGTAGGGATCGCAGCTGTCAATACTCCCGTCATCAAGTCGTCAAATTCTTCCTGACAAATGATTTTGCTGAATTTTTGGGCTAATTTATCTAAATAATTTGAATCTCCTCTCAAGCTAACTTCTGTTTCGGTTGTCTCAACAGCAATTAACTGTGCTGCTGCTTCCAGATTTCCCTGACACTTTTCTATAGCATCCAGAGCTGCTAAAGCCTCTGAACTATCCGCCAACTGGCTGCGAAACTGACTAATTTCCTCTGGGGTAACGGTAATCATTTAAGAGTTTTAACCAGTAAATATACGAAATATTCAGCAATTATACATCTCATGCCTAATCTATAGATATGCGATCGCGGTTAAGCATTTTGAACTCAGAATTTGGTTTGGGGAAAAGGTTAAAGGGTAGGGGTTAAAGGTTTTTTCTTTCCCACTTTGCCCTTCCCCTTTTCCCCTTAACCGACAAGTATTGGCACAACATCAACATTCAGATCAATTTTGCTGTACGATTGATCGCGGAAATTTTTTGAACAACCATTAACCTGGCTGTAAAAACTCAACTTTGGGTAACAAAGGGTCAGTCACAATCCCAATACCGCTAAAACCCCAGCGTTTGAGTAAATTATTTACCTGTGTACCAGGAATAAATTCCACAGAAAAGCGGTTTGCTACCTCTCCAGCATGGGTGTTGAGATAGCTAAGAGCATCAAAGTTTTCTTTAAACAACAAAAGATAACCCGATGTTTCATCATTGGGACGAGCCGTAAGATAACGACCATCAGATTTGGAACGCACCAGATAATAGACTTCGGACAGCATGGAGACGGAAGGGGATGAGGGGGATGAGGGAGATGAGGGGGACAAGGAAGAAATAATTTATTGACTTTTGTACAGACGCGATTAATCGCGTCTCTCCAACTCTTGACTCTTGCCTAATTTAAATTTTCTAGGCGAATGCGTGGATCGGCAGCTTTGAGCAGCAAATCAGCGGCTAAATTACCGACAATTAACAGTACTGCGCCCATGACTAAGCTTGCCATTAATAAATATAAGTCTTGAGCTTGTAAAGCCTGTAAAGTCAATCTTCCTAAACCCGGCCAGTTGAAGAACTGTTCGGCAATAAATGCACCGTTTAATAAGCCAGCTAACTCAAAACCCAATAAGGTAATTAAAGGGTTGATGGCATTACGCAGAGCATGAACATAAATTACACGGTTTTCTGGCAATCCTTTGGCACGGGCAGTTTGAATATAATCTTGACGCAGAACATCCAATAATTCGCCACGAGTAATGCGTTGCAAACCAGCAAAACTGGTAATTGACAGTGCGATCGTTGGTAAAATCATGTGCCAACCGATATCGAGAAATCTGCCAAACCAGTTTAGTTCCGAGTGATTGATGCTAGTTATACCACCTACAGGAAAAACAGGTGAGGTGACTTGGGCGAAGATCAGCAAGAAGAGGGCAGTGATAAAACTGGGGAATCCTTGTCCAGCGTAGCTAATTACCTGTAAAACGCGGTCAACCAGCTTATTTTGCTTCACAGCGGCAATGATCCCTAAAGGAATAGCGATCGCCCATGTCACAATTAAAGAAGCGATCGCTAACAGCAAAGTCGCCGGTATTCGCTCTGCTAATAGCGATGCTACCGAGCGTTGGTACACAAAACTTGTACCAAAATCTCCTTTGCTAAAGATTCGCCACACCCAAAATCCAAATTGCTCTGGCCAGGATTTATCCAAACCAAACTGGCGCTTGATTTCCTCAATTCTTTCTGGGGAAATTTTTGGGTTTTGCCGTAATGTATCTACATAATCTCCTGGAGCCAGTTGAATAATGAAAAATGACAATGCAGATGCCAAAAACAAAGTCAAAAGCGCCTGCAATAGCCTTTTCATTACATAAATAAAAGTCTCACTTGTGACTAGCCTAATTAGCCAGTCTCGACCTGTCTCCAGAGAAATTCTTGTAGATGTCATATGCAGTTAGTCAAAGGTCAAGGTTCAAGGATCAAGGGTCGATTCTATAATTTGGACTTTTGAACGCTACTTGCTCAATTTAGGGAAACCCTAGACGCTCTCTACGAGACGCTGCGCGATCGCTTTTAGCGTCATCCCCTTCTCCCAAAGGGAGAGGCTAGCGCCAAGGGAGAAGATCGCAGTGGCTTCTCTTGACTAATATTCAATCAAGGAGATAATCGGCACATCAGGCAGGTATTTACGTCCTTGTAAATCTCTTAGCTCGATAATAAACCCAAAGCCTAATAATTCGCAGCCAATCTTCTCCACTAACTTTGCTGTTGCACTCGCCGTTCCACCTGTGGCAATTAAATCGTCCACAATCAAAACTCGACTACCTAGGGGTAATGCATCCTGATGCACTTCTAAGGAGTCTGTACCGTACTCTAAATCATATTCAATGGAGTGAACTGCTGCTGGTAACTTCCCCTTTTTGCGGGCGGGAATAAAACCAGCTCCTAATTTATAAGCTAAAGGAGAACCAAAAATAAAACCGCGTGACTCCATTCCTATCACGTAATCCGCATTCAGCCCATTGTTTATGCACTGTTGTGCAAAGAAGTCAATAGTATAGCGTAACCCGTCAGGATCGCGCAGCAGCGTAGTAATATCTCGAAAGATAATTCCAGGTTTGGGAAAATCGGGTATCTCACGAATTAAAGACTTCAAATCCATAAAAATCGGTATTAGGGATTAATTATTGCGAATGGGGCATTGGGCATGGGGCATGGGGCATTGGGCATGGGGCATTGGGCATGGGGCATTGGGCATTGGGCATTGGTTATTTACGTCTGTCCTCTTTGTCTCCCTTTCCTTATTTCCGATATAGCCTGCATCTCCTAAGCCCCAGACCCTAATCTCTACCTAGTACACTACGGTGTAAATAGACATACCATTCCAAATGGCGTAAAAGCCGAGAATATAAGTCTTTTGACTTTTGACTTTTGACTTTTGCGGAAAGTCTGAGCGGAGGAAACCTCCGCTCAGAACTTTCCAAGACGACTTCCGCCTTGCGGTACCAGTCCCCAATTCCCGATACCTGACAAATCGTACACTATAATGTCATACGCTGGGGATCGAAGCACAAGCTTTGCGATCCATTGACGATAACTTGAATCTAACTCAAGCTAGGTATGGAATTGCACTACCAAGTGAGGCTGATACACTTATGTGTTAAAAACTTAGATTTTCAGTATGCGGGAACCTTTGAGCAGGAGAAGTAAGTAATGTATATATCAGGGAGTACTACTACTGCTACAAGCCTAATGTTTTTGTATGGCTATTTATCTTAAATTAGTTTTACCTAGTTTGTCGGAAGCGCACAAGGTATCTATAGAATGAATGTCTCCGCTAGTTTAACGCCGTTCAACAGTCCTACTCCCTCGTCATTGCCGATGATTCTGGATACCTTACCCGATCCGGCGACTGAGGGACAAGGATGTCCCCGAAGAACTCGGGTACAAATCGATCTAATTTTACTGGCAATTGAAGCTTTAGAACTCGGTGGTTCGGAAGCTATCCTAGCTTTTGCAGAAGAATTGGACTTAAAAGGAATTATTAAAGATAGGGTTAATTTGTGGCGAATGCGTAGTTCTAACCCGCTACGACGAGCGCATATGCGCCGCCCTTTAAGCATTATGGAAGCTAAAGCTTTAGTGGTAATTGCTTGTTACATAGCGCGGCGTTTGACAGTTGTCATCCGCCAATTGTTGATGATTTATCAACAGATGAATGAAAAGCAGCTACCATTGGAACAAAATTTGCGACTATCTAATTATTTAGAGCGGTTTAGAACGCATTTTAAGAGTAGGATGAGTTCTCGGCGTTCTGGCTCACTGGCATTAACTTCTGACGAGAAATTAGATGAGCTGGCGATCAATTTGTTGGGACAACTACTCTTCTGTACTGGCACAGCTGGAATGCAGCGGTTCTGGATCAGTCTTTTCGATGGGGAAGTAGAATGAATATTCAACGTAAGTATAGTCTACCTAATTGTACGTTGCTCTTAGAAGGTTTAAGCGATGCGAGCAGGGCAGCACATTTTCAGGAGATGCGTCCGGAATTATCAATATTGGTAAATGCAGAATGCTATTTATCTAGTTATAACCAGCCCTTAGTGGGAGGACGAGAATTTTTTGAAAGTTTGGTGAGGGCAGTTAGTGGTTATGCTCAAGAATTTCTGAGTAATGTACCAAATCCCCAAGCTCATAATCAAGATTCAGAGTTAGTTGAGTTACAGAAAATAGACATCAACCGACACAGGTTAATTGTCCATTCAGAGGATGAAGCCCAAGGTTTTGATGCTAACCGTAACCATCATAAAGAGCCTATCCAAGTAGATTTGAATACAGTACAGTTATTTGATTTAGTGGAAGCGGTGGATCAGTTTTTTGCTGACACCCAAACTTTACCAGAGTTATCACTGGAATTACAACCAGTTACCAGACGTAATAACATTGCTAATCAAGCTGTACTGAAGCAGGCAGTACCAGCTGGTATAGGAGTTTCGAGTTTGGCTGTAGCAGCACTAACCTTAAGCTTGATTCCATCTCCCCAACTACGTACACCAGAGCCAAAGCCACAAGATTCAACTAGCTCAACAACACCTAACGTTACTCCCACTGCTACGCCTGCTGCTGTTGAATCTACAACACCCGCAGCCGCTATTACGCCCATAACTTCCCCAACACCGACATCCACACCCACATCGGCGGTAACTCCAACAGCTACTCCCACACCAACAACAACAGCCGCAGTTAAAGATTTAGAAGCACTTTTAACTACAGTACCGGAAATTACAGATCCCTCGAAGCTGCGGGCATTGAATCGTCAATTGTATAACCAAATTAATCCCGCTTGGAGTAATCGCTCCGGATTATCAGAGGATGTAGTTTATCGTGTAGGTGTAGCGGCAGATGGTGCGATTGTTGGTTATAAAGCGGTGAATCAAAAGGCAAATGAGGAAGTACAAAAAACTCCCCTACCTAACCTACTTTACAATCCAGCTACTCGGGGCGCTATTCAGAACGAACCCATCGCCCAATATAGAGTTGTTTTGACTAAAACAGGAGTACTAGAAGTTAGCCCTTGGCGTGGATACGCTAAGACACCAGAGGTTGTTGGCGCAAAAATCACCGATTCTAAGACAGTCAATAATTTAAGCCAGAAGCTTTATAATACAGTTCGCCAAAACTGGGGAGGCACACCCACTTTTGAGAGAGATTTGAAGTATCGGGTAGCGATCAACAAAGATGGTACGATCGCAGACTATGAGCCTCTGAACCAAGTTGCCTATGATTACGCTAGGGAAACTCCCCTGCCGCAGTTGTTACAACAGGCCTATGGCTCAAATTTAGTTGCGCCTAACGCCAAAGAACCTCTGGCCCATTTTCAACTAATATTTCAGCCTAGTGGCAAATTAGAAATCACTCCTTGGCGTGGATATTAATGGCAAAGCAGGGAACAGGAGAGACAAGAGGGACAAATAATTCAAAATTCAAAATAAAGAAATTTCCTTGACTTTTGACTGTTTACTTAACAATCCGTCCCATATAATTTCCCCATAACTGAGCTGCTTGGGCGCTACTACCAGACGTGGGGGAATTATTGTCGTTTCCGAGCCAGATACCAGTTACCAGCCGACGGCTAGGAATAAAACCGATAAACCACAAGTCAACGTTATCGTTAGTTGTACCTGTTTTACCAGCTTCTCCTAGTCCTAAGGCCGCACTGCGACCTGTACCCCTAGTAACTACTCCTCGCATCAAGGTAGTCATCTCATCGGCTACGTTATTAGATAGTACTCTTCTGTTGGCATCAGGATCTTGATCGAAAGAGTAAATCACCCGACAAGTTTTTAAATCTTTGCGATCGCGGCAATCGCTACTGTCTAAAATTCTACTAATGGCATGGGGGCGATTCCAAACGCCCCGATTACCAATCGCGCCAAAAGCACCAGTCATTTCCAACACATCGACTACGCTTTGACCCAGCACTAAACCAGGAACTGGATCAAGCGCTGATTTTATGCCTAAACGTTGGGCCATTGCTACCACTTTATCTAAGCCAATTTCCCGCGCCACCCGCAAAGCAATCGGATTTTCGGAAAGAGCCAGCCCTGTGGCAATATCTAAACTAGTGCCAGCACCAGCCCGACAAGGTTTATAAGTAAAGCCCTGCCAAGTTAAAGGAGCGCAGGAATAACTTCTATATGGTGAAATTCCTTGCTGAATAGCAGCGGTGTAAGCAAAAATTTTAAAAGTGGAACCAGGTTGTCTTTTAGCTTGAACTGCACGATTAAATTGGCTTTTTTTGTAATCGGTGCCTCCTACCATCGCCAAAATAGCACCAGTGCTGGAATCCAAGGTAACCATTGCGCCTTGGGAAAACCCAAAATTTCCACCAGAGTTGTTAACTGAATTCCGTAAGGCGGCTTCTGCTTGAGCCTGAACCGAGAGGTCAAGCTGGGTTTCAATAATATAATTGCCCTCTTTTGCCGCCCCCTCCCCCAAAATTGCTTCCAATTCTTGGAAGACATAGCTGTAAAAATAAGGACTGAGGGTTTTGGCTTGCTGTTCGCAGACTTTGGGGCTAACTTGGACAGTGGAACGTCTAGCGCGGTTAGCATCCTCCGCTTTAATTTGACCCATTTCCACCATTCGTTTAATCACGCGGTTGCGGTATTCAGCTGCTTCTAGCTTATTTTTCCCATCGCCACAAAAATCAAAGGCGTTAGGGCCAGGTAAAATACCTACCAAAGTCGCTGCCTCTGCCAAAGATAATTCTTTAGCCGACTTTTCAAAGTAATACTTAGCAGCATCCTCAAAGCCAGAGGTATCCCCACCTAAAAATACGCGATTTAAATACGTCAGCAAAATTTCGTCTTTGCTGTAAAACGTTTCTAACTTTAGGGCCACAACTGCTTCTCGCAGTTTACGTCCTAGGGAATCTTGTCTGCCTACATAATCGCGGAATAAGCTACGGGCAACTTGTTGAGTAACAGTACTAGCACCTTGTTGTACATCCCCACTGCGACTATTAATCAACACAGCACGCAAAATCCCCAATGGGTCAACCCCAACGTGCCAATAATAACGACTATCTTCGGAGGCAATCACTGCTTTTGGCAAATAAGGGCCAAAATCCTCCAAGCGCTTCATGTCTACATGAGATGTAGTTCTAGGTTCACGCAGTGGAGTAGCTCCATCACGTGCGTAAACAATGACTGGTGCGCGAGTAGCTGTAGGTAGAGGTCTCACCGAAAATTTCAGCCATTCAACGCCAATTGCTAAAGCCAATAAACCACTAACACCACCAACACCATAAGCCGTCCAGGTTGCCGCTTTCACATACCAAGCTGGTGGATCGACATATTGCAGGCGTACAGAAGCCGCCAGTTCTGGGGGACCTAAGGTAAAGATATCACCGTGACGTAATTCTAAAGAACTAATGCGTCGCTTGCCCCGATAAATGCCATTAGTTGAGTTTTCGTCTTTAATCACGAAAACAGGAGTGCGTTGCGTCGAATCCCGCGATAATGACAAGTGAATTTGGCTAACTACCGGGTTACGGATCACTATATCGCAAGATTTGGAACTGCGACCTAAAACATAGCGATCGCCCAACAACGGATATACCTCCGCCTTATCTGACCCCGTATCCTGCACCAACAGTTCCGGTACTTTAGCATTAGGCTTTAGCGCCAGTTTGGAAAAATCCACCCTAGCTTGAATTGTATGTACGGCTTGTGTCAGTTGACCAAGTATAGTTTGTGGCTTTTGGGGAGGTTGGGGGGAACTCATCGGCTATTTACAGCACGGCTATTAATAAAGAATCGGGAGATTACAATCTTAATGGTTGTCTTACACCATTTTACTCACAAGGCTAAGCAGAAATTAGCTATACGGATTTTTTCAGATTAGATATTACACCTAAGCAATCTATATTCAGCGTATTTACGATATTCATCCTCAACGTTTATTTACCTATGCAATAATTTTTATTATGTTACTAGAATGCTTATTATATCTACTGTTACTGTTACTCATAACCTAAGGCAATCAATTTGCTTTTGTCATCTTAGCAACTAATAATCAAAAAACAATCGATGTAAATTTTGCCGCTTCAACAGATCCACAATATGCTACAGCCAAAATATACATCCCCATTTAGGCAGATTTTATAAATAACTTTGTTTGTTTTAATGGGCCGAGTGTTCCGTTGAGGTTAATTCAGAATGAAGGGAAAATCTCTGAGCTTGATTGGTACAGCTCTAACTTTGGCCCTAACTGCCAATGTTGCTGCCGCCCAGTCCAGTAAATCCTCCATTGCCCAAGCTAATAGCTCATCCACTACTTCACCAACGGAAATCAAGATGTCACCAGAAGGCATGAAGATTCTGTGTGAGTATTTTCCGCTTAATTCACGTTGTGCAGGTGGTACAGCAGTTAACACCGATACTCCTGGTAGCGGTACAACAACCAGCCCCACTCCTGAGAATACAACAACACCAGGACCCAGCGTTACACCAGGGTCTACTAAACCTGATAGCATAACACCAGGCACTACCACCATACCTGGGTCTAATCCTTCCGATACAAATACAACACCAGGGACTAGCCCTTCTGATACCACCACTCCAGCGCCAGGCAGCACAACTACCCCTGAGTCTACTCCTGAGTCTGGTACTCCTGGTAAACTAACTCCAGCACCAGGTAGCACAACTACCCCTGATTCTGGTACCCCCAACAAAATCACTCCAGTACCAGGCGGCACTACCATTCCTGAATCTGGTACTCCTGGTAGTTTAGCTCCAGCACCAGGCGGCACAACTGCCCCTGATTCCAGCAACCCAGGCAATACTACTCAACCCAGCACCACTTCTCCAACCCAACTTCCCGATAGTGGTTTACCAAAATCTCCTTCTACTGGTAATTAAAAGCTGAGATAGATGGAAGGTTGTCACAATTGTGACGCTAACTTGTAAAAATTTGAGCTAATCCAGCCTGGAGGTGGCTACCTCCAGGCTTCTTAGTATTTACTTAGTAAGCACACGTGCTTTTGTATAGCTTGGGGAGATGGGGCTATGGGAGAGCAAAATCCACCTCATCTTTAATCTTGATTATGTGACCCATATTGAGTTTATAGTTACCTAGACCTGTTATTTGAAGTTGGCGTTTTTTCCCAGGAAGCAATTAGCAAACAAACAATACCAATACTGATAAATGAATCCGCCATATTAAATACAGCAAAATTAATCAGGCGGAAATCGAGAAAATCAACGACATAACCTAAAATAAACCGATCAATGCCATTACCCATAGCTCCACCCAAAATCAAGCCATAGCCAAGCTGATCCCAAAAGTTTAACAATGGACCAAATAATGCCAATCCAATTAAGACCAAACTCACTCCTAAAGATAGCCAGCGCAACCACTCTACTTTTCCACTTAAAAGACTAAAAGCTGCACCAGTGTTAGTAACATAAGTGAAGTGAAATATATCTGGTAATAGTGGTAGTGTCTGTCCCAATTTAAAAGTTTGCACTACCCAATATTTTGTCAGTTGGTCTATGAAAAAAGCTATGAGGGCAGCGAGCCAGAACTGGTGATTTTTTAAACGCATGAAATTAGGGACTAGGGACTAGGGACTAGGGACTAGGGACTAGGGACTAGGGATGAGAAGAAAAAATTTTAGTTTTTAATCTCTATTGCCTAACCTCTAAGCCTGATTCTCTACATAACTAATAAAACATTAAATGACGTAATATATATGCTATTACCGTGACGGCACAGACTACAGTAAATTGCCCTGGCAGTACCGACCAAGAATATCTCAGAATTGCTTGCATTAATGTCAAATTTTCTGTGCCTTGCCACTGAAAAAAATAGCTAATCATCAAATAACTAATACCGCAGACGTGGACAGATAACAAGCCACAAAGACAACTAAAAGCCAGGGTTTCTAATCTAGGTCTAGCTTTAAAGGCTAAAAAACCACAAATCCAAGCTCCAGGAATAAAACCTAGTAGATAACCAAAGTGAGATAATTTAACATAACCAATACCGCCACCTTCGGAAAAAACTGGTAGCAATGTTAAACCCATTACTAAATAAGCAATTTGGGAGAGCGCACCAGCATTTTTCCCCCCTAAACAACCTACTAGTAGCACCGCGCCAATTTGATAGCTGACACCCAAAGAAAAAGTTTGAATTCCGTGCTTACTCCAACTCCAAGGTAAGTTAACGCCATAGGCTTCGAGGAAGGTGCCACCCATTGTTAGGAGTAAGCCAATCATGGACCATAATAATTGATTGGAAGCGGCAAACATTATATAAAGGGAAAGAGAACAAGCAAGCGAAATAACTCACAGCAAACACGACAGATATCAATATAAAATTCAAATAGTGCTAGCACGTTAAAAAGTAGATATTTGATTGTGCCTTTTTAGTTGATAGTTTTTCAGACCTAAACCTACTTTGCCTGTCTCAGCGATCGCTCCTTTCTATGAATATTGTGGGATATTGTAGTGAGTGCTTAAGCGCTATTTCACGAACTAAAGTGCTGACTAAGTATTAGGCGTACTATTTGAGGTTGATTACTTGGGTTTAATATAAAAATTAAAGATAATAATCATATCACTTTTTGCATTGATTTAATTATTTTTCTCTGACTTGAGCCACCAAACTACATTACTAAACAGACTTTGTAAATATATACCTCATACTTAATTCAGCATCATTTATTACACTAAATATACTAAAGTATAAATTGTTTCAATCTCCAGAGATTTTATTTAGAAAATTCATCTAAAAAAGACAGACATTTTTCACTTTGTTAACCTTTTGTTTACCTAGAAGTTTACCTTTTAGAGGTATCTTAGAAGCGCTCACTTGGAAGTTGACTAAATTTGACAGCAATGCACTTAAGTATAAGCGCAACAAAAAATACTCGTATAGCAGCTTCGGTATCAGTGTTAGCACTGACAATTAGCCTAGCTGCTTGCGGTGGACAGCAAACCCCAGACAATACAGCTACCAAGGAGACACCTGGTACTGCTACAGATACTACCGCCTCCAACCCCGGTAAAAAGTTGGATCTTGGTGGAAATATCAGCTTGACTGGGGCTGGTGCTTCTTTTCCAGCACCTCTGTATGCAAGTTGGTTCACTGATTTGAACAAAAAATATCCCAATTTGCAAGTTAACTATCAATCAGTTGGTAGCGGTGCTGGTGTTGAGCAATTTATCAAAGGTACTGTAGACTTTGGTGCTAGTGATGTTGCCATGAAGGATGATGAAATCCAGAAAGTACCAAAGGGTGTGATTTTGCTGCCTGTAACGGCTGGTAGTATTGTGCTAGCTTACAACCTGCCTGATGTTCCAGAACTCAACCTCCCACGGACAGTTTACACCGATATTTTATTAGGCAAAATCAAGTCTTGGGATGATCCCCTAATTGCTAAGGCTAACCCTAACGCAAAACTTCCTAAACAGGCAATCACAATTGTATATCGTGCTGATGGTAGTGGAACTACAGGCGTATTTACAAAACACCTCAGTGCTATCAGTCCAGAGTGGAAGACTAAAGTTGGCGAAGGTAAAAGTGTAAAATGGCCTGTAGGCGTTGGTGCTAAGGGTAATGAAGGTGTGACTGCCCAAATCCAACAAACTCAGGGTGCAATTGGTTACACTGAATATGGCTACGCCAAACAAAATAATCTCAAATTTGCAGCTTTAGAAAATAAAGGCGGTAAATTTATCACGGCTACCGATGCGTCTGCATCGAAAACTCTAGAATCAGTAACTTTGCCAGAAAATCTTCGCGCCTTCATTACAGATCCAGAAGGTGCAGATTCCTATCCTGTTGTCACCTATACTTGGATTCTGGCTTACAAGAAGTATGATGATGCTGCTAAAGGCAAGGCAGTAGAGGCAATGATCGAGTACGCTTTAACTGATGGGCAGAAGCTTGCAACTGAATTAGGATATGTTCCTTTACCTCAAAATGTGATTACAAAGGTAGCTGCTGCTGCCGATCAAATCAGTCCAGATTATAAGATTGCTGTTGGTGGCGCTACTAGTGCTAGTAAGTAGCAATTTTAACTTAAAAAGTCAAGAGCTACAGCATAGGAGCATCTTTAGTCAAAACTTGATTGACTAAGTAATTTACTAGACTTGTCGCTTTCTTGGCGCTCCCCAATTCTTAATCCTAATTTCGAGTTAAGCAGGATTATTTGGCGACAATCTTACTAAATCTGGTTCCCTCCCACATTGTTCTCGATCTAATTGTTAAAGTCAGTATTCATGGCTACAAATACTCATAATCTGCCATCAGCTATTAAAAGTCGCTCTGACATAGAAAAATCGCTGGATCGGAGCTTTATTTGGCTGACTCGGATTTTTGCACTGGGAATCGCTGCAACTTTATTGTGGATTACGTTACAGGTTGCTATCGGTGCTTGGCCTGCCATTCAAAAGTTTGGTGTTAGCTTTTTAGCCGAAAGCACTTGGAACCCAGTTAATAATCAATATGGGGTACTACCTCAAGTTTATGGAACTCTAGTCAGTTCTTTTATTGGTTTATTATTAGCTGTACCCATTGGTGTTGGTACTGCTGTTTTATTAAGTGAGAATTTTCTGCCATCAAAAATACGGCTAGTATTAGTATTTTTGGTAGAACTTCTGGCAGCTATTCCTAGCGTGGTCTATGGAATATGGGGCATTTTTGTATTAGTACCAATCGTCACTAACGTGGGAAAATGGCTCAATAGTTCCTTGGGCTTTTTACCCATTTTTAGTACACCTCCCACAGGCCCAGGAATGTTGCCGGCGGGGGTGATTTTAGCAATCATGACCTTGCCAATTATCACAGCTATATCTCGTGATGCGTTGATTTCTATACCTCCGACTTTGCGTCAAGCGGCTGTGGGACTGGGTGCAACTCGTTGGGAAACAATTTTTCAAGTTTTGATTCCTGCGGCTTTTTCTGGCATAGTTAGCGCTGTCATGCTGGCACTTGGTCGGGCAATGGGAGAAACAATGGCTGTGACAATGTTAATTGGTAACTCCAACAACATAAGTCTTTCGTTGTTAGCACCAGCCAATACAATTTCTTCTCTACTAGCAAATCAATTCTCGGAAGCTAGCGGTTTGCAAGTGGCAGCTTTAATGTATGCTGCCTTAGTTCTGTTTGTTTTAACACTGATAGTGAATATTTTTGCCGAGTTAATTGTTCTCCGCATGAAGCGAATTTAGGGTGGTTGTGGGTTGAATTATGACTACTAGTTATCCCGAAAGCAGCCTGACACGCGCCCCGATGTCTAAGCGGACATTGTTTAATACAGTGATGACCGCGATCGCATTTATATGTGGGATATTGGCGCTTTTACCTTTACTGGCAGTGCTTTCTTATGTGATTGTCCAAGGCTTTAGCAGTCTCAGTCCTAGCATATTTACAGAGTTACCACCTGCACCTCTAAGAAAGGGAGGTGGCTTTGGTAATGCCATTTTAGGTACACTGCTGATGGTCGGGATTGGTGCCTTGATTAGCATCCCGTTTGGTGTTTTGGCAGCAATTTATTTAACAGAATTTAGCTCTGCTAAAGTAGCTAGATCTGTACGCTTTGCCACAAATATTCTCAGTGGTGTTCCCTCGATTATTGCTGGGGTATTTGCCTATGGAATTGTAGTTTTAGCCTTAGTAAAGCTCAATTTAGGTTCTTACTCGGCTATAGGTGGCGGGTTTGCCTTAGCAATTTTGATGTTGCCAATTATTGTCCGCACCACTGATGAGGCATTGCAATTAGTTTCACAAGATTTGCGCCAAGCATCTGTAGGGTTAGGAGCAACTAAATTTCAAACTGTGGCACAAGTTGTATTACCAGCCGCTTTACCAGCCATTGTAACGGGAACAACTTTGGCGATCGCACGAGCAGCCGGAGAAACCGCTCCTTTACTATTTACCGCTTTATTCTCACAATTTTGGCCGACCAGCTTATTCAAACCAACCGCATCTCTTGCTGTGTTGGTTTATAACTTTGCAACCACTCCTTTTAAAAATTTACAGTCACTAGCTTGGGCAGCGTCGCTCATTTTAGTGTTGATGGTGCTGATCACCAGTATCATTGCACGTTGGGCAACTCGCCAGAAAGCTTAGTACAACTCTCTCCTTAGGGCACATTACTCCCCCAAACTTACACTCTTCTATTTATGGCTACTAACATTAGCACAGTTAATGGTACTGAAACCGTTTTACGTACAGAGAACCTGAACATTTATTACGGCAACTTTTTAGCTGTGCGGGATATTTGGCTAGATATCCCCAAAAATCGGGTTACAGCATTTATCGGCCCATCTGGTTGTGGTAAAAGTACATTGCTGAGATGTTACAACCGTCTCAATGACCTGATTGAATCTTTCCGGGCAGAGGGTAAAGTTTATTATTACGATAAGAACCTGTATGCACCCGACATTGATGCAGTAGAGGTGCGGCGGCGGATTGGGATGGTATTTCAAAGACCAAACCCCTTTCCCAAATCGATTTATGACAATATTGCTTTTGGCGCGAAAATCAACGGCTACAAAGGTAATATGGATGAGTTGGTAGAGCGGAGCCTAAGACAGGCTGCTTTATGGGATGAAGTAAAAGACAAACTGCGGCAAAGTGGTTCATCTTTATCTGGTGGACAACAACAGCGCTTATGTATTGCTAGAGCGATCGCAGTCCAACCAGAAATTATACTAATGGATGAACCTTGTTCTGCTCTTGATCCTATCTCTACGCTGCGGGTAGAAGAACTGATTCACGAACTCAAAGAGCAATATACTATTGTGATCGTGACCCACAATATGCAACAAGCTGCACGGGTTTCTGATAAGACAGCCTTCTTCAACGTCCAACAGAGTGAGAAAGGAGGACGTAGCGGCTACTTAGTAGAATACGACGCGACAGAATTAATTTTCAACAATCCTCAGCAGCAAGACACCAAAGATTATGTCAGTGGTAGATTTGGTTAATTAGTAAACATATTGCTGACATGAGGTTGACAGCTATGTAAACGTTACTCTAGGAATTCCAATTGAACTGGACAAAACTTATGTGTAACTGTTATTAGTTGACAGTCACGCAATATTTAGAAAATTATTGAGAATATTCTTGTTAAAGATTCCCGACTTGTTTAAGAAGTTGGGAATTTTGCCTTTTATAGCAATTCCCACATTCGTGAGGTATTGGAAGAAAGAATTAACCGCCGATAGAAGAGGATGAATGCAGAGAAAAGTCGGAGCGCCGGCTTCCGGCGCTCTGAGCTTTTCAAGACAGATGAACGCAGTTAAATTTTTACATCAGTAGAGTAGGAAACGCTAATATATACCAATTTGAAAAATAATTGGGATAAATGTACACAAAGTAAACCCAGAAGGTAATTCTCAATCTAAAATTGTTATGAGTGATACTTTTAATCGCCTGGCACCGTTTATTCAAGAATATATTTATGATCACAATTGGACTGAATTACGTCCAGCCCAAATTGCTGCTTGTAAAGTTATCTTTGATACTGACGCTCATTTACTAGTTGCGGCTGCAACGGCGGCGGGAAAAACAGAAGCGGCGTTTTTGCCTGTTGTGACTCAATTACACGAAAACCCCTCGGCTACCATAGGTGCATTATATATTGGGCCTATCAAAGCCTTAATTAATGACCAATTTGAGCGTCTCAATGGCTTACTGAAAGCAGCAGATATCCCAGTCTGGCATTGGCATGGTGATGTTACTCAAAGTCATAAAAATAAGCTTTTAAAAAACCCTAAAGGCATTCTGCAAATTACACCGGAATCATTAGAAAGTTTATTAGTTAACAAACATAATGACTTAATTCGCTTATTTGGTGATTTACGATTTGTTGTGATTGATGAAATTCACGCCTTTATGGGTTCAGAACGTGGTTGTCAAATTATTTGCCAATTGCAGCGTTTGGCTAATTTAACGCAAACACAACCCCGTCGCATTGGTTTGTCAGCAACGCTTGGCGATTATTCAATGGCAGAAGATTGGTTACGTTCCGGAACTGAAAAGTCAGTACTTACGCCAAAAATTGAGGCGGTAAAACGTCAAATTAAACTTGCTGTAGAACATTTCTATCTCAACGATGAAGTTGATGATTTAGAAGTAAATGTATACGACAGATATCTGTTCAATCTTAGCAAATCTCGCAAGTGTTTGATTTTTGCTAACAATCGCACCCAAACGGAATCTGTAATTGCATCCTTACGGCGAATTGCCACTGAACAAGTACTACCAGACATTTATCATGTACATCACGGTAGTATATCTGCTAGCTTGCGACAAGTAGCTGAAAATGCTATGCGCGAACCCAACAATCCAGCGGTGACGGCTGCTACTCTCACTCTAGAATTAGGCATAGATATTGGTCATTTAGAAAGAGTCATCCAGTTAGAATCACCTCTATCTGTAGCAAGTTTTTTACAGCGTTTAGGACGTACTGGTAGAAGAGGTGAAGCTGCTGATATGCGCCTTGTTTGTGCGGAAACTCAACCCTCATCAGAAGCATCTCTACCAGAGCAAATTCCCTGGCAACTTTTGCAATGTATTGCGATTATCCAACTTTATTTAGAAGAACGTTGGATTGAACCGATCAAGCCTGTGAAATATCCTTTGAGTTTGCTATATCACCAAACAATGAGTATTTTAGCAGCAATTGGCGAACTTTCACCTGCTGCTTTAGCGAAGCAAGTTTTCAGCCTGCCACCATTTGCAGCTATTTCTCAAGAAGATTTTAAACTATTGCTACGCTATTTAATTGATATTGACCATATTCAAAAAACGGAAACAGGTAAATTAATCATTGGGTTGGCTGGAGAAAGAGTAGTAAGAAAATTTCAGTTTTATGCCGTTTTTGCAGACAATCAAGAATATGCAGTAAAGCAAGGAACAACGGAAATTGGTAGTATTTTAAAGCCGCCTCCCATTGGTAATCAATTCGCCTTAGCAGGGAGAACTTGGGAAGTAGCAGAAATTGACTTTAAAAAAAGAGTGATTTCTGTTAAGCCAATAGAAGGAAAAGCTACTATTTATTGGCGGGGTGGTGGGGGAATTATCCATACCAAAGTTTTGCAAAGAATGCGGCAAGTGTTGCTAGAAGATTTAGAATATAGTTACTTGCAAACAAACGCTTTGCAATGTTTACAAAAAGTTCGCCAGTTGGTCAGAAAAGTTGGTTTAGATAAACAGAATATCGTGAAATTAGACAACGGGAAATTCTGCATATTTCCCTGGATGGGAACTTTAGCTTACCGCACATTAGAAAGATTGCTAAATTCCTGCTGTCGAGAATCTTTAGAGATTAAAAGTATTGGGGGAATTAATCCTTATTATCTCACGCTTAAATTAGGTAAAGATAAATTTCAAGACCTTGCTAAAGAAATTACAGCGTTGGCTGAAGAAAGAATTACACCGGAATATTTGGTAAGTGAATCAGAAGCGCCAGAACTGCAAAAATATGATGAGTTTATTCCTTACCCTCTATTACGAAAGGCTTTTATTAGCGATTATTTAGATATTGAAGAATTAAAGCAGCAAGTATCACAGTGGTAGGTTAAGAAAAATATTATTGTAGGGTGCGTTATCGCGCAGCGACAACGCACCGTTAACAATAGGAGAGGTGCGTTAGCCTACGGCATAACACACCCTACGACTATTCCTTCACGACAATTTATATTTATTTATATAGATTGAATTTTTCTTGCCAACTTAACTTAGTAAGGACTTTACATCTAATTTTAAAGACTTCAGTCCTTACTACAATAAAATTGTATAAAACTAAATTTATTAAAACCCGGCAGATGGTAACTTGCCTTGTAGTAAATTAAATTTAGACTGAACGCAATTAGCACAATTGCAACCAGATTGATCAAGTATTGGATTAGATGCTGGAGTCAGTTTTGAGGTCACTAATTCGGGCATAGCTTGTGCAGATGCTACAATTGTGATTTGTGTAGCAGGTGCAGATTTTAGGCTAGAAGCCTGTGCTGGATTGGATATCAACAGGATAGACGCGAGAAAGACAGGACAAGCAAGCAAAATCAATTTGAGTATGTTCATAGTTCGTAAATAAAGACTACTGGTGATACAGCATAGCCAATTTATTGACTACGTTCAACCGGGATTACTGAGATGAATGACTGGTAAATTTCTTAATTAGTGCCCAGTATCACCGATTGTCGCATTAAGTAAGGTAAAGGGCGATTTGAGAAAACTTTCCGTAGAGGAGAGAGAAAAAACAGATTTTCCAAGTCACCTTGAAAGGGCTAGTTTTAATCTATACTAACGTTTGACGATAATAACGCGAAGCGATAGTATTGTGATTGTCAGTTTCAAATCTGAAAAGACAAAGCTGATATTTGAGGGCTTTACATCTCCTCAGTTTCCGCCCAATATCCAAAAAATGCTTTACGAAAACTGCTGATTCTTGACGCAGCAACATCAATTAACGACTTGCGCGTTCCGCCTGGTAATCGCTTAGAAAAGCTAGTTGGCGACAGAAAAGAACAGTATAGTATTCGGATTAATGAACAATGGCGAATCTGCTTTGTGTGGACAGAGGAAAACAATGCTTCGGAAGTTGAAATAGTAGATTACCACTGACTAAAAAAATTATGATGAACAACCGTCTGCCAAATATTCATCCCGGCGAAATTCTGCAAGTAGAATTTTTGGAACCACTAAATATTACACCTTACAGATTGAGCAAAGACATAGGTGTTGCTCAGACACGGATTGGCGAAATTTTATCGGGAAAGCGCAGTATTACAGCAGATAAAGCTTTGCGGCTATCTCGCTATTTTGCTAACAGCGCTCAGTTTTGGTTGAATTTACAAACGCAATATGATTTACGCCAAGCTTTAGAAGAGAATGCAGAAGTTTATAATCAAATTCCTCAACTTCCCTGTAATGATGTAGCCTAAGAGGTGATTTAGGAATTGCCAATTAAAACAATACTCAAATTGTGGGGAACATCGAAAAACTTTCGGTAAAACAGACATTTTATTGGTGTTCCCTACTTAGCGGATATTTGATTTTTTGGTATTCCCTGATTTATACCGAAATCGTTAATTCGGTAATACTTTTGACCAAATGAGTAATTCTCCTTGTTCACCACCGGCGGCAATAAAATTACTGTGAGGATGCCAAGCTAGACAGGAAAAGCCTGCTGATACACCTGTGAGAATTTGGCTGACTTCTTGGGCTTTGTCCCATAGACACAGCCAGCCATCAGCAGCGGCGGAAGCCAGTAGGAAGCTTTGAGGTGCAAAAGCGATCGCACATATTACTTCTACATGATTAGTTAAAACTCGCGCTTCCCAGCCAAGGGAGTCATCTTCTAGCTTTTCCCAAACTACAATACCTTCGACACTGGAGGATGCCAAAATTGGCGCACCTAATTGAGTAGTAGCTTCTGACCATGCTAATTGACGAATTTTACCAGGAAAACCACGCATTACCCAAGGGTCGGGGTTTCCCCATTCCAAAACGGTGACACTGCGATCCATGTTGCCAGAAGCAAGATATTTGCTATCGGGAGACCAAGCCATAGCTACACTCACAGTGGGCATTGATAAAATATATGGTTCCTCATCCCAGTCTTGAGTGTGCCAAATCTTGACCCCCTGATAACCACTAATCGCTAAGTATTGCCCATCCCTGCGCCAATCAATCCCTAATACTGATGAGTTGTCAAAATTTAAGGTAACGACAATATCATTAGTATCTGCATCCCAAACTTGCACATAACGCCCCAAACTAAAAGCCAGTTGGTTACTGGTATGGTTCCAAGCTAGCTTATCAACCCATGCAGGCCCATTTTCCAAGGTGGCGATTAATTCATTACCTTGCCAAATTTTGACCTGTCCATCCTGGCCACCAATAGCTAAAAATTTCCCATCTGGGGAAAAGGCAATGCAATCTGCTGATTTTCCATTCCCAGTTTGCACGGTTGTTAAATCGCCATCGTTCCACAGTACTACCTCCCCAGCCGCAGAAGTTGCCGCCAAGTTGGTACCATCAGGCGACCATGCGATCGCAGTTACATAATCTGAAAGTAACCCCGAAGAGTGTTCTTCAAATTCCTGGGATTTGCTGGTTGTAGATTTCATAATTTGGGGATGGGGATTGGGGACTGGGAAGATTTGGGGGACAAGGACGATAAATAAGCTTTGACTCTTGACCCTTAACAAATGACAAAGCGCAAAGTCGAGCCAGTCGTGTGGTGAGGCAGCGCGGTCTTGGGGGTGCCCCCCATGAGCGACTGCCGAAAGGGTTTCCCGACTTGAACGAACTGGCGTTGAGCGGAGGTTTCCTCCGTTCCCCGCAGGGGTTGCCGCAGGCATCAGAACTTTGTAAGAATGACAAATGCCAAATGACAAATGCCAAATGCCTATTTTCAAACTAGACAAGCCAGAAAATCTTGTTTGAGTTTGGCTTCGTCAAGATTGCGCCCGATGAAGACTAGTTCGTTTTTCGGGGTTTCGTTGGGTTTCCAAGGGCGATCGGGTCTGCCATCAAATATCATATGCACCCCTTGGAACACAAAGCGATTCTCTTCGCCGGCAATATTTAAAATGCCTTTCATGCGGAAAATATCAGGGCCTTGGGTACGTAGTAATTCGGTCATCCAATTGTTTAATTTTTGCCCATCAATTGCACCTTTTTCTACCAAAGCTACAGAATAAACAGTTTCATCATGTACGTGGGCATCTTCACCTAAGAAATTGGGGTCAATTTCTAAAGCGCGCTCCAAATCAAAGGCTTTTACACCCAAGAGGGCATCCATTTCTAATTCAGAATTGCGGGTACGGTAAATTTTTGCTAATGCATTCATTCCCCGAATCCGCTTTTCTAATTCTTCTAGTACATCTGGCGTTACTAAATCGGTTTTATTTAATAAAATTACATCGGCAAAAGCAATCTGTTCTTGGGCTTCGTCTGCTTCCCAATGCTGCCAGATATGCTTGGCATCGACGACTGTCACCACTGCATCTAAAGACAGTTGGCTTTGCATATCTTCATCAACAAAGAAGGTTTGAATTACTGGCGCGGGGTCAGCTAAACCTGTAGTTTCAATTACTAAATGGTCAAACTTATCGCGCCGCTTCATCAAGTTGCCAATGATGCGAATTAAGTCACCTCTGACTGTACAGCAGATACAGCCATTGTTCATCTCAAAAATTTCTTCGTCGGTATCGATAACTAATTGATTATCAATACCAACTTCCCCAAATTCATTGACGATAACAGCGACTTTCTTGCCGTGTTCGTAGGTAAGAATGTGATTGAGTAAGGTTGTTTTGCCTGCACCAAGATAGCCAGTTAAAACGGTTACAGGTACTGAATTGGATGTTTCGACAGAGATCATAATCTCAAGATAACTATAGTGATAATCATTATCTGCCTATGATAGCGCTTGTTACAGTTTAGCTATACTACCTTCAGCAGAGATTGTGGACTTGCTATTTTTTCAACACAGGGTTCCTCGGTAGTGCGTTAGGCGTATCGCCAAGGAATCCTACAATTGCAATACTTTTTTAACTGGAAATCCCTAAGAAACGCAAACGCCAGCTAATTGGTAATGGTTGTTGCCATCTATGTTATCAAATTTGAAATTTTACCATTTATCTGGGAATTGCCGATTGAACAAGACTCAGTAGATCTATTCCGGGTTTCCTGTTCCCTATTCCCTGCCCACACAAATTTCTACAAAATAATAGAGCAATCCGGTTTGATTTTTGAAAGGATACGTAGGGTGTGTTAGCGACAGCGTAACGCACCAAACCCTTGATATACTATCGCTACCCCCACAGATTAACAGGCAGAACATAGCATAGAGCGACAATGCAAAAACTCCTTTTTAATGACAGAGATAGCTTTAGAGCGCAAGCCCTATTCCTTGGTAAGAAGATTAACCTACAAACATTGGAAAATTACGTTTGCTTGGCGACTATGCCAGTGATGGTTACAGTAGGTGAAAATGGCTGTGCGGTACTTCTCGGCTATGGTGCAGTTGTCCTGTTTAACCTTGAGCCTGTAGAAAAGGTAGACTTCTTGACTAAACTATCCTCTCAAGTTATTGACTCTTTTGCCGACCCGGAAACAGAAGAAGTGGAAGTTCATCTCAAACTTGCCGAAAGTGAGAGAGTTAAGGAAGGAAAAATTTTGTTACATGATTTTAGTGTAGAACGCTTGCAAATAGTGGCTGATATTCTCGCTAAAAGTGTTGTGCTGTCTCATTATGAAACTAGCCTAGCTACAGTATTTGATCAAATTGAACCGTTTGCAGCTAGTCTCCAGAGTGAACACAGGAGTAAACGCCAGAGTCGGGAATTACTGCGTCAACTCGGCACTACGTTATTAGTTCAACATAAGATTGTGGGACGAGTAGAGATCATCGATAAGCCAGAATTGCTGTGGGAATCCCCACAGCTAGAAAACTTATATCTGCGCTTAGAGGATGAATACGAAATCCGTGAGCGTCACAATGCTTTGGAACGCAAACTAGAGTTAATTTCCCAAACAGCACAAATAGTGCTGGAGTTCATGCAGCATAGCAGTAGCCAGCGAGTAGAGTGGTATGTGGTAATTCTAATTGTGGTGGAGATTCTGCTGTCACTATACGACATCATTTTCAAAGGCTAATGCTCTCTAAATTAACACCACTGCAACTTCAACTCCCAATTAAATCAGTAATGCTAATAACTGCGTCATAGGTTGGGAAAGCATTGCATTTAATTGGCGTTTTTTGTATAAATCAACCTTCAATATATACATCTAGAAAGTTAACCCACCCATTCCACAGCCAATGATAATTACCTTTGAAACTTTGTGATAAATCCAGATCAGGTATGCCGTGATGATGAATACTTTTCAAAGATATATTGTCAAAACGAAAACTTAATTAATGTATTTCAGGAAAAGGGATTGTAGCAATTGTAGTCTAAAAAAAGTATCACTGGATGCTCCAGTTAGCTCAAGAGGGTTTAATGATTAATCGCTTTGTGAATCTAATTTTTATTGATTCTTTTGCCCTAGCAATCAACTTGACTGTTGGTACATTGCTTCGCACTAAAGTCTGTAACTATTCATGGGATGGAGTTGTAGATGATCAGTGTTCAACCCCAGAAAGTAGCGATAGTTCTTTAACTGATCCAAAATCGCTAAGGTAATCACAAATTCAGTACCCTTGCCAAGTGTAGAATTCATCGAATATTAGATTTTAAATAGTGGAAGTAGAAATTCAAAATTTAAAATCTAATAATGTCTGAGAGCAAGCTTACTTTATTTGTGGCACAAGTCCAAAATCCGTCTTGGAAAGTTGCGTGGACGGGTTCCCCGACTTGAGCAACTTTCCGCAAAATCTACAATTACTGTTAATCCCCAGGGAGTAAGTTGCATCCACTATACCACTACTGACTTATGCAATGCCTAGTGCAGGCTCTGTTGTGTTGCAAAAAAATATGCAGTTGCAGTAAGCTAAAATTATTTATAAGTTAAGTTGTTTATTTCCAGTAGTTCGGCTCCAAGTTAAGTTGATTAAATCTAAAACGTAATCATCTAAATTATCTATATATTCTGATTCTTGCAGATTCATTACCCACAATTTACCGCCAGTAATATAAATTTTAGCTGGTTCGCTATAGTAAGCTTTGTGACGACTGATCCATCCTGGTTTATATCCAGTAGTTTCTATTTTTTCTATTTTAAATGTGTGGCAATGTAATCGATAAACTGGAGTTTCATTATAAATTCTTGTATCTATATATCCTAAATTACCAATAATATATATGTATTCTCCAACTAATGTCGCTGAATGAAAATCTGTTTGGCGAAAGACATCTTTGGGATAACCAAAAATCTGAAAATTACCATCACCTTGATAAACTACAACATCGTTATATATATAAAAATCGGGATCATAATAGTCTTCATGTTCACCACCAATTTCTACAATTCTGCCATCTGGTAATTCTGTAATAGTTCTGCCAAATCGGTGATAGCACCATGCTTTATCTTGCCAATTTTCTGTATCGTTAAAAAGATTTTTGGCTGCATAAGCAGAACAACCATGACAAATCATAGCCTGCCAAAAGGGGATTTCCATCAACTCTGGATTAGTTTTGCCAAAGCGCGGATGTTTGCCAGCAAAATATTGCTCTGGTGATAATAGTGAAAATTTGTTGTTGTCAATTCCGGTGAGCGATCGCCGCATATCATCATTAATATCGCTGAAATCTTCACCAGCTTTAACTAAGATTCTGACGATTTCGAGATTAATAGCCATATTAATGGCTTTGTTATCATAATCACCGATTTTGCTAGGATTTGCACCAGCTTTTAGTAAAATACTGACGCAATCGGTGGCACCCTGCTCTGCTGCCACCATTAAGGCAGTGTTACCAAAGTCATCAGTAGCTTCAATATCAAGCCCTTGTGTAATTAGCCATTGTAGGATTTCGACCCTATTGTTTTCTACCGCGTACATTAACGGCGTTTTTCCGCAGTTTCCACCATCGTTGTGATTTGCTCCCGCAGCTAAGAGTAATTTGGCTTTAGGTAGTTCACCCACCTGAATACTCAACAACCAAGCGGTTCTATGCCAACAATCACGCACATCTTGAGCTGCTCCTTGCTCTAGCAATAACTTTACTTGCTCTAAACTCCCAAAAACTATAGCGTGCATTAATTGAGTCCATCCCAGTTGCTCTGGGTTAGCACCTGCGTTCAATAGTAATTTGACAGCATCAAATCTTCCAATATGAGCCGCTACTTTAATTGCAGTTTCACCATAGCTACTTATCCCATTTACAGGAGCACCTCTAGAGATGAGTAAATTTAAAGTCGATAATAAGTTTTGATCATGCAAAATATTTCGACCATACATAGCATTGATTAAGACATCATATCCGTCTGGGCTTTGATAGTTAATATCCGCTCCAGTATCCAGAATCAATTGGATTTTCTCGAGATTTCCTGACTGCACAGCCAACCCAAGTACGGTATTTTGAGTTTCTTGTTGAACAGCATTAACATTTGCGCCATGTTCTAAGAAGAAGCGAATCATATCGATACCTGCATTGGCGCTACTAACCGCACACATTAATGGTGTTTGCTGAGAATGCTCTTCTACACAATCAATATCAACACCATTAGTTAATTCACGTGCTACTCCTGCAATATTTCCCTGCTGTGCATAAATATGAATTTGCATAATTTTGCTGAGTTAAATTCTAATTGAGAATTATCGGTGTTCCTGTAGAGCGTTCTAAAAAATAACGTCACTTGAGAAGAACTCAAATTTTTTGTAAATACTCAAGTGGGACATTATCTACTAACCAAACACCGTTATCAGAACAGTAGAAGTTGTAGCCTGCCTGATGCATTGCAGCAGCATCAACAGCAAAAACTACTGGCTTTCCATGTCTTGCTCCCACATTCTGGGCTGTAGCAATATCTTTTGATAAATGCACATGATGTCGAGACATTTTGCTTAGTCCGGTTTGTAAAATTAACTCTACAGATTTTTTTGCTGTCCCGTGATAAAGTACATCGGGAGGCACATCAGGTTCTAATTGCAAATCAACTTCTACACTGTGCCCTTGGTTAGCACGAATCAGAGTACCTGTAGAGTCAAAAGAAAAGCGTTGTTTATCGTTTAACTCTACAACTAGCTCTAATTCTTGACGAGTGATCAAAAACTTGTTTTTAGCACAAGCAGTCAGTAGTTCATTAATAGCAACCCAACCACCAGGGGCAAGTTTTATGCCAATATCTTCTGGTGTGTGTCGCAGATATTTGCTAAGAAACTTGCTGATTTTGAGCAGGCGAGAATTGTTCATTTGATTGTGGCTAAAATTATTATAATACAATATTGTATTTATTGTAATACAAAATAATTTTTACGCAGCATAGAGGAATAAAGTATTGCAATTAGATACAGTACAGCGAGTGCATCAACGCTGAAAAGGAAGCATAAAAGAGGCAGTGCGCCGAATGGCACTAAGATAAGCTAGGGAGCATTTGGGGATGTCAGCAGACCCAAATAACATTGTCAGTCGATGCGATGTCTACGACAAGCCGCTCCGCGTCTACGCATTGCAGGCTGATGCATTAATATAACCAGTCGATGCAATGGCATTGCAGACCGATGCATTAATATAACAAGCCAATGCAATGGCATTGCAG
>JAVRCF010000017.1:0-63910 GCA_034530935.1 Aulosira sp. DedQUE10 | reverse complement strand
AATGGCATTGCAGACCGATGCATTAATATAACAAGCCAATGCAATGGCATTGCAGACCGATGCATTAATATAACCAGTCGATGCAATGGCATTGTCAGTCAAAGCGATCGCTTACTCAAATTCTCAGGGCATGGCACAGATTAGATGTCTATCTCACTGAAAGTCTTTGGATGTTTCCTTTTGGATGCGATCGCCATTTGTTATACCCTTTTGATATGAGTCGGGGTAAGGGGGATGAGGAGGAAAAATCAGAAAAAGACAGAAATGCAGCGATCGCGCTTATGTTGCTAAATTAACAAGAGAGAATCAAAATTACAACTAGCTAGCTGCAATCAACAATGGTATCTACTTCTACACCGTTTTCGGATATTAAAAACCATTGGGCACGCTTATTTATTGAAGCTTTATCAGGGCGGCGCTTTATAAATGGGTATCCTAACGGTACTTTTCGTCCAGATAACTCAGTAACTCGTGCTGAATTTGCTGCTCTCATTGCAGCAGTCTTTACAGTACCTACTAAGCGGCAATATTCACCGTTTACTGATGTACCGACTAATCATTGGGCTGTCGGTGTTATTAAAAATGCTTATGAAGCAGGGTTTGTTTCTGGATACCCTGATAAAACTTTCCGCCCCAATAATAGAATTTCTCGTGGTGATGTTTTAGTCGCAATAGTTAATGGTTTAGAGATTGCTACTAAAATAAAACCTGACTTAGTAAATACATTGCCACAACTTTATCAAGATGCCGCTGCGATCGCAGGCTATGCCAAAAACCAAGTAGCTATTGCTACAAGTGCAGGGTTAGTGGTTAGCTACCCAAATAAAAAATTACTTAACCCCAATATAGCTGCGACTCGTGCTGATGTTGCAGTGATAGTCTATCAAGCTTTGGTATATCTAGGGCAAGCAGACAAGATTACCTCTGCATATTTAGTGATACCGCCGACACCAATACCAACGCCAACACCGACACCAATCCCAACACCAACGCCAACACCAATCCCAACACCAACACCAATCCCAACACCAACGCCGACACCAATCCCAGCGCCAACGCCGACACCAATACCAACGCCAACACCGACACCAATCCCAACACCAACACCAGCGCCAACACCGACACCAACGCCAACACCGATACCAATCCCAACGCCAACGCCTACACCAGTACCACTGAATACAGTTAGGCTAAGTCATCAAAGGGAGTTTCGCGGGACGTGGGTAGCAACAGTCTGGAATAGTGATTGGCCTTCTAAAGCCGGATTACCTGTTGCCCAACAGAAATCTGAACTAGTCGCAATTATTACCCGATTACAACAACTAAACTTTAATGCCTTAATTTTCCAGGTGCGTCCAGAAGGCGATGCAGTGTATGCTTCGGCGTTAGAACCTTGGAGTGCTTGGATTACAGGAACTCAGGGGAAAGCACCAGATCCATTTTATGATCCTTTAGAGTTTGCGATCGCAGAATGCCACAAGCGCAACATAGAAGTTCATGCTTGGTTTAACCCCTACCGCGCCAAGACTAGTATCAATAGTGGAATCAATGTCAGTCCCCATATAGCTGTGACAAATCCTGAAGTGGTTTATAAATGGGGCAATCAATTGTGGATGGACCCAGGGATTAAAATCGTTCAGGACAAGGCTTATAATGTCATTCTTGATGTTGTGCGTCGATATGATATAGATGGCGTTCATCTAGACGACTATTTTTATCCTTATCCCATATCCGGTCAAACTTTCCCCGATAACAAAACCTATGAAGCTTACAAGTCTGCTGGTGGTGGACTTAGCTTAGGCGATTGGCGACGGGAAAATGTTAATCTCATGGTGCTGCGTCTATCTGAGGGAATTAAAGCCACAAAGCCCCACGTTAAATTTGGCATTAGTCCCTTTGGTATTTATCGCCCTGGACAACCAGCAGGCATTACTGGCTTAGATGCTTACAATGTACTGTATGCTGACTCTAAGAAATGGTTAGAGCTAGGCTGGGTTGATTATATAGCGCCTCAACTTTATTGGCGTACTGACCAAACACAACAAAGTTACCCAGCGTTACTCAATTGGTGGACACAGGTAAACACAAAGCAAAAACACGTTTACGCTGGTAACAATTTGACCGAACCAAGCAACAAGAGTCGGGAAAGTGAAGAGATTGAAAAGCAGGTGATAATTAGTCGTAGCCAAGCTGGACGATTTTCGCTAGGGAATATCTTCTTTAATTTGGGTGTTTTGATGGAAAATAGTCAAGGCATCGCTGATAAATTCCAAACTCAGATTTATAACAAACCTGCCCTACCTCCTACTTGGTATTCGCAGATTACAACAGCACCAGCGCCTCCCACAGCACTAGTATTTACTAACGGTAGACTCAATTGGCAACCTGGAGATAATCAGCCGGTTCGTTCCTGGGCGCTTTATCGCCAAAGTGGGGATGGTTGGGTAATTCAGCGCCTTTTATCTGCTGGTACAAACTTTGCCACTGTTGGCCCCGGAACATACGCTGTGTGCGCCGTCGATAGGTTGGCGAATGAGAGTACGGGAGTGGTAATTACAGTCAGTTGAGCAAATCTTTTTATACATAACTCTTGTGCGGTGGATCGCAATACGGTTCAGTTAGCGTCAAACCCTACGATTATCCTTAGCTGAACCGTATTGGCTGATATCGATATTTGAATGAAAAATTTTGTACCTTCACTCAAAAAAGAGTTACAACTTAAACGCTCATTTATGCAAAAATTGCCGAAAGCCAGTAGAGGCGGGCTTTGTAAAATATTTCTTTGTTTATGAGATCTGTAGGTCAAACCCGCTCGGACAATAATAAATTCCTCCAAAAATTGATTGACACTCCCACAAGTAAAAACCGTGAGAGTGTCAAATAGTTAGTATTTAGGGTCTTTATAATGGCTGACCCCGTTAAAAATGAGAAGTTTTATCTTTTATTTAAAGTCTCATTAAATTAGTGATCATTTTTGATATTTAATTATTTCTTTAGAATTGGAAATTGAGGATGTTTTCTAGCTACTGTTTTGCTTTTTGACATCACTAATCACTCTCAATAAGCGGACTTGGGCTTTTGTTTGAGGGAAAAAGTTTCACCTTCAGCCTGGTTCCAAGGCTATACATTAGCTGTCAAACTGTTATAAATTCTTAAAAATTCTTAATAATCTGCAATAATAAAATGATTAGACAGCAATCTAATTAAGTTTGCAAGGAAGGAACTTCCATATGCTCAAGCGAGGTATTTCACTGGCAGAGGCTGCAAGGCGTTTAGGCATGACTCAGAGCGATTTTTACACGGCTTTGCAAAAAGGACAAATCCGTACTTCTAGAAGAGATGGAAGAACTGTAATTTCTACTGGTGCATTAAAGGAATATCAAATTAGGTCTATTCCTACCTATGATTACAGACTTTAAGCGTCGTACATCACTCGGTTAAGGGGCAGTACGCTTGGTGTTAAGGTAATTAGAGATTGATTTGTCACTTGTTGAAAAAGCCATAAATTGGGGGATTCTCCCCCAAACCCCCTCTAAAGTGACGGTTGCGTCCCCCAAACCCCCTCCAAAATTATTGTTCTGTTTTTTTTGTTGAGTAACTAGTGGTTCATGTCATTAGTTTTTAAGGTTTGTAGTTGGGCTACCCTGCGGGAACGCAGGGTGAACGGCCCTTGATTTGAGAGATAAATTCATCACGCCCTATTTTTAAGCTAGGTGTAGATAATTTACACAGGAATTTCAATGAGAAATTCTGTACCTTTACCCAGAACAGAGTGACAACTTAAACGCCCAAAGTGGGTTTGTTCAACGATTTGACGAGCGATCGCTAATCCTAAACCTGTACCTTTACCCACCTCTTTGGTGGTAAATAGATGGTCAAAGACCCTGGCTCGAATAAATTCTGGCATTCCTGGCCCATTATCTTTGATGCGAATGATTGCCGTGCCTCGATCATGAGAGATATCTGTGCAAATTGTGATTTGCTGAGAATGGGCTTCCAAGTCAACAAAAGACCGCCCATCACTAGCTGTATCTAATGCATCAATGGCATTAGCGAAGATATTCATAAATACCTGATTTAGCTGTCCTAAAAAGCACCTCACAAGCGGTAATTTTCCGTAATCTTTGATTACCTGAATTGCGGGGTGTTTTTCTGAGGCTTTGAGGCGATATTTTAAAATTAACAGTGTACTTTCTATTCCTTCATGGAGATTGCAAGCAACTTTTTCTGTGGTGTCTGCGCGCGAAAAGGTGCGGAGGCTGTTGCTAATATCTTTGATGCGTTCGGAAGCGACTTTCATTGAACCCACAAGCTTAGGTAAATCTTCCCTGAGGAATTCTAAATCAATTTCTTCGGCATGGTCAATGACTGCGGGGGCGAGAATGGGATTGTTTTCTTGCAGCAATTGCACATGAGTAAGTAAGTTTTGGATATAGTCTTCGGTATTGTTCAGACTACCTTTGAGAAAGCCTACGGGATTGTTAATTTCATGGGCTACCCCTGCAACTAAATTACCTAAGGTAGCCATTTTCTCGTTTTGCACCATTTGTAGTTGTGCGTGCTGGAGTTGCTGTAGCATCTGCTCTAACTGTTGGGCATAATCTTGAGATTGCTGGTAAAGACGAGCATTTTCTAAGGAAATGGCAGCTTGGGCACATAATAGTTGGATAACTTCAATGCGATCGCGCGTAAAGGCAGCAATCGTCAATTGATTTTCTAAATACAATAATCCAATTAATTTCCCTTGATACCAAATAGGTGTACACATCACACTTTTGGGTTGTTGCTGCATCAAATAAGGGTCAGCAATAAAATCGGTTTGGGAAGTCGCATCATCCAACACCACGGTTTTACTGCTACGTTTGACGTAGTTTACCAGGGTCATCGGAATGGCTTGACTCGCTTCAGATGGCACAGTTCGCTGATTTGTACTTTCATGTGTAGTAGCAATTGCCTCAATTACCCAATTTTCATCTTTAACTACCAACAGAGCTGCCTTTTGAGCGCCCGCATTTGCCATCAGCACTTCCATAAGGGTCTTGAGCAATTGCTCTAATTGAATTTCACTGGAAAGGGCTTGTGAGGCTTTGAGGATTGTGCTAAAATCCAGGTTTGTAAAAATATTGCTACTGCTAGATTGAGTTGTTTGAATAGTTGTACCGAGATATGAAGATGCATCAACGGTAGAAATGTACGTTTCCCTTTGATGGAAGCGATGATTGTATGCTTGCAAGATGGGAGCCAGCAGTTGGGGATAGCGTTTTTCTAGGTCATCGATTTTGGCTTTTGCACCCCAACGGGCGTAAGCATAGTAAGCTTCTTGCATATACACTTGAGCTACCTTGTATTTGTCCCATTCCAAATAAAACTTGGCTGCAAGTTCATTAGCGAGTGCTGCTTCGTGGATGTACTCATGTTCTTGGGCAAGGGTAATGGCGCGATCGTAATATTCAATGGCTTCTATTTTCTGTCCCAATACTCGATGTTTTTCAGCTAACACCAAATCGTATTTATGCTGGAAATTCATCGGTGCAAACTTGGCGCGAACTTGCAATTTTTGCTGATTTTCTTGAACCTGCAACAGCAGTTGAGCCTGAGTTGACGGTTCAGCCATTGGGTAAGCAGCAAGGCGAGACAAAGAATCGTAGAAGTAAAAGACTGGCACAGATAGCATTCCTGCGCCACCTTGGAGGTATTGCTCTCCTAGATCTGCATTTTTAACAGCCGCAGGAATCTTATCAAATAGATAAGCGAGCATTAACTTACTAAGAAAGAATACATGAAGTGTTAACTCATCGTTTTCTTTGAGGAGATTTAGTAAGAGTGCTTCTTCTTGACAATATTCCCCAATCAGGGAATCTGGATTATCCCTATCTTGTGTCAAATTGCTAATACTTTGACAAATAATATTAGACCAATTCACGAAATTGTTATTGTTAGCAAAATTAGACTGATATCCTTTTAGATCTTCAAGCAGATTTTCCAAAACTCCTGCGCCACTTAAATAGGTATAAAAGAGTTTGAAAAACATCGATCCTAACACATGGACAAAATCACCTGTCTCTAAGCCAATGATATAAGATTGCTGTAATAAAGAAATTGCCTGGCGAACATGGTGGTGATTATATTGATTAAAGGTAGCTACCTTAAATGTCGTCATGCTTTCAAAAGATTTAGCTTGAAATAAATCCACAATCATTAAAGCTAACTGCCCAAATTCATAGCCTTCTTCTAGTTTGTGCAAAGCTGTATTAAGTACAATCCCAAAATCTGCATACCCTGGTGCGGAGAGTGGAGCATTACCGTATTGGAGAGATAAATTTACTTCTTCACAAGCAATTATAGGAAATAGATAAGGTGCAGCTTGGTGGATGGAGGGAACAATACTATTCATAATCTGCAAAGCCACCAAAGCTTTGGTATCATTCATCAAGGGCAGCTGCGCTAAGTCCGCAATATTTCTGCCTGCTAATTTACCAAGGGTAGCTTCTACCTGTTGCTGAATATCTGAAGGTGTTGCTGATTCAGGTAAAGTCACCCCCAGTTTTTGGAGAATTTCACACCCAGTTGCGATCGCTCGCAGTTGTTGCCCTTGTACCTGATAAGCTTGGAGTTTAATTTCATAAACCTTGACTCTATCTAATAAAGAGGTTGTTTGTTGCAGTACAATCTGGATGAGAGACTCCATTTGCGGGAATTCTTTGTTGAGAAAAGCTGATTCTGCGGCTTCTTCATGTAAACTGCGAGTCAGATTATAGTCGTTTTCCCAACTATTAGTTGTGAGCAACTGAATTCCTTGATTGAAGTAATAAATTGCTGCACCATAAGCAGTAGCTTCTTTAGCTTTGCAACCAGCATTCAGATTTAACTGCGCTAATTGTTGACGTTCATTGGGCTGGGTAATGAGTGCTGAACCAGAATTCAACTGATTAACAATCTCAAAAATCTTCTCTTCTTGTTCCCATTTTGGGGTATTTTCTAAGAGTAATTGACCTATTTTTAGATGAGTAGCTTGTTTATCTTTTTCAGGAATGAGATAGTAAGCCGCCTGCTGCACACGGTCATGTAAAAATCTATAATTTGGAGTTTGAAAGTGGTTATTCCCAAATAATTGGGATTCAGCATTCCCATTTTCTTGAAAAAATTTATAAACTTCACTTTGTGGTAAAATTAACCCAGCTTGTAAAGCCGACCATAAATTAACAGCAGTCTCAACTTGGGATTTTTGATAGACAATAGCCAGTGTTGCCAAGTCAAACGAGTTGCCAATACAAGCAGCTAATTTTAAAGCTTCCTGAGTTAACTGAGGCAATTTCTGTAACTGCACCGCCATCAATTCAACCACATTATCTGTGAGAGATAATGTATTAACTTCAGCAATATCACATTGCCAATACCCTATGTCAAAATTAAAGCTAATTAGCCCATCATCATACAATGCCTTAATAAATTGATTATTAAAAAAAGGATTGCCTTTAGTTTTCTGATAAACTAACTTAGTCAAAGATAAAGCCATTTCCAGCGAACATATAAGTGTATCGGCTATCAGTTGATTAACGTGGGATATCTTGAGTGGAGTTAAGGAAATAGTGTGGAAGTTAGTTTGAGTTTTGCCAATTTCATTTAAGGTTGCGATTAAAGAATGAGCAGGAAAGACTTCGTTATCTCGGTAAGCTCCAATCACTAATAGATAGCCATTATCACTTTCACTCATTAACAGTTCTATCAACTTTAAAGAAGCACTATCTGCCCACTGCAAATCATCTAGGAAGATAACTAAGGGATGCGCTTTTGTGCTGAAGGTGGCAATGAATTTTTGGAATAACAAATTGAAGCGATTTTGAGTGGCACTGCCTCCTAATTCAGGTACAGGAGGTTGCACACCAATAATTTGTTCGAGTTCAGGAATTACTTCCAAAATTACCTGGGCATTTTCACCCAATGCATTAAGGATTTGAGTTTTCCATTTTTGCAATTGAGCATCACTTTCAGAAAGCAATTGTCCCATCAAATCTCGCAAAGCTTGCACAAAAGCAGAGAAGGGTATATTACGATTAAATTGGTCAAACTTGCCTTTAATAAAATAACCGCGTTGACGTAAAATCGGCTTATGAATTTCATTGACGACAGCAGTTTTACCAATTCCCGAAAAGCCAGCAACCAATATCATTTCTGTCTGACTTTTGCTAACTCGCTCAAAGGCATTTAAGAGTGCTTCCACTTCGGTTTGCCGACCATATAGTTTATCAGGAATCAGAAAGCGATCGCACACATCCCGTTGTGCAATTGGGAAGTCTTCAATTTTACCTGTTGTCTTCAGTTGTTCAAAGCATTTTTCTAAATCATATTTCAGCCCTAATGCACTCTGATAGCGATCTTCAGCATTTTTCGCCATCAATTTCATCACAATATCTGAAAGCACCTGTGGAATTTCTTCCTTGTACCCTAACGCCATAGGCATTTTCGCAATATGACAATGCACCAACTCCATCGGATCATTTGATTGAAAGGGTAATCCTCCGGTGAGTAATTCGTAAAAAGTCACACCCAAAGAATAAAAATCAGTGCGGTAATCAATACCGCGATTCATTCGCCCAGTTTGTTCTGGAGATAAATAGCAAAGTGTTCCTTCCAAGACATTGGGACTGATTAAAGTTTGAGTTTCCCGTGGTAGTAAAGATGCAATACTAAAATCAATTAATCTAATTTCACGGGTTTGTGGATTAATCAGAATATTGGCGGGTTTAATATCTTTATGAATAATGCGATGACGATAAAGTAGATCTAACGTATTGCATAGAGCGATCGCAATCTTGAAAAACTCCATCAAACTTACTGAAGTTTCCTCTCTATCCCACCAATGGTTTAGCGAAATTCCACCAAAGTCCTCCATCACTAACGCATAGCCATTCTGATACGATTCTAGGCTGTAGGTTTGCACCAACAGAGGAGAGTGGAGATTTTTGGCGATGGTGTACTGATTGCGAAACTGCACAAGTTCGTTGAAACTGGGATAAGGATTTTTCAGCACCTTAATCGCCACAGGTTGATGGTCAGCCTCTCGATATCCTCGATACACCAGTGTTCTCGAACCATTATAGATTTCTTCGCTGACGCGATAACCGGGGATACTAACTTGGGTGCTAACCATATTGTTGAATGAATAAATTCATGCGACTGGTGGATTTAGTATTCCCAAGATTATGCGATCGCATTCGGTTGTTTGTCATCAATGGGGATTGGGGACAAGGAGGATGAGGGGGATGAGGAAGAAATAACAAATGACAAATGACAAATGACAAATCTCAAACTCATTTCAGAATATAAAAGCTTTGGTGGTAAAGTCGGCTTTTACTCCCATTTCTCCTCAACTTGTAATGGGGAAATGCGCTTTGCTGTCTATCAACCACCACAAGCTAATCAAGAAGCTGTACCGATTCTTTATTTTCTCTCTGGTTTAACCTGTACTGAAGAGAATTTTATGGCCAAAGCTGGGGCGCAACGCTACGCGGCGGACTATGGTTTAATGCTAGTTGTACCAGATACCAGCCCTCGCAAAACGGGTATTTCTGGTGAGGATGAGGATTGGGATTTTGGGACGGGTGCAGGCTTTTATGTGGATGCTACAACAGAACCGTGGCGATCGCACTACCAAATGTATAGTTATGTTGTCCAAGAATTACCCGCATTAATTACCGCCAACTTCCCCACTCAATCTGAGAAACAAGGTATTTTCGGCCATTCAATGGGGGGACATGGGGCGCTAGTTTGTGCTGTGCGAAACCCTCAACTATATAAATCAGTTTCAGCCTTTGCACCCATCACTGCACCGATGCGCTGCCCTTGGGGACAAAAAGCATTCAGTCGTTATTTAGGAATTAATCAAGAAGCTTGGCGTAACTATGATGCTAGTGAATTAATCCAGCAAGGGAGATATCATAGCTCAATTCTCATTGACCAAGGGACGACGGATAAATTTTTAGCCGAACAATTGCTACCAGAGGTGTTTGAACAAGCTTGTACAGCAGTTAACCAACCCCTAAACTTGCGCTACCAAGAAGGCTATGACCACAGTTATTATTTTATCGCCAGTTTTATTGAAGACCACATTCGTCATCATGCGATCGCTTTGAGGTAAAGGAAGTAATACCATCATTTCGCCCGTAAGCCTAAAAAAGTTAAGTCTAAACAAGCCAATTTGTAGAGAATAGCTCAGTAATTGCATCTTTGAAGTGCATCGTTGAGGCTCAGAAGTCGAACATCCGAGCAAAAAGGACGAAACTTCAAGTTCTGAGGCTGAATGTCCAAGTAAAAAACTCGAAACTCCAAGTTTTGAAGTCGAACATCCGAGCAAAAATGACGAAACTTCAAGTTCTGAAGCTGAATGTCCAAGTAAAAAACTCGAAACTCCAAGTTTTGAAGTCGAACATCCGAGCAAAAAGGACGAAACTTCAAGTTCTGAGACTACTTGTTGTTCAAAAATGTCCAATTACCAGAGGGTGCGAGGTTTGCTAAGTCCTCAGAGCGTAAATTTTGCTCACCCCGCACACCAGATACTTTTGCTATTGTGATAAAAATCAGTAAATTTAGAGTTGCGATCGCTTGTAGACAAATCAGAAATACCCTATTAGGGACAAAACAACGTATCTCGCGTATCTTTGCCTGTGGTAGGATTAGTACCCTTAGCAACCTGGCATAATTTTTTCTGCTCATCCGAACGCAGCAATACATCAGTAAAATCTGCCCCATCAATAATCGCACCATCAAACCGAGCATTTGCCGCAAAAGCACCTTCCAACAACGCATTTGTCAAATTTGCTTTGATAAAACGAGCTGAATCTAAAGTAGCATTGCTGAGATCAGCTCCCTCAAAATTTGCCGATTCCAAGTTTGCAGCGAAGAAACTAACACCACTCAAGTTTGCCTTAGTAAAATTGCTCTTTTTGAGATTAGCTTTAGTAAAGCTAGAGTCTCTTAAATCCCGCCCAGAGAAATCAGATTCTACCAAAATTTCTTTATTGTATTCCAGTGCCAAAGCTGTGGGCGCAAAACCGATAATTGCTGTGATGCCAACTACTCCCCAAAGCAATACAGAGAGTATACTTGTGCAAATCCAAACACCTAATTTCTTATTCATCATATTTTTAACCAATGGCGAACCCTCCTCCATCCCATTATCCCGACATTGGTGACGTAGGTGAAGACCTAGTAGCACAATGGCTGCAATCTACAGGTTGGTTAATTCTGCATCGTCGCTTTTTGTGTCGCTGGGGAGAAATCGATATTATTGCCCAATATGGGGAATCCTCACTCCCCACGCCCCACTCCACCTTGGCATTTGTGGAAGTCAAAACTCGTAGTCCCGGTAATTGGGATACAGGGGGAAAAAGCGCTATCACTGCCAAAAAGCAAACAAAACTTTGGCGTACTGCGGGGATGTTTTTAGCTCAATACCCAGAAAAGGCGGATTACCCATGCAGATTTGATGTTGCTATTGTCTATTGTCAGAAGAGACCAAAAAACTTTAATGTAGTCACATCTACCCCGAAAGTCCTAGCTAGTTCTGTCGTTGCTGGTTACGAGTTCCAACTGCAAGAATACATTCCTTGCGCTTTCGACTCTGTGATTGATCACGCATAATTGGTCACCAGTAATAGATATAATATCTAAATTCCTAATGACCAATTACTAATTATTTTGTATAAATGTGAAAACCAAAGGCAATTATGCCAATGTTTCAGGACAATAGCCCAATCCCCGAACAAATTGTTGCCGGAATGCTTCAATTTCCTCTCTCTCTGGGCTACCATGCGAGACGATTGCTACTTGATAGCGACGCATTACGTCTACAGGACACTGTCCTGCTTCCAAACTCCAAAGTGCCATTTGTACCCGCATTGGAGGTTCGTAGCTGATTCCTAATTCGTTCATAAAAGCTCGAAAATCACCATCAACCTGGGGTGAAACTTGACCCTTAAATTTTATCCTCACTACCCAGCCATCTATTTGATGAATGACGGTAACGAACGAAACAGGCAACTGGGGTCTCCCGTGCAGGTATTGAACGACCCTCAGAGTTAGACTGGCATTTGCCAGGTAATACAAGTATTCCATGTTGGTGCTTGGGATCAAAGCCAATCCTACATCTCTATATTCGTAAATAAATACCAGTTTCCGGTAGGGTAAAAGCCCCCGTTTTTAGATAGGGAGGTTTACCCAATTTTCATATAGGTATTTCCGTGTTACGCAATCGTATCAATCTGAAATTCAGGGAATAAAATCGAGCTGCGATCGCCTAGAGTTGTCATGAGCCAGGAAAGCTCAAACAGGCTTATTAAAGGCAGAATAGAATTCAATGGAGCAACAAATAACACCAGCAAATTTAACCCAAACCTCGGATATTGAGGTGAAAAATATAGAATTAGACCGTTCTTTATCTGCGTATGACTACGAACTTCCGACCGAACTAATAGCCCAAAACCCAGCATTTCCCAGGGATAGTTCTCGACTATTGGTAGTAAATTCCCAAAGTATACACTATATTTTTCGCGATCTGCCACAACTATTAACTTCAGGGGATTTACTGATAATGAATAACACTAGTGTTATTCCAGCCCGACTTTATGGGCGTAAATCTACTGGTGCGGAGATTGAGGTGTTATTGTTGGAAGAACGCCAGTACAACTGTTGGTTAGCCTTAGTCAAGCCAGGAAAACGCTTCAAACCTGGAGCGAAGATTATTTTTGAACCAAGGGGAGCTTTTAAGCAGGGGAGCAGGGGAGATGAGGGAGATGAGAGAGCAGGGGTTGATGAGAGAGTTAATTCCTCTTTGTCCCCCTCATCCCCTCCCCTTTCCCTCACAGCGACGGTGCTAGAAACAGATCCAGCGACTGGGGGGCGGCTATTACAATTTGATGGGCCAGAGGGAGTTTCTGTGGTGCAATTGTTAGATGTGTTTGGGGAAGTACCTTTACCGCCTTATATCACAGCCTCCGAAGCTAGTGACGAACAGTATCAAACTGTGTATGCCAAACATCCAGGCGCGATCGCAGCGCCAACAGCTGGGCTACACTTTACTCCAGAATTACTAGAGAACTTGCGCGATCGCGGCATTAATCAAGCTTTTGTCACACTACACGTTGGCGTGGGAACATTTCGTCCTGTGGAAGTGGAAGATGTCACTAACCATCAAATGCATGAAGAATGGATCGAAGTCCCTGCTTCAACAGTAGAGCAAATCCGCGCTACGAAAGCAGCAGGCGGTAGGATTATTGCTGTGGGCACAACGGCAGTCAGATCCTTAGAAGGGGCGGCTCAATCTGGAGAATTACAACCATTTTGTGGCAAGACAAATCTATTCATCTATCCCGGATACCAATGGCGAGTAGTGGATGGTCTAATTACTAATTTTCACTTACCACGCTCCAGTTTGTTGATGCTGGTAAGTGCTTTGATTGGCAGGGAGAGATTGTTAAATATATACCAAGAAGCGATCGCTGCTCGATATCGTTTCTATTCCTTCGGTGATGCCATGCTAATTTTGCCATAACCCTTGACCTTTGAACGCCAGTTGACGGCAGTTGCTTCAAGTCGGCAAAGCCGCCCACCGCACTGCCTCCTTTAAGTCAGGCAACCCGACGACACTTGCTTTAACGCGACGGCACTTCCTACAAGTCGGCAAAGCCGCCCAACGGATTGCCTTAGGAACCCGCGCAACGCAGTGTCTCCCCAACGCACTGGCTCCCCTTGACCCTTGACTCTTGTAAAATCTTTATTTTTGACTTTTAATTTTTTATGTTGTGGTGGGTACTCTGACTTATAAGGATCTAAGAATAAGTAGAGGCCTGCCACTCATGTCAGAAAAACATCAACTTCCCCAGTGGTTTCGCAGTTTTTCTCAGCTAGCGCTGCACCGAGGTGCTTATCGGCAGCTGTTCTCAACTTCTGTTGCAGTGTTGGTATTAGCTGTACCAACAATGACTGACTTACCAGGAAGCAAGGTTTTAGCCCAGAACGTTGTCACTCAGAATCTAGAAGCAGCTAGTTTTTTCCAGCAGGCGGTGATGCGCTATAACCGCCAAGACTGGCAAGGTGCAGAATACGCCTTTCAAGAAGCGTTGCGCCGAGATTCTAATATAGGAATAGCCAGGAATTACTTGGGCAATATCTTCTTGCAGCAAAACCGCTTGGATGTAGCTGTACAAGAGTATGCAGAGGCAATTAAGATCAATCCTAATTCCAGCCAAGCTTATTACAACTTAGGGATAGCCTTGCATCGCCAAGGTCAAAAAGAAGCAGCGATTACAGCTTATCGTCAAAGCCTGTTAATAGATCCAACAATAGCAGCAGCCCAATATAACTTAGGCTTGGCGTTATACGAACAAGGACAGATACCAGAAGCGATCGCGGCTTATCAGCAAGCAGTTAATCTCGATGGACACAATAGCAATGCTTACTTTAATTTAGCGATCGCCTTACAACAGCAAGGTCAAATTCAAGAAGCGATCGCCACATACAAACAACTCTTGCAACAAGATCCTGAAAATGCGATCGCTTATAGCAACTTGGGCAGCCTCATGGTACTTCAAGGGCAAACATCTGAGGCGATTGCTGTTTACCAGCAAGCTATTCAACATAATCCCAAAAATGCCTCAGCTTACTACAATTTGGGCGTAACTTTATACAATCAAGGTAATTTTAAAACTGCCAATAGCGCCTTTAAACGTGCCCACAATGAGTACAATGCTCAAGGGAACATCGCCCAAGCTGAGAAAATGGAGATGTTGATGCAGCAAATTGCTCAAATATTAGCACCTAAACCACCTCAAGTTGCTCAAACATCTACTCCTGCTGCTCCAGCCTCCGCAATTAATCTATTTCCAGAAAACACTTTACAACAGCCAACTCAACCAGAAATTCTCCAAGAAACCCAAGCCGATCCGGGCTATGTACCAATTTTGGTGGAACCACAGCCTACATCTATGAATCCCCGTTAAGATTTACCAAATTTTAGATTTTAAATTTTGGATTAGAAAATTTCTTCAGTCTAAAATCCAAAATTCGGTAGAGGGTCAATTTAAAATCCAAAATTGTTTGACCTTTAGCTGCCATCAAAATACGTTCAAGATTAAACCCTTGAACGTATTTTTCTTTTGGTTACCCAATTCCCTTCACCTCTTCACCTTGATTACCAAGAGATTTATCGGATGAATTTGCCTAAAATTTGGTAAAAAATCACTTCCATCCAAATCAAGATGCGATCGCACACCCATATAAAGTCGCGATCGCATAGGACAGTGAATGAAATGTACTGAGGTGCTCTCAGGTTACTTCACCTTAGCGCGGAACCGGACAAAACCGTAAGAATTAGTAGGTGTTCCAGACGCAGTTGCATTTGGCACATCACCTAGGTTGACAACAACAGCACCGTTGGTATTGGGTACTGTGGTGTTGGGGTTGCCATCGCAGTCAATGTTGGGGTATTTGGTGGTTGGTTGGACTCCTGGAAGGAAGTACTGGGCAATATCGCCGTCGTCAGCATTACTATAAGCCTTGGTAGTACCACTGAGGTTAATGACAATACCGCGATCGCCTGAACCACTGGTATCAGGAGTTACCCCTGTGTTGAATGCGGTGGGGGCAAAGGTGGTATTTGTTGGTACTAAATCGCAGAACAGGACATTCTTTGCTGTAACATTTCCCCCTGACAGGAAGTAAATTGTGTATTCAATTTCATCGCCAGGAATAATTTTGCCGCCATTGACACCGCCAATCAAAAAAGTGTTGGGATTAGGCCATTTATCTGTATCTGGCTTGGCTGGTGGGGCTGGGTTATCCAAAGTATTGTCATCATAGGGATTACCCGATTCATTAATATAAGCTGCCAAGTTATCCCCACCGTTGGTAGTAGTTACAGTGTTGATTTTGGTAATCCGCTTTACCAACAGCAAATTAGGATTGCTCACCTGAATACTCAATTGATAATCTTCCACTTCCCCATTACCAACTGCACCATTAGGGGTAGAAGTCGTTAAAGTTGCGTTATCACTCAAGCGAAAACGAGCATAGGTATTTCCGACTGTTAGTCCAGTGATACCGGTCCAGTTGAGGGTAACATTTTGGGGACTGGCATTATTGGAAATCGATTGTGCCACACCTTCGGTTGCTTCAAATTGACCATTTTTATTAAAGTCAATCCAACCAACTAAATTAGTAGCACTCCCTGTTGTATTGGTGAGGTTAACAGTTGCTGAGTAACTAGTGCTATTTGTGGTTAAAGTAGTTGGGAAGGTAACACCATCTTCATCATCTGTACCTGTAGTATCATCAGCCGTCGCGCTAGCATTTTGTAATGTACCGTTATCAGCGTCGGCGACATTAGTACCTAATTTTAAGGTACTGATAATAGTATGATTGGCTCCACCATCACTACTAGTGGTTTGATAGTTTCCTGCGCCTGTACCTGTTCCCGTATCCGGTGCATCGCCGTAGTCAATATTAGTAATAGTCAGTTGATAATCTTCTACTTCCCCATTACCAACTGCACCATTAGGGGTAGAAGTCGTTAAAGTTGCACTATCACTTAAGCGAAAACGAGCATAGGTATTTCCCACTGTTAATCCACTAATACCCGTCCAGTTGAGGGTAACATTTTGGGGACTGGCATTATTAGGAATCGATTGTGTCACACCTTCAGTTGCTTCAAATTGACCATTTTTATTAAAGTCAATCCAACCCACTAAATTAGTCGCACTGCCTGTGGTATTGGTAACGTTAACAGTTGCTGAATAACTAGTGGTATTTGTGGTTAAAGTAGTGGGGAAGGTTACACCATCTTCATCATCTGTATCTGTGGTATCATCAGCCGTGGCGCTAGCATTTTGTAATGTACCGTTATCAGCGTCAGCCACATTAGTACCTAATTTTAAGGTACTGATAATCGTATGACTGGCTCCACCATCACTACTGGTGGTTTGATAGTTTCCTGCGCCTGTACCTGTTCCGGTATCTGCTGCATCCCCATAGTCAACGTTGGGAATAATGCTGAGTCTGTAGTCTTCTACTTCCCCATTTCTACCGCCGCCAATAAAATCGCTGGTAGTTAAAGGATCGTTATTAATCCGAAAACGAGCATAAGTAGTTCCTGTAACTAAGCTACTTAACCCTGTCCAGTTGAGGTTGACATTTCCATTAATTCCAGTAGCTATAGTCTGTACTACACCTTCAGTTGCTTCAAACTTACCATTGCGATTAAAGTCAATCCAACCTCCTAAGTAAGCATTAGCGCTAGAGGTATTTTTTACCTTGACTGTGACCGTGTAATTAGTAGTATTACTTACTAAAGTATTAAAACTAGCAACTCCATCTTCATCATCAGTGGTGAGAATGTCGTCACCATCAGCATTCACATTTGGTTGACCATCTGTATCTTTATCAGTAGCAATAGTACCTAACAAAATATTAGTGCTAAGAATTTGACTGGCTCCGATTCCTTCGCCGCTGCTATTGGTTTTGTTAGTACCGTAGGTATCAGGAGCATCACCAAAGTCATTATCATCAAGATCAGCAATAATGGCTGGAGCTATTAACTGTTGGGAAGCGCCAAACACCCAAGTGTCCATGAAGCGCGTATCTCCGATAGAACCAGCTGCAAAATTTCCCCAAGTGTGCCTTCCATCAGCAGTTCCTGATGTTCCGCCGTTGGGAAGGTTAGACATACCACCTTGACCACTTAAGTAAGTTTGATCGTCCCAGTAAACTTGAGTAGGACTTGTGCTTGACGATCCTGTTGCTTTCCAGATTGTTAATCCATTGCCTCCACCTAAAGTACCACTGGAAGTTCCACCGCTTGTTTCTGAGTCAAAGGCAACGAAGTGATATTCACCAACTCGGATTTGCAGTTTAACCGGATAAGTACCAACACCAAGAGCAGTACCATTGGCATCAGTTCCATTCCAAGCAACTTGCTTAAGAACATTAGCACTGATTGTGCCAAAGAAAACTTTATCGCCAGCCCCAAACACTCCATTTTTATTCGTATCTATAGTGAGTTCGTAAGTTCCATCTACGTCAGTTGTAAATTCAAAGTTACCTGTATCTTGGATCGTAGCGGTGGCTGGATTGGGGGTAATGGTGTTGTCTTCTCCTGATGAATCAATAAATCTAAAGTTCAATATGTTTGGTGCCACAGGTTCAGGTAACAGAGGCGAAAATGACATTGCTGTAGGATAGGACAGATAAATCGGAAAATTACGGTTACGTGGTGGAGAACCCAAAGCAGGGTTAGCAGCTGGGGTACTAGTAGGACCTGGGGCGCTATACCTTGAGTAAGGAGGATTCAGACCAATACCATTGGCAATAATATCGTGTCTTTGGGGAGCAAATTGATTCAAGTCCAGTTTCCAGATATATTCTGTACTCGGTCGCCCACCAGGAGTTCTGACATAAAAATCCCCATCATAAGATCCGACGCTGGCGAAACTATTTCCCGCATTAAATGCCCAAGCTGGTGCCCAAACTCGCCCTAAAGTTGATTTGGGATCGGGGTTAGTAGTTGTGTTGGGGGTAACAGTAAAATCCCAATAGGTGAGTGCGGCATTATCCGCAGTAGCATTACTATCGTTGAAACGGATTTCATAAGTACCTGCTCCGCCGGCGGGGATTCGGATTTTAATAGGATTAGTTAATACGCCATTCGGATAAGCAACTTTAGTACCATTACCCACATCCGCAGTACAGATAGCTGCTGATGTTTGAGTTGCAGTTTGAGCATTTCCTGTTGTTATCCGAATAGAACTAAAGTTACTACCCGCTGTAGCAGTATTAGTAAGTCCTCCAACGACAGCTCCCCCACCCCTGCTCGGTACAAGTGTGGCATTGTTGTAGTTAATTTCATTACCAAAACCAAGACCAGATGGTGATGCAGTACCTGTCCCTGCAAGTCCGAACACTTCGACATCAACAGTATTACCAGGGGCTGAAGCACACAGGGAGATATTGATCACTTCTCCGGCTTCAGCATTGACAAGCACTGGTCGGTCATGAGGAGGTGCAACAAAGCTAGCATTATTGTAAATAGTTTCAAATAGATAGACATTTAATCCATTACCAGTAGCAGCGCCTCCCAGTTGGCTAGTAGCTTGGTGAATACCTTCGGAACGTGCTAAGGGAGTAAACCACAAATAAATACCACTAAAGTTAATTGTGAAGATAAAAGCCATGAATGTGGTAAATAAGAATCGCCAACAGCGATCGCGGCCTAAACGGGCAAATATTTTTAACAGTCTCCTCTTGTGTCGGTGGTTAATTTTCATTTTCGTAGTTTTTATAACTTTTCAGTATAAGGATAAATACTAATATTTTGTGTACTGTATATCTCACTCATAATTGATCGAGAGGGGAAAATCTCAACAGGAAAGAACAGAGGTAGAGGAGTATGTCAATTACTGGGTACTTCCAGGAGGTATGGCTTTGAGGGAGCGAATCAGGGCTAGATTTGCTGGTTCTGATGTTCCATACTGGGGATGAATAGCGATCGCACTTACCCGTTCTCCAGCCTTTAGGTTTCCCAATTTTACGGAGAATCTACCAGTGTTAACGGTATTTACTGTGGCGATCGCTTCATTGAGTGTGCCATTGCTGCCACTGTATTCACTGACTTGATAAATTTCTACTACGGAACCAGGAGCGGCAAGACCATCTAATGTTACTGAGCCATCTTGTAAACTGATAAAAAATTCCCGGCTGAGAAAGCTTGGCGCATCAATCCCAAAGTTACCCGCCTGACGATGACGCTGATAGCTGTCATGCACTGGGTTAACTCCATCGCCTTGCTGGTAATCACTAACACCAATGTTTTGCTGACTTACTAGGTCAATACTTAGTCCCTGTAGCTTGGTAAATTGGTTATTTTGAATCCGGTTACCTAGACTTTGAGGATAAGCGGCGATCGTCACCCCAGTCCCCGGCTGATCGGTGATTTTGTTATTCACAACTTCATGTCCTTTCCCCATCAAGTAAATTGCTGCGCGATGGAACTTTTGACCGTTATTACTGATGGTATTATCGAGAATTTTTACTGGACCTTCAGGTTTAAATAAGTACAAACCACTGCCAGCATTAAATTGAATTAAGTTGTTTGTAATCTTGGTGTTAGTAATTATACCTTCAAGACGAATCGCATCGGGCATCCCCGCCAAGCCATTGTGAGTAATAATGTTTTCCTTGACTTGTAAATTTTCTGCCCGGACTGAGGTAATAATGCCGCTCCCATCATGATGGGCAATGCGATTATTTTGAATGGTTGTACCAGCACTATTAAAAACAGATACCCCAAAAGCCGAAGCTTTGGAGGGTAAACTTGCATCCGGTGGTATACCCAGCCAGTTATTTTCAATTACCACATCTTTCGGCGGTGTGGAGGAGTGAGTTTTACCCCTTTTCATCTCTACAACTTCCGAAAGTGGTGCAATAAAAATATCTGCGGGTGGGATACTAGCAGTAGCGCCATGACGAGCGGTAAATCCATACAAGCTCAAGCCGCGAATGGTTACACCATCAGTGACAACCGTAAAACCACGGATAACATCTGCATTGCTTGCAGTCGTAATTGCAACCACTGGCGATTTAGCGCCATCATATCCTGGTTGTGTACTGCCATCCACTACCAAACCTGAGCTAGCAAGGGGCGGTAACAATTCCTTGAGAGCGATCGCAGTTTGTGATGGCAATAAATTAAACTCAATGCGGGATGAAACATTCCCACTCAGGATTTGTACCTGAGTTTTTTCGCGATCGCTCAATTGTTCCATTGGCAAAGTACCATTAACCAGAGCGATCGCTTCTCTCAATGTCACTACATCATCAGCTTGCATCGCCCCATCTTGGTTACTGTTCACCACTACTCTCAGGGAAAGCTGTGGAGTCTGACTAAAGGCTACTTCTGGTAATGCCAACAGCAGTAAGCCAACAGCCAAACCAAGTTTTTGGAGAAGACGCGGGGAAACCCCATTTAATGGTTGCAGAAAATTATATAAATAAATTAGTATAAATAGCTTCATATTTTTAACTTCCCAGTTTCCCCTGTTTGATCAACTACTGGTTGCACTACAGATTCTTGTTGCTGGGGTGGAGCAACTTTTTGCTGTCCAAAGCCATCGAATAATTCATTGAGTTTGAGTGTTAAGCCCAAATAGGGGCCGCCTGCGGAACGTGTACCGGAGAAATCACGATCATCAACTTGACCAAATACATACCCCGCCGCCACTCGCAAGTTAGGACTGAGGTAGTAACCTGCTTCAATTACAAAGCCTGTTTCGGTGTAATTAGATTGATTAATCACCCGCGCCTCACCTACCAAATCCATGCTGTATCCCAGGCGATAAGTAGCCCGAAATTGTGCCAGATTTACCGTACTCGTACCAGCTAAATCACTAGCTAGGTAAGTGGTACTTTGACGCAGGGCATATTTGCCGTAAAATTCCCATTGCCAGTTAGGTGCATAGATAGCTTCTAAGGCAAAGGTATGGTCTTGGGAACCTGTACCGCTGCCTAAGAGGATAGTGTCAGGAATGCTTGAGGGATTTTGACGATATTCATAACGCAACAAAGCGTTAAATTTATCGTCACTGGGGTCGCGGTAGGCTAAACCCACTTTCAGGTTCACCGTATCTCCTAATCCTGTCAGCCTTTGATTAGAAGAATTTGCCTGTTGATAACGTACCAAAGCTGTGAGAGACGGAGAAATTTTCCCCGTAGCTCCCGCTGAGATGAGGGTATTAGAACCACCAGAGGAACTACGATGTTCGTAGCGGGCGCTGGCTTGAAAATCAGGATTATCACTGTATTCTAAGCCAACGCTGTAACTATCGCCACCATCAAACCCAATCGAAGAGGCGCTTTGACCAGGGGCGAAGGGTTGGGCAAATTGCTGACCTGCCCCAGTTCGTTGGAAGAAGCTACCAAATACATGTTCGTAGGCTAGATTTAACCGCAAACCAGGCGCAATACTCCAGCGATTATTTAGACCGATCGCACCTTGCGTAGTTAGTTCATTAGCACCACCCAAAATTGAGTAACGACCAGTAATAGTGGTATCTGTACCAAGTTTGTGTTCCCCATTAACACTTAAACTGGTGATCGAGTTTCCCGAAAGCTGACCACCACTGTAAAACTGTTGTGCCAAACTGACATTGATACCAGGAATCACAGCCCAATTCAAACCTAAGATGGTACGGTCTGGATAAACAGCATCTTTTGTGGAGGATAATGTTGTTTCATTTTGCGCTTGGAAAGTCAGGTTATTTGCTAAGGGGATAGAAAGGCGCGAGCGCAGTTGGTCAGAATTACTACGCAAAGCATTTGTAGCAATCCTATCGTCCCGATTGCGATGAATCCAATCGACATTAACAGTGGCGCTACCCAACTTTTGTTGAATCCCGGCGGAAATTGTCGTTAAGGAGTTATCAACCTTACTACCAGGGACGGCTTGAGAACGAGGTGAAAATAATTCTTCAAAAGTATCTAAAGGTTGGGGAGCGATGCCAAAATTATCTTCGTGGTCGTATTGCACTCGGACATTTGTAGTTTGGGAAACTTGACCTGTCAACTGCGCTCCATACCGGGTTTGACCTGGTACAAAACTAATAGTGGCATTATTGGCAAAGCCTGTATCCGCAAAACGATAATAAGCACGTCCTTGGATACCTGGTAAAATTTCTCCTTCGGCTTCTATGCGATAAGCTTCACCACTGACTTTGCCCATCACATCAGAGTCATTGGTGGAATGGGCATATTCTGCCACCACCTTACCCTGAGAACCCAGAGAAATCATGGCATCAGCGCCGTAAAGTTCAAACCCACGCACCCCTTGATTTTCTTTAATGTAAGTTGCGCCTAACCAACTTTCATTATTAAAGGTGCGGGAAAAGTTATATTGCAGACGACCTGCATAGATATTGCTATTCGAGTCTTTGCTATCGTATTGATAGGTAACAACAATCCGCCGGACTAAAACTTGACCATATTGATCGACATCTGTGCGGAGAATCGGTTGGCGGAATATTAAAGTCCCGCGATCGTAGTCGATTTCGTAGTCTGGGCCTCGGTTCAGCTGCTTGCGTTCCAGTACAGTACCAGGACGATTCAGTTCTTCTAACTCTAGAAAAACATTTTCACTACCTGGAAGCAAGATGCGGCGAGAGAGGAAGTAATACCCGCTAGTACCATCAGGAGCAATGGTATCACGTTGAAAACCTTCAAGATGGTTGCCGTAGAACCCTGTAATTTGGAAATTCCCTAAATTGTAGTTGGCTTTAAAACCGTGGAGTTGACGGGTAATAGCAGTAAATTGCTGTGATGGACGTGCAAACTCCTCAGTGTTATAGTCACCCCACATGGCATAATCGGGGGTAGCACCGGGAATACCAGTGGAACGCTCTAACCGTACAAATACACTATCAATTGAAGGAGCAACAACATCCACTCTGGAACTATCGCCGTAAACAGGATAGTTTTGCTCGCTGAATTGATAACTGCGAAACAAGCGATTGTCACAGTTGCAATCTTCGTTGAGGCTGCGAGAACTATTGTATGCACCAGTAAACAACCAATCACCGATCGCACCCGTCGCAAATACCGCCGAATTGAAGTCTAACTGGGTTCTATTATCTCTATCAGGGCGGAGGAAATCACGGAAACTACCGTAATAATTTGTACCTCTAGCCCCCAAACGCAAATCCACCACCCCAGTCAAAATACTCGGACGCAAGGAGGTTTCAAATTGTAATCTGGTAAAAGCTTCTAACTCATTAGCATTGGCTTTGATAGTTATTGTTTGGGCATTCAAACTAGATTTCAGCTTGGCTGTAAATTCCCCCTCCTTCACCTCCACCTGGAATCCCGGTTGATCGGGTTTAAAATCCGCCCCGATAAACTCCCCAGCACTGGCTGCTAAAGTGACAACACTATTCCATTTAGAACGGTTGTTATTCGCATCTAACAACTGTCCTTTGACTGTGGCTGTAGAACGCCCATCTGCGGGAATCCGCGCCTCCACAGTCTCTAATTTCATCTGTGTGGGTGCGCCACGAACTACCACTCGCCTACTCACAGAGGGTGCAGTTGAGCCGACTATTTGAGCAGTAATGGTATTTTCCCCTTCCTTTAAGGAAACCCCATACCATGTCTGCATAACTAATTTGGTTGTTGAATCTGTGGCGGTACGTCCAATCTGCGAAGTATCTACCAGTTGCCCATTCACCCGTAATTCTACGCTGGCTCCCTCAGGAAATTCTAAAATTACCGTAGTAGCTGCCACATCAACTATCTCATCAGGTGTAGGAGTGAGGATTTTTACTGTTGTTGCGATCGCAGGCGTTGGTGTTTGGGAAACAGCAGAATTATCCTTGTCTTTGTTTACTTGTTGCCCTGCATCTTCTGTACCATTGGCTATTTTTTGTAAGCCTCTAGGCAATTTGATATCAGATGTTGCTTGAAAGGGTTGGATACCAGCAGTAGCAGATTGCTGTTCGCTAATAGATGCTACTTGTTGTAAGCCTTTAGGTAATTGGATCTCAGATGCCGGTTGAAAGGTTTGTATAGTACCAGTAGCTAATTGTTTGCCAGATGCTGTTTGTTGTAAGCCTTGGGGCAATTGAGTATTAGATGCAGGTTGAAAAGGCTTTATACCAACGAATTCTGTATCGGATGCGGTGGATGGTTGATTTGTAAGTTTAACATCAAAGGCAGAAGTTTCAGGGCAGAGGGCAGAAATCTTTTGCTCTTTAACTTCTGACAGAACCTTTGCAGAGCAAGGGTTTAAGTCTCCTGCCAAAATCGAAAATTTAGTGGCTGATAACTGTTCATATTGCACCCTTCTCCCTTCTTCAACATCTAACTCATCTGTAATTTCTACTCTCTTTTCTATTGGCAAAGAGGGGGAAAAGAGGACATTTTGCTGTGGAAGTTCTTCCTGTTTAGGAGATTTTTCATCGGTGAAGTTCTGTTGTTCTTGGATAAACGCAGAATTTTCTGCCTTAGCTATGACAGGATACAGAATCAGACTTACAGCCCCAGCTACAGCCCCAATTAATTTCAAATTGACAATCTTGACATGGTGCAGTCTAGTTTTCATTTCTTCACCTCTGATTTAAAGGTGGGAGTGACTGCAAAGTTCATGCGTACCATACCACCAGGTTCTAAACGCACCAAACGAGATTGACTATTGCGTTCGCGGAAGCGCAAATTTGGCGCGAGGGTATAACCAGGAAGACTACTCAAGTCGAGAACACCTGTGTGATTTCCTGGTAAGACATTAGCTACGGAGTACAAACCATTTGGATCTGTAGTGATGCGGTTACCGTCTTCCATGAAAATCACAGCATTAGGTACACCAGGTTCACCGGGCTGTTGTTCACCATCAAAGTTTTTATCTACGAAAACGCGACCGATAATAGTACCGCAGTCAGATACTATTCCGGGTCGAATTTTTAACAAATGAGTAGCTGGCCCATCTTTGACAGCAAAATCGTTGTCAGCACGTTGGGCGTTGACAATTGCCGAATTTCGACCCGAACCACGCACAGCATCAGGAGTTAGTTGTGCAGCATAGGCAATATTGATGACACTTCCAGGTGCGATCGCGGCTGTAGTCCGCAAGATAATTTCTGAACCACTAGTTTCGGCTGTAAAGTTGACACTTTGACCATCAGCCTCACCCCGCACGGATTTGGGCAGAAATTTGAAACCTAAAGGAAAAGTATCATTAACTACTAAATTATCTAAAGGAGTATCAGCAATATTTTTGAGGGATAGGCGGTAGATTACCGTATCTCCAGGTTCAGCAGTAGCACGATCGGCTGTTTTGATAATCTGCACCTGTTGTGTTTGACACAACCCTAAGTCCAATTTCAGGGGTAATAAATTTAGTCCGATCCGTTCCGCATCCGAGACTAAAACTGTGTTACTTAGTTGAGTTGTACCTTGAAGGCCGATTGGCAAACCATCAATAGAAGTAGCAGTATACTGGACGATGAGATTGTCACCCTCACCAGTAGTATTGACAATTGTTAACTTAATGCGTCTTTGGGTATAAATAGAGTTGGCAGGCGGATTGACTACCAAAATATAAGTTTTACCTTGAGCAGTTTGTCCCCGATTTTGGTCGAATAAGAAGTTGTAGTAACCCTCAGTCGCATTCGTCAGGAAAAATGGATTACTATTTTCTGAATTTGGGTTTATCCCTTTAGAAATATTATTATTAGGAAGATCAGGAACCTCTGTCCGGGTTAGGGATACTAATTGTCCTAGTTCTGTACCTGTCGGATCGTTAGGATTAGGTTCGTACAAAGCAACAGAAAAACCTTGATAATCAGGTAAAAGTTGCCCACCACAACCGAGAATTCGTCCCAAAGGGTCAATGAAGGGTTTAGAACTAGCGTTGATTACACTAGAAGTGCCTTGAAATGTATATTGACTGCTTGGATCTGTATAAGTATATGTAACTTGGTTAGTGATTGCTTTAGGTGCAATCCCGTTATTAATTTGAGCAAAAACAGGTATTGGACTCTGTAAAAAACTTCCCACTAAAATGGTTGCTGCGAAACGCTGAACCCAGCCACCATCAGAAATCTGATGTCGCAAACTTTGACGGCGCACTGAACTTTTCTCCTGTGAAACTTGACGGTAACTGGGTTCGAGCCTACACCCAGATTTGTGGAAATTTTTGACGATATATTGAGAGACGTTGTGCTGCAACGTCTCTAAAAGCAAAAATCTAAAACCGACTTAGCGCACTTGAGCTTGATAAGTTCCTTTAACTGTCTCCTTGGCAGAAACAGATGTGCCAAAATTCCAGCGGATATGAGTGTAAACAGTTGCTGGTGCTGGACGAGTCTCTTCTTTGCCATTGGGAAGAGTGACTTTGATTGTGGGATTTTCTACAAAGCTACGTCCACTATCAATGCTGTAGGTAATCTTTGCGCCTTGTTTATCGTTGACGGTAGCAGATTTTATTACATACACCATTCCTTGGGGAATTGCTTGATTGATGGTGAGGTTCTTGACGGCTTTATCGCCATTATTGCCACCCGTTACTGTATAACGCAACACATCTCCTGGATGCACCACAACTTGACCTTGCAAAGCTTGCCAAGTAACTGTTTGCTTACCTTGGTTATCTTGTTGTACTACTTTCTTTTCTGCTTCTAGACGCAACTCTACTGGCCCTTTTTTGGCATTTTGCGCGATCGCAGTGTCACTATGAAATATACTGCTAACAACTGGGATTTCACCAGCAAAGGATATACCTGCAATCAGTGCGATCGCGCTTATACCAATCACGGAAAAACGTTTCATCTGAATCACCTTTTACAAAAACTATAGATGTCTGCAATGAATTGAGTAGGGTGTGAGTCTGTGTAGGTTGGGTTGATGTCAGGAAACCCAACATTATGGGTATTTTATTGGGTTGCGCTGTTGCTTAACCTAACCTACAATTTCTTACTAGTTCACCTTACGTCTGAAAGTAAAGGTTCTTTGTATACCTGGAGCAATCTGTACAGTGATAGTATTCACATACTTAGTGACATCGGTAGCCTGTGTTGTACCACTTTGCTCAGAAGGAGTATAGGTGATTGTTGCACCAGTACCAGAATCTACAGCAGAACTCATAACGTGACTGGTATCAATAATACTGTTGGTATCCTGATCTAACGCCCAATTACTGTTAGTGCCTAAAGTACCATCTTCAGTAATTACCAAACCGCTGACATTGAGAAGGACATTATTAGCTCCATTGGTATTATCTTCAGAAGCAATATTTTTGTAACGGATTTGATACTCAATCATTTCTCCAGGTAGAGGAGTTCTAGGTGTTGCAGTTCCAGTACCAACTATTGGTGTAGTTTCAAAATCACTTTGAGCGGCTCTTGCTCCTGTTAAGACATTTCCACTAGCATCTAAAATCCGAGAGAGTTTCACTAACTTCAAGAAGCCAGTGTACACACGGTCAATGGTGATATTAGTTGCTTCACCAGAATCTAACACCTTGTCACCATCACCATCAACAAACGCTGTAATTCTTACTGGATAACCTTTTTCAGTGTCTGTGGAGAGTTGAGTATTTCCTGGTAAGTTAACGCTCACGGTGTAATTATCTGTACCACCAGTAGCAACAGTGAGTGACACAGCTGTACCGCTAGTCAAAGTAAAACTACCAGCACCAGAACTATCATAAGTATATGTTGCTGTATTAGCTGTATTATCGGGATCAGTAATAATTACTGTAGTACCAGTGGGTAAATCTCCTGGAGTTGCTGGAGGTGTTGGTACTAATACAATCGAAGCAGAAGCACTACCACCATTCTGAATAGTGTTAGTAAATGTCACCGCAGATGGATCAATTAGAGAACCGGGGGCTGTATTTGCTAAAACAGTAAAAGACTTGTTAGTAAAGTCCGTATTATTATCATTAGTAGGACCTAAAGCTCCTGGTTGACCATTGGGGCCATTCAGAAGACTAGATGTATTAATTACCAGAACGTTAGCTTCACCAAGAGGTCCAGTACCATCGTTACCATTGTTACTGCTTTCTGTGCCTGTGCTAGTTAAATCTGTAGAATCGTTGATATAACCATCCTCAACAGCCCCAGCGGGGATAGTATCAGGAACACCATCACCATTGGTATCAGTTCCAGGAAAGCTTGATGTACCAGGATCGTAGTTACTGGGGTTGTTGTCACCTGATTCATCATATATTGGCAGGTTATTACCAGCAGTGCTACCAAATACTTGGGCAATGTTAGCAATAGTTATAGGTGCAGCCGATGCGGTAACTTTAACTTTTATAGAGAAGCCAGTAATATCTGTTCCATTAGCTGGAAGAGAAGTAAGACTATTTTTGTTAATGAAACCTATGCGAGTGACGTTTGCCGTTGTATCACCACTTTGTAAAGCTCCACTTCCAGTAAAGCGTTTCCATGTGGCTGCATTAGCATCTGTAGTCACAGCACTGGTAGTATAAACAGCTTCCCAATCGCTATTAGGTATACCAGGTAGCGTACTTAAGTCTAATTCTGTACCTGCAGGAATAGCATCAGATATCAAAATCCGAGTTTCTGCTGACCCGTCTACACTAATTGAACTACCTTGTAATGCAGAAGGTGTAATATTTGTACCTGTTATAGTGTTGTTATCAACCTTCAAGCTCAATCCGTAGGTAACAGTGTCATCTGTGATGATCGCTTGGGTACTATTGTTGTTATAAGCAGTGCGGGTTTTCTTTAAGATTGCCAAAGCGTAATCTTTATTGCCAACAGTTGCAGTGCTATTTGCGGATGCTTCTTTCTCTCCCCCTACTGGTGCGCCATCTACATCAGTAGCATCAGAATCAGCTAAGTCTTCTGTATAGAGTTCTTGATTAGCAGTGGAAATACTTAATGGTTGGTTTTGATCGCTAGGAGTTGAGGGTGTATTACCTAAAGTTACCTTAATAGTTGTACCAGGTGTTGCCGCCGCATTAACTGTTACGGGTACACGCACTAATACAGTTCCAGTTTTTACTGTAGTTGCACCTATATTAGTAGCCGGATTGTAAACTGGAATTGTCGGTGTTAACGCATTAGGATTAGAAACATTAATCCAAGTTACACCACCATCTGTACTATATTGTACTGTGCCTACAGTACCAGCACCCGCTACTGATTGTGTTAGGGTTACAGCACTAGGAATGCGGAGTTGAGTAGGATCATTACCAATGTTGGTAACACTAAAATTATAAGTTAATACGTCACCTACTTGAACTGTACCACCTGTATTGTCGCTTATAGTTCCAGCCGTAGCAGCAATACCTGTAACTTCTGCTACGGTCACGGTAACAGTGTTAGAAGTCGCATTTATTGTGGTATTTGTGTCGTTGGGGTCTTGGTAGGTTGCAGTTGCCGTGTTACTGATCGACTGTCCGGCAGCGGTTCCTTCAGCTAATACAGGTGCAACAAACTGGAAAACGCCATTGGCTAATAACGCTGTTACTACCAAGGAACGGTAGAACTTTGCAGGCTGTTTGATAAATCTGTTGTTTTTTGGCATGATAGAGGTGTATATATTCAATCGAAACTAGTCCTGCTGAAACACGCAGGATTTTTTTTAACAATTCATCTGGCAATTGCCAATCTAAAGTAACCCAAAACTTTAAAGTTTTAGGAGAGATTTGAGAAGTTCAATAAATAATTGAACTGAAAAACTATTACAGCAGTCCTTCCGAGAAATGTTTTCTATCTTGAGCATTGTTAATTCTTGAACATCAAGACTTATTTACATCAAGAAAGGCGTTGGATTTGTGTGTACTGCTTAATTGTCTTTATAAATAAGAATGTATCTTGCATCACAGAAAATAACTTCCGTATAAATAATGAATTCTTATCTTCAATCACTAAAATTATCAGAACATCACAACTTTTCTTTTTTTGAAAAAAACATATACTTAAATATCTCAATAGGTAGATAAAGTCTACTGAATAAGAAGTTTAAAAGCATAACTTACTGCTATATTTCCTCTATAATGCGAAAAAATGCCATTATAGAGGAAATATAGCAATCATATTAAAGCCATAAATAAAAAAAAATACAAATATTAGCTTTTTAAATTAAGCTTTTTTTAATATATCTGAGAAAAGCAAATAGTAATTTTTTGTATTCTAAAGCAGTTGATTATAAACCTAATAATTTAGATAGTACCGCAGCGCGGAAGTCAAAAGTTAAAAGACTATAATTTGAGACTTTTGGTCTGTTTTAAACTGTCTGTTTATTTAGGGCTTGCTGTGCTAGCTTGATTAAATAATGTAAGTTACCAGCAATCTCGGCTAAATACCATATCTCCGTTGATGTGGTACCTAAACGGTAATAATTAAAGTAATAGTATGTTTTGTTACATCAGTAAGCACCAAGATGACAGTTATGAGCATAAGTTGACTGGATATTTTCTTATGCTCTAACTTAAACCTGAAAAATGAGGAAAATCTGAGGCATCTGAAAATGGGTTGATAATATGCTATTCTCTCGAACCCAAGTAATTCAATTTTTTTGTCCGAGCTATCCTATAGGACTCGTAATTGATTTTTGATCACGTACGTAGTAACGCACCGTATGAACGCTTTGGTGCGTTACGTCCAGTCACCTCTCCTTGTCGGAGACGCTACGCTTAGCTTGCTTCCCCGTAAGGTTACAACGGGGGCAACCCCAGCACGGCGCTGGCTCCTTTGCCAATACTTAGATTTTTTCAAAAATCAAATCGGATTGTTATAGATAAGTTACTACATTTGAGGTGACAGTGAGAATGACTAACTAGGGCAGAAATAGGTAGATCTTACCTGTAAGCAACAACCAGTCATGAGATTTTATGGAATATTAAAACTATACTAATTTTGTCAATTAGTAGTTATACTTAATTGTTTTCACAAGATGAACTATTCAATTAAATAATTGTCAATATTCATGGTGCAACTAGCTTGATAATTGCTGAGCAATGTCGATCTTTTGAGAAACTTTTGACTTCAGCTTGCGGACAAAGTTGATATTGTCAATCAAATTGGTAAGCGATTAATATCTTTATTGTGTCCAATAACTACCATCGCTGAACCACGCTCCAAACGTTTGGTGGGATCAGGATTAATGATAAATTTACCATCCTGGCTCACCGCCAGCAAATTCAAGCCATAGCGGTTACGCAATTGCAGTTCAGTGATGGTTTTAGCGTGAAATTCGTCAGGTACAATCAACTCTACAATACTATTATCTGGATCGAGATCAAAACGCTCTAGGATGGATGGTTTAGTAAGTGTACGTGCAAGGGCACAACCTGCTTCGTATTCTGGGAAAACCACATGATCTGCTCCCACTCGTTTCAACAGCTTCTGGTGAACTTCGCTAGAAGCTTTGGCAACTACATGAGGTACACCCCCCTCTTTGACATTCAGGGTAGTGATGATACTTTCTTGGACATAGTTACCGATAGCCACGATCACAGTATCAAATTCAAAAATTCCGGCTTCTTTGAGTGCCGCTGGTTCTGTGGAGTCTAGCTGTAACGCATGACCCACTATATGCTCCATCAGTGCTTCTGATACTCGCCTTTCATCAATATCTGTTGCCAATACTTCATAACCTAATTTATGCAGTGTGGAACATACAGAACGACCAAAACGACCTAAACCAATCACTGCAAATTGTTGGTTGTCTTTACGTAAGCTGCGAAAAAAACTTAAGGCTGACAGATTCACAATTACTATCCTTTATTAGTACATCCTGTGTTAATGGGAAAAATTTATACTAGCTTGGGTAAGCTAATGTACTTTGAACTCGCATCATGAGGGTGGGCAAGATGCCTACCTTCAATAATCCTGTCTAGAAACAGGCGCAAATTAAATTTTCTACAGATGAAAAAATAAATTTTTAACTGACAGTGTAAATTGTATCAGGTTGTACATTATTTATTATCGCCACATCTTTATCTATTTATTGACTCAAACTATCCGACTAATAAATTTTCTTCAGGGTAGTGAATCCTAGTAGGGCGTGGGTCTCCGAGTATAGCAGACATGAGAAGTAAAACACCTACTCGTCCGATATACATTGTGGCAATTAATATCAGCTTAGCGGCGGTTGAGACAGTTCCGGTTATTCCAGTTGAAAGACCGACTGTAGCAAACGCAGATACTACTTCAAACAAAATTTGAATGAAATCTAAATTTGGATCTGTGAGGGCAATTAAAACTGTTGATAAAATTACAGTAGCAACAGAAGCAACTAACACACCAACAGCTTTGAGAATTAAAGATATTGCTATCTTGCGTTCATATAATAAAACTTCTTCTTTACCTTGCAGAATTGATTGGGTACAACTGGTGAGAACTCTCAGAGTTGTAGTTTTCATTCCCCCACCTGTACCGCCTGGGCTAGCACCAATAAACATCAGTGCAATTGTGATAAATAAACCAGCAGTTGTCATCTTGCCGATATCAATGGTGTTAAAACCAGCAGTTCTAGGAGTGACTGATTGAAACCAAGCTAACAATAATTTGTCACTTAACCTCATGCCGCCAAAGGTTTGCGGGTTTCTAAACTCAATAGCTAAAAAGGCAATAACACCAATAAACAAAAGTATTAAAGTTGTGCTAGTAGCAACTTTAAAATCCAGCGAAAATACTTGGCGAGTTGTTTTTTTGAGCCAGCGATCGCGTAACCAGAAGTACATTTCTAAAATCACCTGGTACCCAATCCCACCAAAAATAATTAATCCTGAAACGGTAAATACAACTAGAGCCGATGACTGATAGCCAATTAAATTATCTTTGAAAAGGCTAAAACCTGCATTATTCCAAGAATTAATACTATGAAAAATTGCTAGCCATAGCCCTTGATTCCAGCCATGATCTGGTACAAATGCGGGTAGTAGTAAGAATACACCAGTGATTTCAAAGATTAAGGTAGTAGCAATGATAGAGCGAATAACTTGGGTACTACCGCTCATTCCTGGTCGGTCTAAAGCTTGTTGAATTGCAATTTTGTCTCTTAAGTCAAACTTGCGCCCAATTAGCAAAATCAGAAAGGTGGTGGTTGTCATGTAGCCCAAACCACCAATCTGGACTAACAGCGCCATAAAAAACTGACCCCAGAAGGAAAAATAAGTCCCAGGATCAACTACTGATAAACCAGTCACACAAACTGCGGATGTGGAGGTGAACAGCGCCACAATTGGATCATTCCAATTACCACTAGTAGTGGAAAAAGGCATCATCAGTAGGATAGTACCCACAGTAATGACCGCCAAAAATCCTAAGCAAATTGTTCGAGCAACAGTCATAAATAATTCAAAATTCCAAATTCCAAATGAAAAAATTCTCAATAACTGAGAATCTTAGATGCTGACTGTATCAATTCCAATATTTTACAGCCGTTTACAGTTCAGTTAATTATTTGTCCTCTAGCGGTATAAATGGGCTTTCCCCTCCTTGGAAGCAGAAATACCCTTATTTAATTAAAAACACACATGGTAGCCTACGAGTAGGTTTATTTAAGTTCTGCTTTGTCATAACACTGCTTTCTTCATGAGCACAACACTGTACCAACAAATTCAGCAGTTTTACGATGCATCCTCTGGTCTTTGGGAAGAGATTTGGGGTGAACATATGCATCACGGCTACTACGGGCCAGACGGTACCGAGAAAAAAGACCGTCGTCAGGCTCAAATTGATTTAATTGAGGAACTACTCCATTGGGCAGGGGTAGAAACAGCAGAGAATATTTTGGATGTAGGCTGTGGTATTGGTGGTAGTTCTCTATACCTGGCAGAAAAATTTCATGCTAAGGCGACGGGGATGACTCTGAGTCCAGTGCAGGCGGCTAGAGCCAAAGAACGTGCCCAAAACCTGAATTTGAGTGATAGAAGTCAATTTTTGGTCGCAGATGCTCAAGCAATGCCTTTTGCTGACAATAGTTTTGACTTGGTTTGGTCTTTGGAAAGTGGCGAACATATGCCAAATAAAATCAAGTTTATGCAAGAGTGCTACCGAGTGCTGAAACCTGGTGGGAAGTTGATTATGGTGACTTGGTGTCATCGCCCAATTGATGATTCACCACTAACAGATGATGAACGAAACCACTTGCAAGAAATTTATCGGGTCTATTGTTTACCTTATGTGATTTCGTTGCCAGAATATGCGGCGATCGCAAATCAAATGTCCTTACAAAATATTCGCACAGATGATTGGTCAAAGGCTGTAGCCCCGTTTTGGGATTTTGTAATTGATTCGGCATTTACTCCCAAAGCGATTTGGGGGTTACTAACTGCGGGTTGGACTACGATTGTTGGGGCGCTGTCTCTAGGTTTGATGCGTCGGGGTTATCAGCGCGGGTTGATTCGGTTTGGGTTATTGTGCGGGAATAAGTAGGGGAATGGGTAATGGGTAAAACGGGACAAAGGGGACAAGGAAGAAATAACTTTTGAGTACAGACGCGATTAATCGCGTCTCTCCGACTCTTGACTTGTGCGCCGCGTTACTAGCTGTTTGTTCATCCAAAATTATTTATGAATCAGTATTCTGGGCAAAAGTCTCCTAGTGTTTGGGGTCGCTGGCTTGATGCTTTTTGGCAGTTTTCTCGTCCACACACGATTATTGGCACGAGTTTGAGTGTGTTGGCTTTGTATTTGATTGCTGTGGCTGTAGGCAATAGCAATTACTCTTTTTTAGCTGTTTTAGGGGCTTGGTTTGCCTGTTTGTGCGGCAATGTTTATATTGTGGGGCTGAATCAACTAGAAGATATTGAGATTGACAAGATTAATAAGCCTCATTTACCGCTAGCATCAGGGGATTTTTCTCAGAAGCAAGGGCAGTTAATTGTTGCCATTACTGGTGTTTTGGCGCTAGTGGTGGCGGCGCTATCTGGGCCGTTTTTATTGGGGATGGTAACTATTAGTTTGGCGATTGGTACTGCTTATTCTTTACCACCAATTCGCTTGAAGCGGTTTCCTTTTTGGGCAGCTTTGTGTATTTTTTCGGTGCGAGGGACAATTGTTAATTTAGGGCTATTTTTGCATTTTAGTTGGTTAGCGCAAAAAAATACATCAATTCCAGCTACTGTATGGGTGCTGACAGTATTTATTGTGGTGTTTACATTTGCGATCGCTATTTTTAAAGATGTGCCCGATATGGAAGGCGATCGCTTGTACAATATCAGAACTTTGACTATCCAACTTGGGACGCAAGCGGTATTTAATCTGGCACTTTGGGTGCTAACTATCTGCTATTTGGGCATGATTTTAGTGGGTGTGTTACATTTAGCACCAGTTAACACTCTGTTCTTAGTGATTACCCATCTGGTAGTGCTGTGTATAATGTGGGTGCGGAGTTTGGCAGTGGACTTACAAGAAAAAAGTGCGATCGCTCAATTCTACCAATTTATCTGGAAACTTTTTTTCATCGAATATTTGATTTTCCCCATTGCCTGTCTTTTGGCTTAACAAAATGCTAGAAACTTTTCAAACCTCTGAGATTTTTGCCATTCTTTTAGTAGTTTCCAGTATTGCTCTACTAATTTATTTTGCTGTAAAAACTTTGATTACCTCGAATTTATTTCAAAAAGGTGTCAATCTTTATCAGGAGCAAGACTATGAAGGTGCAGAAGCCGCTTTCCGCCAAGTGATTTCTCTCAACTCTACTAATGACATGGTGCGCTTGCTATTAGGAGATGTCTTAAATCAGCAAGGGAAAATTGCGGAATCAAAAGAATGGTTTGAAGATGTGATTCGTCGCAGTCCGAAAAATCCTCAGGCTTACTTGCGTCTGGCAAATGTGCTGATGCAGCAAGAACAGCGAGAAGCCGCTAAAACTAATTTGCAATTAGCTCAAGATTTATTGCGGAAACAACGTCAACCAGAAAAGGCTGATAAAGTTGCTCATCTTCTAGCTAAAATGAACGCCAAATCCAATTAGCTAATTTGTAATATTCGCCTGCGGTGAGAAGCAAGCTACATAATTTGTAATTTTTGGGTTTAATATCATGTCCGCTTGATTACTTACTAAATCTCAAGAACCCCACCCCAACAAAGCGACGCTTTGTGTCCCCTCCCCGCTTGCGGGGAGGGGATTAAGGGGTGGGGTGCAGTGACTATGGAAATCATAACTAATTACCCGGACATGATATAAGTTATCCACGAATTTTTTGGTGGTATTTGATTAGTTGGGAATTTAGCTCCCAACTAATTCACAGTAGGAACTATTTTAATTTTCAAATGTACCTTACAAAATAAATTGAAAATACTTATACAAATTTGAAAAAAGAATGTGACAGATGGGTAAGGGCGCAAAAATGTTGTGCCTTTATGAATATTTTATGTGTCCAAAAATTATTTGAAATTGATGCTAGCGATGCAGAAGCTTATTTAAATTTGGGTATGGCTTTGGCAAAGCTTGAGCGTTTAGAAGAAGCGATCGCAGAATACAAAAAAGCGATCCGTCTTGCGCCTCAAGATGCCGAAGCTCATTATAGCTTAGGAAATGCTCTATATAATCAAAAAAAATGGGCAGCAGCAATAGCTGAGTATCAAGAAGTCATTCGTCTGGAACCCAAAAATCCAGTGGGTTATGTGGCTTTGGGAAATGCTTTGTACGATCAAGGGAAACTGCAAGATGCGATCGCACAATATAAAAAAGCCATCAGCCTCGATCCACAATATGCAGAAGCTCACTATGATTTAGCTAGGGCTTTATACGATCAAGGGTGCAAGATGCAGTAACCGAATATACAGAAACCATTCGCTTAGAACCTAGCTATATTAAGGCTTACACTGGTTTAGGTAATACGCTTGACAATCTAGGGAAACCAAAAGAAGCGATCGCTCAGTACAAAAAGGCTCTGAGTCTAGATCCGAACTCTGCGTTAACTTATTATAATTTGGGGGTTACTCTTAGCAGACAAGACCAGCGAGATGAAGCCGTTGCCAATCTCCAAAAAGCTAGAGGGTTATTTCAAGCTCAGAAGAACAACGAAATGGTTGAGCGTATTGAGCGATTTTTGCAAAAAATTAACTCACAAATCAATTGAGCTGAATGATGAATTTTAGGGTGTAATTGTTCTGCACATCACATTTTTAAGACTGCGTGGTCTATTTATCTCACAATAGCTGTCAGGATAATTTAAAGGAAATAATATTACTAAAAAATCTCAGCCATGATTGATGCAATCGGCAAAGTTTACCTTGTAGGTGCCGGGCCAGGAGATGTGGTATACCTAACGGTAAAAGCCTACAATCTCTTGCAGCAAGCTCAGGTGTTGGTATACGATGCCTTAATAGATGAGCAATTGTTGCAATGCGTATCTGTTGATTGCCTAAAAGTAGATGTAGGCAAACGTGGTGGTAAACCCAGCACAACCCAAGCTGAGATTAACAAGTTATTAGTAAGTTACTGTCAGCAGGGAAAACAAGTTGTGCGGCTGAAGTCAGGCGATCCGTTCATTTTTGGGCGCTGTACTGCTGAAATTGAAGCCTTGAAAGCATCTGGCTGTGCATTTGAAGTTGTACCAGGAATTTCTTCGGCCCTAGCTGCGCCTTTACTTGCAGCTATTCCCCTGACAGATCCAGTTTTGAGCCGTTGTTTTGCAGTGTTAACAGCCCATGAGCCAGATGCTTTAAACTGGGAAGCGTTGTCACGGCTGGAAACCTTAGTAATCTTGATGGGTGGACAGCATCTCGCAGAGATTGTACATCGGCTGATCAAACAAGGGCGATCGCGTCTCACACCTATTGCAATTATTCGCTGGGCTGGTACTCCTAATCAACAAATTTGGACAGCCCAACTAGATAATATTCTTGAACAAACAGCTGGGTTATCTCTTTCACCAGCAGTAATTGTCATTGGTGAGGTTGTTAGGCTACGCAAGGGCACAGCACGCTGTGCCCCTACACAACCTGAGACAATATCCTCAGCGAACTTAACTACAGCTCAAACTTTCAGCCCTCCAATTATGCCAGTGAACCCTCAGCTTCCTCTCAGTGGTAAAACAATCTTAGTCACACGTGCAGTTGGACAGTCAAGCCAATTTTGCGATCGCCTTACAGCAGTAGGCGCAACTGTGATTGAAATGCCTACTTTAGAAATTGGCCCCCCTTCTTCTTGGGAAGCGTTGGATCATGCGATCGCTAATTTAGCTGACTTTGAGTGGTTATTTCTCACCTCTACTAATGGTGTAGACTACTTTTTTGACAGATTGACCGCACGAGGTAAAGATGCACGTACCTTAGCTAATGTCAAAATTGCTGTTGTTGGCGAAAAAACCGCCAAAAGTCTCAAACAGCAAGGTTTGCAACCAGATTTTATTCCCCCCAACTTTGTCGCAGATTCTTTAGTGGAAAACTTCCCGGAGGAACTAGCGGGGAAAAAAGTTTTATTTCCGAGAGTTGAAAGTGGTGGAAGAGAAATTTTAGTTAAGGAATTAACTGCTAAGAACGCAGAAGTGATAGAAGTAGCAGCATATCAATCTTGCTGTCCCAGTAGTATCCCCCAATCCGCAGAATTAGCTCTGCAAAATCACATAGTGGATATCATTACTTTTGCCAGTTCTAAAACTGTACAATTTTTCTGTCAACTAATTAGTAGTAGATTCGCTAATAACTCGGATGTTTTAGCAGGAGTCTGTATTGCTTCCATTGGGCCTCAAACTTCAAAAACTTGTCACTCTTTAATCGGACGAGTAGATATAGAGGCGGAAGAATATACTTTAGATGGCTTAACCCAAGCTTTGATTAAATGGGAAAAAGATAGGGAATAGGAACTGGGAGGACAAGGGAAGGGAGAATAAAAAATGACACAATAACACGTAAAAATGACAAATGACCAAACGTATAATCGGCTTAACCGGAGGTATTGCTACAGGTAAAACTACTGTCGCTAATTACTTGGCTAGTGCTTACAATCTGCCGATTTTGGATGCAGATGTTTATGCCAGAGAAGCAGTGTCTGTAGGTTCACTGATTCTGAGTGCGATCGCACAACGTTATGGCACAGAAATTTTACTACCAGATGGTAACTTGAACCGTCAAAACCTGGGGGAAATTATTTTTTATCGTCCAGAGGAACGCAATTGGGTAGAGAGTTTGATTCATCCTTATGTAAGCGATCGCTTCCTCCATGAAATTGCGGAATCTTCTGCACCAACATTAGTATTAGTAATACCTCTGCTGTTTGAAGCGCAGATGACTAATTTAGTTACAGAAATTTGGGTAGTGTATTGTTCTAAGTCGCAACAAATGCAAAGATTAATACAGCGTAATCACTTAAATAAAGAGCAAGCACAAGCTCGAATCCTTAGCCAAATGCCCATTGAAGAAAAAGTTGCTTTAGCAGATAACGTATTAGATAATTTATTATCTATGGAGATACTATTTAAGCACGTAGATGCGGCACTGAAAAAAAATAGCCCAAAATAGCGCATTTTTGTTGTTTAAAATACATCTGAGTCATAGCCCAAAAATATCAGATATTGGTAGATTAATTAATATCCCAATGTGACACATAGGAAACTTAATATCTCAATCAAATCCACATAATATCTTCGTAATTGTACAGTAGACGGCGAGATTACAATTACTGTAGACTATTTATTAAGAGCGAATTCTATCTTGAGGGTATATGATTAGCTAGTTACAGGTTTGCTACTTCTGTTGTCCATTATTTATGGGGCATGAGTAACCATAAATAGTTTATGTAGTCACAAGTTAATAAAATATTCTCTAATTCACTTTTGAGAAAAATATTTCCAAATGATCAATAGCAATCTTGGAATTATTTTTGAGGTTGTTCTTACAAGAACTGCTAATAATTTTTTAGTTTATGTTTTCATAGGGTGCAAATAACACTTGGGTTAGATATCCCTTTACTTCAATAGGAGTTGAGGTTTATCCAAAAAAATAAACAAGACTAACTGAACTATATGAGTAATTTTTGCCACGTATAGATGCAGTATATGTTTGTAATTCGATAAATTCTTATCTAGATCATAGTCTTTTGAGGTTATTTTCTAATTAGAATTTACACACCATTTTTTTCCGATTTGGTGATGTAAAAGCATCATATTTACCTAGTCAAAACCCTTGCTGTAAACATAACCTTTTGGAGAACTCACTATGTCTATTATTAAAACAGGTATTAATTTTAGCTTCAGTTTAGTAAGTGGGTTCTTGCCAATGCTTCTTATATTAAATGAATCAAAACAAAAACATAAAATACACGATTATAGCCAATTAGTCCGTGGAAGAGACTACGTGTTTGATCCATTACACGGAGGCTTAGGAGGTTACATGACTGGAACCGGAAAAGGTATTAAATCTAGCGATTATATTCTTGTGCAATCCGGCTGTAAATCTTATCAGTATCAAGTTGAAGAAATTGATTACTACTCAGATCCCTCTGATATGTGGATAGCTTTAGTGAAGCAAGTAATATTGGATTGAGTAGTTGTCATCAACTGGGTAAACTGGGACGGATAAAAATTTTTGTCTAATGTGTTATTTTTGAAATTAAAAACTAAATAGAGAATCCCTGCAATTAAAATGAGGGGTTATAAAAGGATACCTTTTTTCTCTGAAAGCAACAGACACCCGACTTCTTTTTTTTTGAAGTCGGGTATTTTAATTGATTAGGCATGATTTATTCGTAATTCGTAATTCTTAATTAGTAATTAAAAGGATGCTACATCTTCAATCTAAAGATTTGGAGTTTTACAGGTATCGCACAAGGCGATAAATAAAACTAGGTTATCAAAGATAAACAGGCTTGAAATCCTTACGAATTACAAATGACCGAAAAAAAGAAGGAGACAAGCCCCTGTCTTAAAAAGTTTTGCGCCTCTATACCCGGACGCGCAAACTTTTCGCTAAATTGATTTATGGAAAAAAAATTTAAACAATATTAATTCAAGCCCCCGGATTCATCCGTGGGGTGATTAATTTTGAATTTTGAATTAACCGGAGGGGTTGACAGTTTACGTATACTAACCTACGTAGTTAATTACGAATTATCAATTAAGAATTACGAATTTTTTAAGCTTCACCTCCAACTACTACATCCCGAATTCGCAAACTTGGGCCACCACAACCTACAGGTAAGCCATTTTGTCCACCTTTACCACAACCACCAGATTCATCCCAGTAAAAGTCATCACCAATTGCTTCAATATCGGCTAAGGTTTGAAAAACGTTACCTGAAAGTGTGACATCTCGCACAGGTTCAGCAATTTTGCCGTTTCTAATCATCCATGCTTCCCCAGCGCTAAAGGTGAACATTTCCCCATTTGTCATCCCACCTAGCCAATTACGCGCATATACTCCTTCTTTGATTTGACTAAATAAGTCTGCAACTGGTGTTTTACCCCTTTCAATCCAGGTGTTTGTCATCCGCACAATTGGTGTAAAGTGATAATTGAGACAGCGAGCATTGCCTGTGGGCGCTTCCTCTAATTTGCCTGCGGTTTCACGGGAATGTAACCGTCCTACCAAAACTCCATCTTTAATTAATTGTGTTGTCGTGGCTGGTGTACCTTCGTCGTCATAAAAATAACTACCGCGATGTCCTAGGGGCGCAGCACCATCAAAAATTTGCAGTTCTTCTGGGCCAAATCGCCGCCCAATGGTCATTACTTCCAACAAATCGGGGTTTTCGTAAGCCATATCAGCCTCAGACAGATGCCCAAAAGCTTCATGAACAAACAAACCAGTAAGTATGGGGTCAATGACTACGGTATAAGTATTGCCTTTTACTGACGGTAGAGATAAGGCTGCGATCGCTCTTTTTGCTGCATTCTTAACTTGTGCATCTAAAGAAGTTAAGTCTTCATAGCCTTTTCGGGAACCTGTAGTTTCTCTACCAGTTTGCACAGTGTCGCCGTTTCTGGCTGTAGCGGCGAACCGCATTTCCATATCCACCCAAGATTGCTCGATTAATGTACCTTCAGAAGTAGCGAGAATGATTTTTTGGAAACTATCACCGTAGCGGACTGAAGTAGTAGTAATCCGGGAATCAACGCTTTTGAGTAACTCACAATAGCGATCGCACAATTCTTTTTTCTCAAACAGAGAAATCTTTCGCGGATCTGTTCCTGTTAGGGGTAGACTGCATATTGCTTGTACCGGGTCAATGGGTGCTAGTACAGTTTCTTCATCTCCTACCATGCGTGCAGCTGCGATCGCTTCTTCAATCCGTGCGGTAATTGTCGAAAGCTGATTAAAGCAGCTCAAACCCCACCCACCTTTATAACAAGCGCGAATATGTCCACCGATTGAGATCCCTTCACTCAGGGTTTCTACTTTGTCACCACGCAACAGGATATCAGTACCTTCTGCTTCTTCCAGGCGAATCATCAAATAATCTACACGAGATGAGTAGCGGGCAATTAGCTCAGAAAGTAAATTTTGTGTATCAGCTAGTTTAGTGGGCATTTCTAGGTAGTAACCATGACGAACTGCTTTTATTGTGCAATTATTTGATCCATGTCTGCTACTGAAGAGAAGTAAAAAGTAAAAAGATAATGCCCCTAAATTTATGATGTTGTTGGCGAATTGATAGGGGGTTTAACCTATCAGCCTCAATTCATTAGACATCTCCAGAAATTAATTATGCGTTGTCTGAAATCCTTGGTAGGCACAATTCATGAATTGTGCCTACGCCATTTTCGGAGATGTCTATTGGCAAGTTCTTTAATTTCAGTGCGTTTCAACGCACTTGAACTATTAGCCCGCAATTCATTGCAGGGCGGGAAAGCAACCCTAAACTAAGGCTTTAAGGGTGGGGGGTTTAACCCATCATGAATTGACCAACAACATCATAAATTTAGTTGCTCTGTGACCATTTTTCTTTTTATTTCTTTCTTTTGCCTTTTAACTTTTAACTTTTGCCTTGTTCGGTCAAGAGTTAAGAGTTAGCATCACGAAGAAGTTGAAGATTTTTACGACACTTAACTGTATAAGGATGATTAACACCTAATTTTTGCTCATAAATCGTCAAGGCTTGCAAATAAAAGAATTCGGCTTCAGTGTACCTTCCTTGGGATTTGTAGAGTAAAGCCAAGTTGTTGAGGCTAGTGGCAACTTCGGGATGTTCATCTCCCAGCAGGCGTTTACTCATTGCCAAAGCTTGCTGATACAAGGGTTCGGCTGCGGTGTAATTTCCTTGGAAAAAGTAGAGATTAGCCAAGTTGTTGAGGCTAGTGGCAACGTCGGGATGTTCATCCCCCAGCAGGCGTTTACTCATTGCCAAAGCTTGCTGATACAAGGGTTCGGCTGCGGTGTAATTTCCTTGGGAAGAGTAGAGTAAAGCCAAGTTGTTGAGGCTAGCGGCAACATCGGGATGTTCATCTCCCAGCAGGCGTTTTCTCATTGCCAAAGCTTGCTGGTACAAGGGTTCGGCTTCAGTGTACCTTCCTTGGGATTCGTAGAGTAAAGCCAAGTTGTTGAGGTTGGTGGCAAAACGGGGATGTTCATCTCCCAGCAAGCGTTTATACATTGCCAAAGCTTGCTGATACAAGGGTTCGGGTGCGGTGTAATTTCCTTGGAAAAAGTAGAGTAAAGCCAAATTGTTGAGGCTGGTGGCGATGTCGGGATGTTCTTCTCCCAAACGGGCTTTGACTGTTGATAAACACTGCTTGTACCAAGGTTCTGCTAATGCATACAAACCCTGTCCTTGATAAAATCTACCCAATCCCCCAAACACCCAAATTAAATCTTCATTCTTGACGACATCAATTAAATTTTGGGCTACTTCTTGGAGATGGGGAATAGTATCTTGCACTGACTCGGTAACTTCACGGGTGGGGGTATGAGGAATTTCTTTGGCTTTTGTTACCATCGTGGCTGCAAAAGCCTGTTTGAATTCCACTCCTAACTCTTCACCACCAGCGAGGAAGCTAATTTGTCCAAATTTCCCTTTGAGAAACTCCCGAATTAAAGAATGAATTTGATAGCAAGCGTTTTTATCTTCTAATCTTTGAATGAGATAGCGTTTGTAGAGTTGCTTTCTCGCTTCCGTTACATCTGCCTTTGCCCAATGCAGCAACTCACTGGTAAACTCTACCAATTGCCAAGGTATGACATCAGGCGCAAATAAACTCAACAACGCACCCACAAACTGAGTTTTTTCCTCCAGTTCTCGCCAGCTTAATTCAAAGGCGGCTTTCACTCCTAGCTGTGCTGTATTCAGGGTTGGCTGTCTCCGTTCTAGTGCTTCATCCTCTAGCCGTTGCACCTTCAGTCTTTCCAACATTTCTGCTAAAGATAAATCTGGATCTTCAGCTAAATACTGTCCGACTAATTCCAACCCCAAGGGTAAATATCCCAGCCATTGACACAATTGTTTAGCGGTTGTTTCTTCCCGTTGTATTCGCTTTTCACCCACAAAAGCTGTTAGCAGTTCTAACGCTTTAATTTCCGGGAGTACATCTAAGGAAATTTCCTCGACAAAATTGGGGTTGAGATTGCGTAACCGGGTGGTGATGAGTACCCGGAAGCGGTTGGTTGTCGGTTGTACTTCTCGCAGATTCTCTAAATTAGTGACATCATCTAATACTACCAACACCAAACCCTCGGATGGTTGCCAATGCTGCCAACACCACCGCACTTGTTCTTGGAGGTTCAGCAGTTTTCCGCCTAATTCTTTGGGGATTTCTTTACCGATGTACAACAGATAAAATTGCACAATGCTAGCTGCTAAATCCGATTCTCTCCCATTCAGCCAGCAGATACCGCCAGGATAATCAGCCTCATGTCTTAGTGCATACTGGGTTGCTAGTTCTGTTTTACCGATACCTCCCATCCCAGCTACCGCCGAAATTGCTACGTTACCAGACTGCTGCAATTTCTGATGGATGTCGCTAAGTTCATTGTCTCGCCCAACAAACTTGACAGCGCCTTTGTAAATTAAATTGTTGGGGATATTTGGTGGAGAAGTCTGTTGTGATGATCCAATATTAATTGTTGGGTTGTTGATGTTAGTCTCGCCACCCTTAATGTTTATCCCTTGCCAATTCTCATTGCTCATTTGCTGCCAAAGTTTAAAGTGGGATTACTGATAGTATTCTCGCCACCCTTGATATTTATACCTTGCCAGTTCTCTACCGTTGTCGGACTTTGCGCTTTAATAGCTGCGGTTAACTCTGCAATAGCCTTTGCCAGTTCCGGGTTAGCCTGTGCAGCCGTCGTGACTTGATTTCCTAATGCATCTACAGCCTCCTTAATTTCCGGGTCTGCTTCTGCTGCTTTTTTTACCTGTTCTACTAACACAGCCTCACCAATATCTTCTCGTTCTCCCGGCGGTAAAGCTGCTTGTGCGGCTGCGGTTTCTAAAGCTGCGGCTGTATCGGGTGATTTAGCTTTAATAACTTGCTTGGCTTTGTCTAAACCAGCATCCAAAGCCTTTTCTGTTGACCAATCGATGATCTTATTGCCGATTAAAGTTAAAAGAGCGATCGCACCGACGGTAATTGGTTCCATGTCCTTGAGTACGATATTAGACCATTACCAATGATTATAAGGAATTTTTTCAGTAAACTTAGGGAGATAATGATACAAACTTAGGATCACAACCATTTTCTGCCTCTAATCAGGATATTTCTTGCTTTGAGCTTGAGTATGAGAATAGTTTTTCTCAAGATGTTATGCAGTTGAGTCTTTGATACTCGTTAATGAGGCTTTGAACTCCATCAACGAGGCTTTTAGCTCCGCGAACGAGGCTTTTAGCTTCGTCAATGAGGCTTTTAGCTCTGTGAACGAGGCTTTTAGCTCCGTTAATAAGGCTTTTAGCTCCGTGAATCAGGCTTTTAGCTCCGTGAATGTGGGTTTTAACTCCGTGAACGAGTCTTTAATACTCGTGAATGAGTATGTAGAGCGACAGATAAATCATTCGGAGGGCACAGCAGTGCTGTGCCCCTACCCATTTGTTACATTCTTTTTTCAAATTGGTATACAGCAGTTTTCACCTATTTGAACCACACTGTAAGGGCACAGCAATGCTCATACGTGTCAACTTAACGCTAGATTTAGCGATCGCTGCTTATTCAAAAACATAATTCTGGGCAACTTTCCAATAGCGGGAGAAGCGCTTCAGGTCAATATACCCGTCGTAATCAAAAAATGCTTCTACTTGTAGCACTTCCATAGCTAAAGAAGATTCCACTGAGTTGCAAATATCAGCAAAGCGTGGGCTAGGACTTGCGGTGGTTACAACTAAGTCGGCATGATGCTCTTTGGCAAACGCTACAATTTCTTGTGCTACATCACCACGACGGATGACGACTGGTAATTCTAGTAAGCATTCGTAGATAAAGGTGAGGCGTTTCAGGCTCAGTTGCCATTCTGCTATCAAAGCATCATCCCACACCCAGATGGCTGGGACGTTGGGATAATTTTGGAGTGCGGGATTGTGAGGACTAAGACAGTCTCCATGTACCCAAACTATTGGTTTAATATGTTGGTCATGTGTCATTTGTCATTTGTAAAAATATAAGGCGCTTGTGAACTAACCAGTCTTCAAGTGAAGACTGGTTAGTTCACAATAGTGCAAAAGCTGGGAATACAATTCTTTTGACTTTTGATTTTTGACTTACTCAGCAGCAGTTTATGTTAAAGCTAACCGCCGCTAACAGGTGGAATTAATACCACTTCGTCGCCATTTTGGAGGGGGGTATCTGGTTCAACAAATATTAGATTAATACCAAAGCGGGTGATATCTCGCAACTGCCTGAGTTCTGGATGTTCGCCAATTAAGCGATCGCATACTGCTCTCACTGGCGTACCATTGGGAAGTTCTAACACTAGTTCTGATGCCCCATAAGCTTCTTGATAGGCGGCAAATAACTTGACGGTTATACTGATTGAAGAATTTGACATAAATAAAATTTATTATTCCCTGCCATCACATACAGGGATCATTTACCCAAACTAGCTTTTACCTATCAGGGTAATTATGTTGGGGTTTGCTGTAATTTTAAAACAAAAAATTTTCATAAAAATATAATACTACAGACTTCTAAAAAAAGTCCAAATAATTAATAATTAACCACCGATAAATGCTGATAAACACCGATTACAGGTAGATAATTGAAATGAATATCTAAACAGAACTGTAGTGATAAGGAGACTTAAAAGGCAGAGCAAAGAAGTGTTGTCAGAGTGTTTATCTAATAATCTGAAAAAATCTGATCTAATACCATTTCTCTGTGAAGCTGCATATATTTACCCCCCGGCTAACGCCGTCCCCCCTTAGCAAGGGGGGACTACAGGGGGGTCTTGTTATGTGCATCTTCATACAGAATTGATCTAAGCCCTGTAAACCCCGTTGCATCTCATACCAGAAAGTGGAGTACTTTGGGCGCAATGCCTAACGCACTCTACGAAATATTAGATAATTTATTTTTTAGTATTCCTAAAATCTTAAAAAATCTGATCTAAACGCTGGAAATCCCGTTGTACTTCATTCCACAAAGCTTTGTTGTTAGGGTCAGTCTTTAAGGCTTTTTTAAGATAAATTCTAGCTTTGTGCACTTGATGTTGATCAATTAGCACTCGTCCCCAAAGTTGATAAGCGATGGCTTGCCACTGACGAACTTCTGCATCGTCTGGTAAACGATCTGCCAAAGCTTCGGCAAGTGCGATCGCCTGAGGAAATCGTTTTTCTTTTAAAAAGCGCTGCAACTGTTCATAAGTCTTCCATTTTAGCCTTTGTTCTATTGCTGTGACGCTTGGTGGCTTTGGTGCGGTTTGCGTCTTTGGGGTTTTCACCGAAGTCGCTGGTGCTTTTTCTTGAGCAGTTGACTTTGCGCCCTCACCCTCGGACACTGGGTACTGACTCGACTTTGCGCCAACTGTATCCTCTGGTATTACTACCGTCAACAGAAATTTGTAAGCCTCGGTTAAGGCAATAAATTTGTCTTTAGCTTGGTTGTCATCTGGGTTGATATCAGGATGATATTGCTGCGCCAATCGTCTGTAAGACGTTTTGATGTCGGCAAAAGAGGCTCCTGATCTTAAACCCAATAAACGGTAGCAATCTCCAAGATCCATCTTGAGCTATGAGCTAGCAAATGTTCAGCTTAAAGCTTTGTGCTTCAAGTTGAGTTATTAATAATAAAAAGTAATTTTCTAATTGAAAGTTCAGTATTGACAGTTTTTGGGAATGGGGCATGGGGCATTGGTAATTGGGATTTGTTATTTCCTCCTTGTCCCCCTCATCCCCCTCATCCGCCTCATCCCCTTCCGATTATGGGCGTTCTTCAATTACACGGTCAATCAAACCGTACTCTTTAGCTTCTGCGGCAGACATGAAAAAGTCACGATCCATGTCTTTTTCAATCTTGGCTAAAGTCTGACCTGTATTGTTGACATAAATCTGATTGAGCTGGTGACGAATCCGCAGAATCTCTCTAGCTTCAATTTCGATATCGGTTGCTTGTCCACGGGTTCCACCAGAAGGTTGGTGAATCATAATCCGTGAGTGAGGTAATGCCATGCGTTTGCCTTTGGTTCCAGCTGCCAACAGGAAAGAACCCATTGAGGCGGCTAAACCGACACAGATTGTCACCACATCTGATTTGATGTGTTGCATGGTATCAAAAATTGCCAAGCCTGAGGTAACCATACCACCAGGGGAATTGATGTACAAATAAATATCCTTACCTGGATCTTCTGAATCCAGATACAGCATAACGGCAATAATTTGATTGGCTATTTCATCATCAATGTCACGCCCCAAGAAAATAATTCTTTCTCGGTACAGGCGATCGTAGATACTAATCCAATCTGTAAACTGCCCGCCGGGCATCCGGTAAGGAACTTTAGGAACACCTATAGGCATTGTCGCTACTCCAAAAGTAATTTAGTCATTGGTCATTAGTCATTGGTCATTAGTCATTAGTCTTGAGACAAAGGACAAAGGACAAATAACAAATTAAAGGACACTAGCAGGCAGAGGTGGATTGGCCAGTTCTTCTTTTTCAAAAACTCGGTCAATCAAACCATATTCCTTAGCTTGATAGGGAGTCATGTAGAACAGGCGATCCATATCTTTGGTAATTTTTTCTGGGGCTTGCCCGGTGGTGCGATGTATGATGTCAACCATTGAAGCCTTGTTTGCCAGAACTTCCTTCGCCCGAATTTGAATATCCGTTGCTTGACCTTGGGCGTAGCTCTTGGGCTGATGCAGGATAATATTGGCGTTGGGTAAACTCGCGCGGCAACCTTTAGTACCGGCACCGAGTAGCATCGCTGCCATACCCATTGCTGAACCAATGCAAATAGTATGGATGGGTGGCTTGATGTATTTCATGGTGTCATAGATGGCGAAGGCTTCGGTTTCAAAGCCAATGGGATCGCCACTATAACCGGATGTGCCGGTGGAGTTGATATAAATTTTAATCGGCTTCTCTGGATCGTCGGACTGTAAATACAGTAGTTGGGCGACAATCAATTCCGTGACAGCAGGCACCAGTGGCATCCCAAGATAGACAATTCGCTCCTTTAATAAGAGGGAAGGTAAATCTGGCGGCGGTGTCCGGTAAGAGTTATCGCCGTAATAGGGGGCTTGAACAGCCTTGATGGGGGAATTGTCCATAGCTACTGAGCGCCTGAAATTATGCCGTTAACTGTAATACATACTAGCGCGATGCTAGCTATCTTCAAGGTGTGGATTTCTGGCTAATGGGTCAGGGGGCTGAGCATCTGCCAATCCTTAGCTTCTAAGATATTCTGAATATAAGCTACTGCGATTTTAAGTTGCATATTTTTTCGTTAAGGTTGTCAAAAGTCGTAGAGACGCGATTCATCGCGTCTCAAAAGGCAAAAGGCAAAATTCATTTGACTTTGGAATCTGGATTTTTGACGTTTCAAAACGTTACAGCTTATAAATCTATTTGTTTTCCGTAGCGTTAATGTTACGCTTTGAAGTTATTTATAAATATCTGTATCCTTGCTAGGAACTTTGCGTTATGAAAGTTAATTTACAACCTGCTCTGAATGATAGTAATTTAGATGCCAATCAACCGAGCAGTCAGCGTCAGTTAGCGATTTCAATTTCTGCGATCGCAGAAATTGTGGATCGGAATGTCCCACTAAATTTATGTTTAATTCTCGATCATAGTGGTTCAATGAATGGGCGACCCTTAGAAACCGTCAAGCAAGCAGCAAATAGGCTGGTTGACAGACTCAAACCAGGGGATCGGCTGACTGTTGTGGTGTTTGATCATCGGGCTAAAGTCCTTATACCCAATCAAGCTATAGAAGATCCAGAATATATTAAAAGACAAATTAACCGCCTTACTGCCGATGGTGGGACGGCAATTGATGAAGGTTTGCGTTTGGGCATTGAGGAGTTAGCAAAAGGCAAAAAGGATACTGTTTCTCAAGCCTTTTTGTTAACTGATGGTGAGAATGAACACGGCAATAACGATCGCTGTTTGAAATTTGCCCAATTAGCTGCTAATTATAGTTTGACTTTAAACACCTTAGGTTTTGGTGACAACTGGAATCAAGATATTTTAGAAAAAATTGCGGACGCTGGTTTGGGTACGTTGTCTTACATTCAAAAAGCCGATCAGGTAGTGGAGGAGTTTAACCGTCTTTTCAGCCGGATTCAAACAATTGGCTTGACTAATGCCTATTTGCTATTCTCCCTGATGCCAAATGTGCGGTTGGCAGAACTTAAACCAATTGCCCAAGTTGCACCAGATACAATTGAGTTACCAATCCAACAAGAAGCCGATGGCAGGTTTGCGGTGCGCTTGGGAGACTTAATGAAGGATGTGGAACGGGTAATTTTAGCTAATATTTATTTGGGACAGTTACCCGAAGGTAAACAGGCGATCGCAAATTTGCAAGTCCGCTACGATGACCCAGCTAGCAACCAAATGAGTTTATTCACAGCCAATATCCCAGTGTATGCAAATGTGGCTAGGGTTTACCAACCATCGGCTAATCCCGAAGTACAACAATCTATCCTAGCATTAGCCAAGTATCGCCAAACCCAATTAGCAGAGGCGAAGTTGCTACAAGGCGATCGCGCTGGGGCGGCGACAATGCTGCAAACTGCTGCCAAAACTGCTTTGCAAATGGGAGATACAGGTGCAGCGACAGTGTTGCAAACTTCCGCCACTCGCCTGCAAGCTGGTGAAGAGTTATCCGAGGGCGATCGCAAGAAAACCAGAATTGTCTCAAAAACAGTGTTGCAAGATACACCACGCCCATGAAAGTAAAATTACTGTCGGCGCTAAGTGATACTAGTGTTGATCTGGCTCAAGTAAGTAGCCAGCGTCAACTCGGAATTTCGATTTCTGCAATTGCGGGGGAATTTGATCGCAATCTCCCTCTCAACCTCTGCTTGATTCTCGATAAAAGTGGTTCCATGCATGGAAAACCCATCAACACAGTCATTCAAGCAGTTGAGGGATTACTGGATCAGTTAACACCAGGCGATCGGATTTCGGTAGTAGCCTTTGCTGGTGCAGCTGAAGTTATTGTACCTAACCAGGAAGTCCAAGACCTGGGCAGTATTAAAAAACTCATTAAAAACAAACTTAACGCTAGTGGCGGTACAGTAATTGCTGATGGTTTGGCCCTGGGAATTACAGAACTGATGAAAGGTACAAAAGGAACTGTTTCCCAGGCGTTTTTACTCACAGATGGACAGGGTGAAAGCAGCTTGCGAATTTGGAAATGGGAGTTAGGCCCAGATGACAACAAACGTTGTCTAGAACTAGCCCACAAAGCCACTAAGTTTAACCTGACTCTTAATACTCTGGGGTTTGGGACTAATTGGAACCAGGATTTACTAGAAAAAATTGCCGATGCTGGTGGTGGAACCTTAGCTTATATTGAGCATCCTGAGCAAGCTGTTGAGGAATTTAGCCGTTTATTTAGACGCATTCAGTCTGTAGGGCTAACTAACGCTTACTTGCTATTGTCCTTAATGCCCAATATTCGGCTAGCAGAACTTAAACCAATTGCCCAAGTTGCGCCAGATACAATTGAGTTACCAGTGCAACAAGAAGCAGATGGACGCTTTGCTGTGCGTTTGGGAGACTTGATGCAAGATGTCGAACGGGTAGTTTTAGCCAATATTTATCTTGGCAATTTACCTGAAGGTAAACAAGAGATTGGGCAGATTCAAATTCGCTATGACGATCCAGCCGTAGATAAACAAGGCTTACTTTCTGCGATCGCACCTGTGTATGCAGATGTGGTGCAGGTTTACCAACCAACTGCTAACCCCCAGGTACAACAGTCTATTTTGACATTAGCCAAGTATCGCCAAACTCAGTTAGCAGAAGTGAAATTACAACAAGGCGATCGCGCTGGTGCAGCAACCATGCTGCAAACAGCCGCCAATACCGCCCTGCAAATCGGAGATACAGGTGCAGCCACAGTATTACAAACTTCCGCCACTCGCTTACAAGCTGGTGAAGAACTTTCAGAAGCAGACCGTAAAAAAACTAGAATTGTCTCCAAGACAGTTTTACAAGAATAATTGCTAGGGTAGGCATATCACGTACCTTCATAATTTATAATTCGTAATTCTTAATTTATGAAAATCAATGGCATTCATCATATAGCCATCATTTGTTCTGACTACGAACGATCTAAAAAATTTTATGTAGAAGTGTTAGGGTTTCCGATTATTGAAGAAACTTTTCGCGCGCACCGCAATTCTTATAAATTAGATTTAAGAGTTGGCGATAATAGCCAAATTGAATTATTTTCTTTTCCTAATCCTCCACAAAGACCTAGTACGCCTGAAGCTTGTGGGTTAAGGCATCTGGCATTTACAGTTGATAATATAGAGCAAATTGTTATTGATTTACAATCACAAGGTATAGAAGTAGAAAATATCAGAATTGATGAAATTACAGGCAAGAAGTTTACTTTCTTTAAAGACCCTGATAACTTGCCTTTAGAAATTTATGAAGATTAAAAAATTATTTTTTTGTATATCTATCCTCAATTAGTATTAAGAGCCACTACAACTTTAAATTATTTCGTGCAGCAGCACGAACAATGCTATTGGGATCTTGCGTTAGTTGTTGGCAAATGTCGGTATCGGTATTAGGGTTTTGAGCGATCGCATACCTTTCTGGCCAAAACCAAGATTTATAGTATCTTGCTAGAAATGAACTCAGTATATGAGGATTCATCAGAACCAAAAAGCGAGAAAAAGATGGGCGATCGGGAAATTTTAGACATCGATCCAAAAAAGGAATTGCAGCTTCTGGTTCTTTAGTTAGCAAACTTTTAACAGCAGCTAAATTGAGTGGATTAAAGTAAAATCCCCCACGTACTGCGTTATCGGGTTCGCGGCTATCGGCGCTTTCCCACAAAAGCAATGCATCAATTTGTAATTTACCTTAAACAGACAAATTCAGATTTGGTGCAACAAAACACATTTTCAATTCCGGGGACACATCATGAATTTACAGTTATCAGACTTTGGGAACAACTAACCGAAGTATTTCTGAGAACGCCTGGACTGTTACCTTTTGCCGTATTGAGTAGTACAATTGATCCAGAAGCAGTGCTAAACCAAGTGGCACGAGAAATTAATAGCATGACAGAATCCGCAACTCAAAGTAATATTGCTGCTGCTACGGCAATTTTAGCTGGTTTAGTATTGGAAAAAGAGGTCATCAAACGAATTTTGAGGTCAGATATTATGCGCGAATCAGTGATTTATCAAGATATTCTAGAAGAAGGTAAGGCTGAAGGTAAGACTGAAGCTTTACTGGAAGTGGCAAGAAATCTAATTAATACTGGTATGGTATTAGAACAAGTAGCAAGAGTTACAGGCTTATCAACTGAGCAGTTACAGCATTTCCAGACAGAATTAGGAAGCGACGATAAGCAATAAGGTTGGATTAAATACATATACCAATGTTCAACCCTTATTGATTAAATGAAAGCAATAAACAATCGGTGCAGTTAACCTACACCGATCGCAAATTCACATCGATTAAACATTCTATTGTCTCATGCCAATGCGGAAGCCTGTGGTTTCGCAAAAATCATGCGTCCTGCTGTAGTTTGTAAAGCACTGGTGACTACTACTCGCAGTTCACCACCTACATAACTACTACCTTCCTCAACGACAACCATTGTGCCATCATCTAGGTAGCCAATTCCCTGACTGGGTTCTTTACCTTCCTTGAGAATTTTCAAATCAAGGTTATCCCCAGGTAAATAGGTGGGACGGACGGCGTTAACTAAATCATTGACATTTAAAACTGGTACTTTCTGGACGCTAGCAACTTTTGATAAGTTGTAATCGTTAGTCAGCAGTGTACCGTTGATCTCTTGGGCGAATCGTACTAACTTCGCATCGACTGTGGGAATATCTTCGTAGTCAGAGGGATTAATCAGAATGCGATCGGGATAAGCTTCTTTAACGCGGTTGAGAATTTCTAATCCTCGTCTTCCCCGTACCCGTTTTTGGTCTTTACTCGCATCGGCTACTTGTTGCAATTCTTGCAAGACAAACTGCGGTACGATAATTTGCCCTTCTAGAAACCCAGTTTCTAAAAGTGCTTCAATGCGACCATCGATAATACAGCTAGTATCTAAAACTTTAGTATTAGCAGGTTTAAGAGTACCTTCTGCTACCATTGTTTCTACTGTGTTCGGATTAATAAACCGCAATAAGCCTCGTCCGTGGGTATCTGCCAAATTCATGCCAGTGACAGACAATATAATACTGCCAACCACTGCCACTAAGGGCTTGATAAAACTAAAATCTGGGGGAATGGGTAGTAAAAATAACGGTGCTAACATCAGGTTGGCTAACAATAGCCCAATCACCAAACCAATTGCACGAGTTAAGATCACTTCTAAGGGCATTTCTCGGACTTGTGCTTCTAGGCGACGATATGTCGTTTGAAAACTTAGCCCAACGGCACCGCCAATGATAGCGGCAAAGACGGCAACAACTAAGCGCAAGGCTTCTAAATTTGTTACCCGGTCTAGCGAGCCATTGGGTAGTAGTTCAATGCTATAGAACCCTATTCCCGATGCTGCTAGGATGAATGAGAGAATGATAATGGCATCAAGCATGGTTATGTTGTTTCCCTGCAACTGTATTAACCGAAAAAGTCTAAGTATTTTTTATTTCATTGGCAAAATAGCTTTAGAAATGTTTACTTAACTCTAGGGGTTTAAGCAGGCAATATCTGCAAATATTATAACGAAATAGTTTTAGCTTCATATTTTTGCTCGTTTTGTTGTGAAACGATAATACTTGTAAATAAACTACTAATTTTTATCCTTTGTAATTTTCAGTATGATTAATTTTATTGTTTCTTACAATGCCCCAAAAAGTAAATTTTTATAGCATTCCCAGTTCTGCTTATGTGCATATTCCCTTTTGCAGACGGCGGTGTTTTTACTGTGATTTTCCCATCTCTGTTGTAGGCGATCGCTTGCGGGGGGAAACATCTGGTACTATTTCCCAATATGTAGAAGTGCTAACTCAAGAAATTGCCACCACACCGACATTTGGTAAACCTTTAGAAACGATTTTCTTTGGTGGTGGTACTCCTTCGCTGCTCTCAACAGACCAATTACAGCAGATACTAGCAGCATTAGAGAGTAATTTTGGGATTTTACCTGGGGCTGAAATTTCAATGGAAATGGACCCAGGGACATTTGATTTAGCACATATAGCAAGTTACAGCAGTCTAGGGGTGAATCGGGTCAGTTTAGGCGTACAGGCGTTTCAAGAAGAGTTGTTAAAACTTGCTGGGCGATCGCATTCAATTGCAGATATTTTTGCAGCTGTAGAATTAGTCCGCAAAGTCGAGATTCCCGAATTTAGTTTAGACTTAATTTCTGGTTTACCGCATCAGTCTTTAGAGCGTTGGCAGGATTCACTCTTGCAAGCAGTTGCGATCGCACCTACTCATATCTCAATTTATGACCTTACCATAGAGCCAGGTACAGCCTTTGGTCGTTACTACGAACCAGGCGCTAGTCCTTTACCCACTGATGAAACCACAGTCAAAATGTACCAAATGGCGCAGCAAGTTTTGACTGATGCAGGTTATGAACATTATGAAATTTCCAATTATGCTCAGCCTGGTCATCAATGTCAGCATAATCGGGTTTATTGGAAAAATCGCCTTTATTATGGTTTTGGTATGGGTGCAGCTAGTTATATTGAGGGGAAACGTTTCACTCGTCCACGTAAAATTAAAGAGTATTACGAATGGGTAAAAGCTGGTTGTGTAGTTGATTGTGAAATCACACCGCCAAATGAAGTCTTATTAGAAACATTAATGTTAGGATTGCGTCTGGCTGAAGGTTTGAGTTTAACAGCATTGGCGAACGATTTTGGAGAAGATAAAGTAGACCAAATTAAAAAATTTTTACAGCCATATTTTGACAAAGGCTGGGTAAAAATTATAAATGGAAGATTGCGGTTAAGCGATCCCCAAGGATTTTTATTTTCTAATGTAGTTTTGGCAGAATTGTTTGCTAAATTCGGTGAATGAGGGGCGAAAATAGCGAATAGATGAAATTTAAAACCAAGCCAATATTAACTATGACACGCCAAGAATTAGCCACACAGCTACAAGCATTAAATGCCACTGAAAAAGCCGAAGCAATACAAATATTGACTAAAACTTTAAGTACTGGTTCACAAGGAATTATCAAAACTCCTGGGGTATGTGGTGGTGATGCTTGTATTGCAAACACTCGCATTCCAGTTTGGTCATGAGTAAATGATCGTCGTTTGGGGATGAGTGATGCTCGCATTTTGGAAGCATTTCCTCATTTGAATGCTGCTGACTTAGTAAACACTTGGGCCTATGCAGATGCCAACCCAGAAGAAATTGAACAAGCAATCAGAGAAAACGAGGTATTAAACCCATGACTATTAATCTTAAACCAGAACACGAGCAATTGATTAGAGCGCAAATTGCTAGTGGTAGATTTACAAATGCAGATGAAGTAATTGGTACAGCATTAAAATTGCTAGAAAAATTAAATGATGAGTATATCCAGTGGGTAGAAGAAACTCGCCAAAAAGTAGAAGTCGCCATTGCTGAAATTGATAGAGGAGAAGGATTAAATGGTGAGACAGTTGTCATGCAAATATTGGAAAGATTCCAAAAAGCGCGTGAGGCGGCAGAATGAGTCGCTACATTATCTCACCTTCTGCAAGCAGAGATTTAAATGAGATTGCGGATTATTTTTTGACGATAAATTTGGAAGCAGGAGAAAAGCTGTTTAGAGAATTCAATAAAAAATGCCAAAACTTAGCAATATTTCCGAATATAGGACGTAATTATTCTTACATTAATCCTGATTTGCGTGGTATTTCACTAGATGGATACGTCATCTTTTATCGAGTGCTGAATGATGGTGTAGAAATTTTGCGTGTGGTGAATGCGCGTAGAGATTTAGAATCATTATTTTTAAATACAGACGATTCTTAAAGACAGATTAATATGGAGATAATGTCTGCATATATCGAAAATTTTAATATTCTGAGATATTTTGCAATCAAGCCTATTCAAGTATTAAAGATAGAACTAAAAATTATGAATAATCAATTAGAACAGTTTGCTAGTGATAATAACTCTGGAATTTGTCCAGAAGCTCTAGAATACATGATTAAAGCCAATCAAGGCAGCGCCCCAGCTTATGGTAATGATGAATGGACACAAAAAGCAACAGATTATTTTCGTGACTTATTTGAAATTGATTGTGAAGTATTTTTTGCTTTTAACGGTACAGCAGCAAATTCTCTATCTTTAGCTGCACTTTGTCAGTCATATCACAGCGTCATTTGTCATGAAACATCCCACATTGAAACCGATGAATGTGGCGCACCAGAGTTTGCCTCTAATGGTTCTAAGTTACTACTAGCTAAAGGGGAATATGGCAAATTAACACCACAGGCTATAGAAGCACTAGTAACTAGGCGCACTGATATTCATTACCCTAAGCCGAAAGTTATTAGTATTACCCAATCCACTGAAGTAGGTACTTTATATTCCTTGGATGAACTGGCGGCAATTAAAGAAACTGCTGGCAAGTATAACTTAAAAATTCACATGGATGGCGCACGCTTTGCAAATGCAGTTGCTTCTATGAATAAAACCCCTGCGAAAATTTCTTGGCAGAGTGGTGTAGATGTATTATGTTTTTGCGGCACAAAGAATGGTATGGCTTTAGGAGAAGCGATTATTTTCTTCAATAAAGCTTTAGCAGAAGATTTTGACTATCGCTGTAAACAAGCAGGTCAATTAGCCTCAAAAATGCGATTTATTTCGGCTCCTTGGTTAGGTTTACTAGAAACTGGCGCATGGTTGAAAAATGCGCGCCACGCAAATCAATGTGCTGAATATTTGGAAAATAAATTAATAAATATCGATGGTGTTGAAATGATGTTTCCGAGAGAAGCCAATGCTGTTTTTGCCAAACTACCTGAACACACCATTCAAATTTTAAAAGAAAAACGCTGGCAATTTTATACATTTATTGGCGTGGGCGGAGTCCGTTTTGTGTGTTCTTGGAACACAACGCAATCTAGAATTGATGAATTAGCCAATGATATAAAAAATGCCATTTAAGTAGTTATTCTGAATTGCTTACATCTTTACAGGTGATTTATTCAAGGGTCAAAAGTCAAGGGTTAATTAGATTTCTTAATTTTAAATTACCTATTTCCCTTGCCTTCCTTCTCTCCTGGCATACTTCTGTGCGAGACGCTACGCGTGCGTTTACCTCAAGCATTGTTTTGGGCAATGTACGGGTACCAGTTTTATCGATTCAACATGCTTGAAATGCCATAATCGGCAAATTTTTCGGCATCGCGTTTTTAAAGGTTTAGCCTCCCGTGGCAAGACTTCTGTAGATTGGTTTTTTGGTTTTAAGCTTCACATCGTGGTCAATGAGCTTGGACAACTCTTAAATGTAATCCTAACTCCTGGTAATATTGATGACCGTCAACCAGTCCCCGATTGACTGAGTCATCTTTTTGGCAAAATATTTGCTCCCCGGGGTTATGTCTCTCAAAAACTGGCTTCTCAACTTTTAGAAGACTTCGGAATTCAATTTTTTGCTAAACCCCGCCGCAATATGAAAAACTTTTCTCTTGCGTCTTCACGGCAAGCTCTTATCCCGTAAGCGCAAGGGTTATTGAGACCATTAACGACCAACTCAAAAATATTTCCTAGGTTGAACATTCAAGGCACCGAAGTCCCGTTAATTTTTGCGTTAATGTTCTGTGTGGATTAATCGCTTATTGCCATCAACCTAAGAAACCTAGCCTTCAAATGGAATGGCTTTTACCCCAATCAGCTTAACCCGAACTCAGGTTTTTGCTAGCTATAGCTATGCTCTCCTATGCCAAAATAAAAATAACTAATACCATAAGGTGAGCGATCGCTCTGAAAGCTAGATAAAGGATTGACCTGAGCAATGGCAGACCCAACCAATCATAATGAAGCGGGAGAGGTAGCTCCCAGCACTGTTGATCAACAAGCCCCCAGTGTTGCTGAAGAACACGCTCCCAGCACCAGCGAACCAGTAGCGACAGACCTCCCTACTGCCAACACGCCAGACCCCAAAGCAGCAAATCCAGAAACTAACCCCAATGCTGCCAAGACTACCACTGCACCTCCTAAGCGAGAGAAACCAGCTGCTAAAGCAGATGCAGCAGAGAAACCCGCAGCTAAAGCCGCCGCAGCCAAAAAAGAAAAAGCCCCAGCTGTTGAAGATAAGCCATTTGTAGAGTTCATCCAGGAATACTACTTGCCAGCTGTGCAAACGGCAATTACTCAGCAGGGTGTACCTGATTTACAGTTGTCTTTTGCGAAACAGAAGCTTTCTATCACTGGTTTTGAATCAGGCGAGGAATGCTACCAACTTATCGGCAGTTGGCAAAATGGTTTGCGCCAGTTTAATCTTTATTTTCCTGATGAAGATATTCAAGGAAAAAAAGGATTTTCTTGTAATGAAGGTAAAAAACCTAGCACACTTGAGTCCTTCTTAATTGATGAACGTAAAATTACTCTGGACTTACTGGTATATGGTTTAGTGCAGCGCCTGAACGGTCAAAAGTGGCTAGGTAGAAATTAGTCATTTGTCATTTGGCATTGGTCATTTGTCATTTGTTTTTAGACAAGGAACAAATGACAAAATGCCAGACAGTCAATTACTGAAAAAACCCACAAGCAAATATAAAAATCTCTCTTCTCTAGTCCCTAGTACAGTACGGCGTAAATAGCGCAAAGTTGAGCCAGTCGTGTGCGGAGAGAAGTTTGTGGGGACGGTTTCCGTCCACAAAACTTCGGGCGGTTCCAAGAGTTGAGCGAACTGGCGTTGCGGTGTCGGTTTCCGTCCCCTCCGCCTTGCAGTACTAGCCCTTAGCCCCTAGCCCCTCTTCTAGAGTTCATGGAAATGGTAGGTAACGGCTCCAGTTATGGGGTCGTTATCTATTTTGACGTAACCTGATTTAAACATCTCCTTTAGTGCAGCTTCCACTTGTGCAAAGCTGGCTCCTGTGGCTTTCACACCTTTAGTAACAGTGAGATAGCCACCATTTTTTTCTGCTGCTTCAATCAGTTTAACCATGAGTTGGTTACCAGTGGGACGGTAAACTTGAGAGGCGATCGCAGATTGATTAAGTGGTACACCCAAGGGAGATAAACCGACTCTACCCCTCAGTTTCAGATCATATTCGTCAATCATGCCAGGGATGAGGAACAGATCCACGAACTGCCCAATGTACAAGAAACCAAAAGTACACAGCCACAACAAGCCTGTCCCTATTTTGCCGTTGTATATACGGTGCAGCCCTCCCAAGCCGAAAAACCCAACTCCACAAAGAATGTAAGAAACAAGAAAACGGTCTTGGTTGGTGTTTTTGTCAACATTCATGTTGTTTTCATCCCCTTGGATTCGCGCTTGTTCTTGAAGACGGTTTTGTGAGGCTGTTTTGTTTCATACTAAAACTGCGATCGGCTTTTCGCTCACAACAAAGCATGAAATATACCTTGCTCATAATCTACACCCCATGCCCTATCTTCGATAGAGGTGTTAGCTGACTCCCAATTCAGAATCGGGGATTCCGCAAAATATATAACTATTGTTGCAACTCTTAATGTTTTATCTACAAATTTTCAGCCTGTACCTTGATAGACTGAACTTTATCAGCCTTAGTCATAGGTGCTGTATCCTCTGCTTACAAGCTGGAGGATTTAGCTGATTCGGGCAGAGTACAAGGTAAGAAATTGCATAGTCTGCGGAGGGGCGTCTCGTGGACTTAAAACAAAGCTCAGTTAATGTCCGACGGGATACCGGGAGTCGCTGAGAAGCCCACACTCTATTGCTTGCAATCAGTGTGGGAGTACGTCACCAATAATATAATTTGTAATTGATAATTCGTAATTCGTAAGGAAAACCTCAATTATGGATTGCGAATTATAGACTCTACTCTAGGTTTAGAGAGAAATCTCCTCGGACAGAACCTATGGGAGAGTGTCAATTTAGTCTAGTTACGCCTTGAAAAAGTCTGATATTGGGCTTTCTGGTGTACTTAAGATAATAAAGACAGAAGAGAAATCAAAAAATGGTAGATTCCCTAAAAAAACCAGGCTTTGAAGAATTGCGTCCAGGGATTAAAGTCCCGGCAAAAGAAACACTTTTAACACCCCGGTTTTACACCACCGACTTTGATGAAATGGCGCGGATGGATATCTCCGTCAACGAAGACGAGTTACAAGCCATTCTCGAAGAGTTTCGTGCTGATTACAACCGCCATCATTTTGTTCGGGATGCCGAGTTTGAACAATCCTGGGATCATATTGATGGGGAAACTCGCCGTTTATTCGTTGAATTTTTAGAGCGCTCCTGTACAGCTGAGTTTTCCGGGTTTTTGCTGTACAAAGAACTCGGCCGCCGCTTGAAAGACAAAAGCCCAGTTTTAGCCGAGTGCTTTAACTTGATGTCACGGGATGAAGCCCGTCATGCTGGCTTTTTGAACAAAGCGATGTCAGACTTTAATCTCTCCCTAGATTTAGGGTTTTTGACTAAGAGCCGCGATTATACTTTCTTTAAGCCGAAATTTATCTTCTACGCCACATATCTTTCAGAAAAAATAGGTTATTGGCGTTATATCACCATTTATCGTCACTTACAAGCACATCCAGAAGACCAGATTTATCCGATTTTCCGATTCTTTGAAAACTGGTGTCAAGACGAAAACCGTCATGGTGATTTCTTTGATGCAGTCATGCAATCCCAACCACAAATGTTGAATGATTGGAAGGCGAAGTTATGGAGTCGCTTCTTCCTGTTGTCAGTGTTTGTCACAATGTATCTTAACGACATCCAACGTAAAGACTTTTATGCGTCTCTGGGATTGGATGCACGGGAATACGACATCTATGTCATCAAAAAGACCAATGAAACCGCAGGACGAGTTTTCCCGTTGATGCTGGATGTTGAGAATCCAGAGTTTTATCAACGCTTGGACATTTGTGTCGATAAGATGGCAAAATTGAGTGCGATCGCAAACTCCAAAACTCCTAAATTCCTGCAATTCTTGCAGAAGTTGCCAATTTACACCTCTATGGGTTGGCATATGCTCAAGCTGTACCTCATGAAACCCATTGATGCTGTTTCTGCTCAAGGTATGGCCCGCTAGTTGATAAGGGTTTTACAAAATTTTGAGTGGTTCTGTGCTGAATAGAACCACTTTTTTGTCACTTTTTGCTCATTTTGATCTTGTAGCTTAGATACATAGCGGCAAGATCATCAATGTGCTACACAAGTAGCATAAGCTCTTTAGCACCAGGAGGAGTAGTAGAATGAGTCAGTCAATTGGACGTACTTGCTGGGCAATCGCTGAAGGTTACATTCCTGCTTATAGTAATGGGCCAGAACCCCAGTTTATTAGTCATGAAACGGTGTGTATTTTAAATACTGGTGATCAAGATGCTCATGTAGAAATCACGGTTTACTATAGCGATAGAGAACCTGTAGGTGCTTACCAAGTCACAGTTCCCGCACGACGGACAAAACATATTCGATTTAATGACCTGAAAGACCCAGAACCAATTCCTCACGATACTGATTTTGCTAGTGTTATTCAGTCAGATGTGCCGATTGTGGTGCAGCATACTCGGTTAGATTCACGACAAGCAGAAAACGCCCTCCTCAGTACAATAGCTTACGCTCATAATTAAATTCAATGAATGCGTTGGGATACTGCGTTGTAGCAACAGCCTGTTTCTGATGATGCAAGTTACAGCTGTGTAATACCAATTCTTTAAAATGAGGCTACAGATAGTGCCTCTAAAATATATTGCCTTCTGGCAATAGATGCAATAA
>JAVRCF010000016.1:0-105912 GCA_034530935.1 Aulosira sp. DedQUE10 | reverse complement strand
GTTGAGTAACTAGTTTTTTGGCTTTGTTGTTGATTAATTTTCTTAACTGAACTGTATTGTCTGGGGGCCAACTTATACCATTTCTCTAAATCCTTGCTACAGATAATTCTCCCCCTGCTCCCTGCCCTCTGCCCCCCTGCTGTCCATGTGTAGCTTTATTTTGAAGAATTGGTATTAGGCAAGCTCAGTCACAATCTAAAATTTAATAGAGTTACAAGCCCCGGATTCATTTGTGGGGTTATTAATTTTGAATTTTGAATTTTGAATTCCCCCGCAGGGGGTTGACCCTTATTCAACAAATTCTGGTCGCGCTTTTTGAGTTGACTGCAACCTCCCCTCCAATTCTTTCCAATTTTCTTGCTCAATTAAATGAATCACTTCATCAAGCTGATGGCGATATTGTTGTAGTGAACCCAGCAATGCTTGCTGATTAAACTGGGCCATCATCACGCCCAATTCTGGATTTCCGCCACCAACGCGACTGGTATCGCGAAAACCGGAACTAGCTAAATTTTGGGCTAGTTGTAAAACTGTGGAGTCAGTTTCACCTATACAAGCTGCAATTAAGGAAGCGCTAACCATTACAGGTAAATGGGAAATCCAACTGACAGCACGGTCATGTTGTTCTGGCTGACAATGGTAGATTTTAGACCCAAGCGATCGCACAATTTCTTCTACTACTGAAATTGCTTTGGGTGGAGTTGTCTTTATTGGTGTCAGTACATAAGGGCGATCAACAAATAAATGCCGTTGTGCTGCTTCAATACCACTATCTGCTGTTCCTGCCATTGGGTGACCGCCAACAAAATTTTCCCACAGGGGAGCAATGGCATTAACTATGGGCGCTTTTACCGAACCGACATCAGTGACGATCGTAGCAGCAGACAAATGCTCAATTAACTGCTGAATTTGGGGAACAATAAGAGCTATAGGTGTACAAATAAATACAACGTCTGCCGTAGCAAAGAGACTCAGATCCACCGAGGCCCGATCAACGCTACCCAGATCTATTGCCTTTTGACAGGTTGATTCACGCCGACTAACTCCTAAAACATCATGTCCTTGCGATCGCAAATCAAAACCCAAAGATCCACCAATCAGTCCGAGTCCCAAAATCCCTATTTTCATTTTTGATTTTGTTAGTCTATCTTTTACATATTTTCTGAATACTTTACCAACTATTAAAGTTGGCATCTCAGGGGTAGCATTTATGACTATAGAAGAATTACTGGAAAAATACGCCGCCGGAGTTTTTGATTTTACTGGTGTTGACCTCTCTGAAGCTAACTTAAGTGGTGTTAAACTCAGTGGTGTCAATCTTAGTCAAGCCAATTTGAATGTAGTTAATTTAAGTGGTGCGAATCTCAGTCAAGCTAACTTGAGCAATGCCACTTTGAATGTCGCTAGATTAAGTGGTGTCAACCTAACCAAAGCGATCTTAAATAACGCTAATCTCAATGTTTCTAATTTAATTCGAGCAAACCTTAATCATGCCCAACTTAAAGAAGCCTCATTAGTTCGCACTGAGTTAATTCGTGCAGACCTCAGTGGCGCAGATCTATTTGAAGCTAACCTCAACAGCGCCGACCTCAGAGAAGCGACACTCCGACAAGCGAATCTCCGTTGTGCCAACTTAAGTGAGGCTAGCTTACGAGGCGCTTGTTGTCAGGGAGCCAACTTAGAAATGGTAAATCTCCAATCCAGCGATTTGGTGCGTGCAGATTTCAGTGGCGCAAATTTGCGAGATGCTGAACTTAAACAAGCAAATTTTAATCGTGCAAACCTGAGTGGGGCAGATTTAAGCGGAGCCAATCTTCGGTGGGCAGATTTAAGTGGTGCCAATCTCAGCTGGGCTGATTTAAGCGGCGCTAAATTAAGTGGTGCAAACCTGAGTGGGGCAGACTTCAGCAATGCTAATTTAACAAATACCAGTTTAGTACACGCCAATCTAACTCAGGCAAAATTAATTAAGGCGGAATGGATAGGAGCCGACTTAACAGGCGCAACGTTAACTGGGGCAAAACTTTATGCTACTTCCAGGTTTGGTTTAAAAACCGAAGGTATAATTTGTGAATGGGTTGACCTCTCTGCCGCAGGCGATCGCTCCATCATTCAAAAGTTCAACTCTGAAGATCCAGGCGAATTTTTTAATGAAACTGCACCGACTATCAGGATTATCGTTGATGCTGCCCTAGAACATGAAGCCAACTTTGCCCTAGCTGGTGCTTATTATCAAATTTCTCGCCACTACCGCAGGCTGAAACAACCGCCCACTATGGACATCGGCCGTCGCCGCACTGTTTTCACATTCCGAGTGGATCGCGACGAAGAATTATTACCTATTGCTTATATTGCGATTCTGCCATTTCAGGATGCCACCACTACACAACAAAATATTGACAAGGTGGTGGATATGATCAAGACCGAAAATCTATCTCACATGGGTCTAAACACATCCCATCGGGTGAGGCAATTAAAGGCCGCGATCGCGGAAGCTAAGAATCATTCCCAGACAATTAGAGAGATGCAAAAAATTCTGGAGTTAGCAGCAAAATTAAACTTCTTTAAAACTCCTACCCAGACAATATTAACAAATTCTAGTGCCCAAACTCTGATTTTGCACGATCACCCCTCTTTCGGTAAACGATTTATTAATCAGTCCGATGCCAATGCTGCATTCTTTGATAAGATGTCCAATGAAGCTGCTCAAAATATCTTACCTTCGTTAAATATGGTTATAGATTTTGTTAAAAGTTTTCATTACATTGAACACTGAAAAATTATCAGTAAAATAACTCTTAACTAATAACTGATAAATTTGTGGAGGAAAAAAATGCGGGATACTTTTAATAAAATGATAGGACGGACTCGCTATGTTGTCTGTCGTCTATTTTTGCATTTAGGTGGGTCTGATGTCGCACCAATTTTAGGGGTGTTTAATCGTGCTGCGAGGGAAGCAATTGATGCAGATGGGGACTTACAAGTTTTGGGAGAAGGCTTGGTAGAAATTAGTGAAACTTTGTTGCGCTATGACGAATACTGGCTTTCTGCTGCTAATGAAGGTGATGTATTTTGGGACGAAGGCGAAGCCGGAGATTATGTAAATGAATTATTTAGTGACTCAGCTGCCAGATATGGTGCTGACCTCGATTTAAGTCCTGATTCTGGAGTCAATGACCCTTTATCTATACCTGTAACACGCAACATTATTGTCATGATTACAGTGGCTTTTACAGGAGAAGTATCACAATTAGAAACTGACTTGTCCAATGTTCAAGCTTTGAAAGAAGGTTTAAAAGCCTTAATTAATTTGCACTACCAAAACAAACTCCAGGCAGTTCAGGTACATTTCTCCCCAGCACAGTTAGGCGATGAACTCACTAACGATCAGCTGTTGCAATATTATCCAGAATTAATTCCTTTGTAAGTTGGTATTTGGTGTTTGGCATTCTTACAAAGTTGAGGCAGTCCGGTGGCGGGGTTCCCCCGCTTAAAGGAACTGCCGTCTGTTCGGAGGAAACCTCCGCTCAACGCCACATGCTTTCCGACGCAGGGCGACACGCCACTCCCCTCAACTCTTGGAACCCTCCGAAGCTTTGATCGGAGGAAACCTCCGATCAAACTTCTCTCCGCACGGGTGTGGCTCAGGAACGCAGTGGCTCGACTTTGCGCTTTGTCATTGGTTAAGAGTTAAGGTCGGAGAGACGCGATTAATCGCGTCTCAAAGGTCAAAAGTTATTCCCGCTCATCTCCCTCATCCCCCTTGTCCCCAATCCCCAATCTCCAGTCCATCGGTTGGGTAGTCCGTACTTACTAAGAGCAGTGAGAAATTGTTAAGCTCATATAAGGATACTAGTGCAATGATTATGAACATACTGCGTAGATTTACAGTCGTGGTATTAGCCATGAGTTTATGTTTGACATCTGTCGCTTGTGGCGGCTCAAACGAAACTACACCACCAGCGAGGAATGTTAGCCAAAACTCTGCGGCTACCAAGCTGAGTGATGGGCAGTATCAAGTACAACAAGCAACTTATGATGATGGTTCTGGGGAGTATACGCTGTTTTTAATTAACAGTAAACCCCCAACGTTTGTCAGCGAAAATTTGCAAATGGCACGGCTGACAGACGAGGAAATTAAGGAAGGTAAAAAAACCTATCTCAAGGTGGAAAATGGCCAGCCCAGCCTCTATTTAACTGAGGATTTTAAAATTGAGTATGTCCACAATGTCACCCAACAACAAACTAATCCCCAAACAGGAAAACAGGAAACGGTCGTAGTCCGCCAGGAAAATAGCTTCTGGGTACCTTTTGCAGGCGCGGTGGCTGGTAATCTAGCAGGTCAGGCGCTTGGTAGTCTATTGTTTAGACCTCAGTACTATGTACCCCCTGTCTATCAATCTGGAAGAGTTTTAAATGGCTATGGTGGATATGGTAGCAACTATGACCAAGCGGTTTCTAGCTACCGCAGTCGCTACAATGAGCCACCAGCAGCGGTGAGAAATCGCACAGCCTTCCGCAGTACGGGGACAATCAGAAGAACATATCCTAGCGGCTCAACAGTACGCAGTACGCCCAGTCGTACCAATACGGGTAACCGTCCTAGTGGTTCTGGGTTTGGTGGTAGTCAGCTCAGACCTTCTAATAGTTCTAGATCGCCCAGAAGTAATCCTAGCGGTAGTAGTTTCGGCAGTGGGGGTCGTTCTGGCCGTCGCGCACCTTCTTTTGGCGGTAGACGGCGTTAATTTCAATACTTCTCCCAAGAGAAAAATTTGGCTGTAAGTAAACTTGAATACATGAAATACCCGTCCTTTCTGACATGAAGGGGCGGGTATTTTATTTTGGGACTCAAAGGATTTTGGTAACTCTTACCCATGCCCCATACCCAAAAACTCCACCCACAAGGAGATGGAGTTTTTCATTGGGTGTGACACGCAGCTTTAGTCCTAACTTATTTTAGATGCTAGTAGCTGTGATAAATCTGCGTGTGCCATCACAACACTAGGTTCACTCTGGAGAGCAGCATAATACTTTTTGGCAAAAGCATTACCCAACTCTGAAGGTACAATCAGCCTCTGGGCATGAGTAATCAGATTTTGGATATCGTCTAGCGATATAGGTTCATCTGCTGCTAGCATTTCATCGATTTGCACAACCAGCTCAGAAATGCGATGTAGCCAAGCAAATTGTTCATCATCGATGACGAGTCGCAGGAGTTCTGCACTCGTTACTCTTCCACGTACCTGTTCGTAGGCGATGCGTTCTGTTTGTAGCAAACAGGAGTGGAGGCTAAGAAATTTGTTTCGCAAATTACGTAAAAATTGCTGTTGATTTATCCGTTGTAGAAGTATGTTAGAAGTCAATGGAACCCATCCTCCCGTTACGATAGTCTTCAATTGCTTGAATAATTTCGGCTTGAGTATTCATGACAAAGGGGCCGTAGCGAACTACTGGTTCGTTCAGAGGTACACCAGCGATGAGCAGCACATCTAATGATGATTTTGCGTTTGATGGATTAGCAATAACTACTTCCTCACCGTCTTGTGCAAACAATACCATCTGCCCATCTGTCGCACGCTCTTTTTCTGCACCAAACAAGCCTTCTCCTTCAACTACATATGTAAAAGCATTGTATGCTTCTGGCACGGGTTGAACTGCGATCGCTCCCGGTTGAAGTGTAAAGTGTAGGTATATAATCGGAGTTTGCGTTTGGATGGTAGATTTCGCTCCTAGTGCTTCTCCTACTATCACTTTTACACTCACCAAGCCATCATTTGTTTGAGCCTTCGGGATGCGCTCTGCCGGAATTTCCTGATAGCGCGGCTTCATCATTTTGTCACGCCCAGGTAAATTCACCCAAAGTTGCAGCCCATGAATCCGTCCGCCGATCCGAGCAAATTCTCGCTCTGGCATTTCCGAATGCACAACACCTGCTCCGGCTGTCATCCACTGCACATCACCTGCATTAAGTTTTCCGGCATTTCCTTGAGAATCTTTGTGTTCAAAGCAGCCTTCCAAAATATAGGAGACTGTCTCAAAGCCTCTATGCGGATGATCTGGCGCTCCCTTTGCCGCACCAGGTTCAACATCAACTGGGCCAAATTCATCTAGGAGGAGAAACGGGTCAAAATCGCCAAAGCTACTCTTTGGAAATGGACGACGCACAAGCATCCCTTCACCCTCTAGGGTTTGCACGCTATTAATAATTCCTGCGACTGTTCGGATTGTTTGTATTTGAGTCGTCATTCATCTCCTCCTTGGGATGATATTTTCCCGCTTTCACATCGCCTGAGTCAGTACTTACAAGGCATGAAAGGACTAGGGACTAGAGGCTAGGGACTAGGGAAGAAGGATTTTCATCCTTGGTTGTGGGTTTTTCCCATGATTGACTGTCTTGAAAACACGCCCTAGTACCGCAAGGCGGAAGTCAAAAGTCAAAAGTCACGCATAATTGTATTCCGGGCTTTTGTGTCATTTTTAATGGTCTGTTTATTTACGCCGTACTGTACTAGTCCCTTTTTGCTCTGGAACAGAAAGATTATCTTTATAATCTAGTTCTTATATCTGACTAGTCCTATATTAGCATAAGATTATATAAAAAATCACAGATAGAACTTTCCCTACTTAACCTTCGGAAAACCGTCCATGTCACTAGCCCACACAATTCTAGGACTGCTTCAGCAACAAGAAATGACAGGTTACGACCTCAAAAACAGTTGCTTTGATCAATGTGTTGCTCACTTATGGCCCGCAGATCAAGCACAGATTTACAGAACCCTCGATAAGCTGGTTGAGCAGGGTTGGACTAGTTGTTGCGTTGAGATTCAAAGCGATCGCCCTAACCGTAAGGTATATTCTGTAACTGAAGCTGGAAAAGCCGAATTTAGCCGCTGGCTACAATGTCATCAGCCTTTACCTACAGTACGAGAACCTTTGCTCGCGCAATTATTTTTCGCTGCACAATTACCAAATTCAGCCATTACTCAACTGCTAGAACAGCAGCTAGCTGCACGCAGTCAAAAACTGGCTGAGTGTGAAAATATTCAACTGCCGACACTGGGTGAACAGTGTACAAATCGTGAGCAAACTATGCAACGTCTCGTCTTAGAGTTGGTAATCCGACGAGAACAAACTTATATAGATTGGCTCAAAACAGCGATTAATACGATTAAAGAGGTTTAAGGATGAGAATAAAAGCATTTATATATATTTTGCTCATTTTTATTTGTTTTTGTTCTCAATTTCTCATCCCTAGTTCCTATTACTTTTTTCAAGACAACAGATTGTCGAAAATCAGCTAAATTCTATTCCGATATATCGCAATACATCGCGATATATCGTATAGTAGAGAAAGTTGATTTGAAATTTACTTATGTTTAGACACTTTCGTTCCCGTTTTCCAGTACCTGCATGGGCTGGAGTCAGTGAAGACGACTTAAGGCTTGTAAGTTCTTATTTCCAGCATGGCAAGCATCATGGTAAACATCATGAGCAGCACTTTGGCAATGAAGTGTTTGGTGGTGCCTGGAAAGATGAATACCGAAATCGCCGAGGTGATATTAAATTCATCCTGCTGGAATTGTTATCCGAGCATCCTAGTCATGGTTATGACCTAATTAAAGAGATGGAAAGCCGTTATGGGGGTTTCCGCCGTCTTAGTCCAGGCTCAGTGTATCCCACACTCCAGATGCTTGAAGAAGGTGGCTATTTGCGAAGCGCCCAGGAAGGCGGTAAGCGAATTTATACAATTACAGATGAGGGCAGACAACTCTTAGCAGAGCGTACCCAGCAGGAAACTTCAGACTCTCCGTGGGAAGTCTTCAAAAGCTTTATGTCAGGTAAGCCCCAAGAGTTTATGGAGCTGCGGAACGCAGCCACAGAACTAGCTGGTGCTGTGGTACAGGTGGCGCGTAGTGGCAATGTAGAGCGAATGAATCGAGTACGAGAGCTTCTAGAGAATGCGAAACGGGAAATTTACGCGATTTTAGCGGAGAAATAAGCGAAATTTGTCAAGGGTCAAGAGTCGGAGAGACGCGATTAATCGCGTCTGTACTCAAGAGTCAAGGGTCAAGATTTATTTCTTCCTCATCCCCTCTGCTCCCTGCTCCCCAATCCCCTAGGCTAATGCAACTGTAGCCGACTCCCAACGTCCTACAGCCTTGCCAATAACGCCTAATTCTTGCATCAATTGGTCAAAAGCACCTGGTGTAAGAGATTGCGGCCCATCTGACAAAGCTTTTTTCGGGTTGGGGTGAACCTCAATCATAAGAGAATCAGTACCAGATGCGATCGCGGCCATTGCCATAGAAGGAACAAACTCAGACCAACCTGTGCCGTGACTGGGGTCAATCATAATTGGTAGGTGAGTTAGCTTCCGTAAAACTGGCACTACCGATAAATCCAGGGTATTGCGAGTGTACTGGCGGTCAAAGGTGCGAATTCCTCGCTCACATAAAATTACATTCGGATTTCCCGCCGCTAAAACATACTCAGCAGCCATTAACCAATCTTCTATCGTAGCTGCCATACCTCGCTTTAGTAGCACAGGTTTGGATTGCGCCCCCACTTTTTTGAGCAGAGAGAAATTCTGCATATTTCTTGCGCCTACCTGGATCATATCGGCAACTTCCGCGATTTTATCCAGGTCAGCCGCATCCATCACTTCTGTAATCACGCCTAGTCCGCTGACTTCCCTCGCCTTTGCCAATAATTCCAAAGCACTCTCGCCGTGTCCTTGGAAAGCATAAGGCGAAGTTCGGGGTTTGTATGCACCACCACGCAAAAACTTGGCTCCAGATGCTTTAACGCGCTGTGCCGTCTCAATAATCATGTCTTCATTTTCTACGGAGCAGGGGCCAGCAACCACTACCACAGGGTGATGTTCGCCAAATACAATTGGGCCATCAGGAGTGTTAACGACCACATCAGAAGCTTCTCCATGACGATACTGACGACTAGCCCGTTTATATGGCAACTCTACGCGCAAAACTTGCTCAATCCAAGGACTAACTTCCTGAATTTGTAGCGGGTCTAGGTCAGCAGTCTCACCTACCAAACCAATCACTACTTTGTGCTTACCAACAATTTTTTCTGGAGTCAGCCCCCAGCTAGTCAATTCATCGTTAATGCGATTGATTTCTGCTTCTGGGGAACCGATTTTCATTACGACAATCATGATTAAATTCCCTAATTAGTTGAGTTGTTTATAAATAGAATCTTGAGTGAGTAAACTCAGTTTATAGAATTAATACAAGTGCTATGTAAACTATTCCTGTAAAGAAGGTGCGTTACGGCAGAATTTATATTTAACTCTAGGTTCCAAATCTTTTCATTGCAGTAACACAACGCCACTTGCTACAACGGGGGAAACCCGCTCAACGCAGTGGCTCCCCTACCTAATACTTTTGTATAAAAATACTCTTAGGGGTGTAACCTTTTAATATTGAATGGTTAAGCAAAAATATCTATATAAAAAAATATAGCGCTCAGTGATTCTGTTACTGAATATTGGGGGTAAAAAAAATCATAAATTTTTAATTAGCAATGTTGAAGATATTCAATTTTAACTCCAACATATACTCTAAAATCTACCCAATATTACAGTTTTCTTATACCTGAGCGCTAAAAATTAAACCTTATTTTGCCGAGTTTCGCGCCAAACCGCCATCATGCGTCCCCAATTGGTGCCGAACTCACCCAAACCTAGCCAACTACCAACTCTGTCTTCATCCCAAGAGGCAGAAAGAACGCCGTATGTGATCCCTATTACCCCTAAACCAAATAGTCCCATGTTGACCAATAACACGGCGATGGGAGGTAGTTTGATGTCGGTATAAATGGCCAGTAGATAGCTAGCAATCAAAATGCAAATGCCCAAAGCTGTTGGTATGCCGCAGAATGCAGCTACTCGTCGAATCATCCGTTGGCTAACAACTTTCGGGATTGCCATTTCCTCTTTGTTAAAGGGTGGCTGCTTGTTTGTCTTTCCCTCAAATGCTTTTGGCTGTGCTGATGGTTGACTTTTAGCTTTGGCTGGTTTTTGGTGCTTTTTGTTCGGTTCAAAAGGTAAGCGGCTGCGTTCCGATTCTTCAGCAGACATAAGCGTTATCCTTAACCACGAATCCCAAGGCGAGCAATTAAAGCTTGATATTTTTCCCGACTGTCCTTTTGGATGTAGGAAAGCAGGCGCTTGCGATGACCAATCAACTTCAACAATCCTCTACGGGAAGAATGGTCTTTTTTATTTGCTTGTAGATGTTCGCTGAGGCGGTTGATGCGGTCAGTGAGCATAGCTACCTGGACATCGGCAGAGCCGGTATCGGTTTCGTGAACTTGATAGCTCGAAATGAGTTCTTGTTTGCGCTGTTGCGTCAGAGCCATGATCGATTTAATTTCTAGTTTTTCTAAATTTATGCAGCAGTCTCTAATAATATCACAGCCCTCAAGCTCTGGGGTGAATCAACTTCATTGTACGGAGTCCTGAGTCCTGAGTGAGGACAAAGTACCAAGTGTATTAGTACTTAGTGAATGCGCCGCCCCTTGTGGTTACTGAGCTTGCTGAAGTGTGGGCGGTCTTTTAACTCGGCACTAGTTGCAAACGTATATCTTGGCTGTATAAGGTTGTAGGTCTGTAACTAAACCATCTTTACCCACTTCTACCTCACTGTGAGTAAACCAATCTTGCCAATGTCCAACAGTTGGGAAGTTTGGAATCTGATAGTCAGCTAGATTCTGCTCAGAGAAATTTACCACAACTACGACACCAAAACCCTGATTATGCCAGCGGAAGTACGCTAGGAGTTTAGCATCTGCATCTTCATGGAAAAAGTCGATATTGTCACTTTGCAGGGCAGGATTTTGTTTGCGGAGGGCAATAAGTTGTTTGTAATACTCCCATAAATCACGATTTTCGGCTTTTTCTAACAACGGCCAAGCAATTTTCTTAGGCTGAGTCACGTTTTCGCTCTTGCGCTTGTGTTCGCCAAACTCTTCGCCCATCCACAACATTGGTATACCCATCGCTGTCATTAAAAGTACAGCAGCTAATTTAGCCCGTGTAAATGCTGCTTGATCAAAGATACCTCTGTTGCCTAATTCTCTAAATAAATGTTCGCGATCGTGAGTTGCCAAATAATTTATCACATTCGTAGCAGTTTTATAACCTTGCTGTCTCGGAGCTAAAACCTGCTTGAGATGATCTAATTCAAATTTTTCACCACAAATATGTGGAATTATAAAGTAGTGAAAACTTTCATGCCAGCAAGCATCTAGTGGCCCCTCTGGTGCTGTGACTTTGCTTGTATCAGGAATGTGTTCAGCAATGTTATAAAACGGCTTAGATGCATTATGCTTTTTTGCTTGTTGGGCAAGCCAGTGCATAAATTCAAAGTTAGCTAATTGGCGCACTGCATCAAAACGAATGCCATCAATGTGATACTCTTGAACCCAAAAACGCACTACATCACCGATGTATTTCCAAGCAGGTTTAACATCTAGTTCTTGATCATAGTTATCGTAGTTAAACTCTGGACCCCAATAATTCCCTGGGTCTTCTGGATAATGCATATTTTCATAGTACCAGTAGTTCCTATCAATCAGCATTAATGGGCATTCTTCATCAGTATGGTTATAAATTCCATCCATGAAAACCCGAATACCTCTACTATGACACTCGTCAATTAACCGCTTTAAATCTGCCGTTGAACCATAGCTAGATTCTGTTGCAAAAAAGTGGCGTACTTTGTAGCCCCAGCTATAATCACCGGGATACTCATTTACTGGCATTAATTCAACTGCATTAATCCCTAAATCACGCAGATAATCTAACTTTTCAATAGCATCTAGATATTGTCCTCGTTTGTCACTATCCACTTCACCGCCAGTAAAATCGGCAACGTGCATTTCATATATGACTAATTCTTGATTTTCTGGCAGAGGTATATCTTCGTGTTGCCAAATGTAATTATCAACAATGCGGGTACTATTTTTAATTTTAACCAGTCCAACTTTTTGCTGCTCATCAACATCTGTGGCATAAGGGTCAATGACATCTACCCATTCATCTAGCGCAAAATTGGGGCTTTGGGTTTGCACACGAAATTTATATTGATAAATTCCGTCTTCTAATTCTAATTCTGTGTGAAAGTAACCATCATCATTTTTTTTCATTGGGATTTCTTGCCAGTTTAAGAATGACCCAATCAATGATGCTTTTGTGTTACGAGGAGCAAATAATTTAAATTCAATTGGAGCAGACATTTTTATTTCTCAATTTATATGAAAAATCATTCTAAATAAAAAAATTCTTTTCTATTAAAGGCTGATGCCCTAACTACATTTTTTATTTAGATGTAAAGATAATGTTATTAATCCCCCTAACTTACCTCGAAGAAGAGTTTTTTATTCCTCTTCTTCGAGGTAGTCGGGGGATTGGCAAAAGGTAAACATTGCTAAAGGATAAATATCTACTCTCAAGTTAGTTCATCTGCATCTACTAAAAGTTAGATAGTTGATGAACCAACTGGTACTGAAGAATCTGCAATAGAGGCGTTTTGTAAAATAGGCTGGCGGGTTCTCAAGTCAAATTTGTAGCCATGTGGCAAAATATGTAGTTTTGCTCCGAAAATTGCTAATGCCTCATCCTTCAAAATTTCGTCAATATTGTTGTGTGTAGCTTCTGACTCATCAACAATTGTGACTGCACCTTCACCAATCACTTCAATTTGGTTATCAGTAACTACCATAGCGGTATTTTCGTCGATGCCAAATCCTAAGTCAGCAGGTTCTTGTAATAAAGCAGAAATTAAGCGTCCCAAACGACCGCGCTGTGAAAAATGTTGGTCGATGACTACTCCTGGTAAAAAGCCCATACCAGGCCCCATATCAACAATTTCAATTCGGGGATTGGTCTCTGAATCACCTTCTACAATCATTTTGTCAGGCATTACCGCAGCGCCAGCACTTGTCCCAGCGATAACTACGCCTTCAGAAAACCTTCTGTGAATAGCTTCATCAAGTTGAGTGCCCTTGAGAATGCTGGTAATCCGGGCTTGGTCTCCGCCAGTAAAAAATACCCCAGTTGCATTTTCAATTGCTTCTAATGCAGTTGATGAAGATGCATCATCGCGGGTTTCGGTATCAATTATACGAACTTTTTCTGCGCCCAGTCGTTCAAACGCTCTAATATAATTTTCTCCAACTTCTCTGGGCAGCTCTGTCGCTGCTGTCATAATGACGATATGGGCTTTTGTACCTCCCGCACGTCGCAAAAACTCCCGCAGGATTTGGCAATCACCTTCTTTATCTTCAGCGCCACCAATAATCACTAACTGCCGTTTAATTTCGCTCGCCACCATGATCTCACCTAAAATTTTGTTTAAGTATTTTCAATAAAGCATGACAATTACAGCTATAAAATCATCCATTTGATAGATTAAAAAATTAAATTTGGAAACAAGGTTTTTTAATACATTTTTATAATAATTAAAGTAAACTATATTATCTACGTTGGCTTAGCGAATTTTAAATATTGGAATTGAAAATTCAAAATTTAAAACTTAAATCATGTATAAAGCTGAACGTATTCATTCGGGAATAAATCTAAAATCCCTCTTGGAAAGTTTGCTCAAATCGGCAAAGCCGCCCACGTAACTTTCCACAAAATCCACAATAGATTGACGGAAGTAAGAGTACTCCAAGTAAAAAAAATGCCCAATTGTCATTACGAACGCAGCGATAGCGGAGTGAAGTAATCTCATAGTCTCCAAGTCCTTGCGATTGCTTCCCCTGTCGGAGACGCTACGCGAACGTCGTGCCTCCTCTCTACGAGACGCTACGCGAACGTAATGACGGGTTTTGGAGCATTTATTTGTTGGAACACTCTAATTAAAATTGAGCAATATAGCAGCCCTATTTAAGTTGTAAAACATCCTTGTTTGTGCATCTGACCGAACAAATTTAGATTTTAGATTAAAATCTAAATTTGAAATCTTTTAAAGGGTTTCAAGCCTCTCCATTCATGGAGATAAAAATAAAAAAACGATGACTTTCAAGCCGCTTCTTTATAAGGAGAGGTCAATCCAAAATCACAAATCCAAAATCCAAAATTGATTGACACTCTACAATATTTAAGATTTTCTAGAGGTAATTTAGAAGCCTTATTTAAGTAGTTTTTTTGCAAATGTGTCAGCCTCTAGAAGAATATTCTAGAGGCTTTGAAAATTATTTTTTTATCAAATTTCAGGTAACCTCAAAGTATTTTTTGCTTGGCTGCTAAGGTTTGCAGAAAGATTTCTAACTTGACATTTTATGCAGGTCATCTACTGTACGAGACTTCTGTAAAGCAAGTTCATTAAGAAAAAACGAGCTTGTTCAAGTGGGAGATGGCGAGGTTTACCCTGGTAGACAATTTGATATTCCTTGCTGTCTGGCCCGTCACCATGACCAGAAATCAGTTTTTGGTGAAAAGCTTCATCAGCAAGTTGCCGAACTTCATTTCTTAAAGAAACTTGTGTGTTGTTCATACTTTGCTGTCTATTATGATCCGTATTCTATGTATATAAAATTTGAGAGTAGCTCGCACCTTTCAAAGGTTATATTTTTAATGGGTCATATTGCTGTAAAAAATCTTCTCTGTCTACTCCATACTGAGTAATAAAAACAGCAAAAACTTGATTATGCCTTTAGATAGCTGAAAAAGTGTGTCATTAGGGTTAGGCTGTGCCAGTAAGGGTGGAGTTTTATACTCTGAACAGTCGCCATGCGATCGCTTCCCCAGCAATACACAGAATCAATTGATCATCGATAGGTCTGGGTAACGCAACTCAGCGTCCGGACTTCAGGGTGTTTAGCTAGAGGTTTATTATCAATGCTTCAAGAAAAAAGCACCGATGCAGTCCGCATCAATGCCAGAAAAACCGACGTATTCGATATTTTCAAGTTCAAGCATTACATGGGACCGAATCCCTATCTGGAAGTAGGGGCCCTAGTATTCAATTTTGTTTTGACTGAGTATAGACAACCACTGCCCATTGAGGACTATGTTGCAATTATTAGCGATCGCTACCCAACTTTAGCCAATCAAGAATACGAATCCTATGCCCATTTGTTTGCCCAAACTTTGTCTGAAGTGGGCAAACTGGAGATGGGTTTGCACCTCACCCGTTGGAGTATCCAACCAAATTCCGATTATGTACGTATTGCCATCCAATCCCTACATGAACGCACAACTAGAGGGGTAGTCTACCTTGTTTGGGATTGGTTTGAGGCTATTAACCGAGATGCAGATTTCCTGTTTGAGGATGAATTAGTACGCTTACAAAATAGATTTCGGCAATCTGTTTACGGTGGTCCCACAGTCTACACTTTATTGCGGACAGCTTCCGAAAAAGGTATTCCTACTTTTTACCTCTGGGAAGAAGGACTGACGCAGTACGGCTATGGCAAAAAACATATTCGCGGTATTGCAACAACTTTTGACTGCGACAGCCATATAGACTCTGACTTTAGTACTCGCAAGGATGACTGCAAAGCTTTCTTAAAAACCTTGGGTTTCCCCGTCCCTGAAGGTGATATTGTCAATACTGAAAAGGACGCTTTAGCGGTAGCCAGAGAAATCGGCTATCCAGTCGCAGTTAAACCTGTAGTAGGCCACAAAGGAATTGGTGTTACAGCCGAAGTACAAGATTCTGAAGAACTAGAATCTGCCTATAGTAGGGCACTGGCGGCGATTCCCGAGGAACAATCAACGCGGATAATTGTGGAGAAAAGCATATCAGGCGCAGATTTCCGCTTGCTGTGCGTCAATGGCAAATTTGTCGCTGCTACAGAACGTCGTCCCGCTTCCGTTGTTGGTGATGGACACTCTACTATTGATGAGTTAATTCGTCAAGAAAACCGCAAACCTGCACGTTGGGATACACCAACTTCCCCAATGAGTAAAATCCAGCGTGATGAAGCGATGGAATTATATCTCACAGAACAGCGTTTGACATTAGATAGCGTCATTGAAAAAGACCGCACTGTTTATCTTCGCAAAGTAGCTAATCTCTCAGCTGGTGGTATGAGTATTAATGCCACGCATACAGTTCATCATGACAACATTATTTTGGCACAAGACATTGCCCAACACTTCCGGTTAACTTGTCTTGGTATTGATGTGATTACCAAAAGTCTTACTGAGTCTTGGAAGTCTGGTAACTTTGCCATTTTAGAAATCAACGCCGCACCCGGTATTTTGATGCATCTTAATCCGGCGGTTGGGGATAGTGTTGATGTGCCTTCTCATATTTTAGGAACCTTTTTTGAGTCAGGACTAGAGGCGAGAATACCAATTATTACCTTTAATAAAATCTCAGTTCAAGATTTGCAAGAAACCATAGACCATATTCTTTTACAACATCCTGAGTGGACAGTTGGTGCTGTTTGCCGGGATGGAGTTTTTGTAAATCGGTCGAAAAAAGTTTTAAGCAAAGATTACAACAGCAATGTTCAAAGTTTGTTACGTAATCCCAAACTTGATTTACTAATTGCCGAATATCAAGACAATATTCTGGAAGAGGATGGGATGTTTTACCAAAGTAGTAATATGGTTGTTCTAGATAACCCTACTGAGACTGAGATGATGTTAGTTAGGGATATATTAGACGGCTCTACTGTGGTAATAAAGAAAGGAGACAATATTTCTATTAGCCGTAAGGGTTTAATTGAAGATTACACCTTGGGAGAAGATGAACCATTTACACGAGTTTATTTGAAAGAAGTGGGCACAATTTTGTGAGGTAATGACGTGAAGTAGTTATACGAAGTTGCCAAAGATGGTTTCATCGATAGTAGGGTGGAATGTCACTTACTTAAACGGATTTAGATCCTCGACTTCTTCAAAAAGTTGGGGATCTGAAAAGCAACTTTTGCTTAAGTAAGTGCCATTCGATAGTAGGGTGTGTTAACGTTCGCTTTTAGCGTTCCCGCAGGGTAGTGTAACGCACTATCTTAATTTAATATAGCGGTGCGTTAGGCGGAACGCCTAACGCACCCTACAAATTACAGATATTTTTATTGAAAATCTTGCACAAATGACAGATTACAGATAACTAATTTAGCTTTTTATGAGCTGCTAAAATAATTCTTTCTGTTTCCTCCCAGCCAAGACATTTGTCTGTAACAGAAACCCCATATTTTAACGCTTCTTTCTGACAATTAACTGGTTGACTGCCTTCATACAAATTAGATTCCAGCATCATGCCAACTATTGAGGTATTGCCATCAACTATTTGTTGAATAACGTCTTCCAACACCGCAGATTGTAATCTATAATCTTTATTCGTATTACCATGACTACAATCAATTACAATTCTTGGTGGTAATTTTGCTTCTTTCAAATTTTCCTCTACTATTTGGACACTGTTTGCATCAAAGTTAGGTTGATTTCCACCCCTTAAAATAACGTGACCATAGGCATTTCCTCTAGTTTGAAATAAGCTAACTTGTCCGTCTTGATTAATGCCTAAAAAATTGTGAGGAGTTCTAGCAGATTGCAAGGCATTTAAAGCCACTTGGATATTACCATCTGTACCGTTTTTAAAACCCACAGGCATTGAAAGTCCACTAGCCATTTCTCGGTGAGTTTGTGATTCGGTTGTGCGTGCGCCAATGGCAGACCAGGCAATTAATTCGCTAATGTACTGGGGTATGATGGGGTCAAGTGCTTCTGTAGCAGCAGGTAAACCCAATTCGGCAATTTGTAATAGCAATTCACGAGCAATTAATAAACCATTTTCTACATGGAAAGAATCATCCATATCGGGATCATTAATTAATCCTTTCCATCCTACTGTGGTTCTGGGTTTTTCAAAATAAACCCGCATAACTAAAAGTATTTTATCTTTGACTTTATCTGCCAAAATCTTCAGTCTTTGGGAATATTCTAGTGCTGCTTTTGGATCATGAATTGAGCAAGGGCCAACAACTATAAATTTTCTTCTGTCTTGAAAATCTAGGATCTGTTCTAGTTCTTCCCGATATTTCAAAACTGTTTCTTCGGCTAATTTAGTTAATGGTAACTTAGTTTTTACTTCGTTTGGGGTTAACAGGACGTGAGAATTCTCAATGTTGGCGTTGAATAATATGTGGTGCATGGAGCGAAAATTGTGATTTATGCTACTAAATTGAGACTTAAAAATTATACACATTTATAGTCGAAAAATACATCACAATATCATAGAACTCTCAAATTACCAAGCTCTTTAACTAACCAATTTTTTACTTAAATGTATTTTATGAGACCTGATAAATCTTTTTCATAACTCAGGTTATTAACCTAAATAAAAAGAGGGGCAATATTTCCCCCCTTATGTTAGGATTTGAAACGTTTTCTCAGTACCAGTGTAATCAATTACTGCCAAACAAATACTTTAGCTTCATAAGGGCCGATATCAGTCATGATACCATCGTCGCCAGCTTCAACATCATAATTACCTGTCCACTCGTGCCATGTACCATTACTAGGAAAATTAGGAACTTGATAACCAGTGAGGAAGTTTTCCGAAAAATTTGCTACAACTACTACACGAGAACCTTCTTCATTCCAACGACTGTAAGCTAGCACTTTCGCTTCTGGATTTTCATGAATAAAATCAATATTTTCTGTGTATAGTGCATGACTATTTTTCCGCAAATTAACTAAGCCTTTATAGTATTCAAACAAACTAGAATTTAGCTCATTCCCTAATAGCGTCCAATCGATTTTAGCTGATTCAGGTTGTTTGGGCTTATACTCTCCGAATTCTTCTCCCATCCAAATTAAAGGCACACCAACAGCAGTCAATAGAATAGCAACTCCTAATTTAACTCGTCTAAATGCTTCTTCATCAAAAATATTGCGATCGCCTAAGTCCACCATCAGATGGTTATGATCGTGGTTAGTAAGGTAATTTACCACGTTGGTAGCGCCCATAAAGCCTTGACGCTTACAATCAATCACGTCCTTGAGATTTTCTAAATCAAAGGTGTCGCCATAAATGTGTGCCGTAACTGTATGATAGAAACTGTCATGCCAACAACCATCCATTGGCCCATCTACATTTGTAATACTGGTAGTTTCGGGTATGTGTTCGGCAATATTGTAAAATGGTTTGGAACCAGCAGCGTTTTTGGCTTCTTGAACAATCCAGTGCATGAAATCGTAGTTAGCAATTTGGCGCGCTGCATCATAGCGAATACCATCTAGATGATATTCTTGAATCCAAAATCGAATAGTATCACCGATAAATTTGCGTGCAGGAAAGGTTTCTAAATTTTCATCATAAAGTTCATAGTTAAACTCAGGCCCCCAACTATTATCAGGGTCACGAGGCGCATGGTGATACCAATAATCATGGTCAATTTGTGTTAATGGGCTAGAAGCTTCTGAATGGTTATAAATACCATCCATAATGACGCGAATACCCCTAGCATGGCATTCATCGATTAAATTTTTTAATCCCTCTGTAGAACCATAACTAGATTCCGGTGCAAAGAAGTGACGAGGATTATAACCCCAACTATAATCACCAGGATATTCTTTAACTGGCATCAACTCGATGGCGTTGATTCCTAATTCACACAAATAATCTAATTTTTCAACAACGTGTTTATACTTTCCGCGTGCATAAGGATCATCCTCACCACCAGAAAAGTCACCTACGTGCAATTCATAAATTACTAATTCTTGGTCAGCAGGTAAATGTTTATCATCATGTTGCCAAACGTAGGTATCAAAAATTCTGACTCCATCTTTAATTTTGACAATACCGTTATCTTGACCACTTAATTCGTCAATATCAGTTGCATAAGGGTCTGTAACATCAACCCACTGTTCTGGTTCCAAAAACCATGAATTTGATTGTACACGGAATTTATATTTATAAGCGCCATCTTCTAGTTCAACAGAAGTGCGAAAATAACCATCATCACCTTTTTCCATTGGTATTTCTTGCCAATCGGAAAAAGAACCAATTAATGCTGCTCCTTTGTTGTAAGGTGCAAATAAATTAAATTCAATTGGCTTTGCCATATAATTTAATCGGGAGTAGAAAATGTTGGTAAAAGTATTTTCTGATCCCCAATTAATTTAGCCAATAGCCCTGAGGAAATAATTAACTTATTATTTCCTCTATCTAGGGGAAGAAATTTTATATTTATTGAATATTAGTTTTTAAATTATTATTTAAAGGCTTACGCAAGTGTCACATTTTTTTCGTGGAGGTGGTCAAAAGTCAAGAGTCAAAAGTCAAAAAAATCTAGACTGTTGACCATTGACCATTAACTTATGACTCTTGTTAAACTTGCTCTAAGGAACTTCCAAAAAATAAATTATCACACAAGAAAGGGCACGGCGTAGATAAGATATCTGTTTCACCGAAAGTCTTTGGGTGCCGTGCCACTACAATTGGGGTATTTTTTTAATTGGAAGTCCCTAAGTTACTGCTGGTTGGATGCATATAACTAAATAACCAATTCGCAGCAGTTGCCCTACGAGTTTGCCGAGGCCCAAATTCACCGATTTTGTAACCTTTGAAACCTAACTTTTCTTTGAGTATTTGTTTGTTTTCTTTAGGTATAGAACGAGTCAATTTGACTGTTGCAGGGCGACTATCAATGAAATCTGGTGGTTGTGGGTACTCATCCCGCCATTCTGCTGCTACTTCGCTATTGTCCCATTCTCCAGTTGATAAGTTGTAGCGATAACCTAAGTAGTGCCATACTATCTGATTGACTGTTGCATCATCAATTGTCTCATTGAGAATTGCCCAAATAGTTTCTGTATTAAGTGGTGGCAAATTAGACATAAGCGAGTTGAAATTTTAAATCGACGCGTTGGATAATTGGTAATTGTGGCGACTAGAGATTGCGATCGCAATCCTGGTAGAAAAACAATCTATCACTATTCACTAGCTAGACTGCCAAATCTAGGGATGATTTTATCCTTGTGTAAAAACCCAGTAAACTGGAAAAGGTAAAGCATAGACCAGTCGATGCCGAATCCTACACCAGTACCAAAAATAATCCGTGCCCATGTTTCCATTGTGGGCCGAGTCCAGGGGGTTGGCTATCGCTACGCCACAGTAGATACAGCAAGCCAGTTGGGATTAGCTGGCTGGGTACGAAATCTCCCCGATAGTAAAGTGGAAGCAGTGTTTGAGGGGAGGCGTGAAGTAGTAGAAGAGATGGTTCGCTGGTGTCGCAGCGGCCCTCCAGCAGCTGTTGTTAAAAATGTTGTGGTTGACTATGAAGAACCGGAAGGCTTGCAAGGATTTGAAGTTAGGCGTTGAGGCTAAATCTTCTACTTTTGCCAATTAATCACGTTATCTCAAGGATAAATTTTACTTTAAGGATGAATATCAGCTTTTAAACAATGACAATACGCGTTTAAGAATTTATCCACGGACAAATTTAGAGATTTTTATACCTGACTAGATGATATCCAAAGTAGATAATTTTTATGATTTATTTTGCTGGCGGTCAAAAAAAAGTGAAATTACCTGTCTGATTTTTTAACTAGGTAAAGTTTAGTTTAGAGTATTTGGTTGCATCGGCACTGATAAAAATTGAAGCTATATTAAAAGTATATCTATCCGGAAATTAAGGTGATAACCATAAAGGATAAATACTCATCATTAATTTGCGGCTAATTTTAATAGCTAAGTTTTTGATTCAGTTATGTTAATGCCGTCCAAGAGTAACAATCAAATAATTTGGAGTTTGACTAGACTTGCAGTAGTAGGATTAAGTCTAGCATCTTTGAATTTAGCTACAACAAGCATAATTTCTTCCCAGTCAGTGGTGGCGCAGTCAAGCCCTCGGCTAGCTAAAGCGTCTGCGAAACTACCAGTAGTAAAATCAGCGGCTTTGGGTACAAATATGGATGTACCTTGGTCAAAGCCTGTAAATATTAAAGACCCTTTTGAAGGAAATTATGTGGGTATTTTTGACCGCAATTACTTCTGGAGCAACTTTCTTAATAATAATGCTAGGGTTGAGGTAATTAGCTTGTGGAGCCGCAACTCCATTCGTGTTCTTTTAGCTTATAGCGCTCGCAATTGCACTTATCGCTCATACTATCATACCTTGTTAGCAGCACCAGAGTGTTTGATTTCTAACAACACATTAAAGATTACTAACCTTTATATCAAAGTCGGTGAACAAGTATTTCGTTTAGAAGGAAGCAACGGTACATTTAAAGTCAGTGACGAGTTAGCAACTGCTCTCAAAAACTCACCTGCTAAAAACGTAACTATTAGACTTTTGTCAGAAAGTGGAGAAGCGGTTGATAGCCAAATAGGTAAACGAACTGTAGAAGGTTGGAAAGCTATTTTCTAAAAATGAAAGAGTAAATAATTTGGAGTGAGAAAGTTACAGCTAGATTTTACCCTAAAAATTATTACCCTAATTTTTAGGGTAAAATCTTATAGATCGTACTTCGATTTATTATTGACCTTAGCGCATTCAAGATACTGTCCATGCAGCTACTTCAAATCACCGACAAAGATTTTTCTGCCAAATTTAAAGCACTTGTAAACGATCGCCGGGAAGCAACTGTTGATGTTAGCGGGACAGTACGAGAGATTCTGGCTGATGTCAAAGTGCGTGGTGATGCCGCAGTTCAGGAGTATACTAGCCGCTTTGACCATTATAATTCTGAGTCTTTGCGTTTAAGTGAGAGATTTATTGCTGAACTTGCAGGCCAATGTCCGGCTGATGTGAAAGCAGCCTTAGAACTAGCCGCCCAAAGAATTGCGGCGTTCCATGAAAAACAACTGCCCCAAGATATTGGCTATACCGACACAGTCGGGGTAAAGCTGGGATTAAATTGGGTAGCACTAATGCAAGTAGGGATTTATGTTCCTGGGGGACGCGCTAGTTATCCGAGTTCGGTATTAATGAATGCCCTACCAGCGAAAATTGTCGGCGTTGATCGGATTGTGATGACAGTGCCAATGCCTCGTGGTGAGATTAATCCAGCAGTACTGGCAGCAGCTAAAATTGCTGGTGTAACAGAAATATACGGTATTGGTGGGGCACAAGCGATCGCAGCTCTAGCATACGGTACAGAAAGTATTGCCCCTGTTGATAAAATTGTTGGGCCTGGTAATGCCTATGTTGCCGAAGCTAAACGCCAAGTATTTGGCACAGTAGGAATTGATAGTATTGCTGGGCCATCAGAAATTCTCGTTGTTGCGGATGATAAAAATAATCCAGATTGGATCGCTTGGGATTTACTATCGCAAGCAGAACACGATCCTAGTGCCCAATCGATTTTAATTACCGATTCCGAAATATTCGCCCAAAAAGCGATCGCAGCAGTTGAGCAAATTTTGAAGAACCTGCCTACTAGAGAAGTGGCTAGCGCCAGTTGGCAAAAACATGGGGCAGTAATTATTGTCAATGATTTAGCAGAAAGTATTCCCCTGCTGAACCAGCTAGCACCAGAACACGTAGAATTGTGTGTAGATAACCCCCAATTGCTTGCCAACCAAATCAAGTGTGCTGGTAGCGTATTTTTGGGACGCTATACACCAGAAGCCATTGGCGATTATTTAGGCGGCCCCAACCATGTGCTACCAACCGCCCGTTCTGCCCGTTTTGCCTCTGGTTTAAGTGTCTACGACTTTCTCAAGCGCATTACTTATTTGGAATGTAATCAACAAGCATTACAGACAATCGGCCAAGCAGCTGTGACACTGGCAACAGCAGAAGGCTTACCAGCCCACGGCGGTAGTGTGGCTATACGGTTAGCGGGAGAATAGGAATTGGGGATGAGGGGGATGAGGGGGACAAATGACAAATGCCAAATGACAAATGACAAATGACAAATAAAAAAACCAGGTAACTAAAGTGCTACCCGGTTGATGTCTCTTTAAATCACAATTTCCAGCTTGATAGGAGCAAAGCACTGCTATGCTCCTAATTATTTGGTTGACAAATTAGACTTTAGCTGCTGACTTGGTAACAACGTTAAGTTCGCCTTTGGCGTACTTAGCAGCAAAATCTTCTAAAGAAATCTGCTTAATCTTGCTAGCGTTACCAGCAGTACCAAATTGCTGATAGCGTTCTGCACAAACCTTCTGCATATATGTAATAGAAGGCTTGAGGAAGTGACGGGGGTCAAATTCCTTGGGATTTTTTGCCAAGGCTTCACGTACCGCAGCAGTAATTGCCAAACGGTTGTCGGTGTCAATGTTTACTTTACGTACACCGCTCTTGATACCTTTTTGAATTTCTTCTACAGGTACGCCATAAGTTTCAGGAATTGCACCACCATGCTGGTTAATCAGCGCAATTAAATCTTCAGGTACGGAGGAAGAACCGTGCATTACCAAGTGAGTGTTAGGCAAACGGCGGTGAATTTCTTCAATGCGGCTGATTGCCAAAATTTCGCCAGTCGGCTTGCGGGTAAACTTGTAAGCACCGTGGCTAGTACCAATAGCTACAGCCAAAGCATCTACTTTGGTTTGCTCTACGAAGTTTACAGCTTCGTCGGGGTCGGTCAGCAATTGAGAGTGGTCGAGTGTACCCTCAAAACCATGACCATCTTCAGCTTCACCCGCACCAGTTTCTAGAGAACCTAAGCAACCGAGTTCGCCTTCAACGCTGACACCCAGAGAATGAGCTACATTAACCACTTCGCTGGTAACACGGACGTTGTAATCGAAGCTTGCGGGGGTCTTAGCATCAGCTTCCAGCGAACCATCCATCATCACGCTGGTGAAGTTGTTCTTAATTGCTGAGTAGCAGGTAGAAGGAGCATTGCCATGATCTTGGTGCATGACAATGGGAATCTGAGGATAGGTTTCTACCGCAGCCAAAATCAAATGGCGCAGGAAGTTTTCTCCTGCATAGTTACGAGCGCCACGAGAAGCTTGCAGAATTACAGGGCTATCTGTGTCTACAGCAGCCTTCAGGATCGCCTGAATTTGTTCCAAGTTATTAACGTTGAAAGCTGGGATGCCGTAACCGTTTTCAGCCGCGTGATCCAACAACAGCCTTAATGGTACAAGCGCCATAGATAGTCCTCCTAATGTGGTTGTCAGCTAGTCGGTGTGAGAGAAGCGTAATATTTACCTTAATATGTAATTGTTACGCTAATCTTAAGAGTTTTTTCAACATATAGGAAATTATAACTACTGATGTGTGTTTATGTTGAAAAACTTTACGCTACAGCTCATAAATGTGCCTTATATTCACAATAACTTACTGTACAGTCAGCTACCCCATAGTTTAGGGCTTTGGTAGTCCTGTATCCTAGATAATTTATCAAACGCGATATCTACAATGGGTCACGTCTAGGCACTTTAAACTTTTAAACTCACTCAAGGCTTTAGTTGCTGGACAAATGCTGCGTGTTCAGGAGATTGCAAGCCTGTTTGTAACACAGTCAACACTGACTGCATATTCCCCGCTAATAATTCTGCTACCGCTAACCACAACCCCGGAAAAACTCGACTTCGCAGAATTCCGTTACTATCACTGGCTAACTCTAGATACTCACCCTGTTCTAAATAGAACCAACTTAATTTTTGCTCTAGAACTTGCCAGACAATATACTCTTTCACACCATTACGGCGATAAGCTTGTTTTTTGGCATGAAGGTCAATAGCTACGCTGCTAGCAGCAATTTCGACAATTAACTCTGGCGCACCTTCAATATAATCATCATCACTCAGTCGCGCTTGACCGCCAGCTTCAGGTGTAATCAGGAGAACTACATCTGGTTGAGGTTCGTTATCTAAATCCAGGCGTACAGTCGGTTCAACTCCCAAAGCTACGCCAGGTGTCGCTGCTTCGTAACTAACCAACCAACCAATGATCCAGCCATGAGGTTGACCGTGACTTCTAAAACGTAGAGCCGCAGGCATAATATAGACAATTCCCTCGATTAATTCGGCTTTTTTCAGGTTGGTCATGGCGTTGTAGCGACGCTCAAATTCATAGCGGGTAAGCTTGTCGCCATTGTCCAAAAGAGGAATTGTCCGGTGCTGTGGAGGTGTTTTTACCATGACGATGGTATTTGGGTTTAGCCTCTGCCTATTCTACCGAATTGCGGAAATTTATTCTAGGTATTGTGCGTAGGCGTAGCCCGTCGTAGCGGCAGCTTCCGCCGTAGACGCTCGCTGCATCGGCTTTCCGCAGGCATCTGTTAGCGCAGCTTTAGCGACGCAGGAGCGTCACTTTTCAAGACAGTCAATCATGGGAAAATCCCACAACCAAGGATGAAAATCCTTCTTCCCTAGTCCCTAATCCCTTTTTTCAAGACAGACATCGCACTCTCCACTTCTTCAAAATCTCAATTCAAATAAATACAGCTAAGTGATGTACCTATTTTTTCCATTGCGTGTGGCACTTTACAATTTTGGCTTGAGAGATTTTAGGCTATGCTGTCGATAGGAATCTTATGTATTTTTTATGACTGAATAAATAATATATTACTGAAAAACTATGGAACAGTCAGATCCTAAAGAATTAGCCCGCCAGGGAAATCTAGAGGCGATCGCTGCCTTAGTCAACCGCGCACTGCAAACTAAAGGAGTTACTGCTAAAATTAACCTTGCGGACAGATGCTTGCAAATATTGCTGCAATCTCAGAGGATTCCCGATCAGCAAGTTTCAGTAAGTTTGATTCAGCGGGAGTTACAGCAGCTGAATGCAAACTTTGTCAAAACAGTCAGAATCTATGGGCGAGAAGCAGGTAGTGAAATTCCCGCTTGGACTCAAGAATTTGCTTTGCAACCAGCAACAACTCATACAGAAAATAGCACTGTTGTGCGGCCTACTACTAATCAAACTCTGTCGAAACCTAGCATTAGTTCACCCCGCTTCTCCGCAGATTTTCTGCACCACCACATCGATACCGTAGAGTTTGTGCAAACGCTGCGGACTTTTCGGTTTTCTGCGGTTTTTCCTTATCGGGAAGCACTCAGTCCGGCTTTGTATGGCCACACAAGTGTGAAACTCCTGCTATTTTTCGGCTTATTTCCCTTAGCTGTCAGCTTTATTTTCAACCGCACAGGTTTGCACGTAGGATTAGAACAAACTGCTTGGGTTTTGGGTATCTATTATGCTTCCATTTGGGGAGTGGTTCTGCAAAATCTGATCAGGCCTCGGCATTTTTCTTGGCGTGAAATATTAAAATGCGTTGCTTTTACAGTGTTTGTTGGTATTCCGCTTTTGCTATTTATTCAAAAATTTCCTATTTTTAGCTTTCTCTATGCTGCAACCGATTGGGGATTGATTCCCCGATTAATTGGCTTTGTCTTGGGTGTGGGGATTTTAGAAGAAGTATGCAAAGCACTACCCATTTATTTCTTTTTTCTCCGTCCTGCTAAATTGATTGACCCACTCACATTAGCATTTTATGGCACGATGTCGGGCCTAGGATTTGCAATTTCTGAAGGCGTTGTTTACTCTGTGGTTTATGCCTTTGGTTTAGTACAAGGTGAGATTGATATTAGCGCTTATGTTTTAACTAATACGATTAGATTTGTTTGCCTACCCTTATTTCATGCTATTTGGGCGGGAATTAGTGGCTATTTTCTAGGATTAGCAGCAATTAACCCTTCGCGTCAAGCGGCCATTATTGTCATTGGGATAGCGATCGCATCTGTATTACATGGTCTCTATGATACATTTGCTGGCGGTCTCTTGGGTCTTGTGGTCATGGCATTTTCTATCTTATTGTTTGTTGCTTATCTCCAGCACAGTCAACAAATGATCGAGGATTTACGCTTAGCGGAATTAACTAGAAGCGATCAGGAAGATTAGTCAAGCTTGAGATCGATGGGGATGCGATCGCTCTCAAACATTTAAGCAGGGGCATCTCAGAGATTGGAAGCAAATGCTTCAAATGACACGAAGAGTGGAAACTCAAATTAAACTTTTTGGGCTGAATCAAGAAATTTCCAGCATTATTCAACAACACTTAACAATGGAATGCTCTCGAAAAGAAGAATTTTATTCTTTGCTTCAAATGACAACGCAGAAACTTACCCGCATTTAAATAAATCTTGCATTCCCGACATCCTGCCCTACACTGAGGTGTAGGGCTAATAGCGTAAGTCCACTCAAGTGGACTGGAGAATATACACCTGAGCCTACTACAGTAGACTTTAGCTATTAGCCAGAGAATTTATTCTCTGGCGGGTAGATGGACTCATTTAGATGTGGGTAATGACAAGATTTTTAAACGTGGGTTCCCTTCTACCTTCTGAACTGAAAATGGCTGTACTCTAAGAAACTTTTAACTGTTCCTCAGAAATCCAAGTACCATGAAACCCATAAGGTACTCGCTGGGGAATGATTACCCGCGCTACAGGTTCACCCGTGATATCTTGAGCATTCACCACTATTAATTCAGAATTGCCTGAATTCTCATCGTAGACAAAAGTAATTAGCCAGCCATCATCCTCAGTGGTTGCTCCCGGACGTGGTGCAAATACTGCTTCACCGCCATAGCGTCCCTGTCCAAATTCATGGGTTTGAGATTTACCACTGCTGATGTCGTACTTAATTACGCCATCAAACAGAGGTAAAGGCGTATTCGCTAACCTACCAGTGTAGCCATATTGCGTTTGTCGCCCCAAAAAGTTTTCGTTGATGCGAGGGAATTCCGCAGCCACATCATCTAATTGTTGTTCCCTCACTGTCCCGGTTTTGAAGTTAAACCGCCATTGATGCAAGCGGGGAATATTCCCATCTGGATCTGCTTGGCTATCTGTAGTAACTAACACAGTAGTGGAACTCATGCGGCAAGCAATAAGTACTACTTCATCACCTTCTTCATAAGCATTTAAGGTGTGAAAAACGTAGCAAGGAGAACTTTCAAACCAGCGGATATTACCATTATCACCAGAACGTGGAACAATGCCAAAACGACTAGGGCGATCGCTCTCAAACATCAGCATCGGTTCACCACGATGTAATCGTTCAGCGCTGAGAGTTAGGGGCAAATCCATGAAAATCGTGTAGTTTTCGCTGATGGCAAAATCGTGCATCATCACCGACGTTGGTATGTCAATTGCCACTGTTTGTAACAACTCACCTGCGGCAGAAACTCTGCTGTATTGCAGATATGGTGGCGCAAAGGAGTAGCCAAAAAACATCATCTCGCCTGTAACTGGATCGACCTTAGGATGGGCTGTGAACGCAGAAACCAGCTTGTTGTTATAGGTGTACTCGCCAATTGTGCCTAACTCAGGAAGCGTAATACTGTGAGGTGCGCCACCTTCATTCAGCGCTAACATCTGTCCTGCGTGCCAAATTAGAGCCGTATTACCAGTATTTTTGTAAAAGCCGTAGGGATTATCCATCTGGGGTGATTCCATAAATCCCGTCCAGACTGCCTTTCCCGCTTTATGTTCAATTTGCCATCCTCTTGTTTGCACATAGCGATTGCGATAAGTCGCTTTACCCTCGCTAATTCGCACACCATGCAACATTCCATCGCCATCAAACCAATGGTACTTACCAATGGGTGCCCACTGGGGATTAGGGCCATTGCGGACAAACATCCCCGCTAAATCTGGCGGTAGTTGACCGACAACTTGCAAAGTGTCTGTGGAGATTTCTTGACGCACTGGTGCAAAATTGCCATCCAGATACGGTTCAACTGCTGTGCTGGAAATTGTGTTCGTTGTCATAAAAAGCAAATGCGAGCGCGGCACTGTGTTCTATATATTTTAGCGATCGCCTTTGGGGAAGCAGGGGAGCAGGGAGCAGGGGGCAGAGGGAGACGAGGGAGAAAGAACAATTACCAATTACCAGCCCCCAATCCCCAGTCCCCATTCATTGATAGAGTTAACTTAGCGATCACAACCCTAGTCTTTCAAAGTTGTAATATTTACGTTCTCTGACATGAGAATACCCTTAAATGGAATATAAGTACTGGAAAAATCTCATGGCTGACCTAAATGGTACTTGGCTAGGAACGTACTGGCAACAAGGAGTCCCTAGCCGCTTTGAAGCAGTCTTTGCTCAAAGTGGCAATGCTCTCAGTGGCTCTATTTTGGATGATAACTACTTAGGAGAAGCCCAAATCAGTGGTGAGGTGAATGGGCGTAGTATTAGCTTTACCAAGCGCTATTTAATCACCTCACCCTCGCCAATTAAATACATTGGCACCCTCTCAGAAAATGAAGACTATATCCAGGGAGAATGGAACATTGGTCGTTGGTACTCTGGCCCTTGGGAAGCACGACGCAGTGGCGACAATCTCATGGAGGAGCTAAAAGCTCGGATTCAAAAGCAGATTCCTCAAGCGACGGGATGAGGGGAACAAGCAATTCAAAATTCAAAATTAAGAAATGTTTTTACCTATTGCCTTCTTACCCAATGCCCAATGCCTAATGCTCAATATTTGTTACCATGCCCAAGTCCCGATTTTTTCCATAGAGGGAAAATATCTTGAGCTTAACTATTTATTTCCTACGTCACGGACAAACAGAATGCAGCCGGAATAATGCCTTTTGCGGTTCGATAAACTCAGAACTAACGCCAGAAGGTTTGGAAATGGCCAAAGCTTTTGCAGATGCATACAGTTCTACTCCTTGGAGAGCAGTTTTTTGCAGTCCTATGCGGCGAACTGTGTTGACAGCAGCACCGCTTTGTGAAGCGCTAGATATACAACCAGAACTGCGAGATGGTTTAAGAGAAATTAATTATGGCAAGTGGGAAGGAAAATCACCAGAAATCATCAGCCAAGAATTTCACGATGATTATCTGCGTTGGTCAGCAGATCCTGCATGGTATGCACCAACAGATGGGGAAATGGCAATTACCATAGCTCATCGTGCTATCCAGGTAATCGAAGAAATCAAGCACCTTTACAGTAGTGGCAATGTTTTAGTAGTTTCTCACAAAGCAACTATCAGAATTATCTTGTGCAGTCTTTTGGGTATTGATGTCGGACGCTTCCGCTATCGTATCGGCTGCCCAGTTGCTTCTGTTAGTGTTGTAGAATTCACCTCTCACGGCCCACTGTTACGCTCCTTAGCAGACCGGACACATTTAGGGGAGCAGTTACGGAATTTACCAGGAAGTTAAGTCTTTGTTCAATTCTGCTTTTCCTCGTTTTCTGGTTCAGTATATTTACAAAAAACGTTTATTCCAATTTTGACAATATACAATACCACAATTGTGGCTATGTCTTGTCGTCACCAACATTACAACATTAAGCCTTAACGCTACAACATTAAGTCTTGACGTTACGACATTAACCCTGTTTTATCACTTTGGGGAAAGAAAAATAGTTGTAGGTTGGGTTGAACGTAAAGCCTACGGCACAGCTTCTCTACGAGAGGCTGCGCCAACGCCATTCGCGTAGCGTCCCGCTCTTAAGTGAAACCCAACAAAACCAGGGTTTTCGGATGTTGGGTTTCGTTCCTCAAACGCCACTTCACTCAAGTCGGGAAACCCGCCCACGTGAGTGGCTCCCCAACCTACGCCTAGATTGATAAAAGTCTTGAAAAATAAGGGTTTTAGATTTTTCTCTGGCTAGAGTGATTAAACAGGGTTAATCACCAGCATTACAAGATTAAGCCTTACAGTTACAACATTTTGGCAAAAGCTTATGCGATCGCTCTTTAGCTCGACTTTATCCAAAATTAAGAACTCAGCTTTCCTTATCCGGCAAAAATCCTGGTTTTTTGGCAAATATTTTTTCCATGTCATCTCAAGCATTTAGCAACGAAATTTGTCCGATTGTCTGATTAGGATTGCTAACAATTGCAGCTAACAAGTTTTGAAAATGTCCACTCATGCGAGCGATAGTATCGCTGTCAAATAAGTCGCTGTTGTACTCCCAGGTGGCTTTGAGTCCGGTTGCAGTTTCGCTCATGAAGAGACTTAAATCTAACTTTGCGGTCATTTTCTCTATTTCAATGGGTGTCATACTCAAACCTGGTATTTCCCAAACTAAAGGAGCCGATTCTAATTTGAACATGACTTGCACCAAAGGACTTTGGCTTAGAGAACTTTCTGGTTGCAAAGTTTTGATAATTTGCTCAAAAGGAACATCTTGGTGAGCAAAAGCTGCTAATGCTACTTGCTGTACCTGAGTTAGCAGTTTGCTAAACGTAGGATTTTCTTTAATCTGTATCCGCAGCACTAAGATGTTGACAAAAAAGCCGATAAGGGATTCAGTATCTTGGTGACGGTTGGCAATAGGAGACCCAATTAAAATATCTTCTTGCTCGCTGTAACGAAATAGTAAAGTAGCAAATACTGTTAGTAATGTTGTAAATAAGGTAACACCTGATTGCTGGCTCAGGGTTTTTAATTGTCGGCTCAAATTAGCATCAATCTCAACCTTAAGACTACTACCTTTGATTTTATGCAAGGGTTTTCGTGGTCTATCTGTAGGTAGTTCCAGCACTGGCTTCACACCTGATAACTGCCGATTCCAGTAGTTTGTTTGTTCTTGTAAGATTTTTGTGCTTAAAGCTTTCCACTGCCAAAGTGTATAGTCTACATACTGAATGGGTAAGTCTGCTAAGGGAGAAGGCTGATCTGCACAGAAAACTGGATACAAACTAGACAACTCTTGCAGGAAAATTGTCATCGACCAACTATCACAAACAATATGATGAATTGTCAATAATAATACGTATTCTTCTTGAGACAATTGCAACAGCTTGGCACGAATCAGGGAATCGCTAGCTAAGTTAAAAGGAATATGGGCTTCTATTTTGGCTAGTTGCTGAATTTCGTTCTCTGGTTCTGGCGAACTCTGCAAGTTGACAACTGGTAAGGTGAGAGTGGCTGTAGGATTAATTACTTGTACGCTCAAACCTTTGACTACCTGAAAGTTAGTCCGCAAGCTGGCGTGACGCTGCACGATTTCACAAAGACTGCGCTCTAGGGCATTAATATCTAAATTACCGACAATCCTGACAGCAAAAGGCATATTGTAGGTAGCGCTTTTGCCTACCATTTGGTCGAGCAACCAAAGTCTTGCTTGAGCAAAGGAGAGAGGAAACTCGGTTTGATGTTGCGAGACAGGCGCGATAGCAGGTACTATCTCTCCCAACTCTGTTTGGCGATATTTAGTAATTACATTTTCTAGTTCGGCTACTGTGGGCGCTTCAAACAAACACCGCAAAGGCAAGTCTAACTGATAAGCTTGCCGCAACCTATAAATTACCTGAATTGCTAGTAAAGAATTTCCGCCCAATGCAAAGAAGTTATCGTGAATGCCAATCTCTTCTAAATTGAGAACTGCGGCGATGATATCAGCAATCACAGCTTCCGTAGGTGTGCGTGCTGGCACAAATCTATTTTCCGGTTCCACTAGATGAAGATGTGGTTCAGGTAGCGCCTGACGGTTAACTTTACCGTCGGGTGTGAGGGGAATATGTTTGAGAATCACATAAGTTGCTGGCACCATATACTCAGGAAGTCTTTGCTGTAAAAAGCTACGCAGTGCCGTAGATTTTAAAGGAGAGGTTGTTTGCGTCTTGGATTGCTGCTCTGGAACAACATAAGCAACTAAATATTGATTACCAGATTCATTGTTGCTAATTGTCACTACCGCCTGCTGTATCTTGGGATGCTGACTAAGCGCAGTTTCGATATTTTCTAACTCAATCCGTACACCCCGAATTTTCACTTGCTGGTCAATTCTTCCCATAAATTCAATGTTGCTATCTGGGAGATAACGGGCGAGATCACCTGTTTTGTACAAGCGTGTTTCTGAGTGAAATGGATTAGTCATAAAAGTCTTTGCTGTGATATTTGGTTTATAAAAGTAACCCTGGGCTAGACCATCGCCACCAATGTAGAGTTCGCCTGGTATACCTACAGGTACAGGCTGTAATTCTCTATCAAGTAAATAAACTTGTGTATTGGCAATGGGGCGACCGATAGGAACAGCCGCATCAATATTAGACTTCTGTGTTATTTGGTAACAGCAGGTAAAAGTCGTATTTTCTGTTGGGCCATAAGCATTAATTAGCTTTAATTCTGGAGCCGCTTGCAGAAGTTTTTTGACATGAGGAATAGATAAAATATCACCCCCAGTCAGCAGTTGTTTTAACTTTTTTAAGTCTGCTATTTGCTCATCCACCATTGAGTCAAATAACGCGGCTGACAGCCACAAAGTTGTTATTTGATGCTCTCGAATTGCTTGTGCTAAATCTGCTAATGTAGGTGTATGAGGAGGCATAATAATTAAACGCGCCCCATTAAGTAAGCTACCCCAAATTTCTAGTGTGGCGGCATCAAAAGTCAGGGGAGCTAACTGAAGAAAAACATTTTCTGGGCTGAAGTTGGCATAGTTATTATTTTTGACTAAACGCACTACACCGCGATGGATGATGCTGACACCTTTTGGTTCCTCGCGAGCAAATGTATACATTACATAGGCCAGGTTTGCTGATGTAACTGGTAGTGAAGGGTTTTCCTGGCTGTGTTCAGCAATGATCTTCCAGTCTTTATCCAAGCAAATTGAATGTGCTTGATGTGCAGGTAGTGATTCCAGTAAGTGTGTTTGCGTCAGCAACACTGATACTTGCGTTTCTGCTAGAACATATTCGATATGCTCTTGAGAATAGCTAAGATCTATAGGTACATAGCCATAACCAGCTTTGAGAATCCCTAGAAGTCCGACAATCATTTCTAAGGAACGCTCTACACAAATTCCCACCAATACTTCTGGTTCCACACCCAGCGATTGCAAGTAATGCGCTAGCTGATTAGCTTTTTGGTTTAATTTTTGATAGGTGAGTTGTTGGTCTGCAAATATCAACGCCACTGCATTTGGTGTCAGTTCTACTTGCTTTGCAAATAACTGATGAATGCACTGATATTGCGGATATTCTGTAGAGGTGTTGTTCCACTCTACTAATAACTGATGGCGTTCTGCTGTTGTTAACAGAGGTAATTCCCCCAGGCGTTGCGCTGGGTTGGCAATAATTCCCGCTAGTAAAGTCTGGTAATGACTTTGCATTTTAGCGATCGCTTCGGCATCAAACAAGTCGCTACTATATTCCCAAACAAGGTAAAATTCGTTACCTGCTTCTGTAAGCTTGCAGTTAATGTCAAATATACTTCCTCGTTGTGTTCCTAGATATGGCAGAATTTCCATATCTAACCCTAGCTGTGTAAAACTTTTGCGGCGATGTTTATGCCAACTAAAGCAGGCAGAAACCAGAGGAAAACGACTGTAATGCCTACGGCTGGCTACACCTACGCGTTTAATTTTTAATTTTTCGACTAACAAAGAAAAAGGAGCGTCTTGATGTCTGAGCGCTCCTAATACTATCTGGTTTAACTGGGTCAGCAATTCTCTGAAGGTGAGGTGAGGAGCAAGATGACCCCGCAAGATTGTTATGTTACTTAAATAACCGACAATTTGATGGAACTTTCTGCTAGCAGACCTACCAGCCATCGCAGTTCCTAACAGAATTTCCTCTTGACCTGTATAGCGGTAAAGCAGCACAAAGAATGCCGCTTGCATAATAGTATAAAGTGAAACTCTTTCAGCTTTTTTAAGCTGCTTTAGTTGTACAATCAATTCTGCATCTAATTTGAAGACAGCTGTATTTCCTTGATAGCTCTGGACTGGAGGGCGAGGCCGATCAGTAGGCAAATCTAAAATCGGCAATTCTCCCTGTAGTTGTTCGTGCCAGTATTCCCAAACTTTTTCTTGGGCAGTTTCTAGGATATTGGCCTGTCGGCTTACATAGTCCGTATATTGGCAGTTAAGGAAGGGGAGACTATCAGAAAATGTGGCTTCAGTGTTAATTTCCGCAGCGTACAAAACCTGGAATTCTTGCAGTAGCAAGTCAAAAGACCACAGATCACCAGCAATTTGGTGCATGACAATCAATTGCAGATTTCCCTGCGGTGCATTGGTAAATAGTTTTACCCGCAACACTGGGCCAGATTGTAAGTTGAAAGGACGATCTGTTTCTCGATAAATTTGGACGTTTAAATTTTCTTGACTCCAACCAGAAGCATCTGTCACCTCTAGATGAACTTTTTGCTGTGAGTGGATCTGTTGCACTGGTTGACCGTTGCGAACAGTATAAGTAGTACGGAGAATCGTATGGCGATCGCTAATTTGCTGCCATGCTCTTTGCCATGCTTCAATATCTAAATCGGACTTAATCCGCACTGTCTGAAATATATTGTATGCAACGCTTTCTGGTGCCATCTGGTAGAGAAACCACAAGGCTTGCTGACCGTGAGATAACGAATAAAAGGATGTAGAGTCTTCTGATGGACGAACAGAATAGCTATGAGATGGGTTGAGAGCTGCTAGTATTTCTGCTTCTTGCGATCGCAGTTGCGCTAACACAGTAGGGCTGAGAGTCTCCTTATAGCTATAGCGTAGGCTGTTGCCCTCAGTCCACAGATTCACATTCAGACACCGCAGCTCCAACAACAACTCATCAACAGTTTTCATTAGTAGAATTTTCCTTTGAGCAATCCACAGGGTTTAAAAAATATTCAGATGTTACGCATTTAAGTTGTACATAAACTCGTAAGATTTGTCATTCTTGCAAAGTTCTGAGCGGAGGTTTCCTCCGCTCAACGCCACATGCCTTTCCGACGCAAGGCGACACGCCACTCCCCTCAACGGGGGGAACCCCCGCATGGGGGTGGCTCAGGAACGCAGTGGCTCGACTTTGCGCTTTGTCATTTGTGTTTCCAAATTGGACTTTGCACTCATAACTAATGACTTTCTTAACGACAAAATGCAACATATAGGCGCATTAGCTGATTAATTAGCAACAAATATACAGGTTCTTAATAATACAAAATTTATTATATATATCCGAAATACTGCTTAGGCAACAATATAAAAATCAATTGAGATAAAATCTACAGTACAACTACTAGCATTTTGTTATAAAAGGGTAAACTTTAAGTAATATTACTTAAGTGCCTTTATAAAAATAGATTTTCTCAATTGCAGGGAGTTGCAATTAGTTACAGACACAATAATTGTGGGTACGCTAAAAATAGGTACAGTCGGAAAAATTTTATATTATTTTTATTTTTTGTCCAATGGATAACAACGATAAAGAATTCAGCCAACTAGAGGTAATTCCACCATTGCAGGTAGAAATAACTCTCAAACCAAAAGCTGTTAGCTTATATATTCAGCAAGCCTACAATCGTTTTGCACAAGGAGATATAGAAGGAGCGATCGCAGATTTTAACATAGCCCTCTGTATTCATCCCAACAGTGCTGAACTGTATACGGCAAGAGCTAATTTTCGCAAAAAGAAATTAGGCGATCGCCTTGGTGCAATAGAAGATTACACACAAGCCATATTTATTAATCCGGATAACGCCTTCTTTTATTTTTGGCGCAGTCAAACCTACCAAGAATTAGGCAATCACCAAAAAGCAATTGAAGATTACAATGCAGCCGTGACACTTGCCCCAGAAGGTACAATGTGTTGCTTAATTTAGGGCATTTGTCATTTGGCATTTGGCATTTGTCTGCCTCATCCTCCTTATCTCCCTTATCCCCTTCATCTCCCTAGTCCCTTAGTCCCTAGTCCCCATTCGATAATAACTGTTCGTAATCGCTTGGTGTATCAATATCAATATTGCCTAAAGTAAAAGGGATAGAAAACACTTTATCAAGGTTATTATTAATAGCTTTTTTTGCGCCGGAATTGTCTGGTAAATTAGTAAGCTCTGAAAAAAATATTTTACTAAAAAGAGCAGGTACACCTAATGTGCCTGCATATTCGCAAGCAATGATTGGTTTTTGTGTTGCATGGTATGCGTCAACCAGTTGATTAATAATTTGTGGTGAGAGAAATGGTTGATCGCAAAGTACAATAACTACTGCTGTAATTTTTTGGGTAAGGCTATTCAATAATTGCATCCCAGCCTTAATAGAACTGCCCATACCCACAGCCCAATCTAAGTTATCAACGATACTAACTGGGAGTTGGTTGATTTGGGGGCGAATTTGTTCTGCATAAGCCCCAAGTACTACCACTACAGGTTGGCACACTGACGCGATCGCAATTTCTGTGATGTATTCTACAAAACTGCGTCCTTGATACAATAATAGTTGTTTTGGTGTCCCCATACGAGTAGATGCACCCGCAGCCAAAATCATAATCGCTATGGTTGATTTTTCTGTTTCTATTTGCTGAGTAATAGATTCCATAATATTTTACAAATTACGAATTACGAATTACAAATTAATTAAAACGGTGTTTTTATCTGTAAATGTAGAGTTTCTTGTAACTGTGGATGTTGAAAGTAAATTTCTCGCGCATGGAGATGTAACCGACTTACCCCTGTACGCAATCCATAAAGCAAATCTCCTAAAATTGGTTTACCAAGTCCTTGAATATCAGCAGCATGAACCCTTAATTGATGAGTGCGCCCTGTTAACGGTTTAAATTCAACACGAGTATAGTTTCCTTCTCTGGCTATGACTTGAAAATGCGTAATGCTGGGTTTACCATATTCCCAATCAACTTGCTGATAAGGGCGATGAGCAGGATTTCCCCACAGTGGTAATTCAATTACACCTTGGTCAATATTTACAATCCCAGAGAGTAGGGCTTCATAAATCTTGTGAATTTGCTGTTGCTGAAATTGTATACTTAGTTGGCGATAAGTTTTTTGATCGCGTGCCAGCAACAAAATACCAGAGGTGTCTTGATCCAGTCGATGCACTGCATTTAGTGACATTCCATCAGCTAATAAATTACGCAACCGACTGAGAACGCTGTCTTGGGTATGAATATAACGCCCTGGAACTGATAATAATCCGGCGGGTTTGTTGACGGCAATTAACCATTCGTCTTCGTAAATAATTGATAGTGTTTCCGCTTTCGCTGCCGCCATTTCTGAAAATCCTGAGAGCAAAAACCCCATCAATGGCTGACAGCGTTCTGTACAAGCAGGGTAAAATTTTCCGGTAATTTTTTCCCCATCAATGGATGCAGAACCCCACCAAAATTCTGCCATTGCTAACGGTTTGATACGATGCATTGCTGCATATTGCAGTAGCTTCGGGGCGCAACAGTCACCTGTACCAGTGGGTAATCCTTCTGGCATTAATTGTTGTAGCGATCGCGATTTTCCATAAAAATTGATCAGGGTGTAAGCTGCGTGCATCTGTACTTGCAGTTGGCGGGAAAGTTGTTTACGCTGTTGTTTCAATTCCTGCATCCGCGTATCGGCTGCGGTAATTAACTGATGAAGCGGCTGTAAAACTTCATTTTGCTGGCGTTTAAGTAGTTTTCGCTCAATTCCTTGCTGGCGACTTTCTTGATCCAATTGTTCCAAGGCGATAGTGAGTACTTCGCCTGTAAGTGTTTCGCAGATTAGCTGGCGTTGTTCTTGGCGTTGATGTTTGCGATCGCGGTGGCGATCGCTGATTATTTGTAACTGCTGTTCAAACTCACGAGATAGAGTTTGATATTGCTGTCTTTCTCTGAGTTGCTGCAAGGTAATGAGTTCTTGCTTGATAGCCTCCAATTGTGCCAAAGTTTTAGCTTCATCTAAAGCAACTTCCTCTCTTCCAGAAATTGGCGGTACCCAACCCTCAACTAAACTGCAACTATGCAGCAATCCAGAGAAAGCCTTGAGTACTCGCTGTTCACCAGTCGGTAGTTCAACCAGCAAAACACCATACATCTTCCCTTCTAGAGAATAACGCTCATCGGTGGCTAGTTGTTGGATTAAATTTTGGGCGATCGCTTCTACCAGAGGGGTACGAGGTAGCCTCAGCAGATTTCCACTTTGCGGACAATACCCTTCATAGTAATATTTGGCGGATGCGGTGCTGACTGCATAATTAGAGTCAATAAAATCTGACAGAGGATGTAGAAATACCATAGAAGGTATTATGACAAACTTATATCAATTCAAAATTCCCTCCTGGAAAGTTCTGCTCGGAGGAAACCTCTGCTCAGACTTTCCGCAAAATTCAAAATTAAGAAAATCAGACGCTATCTAGCTTTTCAGGTTTACATTTGTTGCTTACTAGTACAGCACCTTAAATTGTTTGCTGTTCCCTCTCTCCATGAATTTAATTTTGCATAATTCCTTATTAAGTACTGACAATTAAATCTACCGTAACAGCTATATCTGGAAATGCTATGGGGTAAATTGTCCCGCCTGTTAACGTGGACTTAGAGGCGTACTCACCATCTTGGGGATCTCTAAAGACTACAAGCTGCCTTTTTTTAAGGTTTACTACCCAATATTCAGGGATTTCAGCTTCAGCGTAGACTTTACTTTTAATTTCCAAATCTTTTTCTAAGCTAAAATCAGAGTATTCAATCAGCCAGAAAATATTTTCAGGATAAAGATGATGATTGAGGTATTCACGCCCTAAGCGTTGCAAGATCGCAATATCAGGTTCAGGTTCAGAGTTATTAGGAAGTGTAATCGGTTTAGCGGGACGAATTGTAGCGCGATCGCCCAATATCCGAGTTAGATATTCCCCTGCTTCAGTACTAAAATAAGCGTGGGGTTCGCCTTCCGGTGACATCTCTACAATCTCTCCCTTCAATAGTTCCACACGCCGATTGTCTAAGATACCAGCTGCAATCATCCGGTGGTAATCATCTATTTTCCACTTCGCCATCGTTACAACCATAGCGATCGCTTTTTTATCGCGCTCATTATTTCACATGGTACACTCGAACATTAAATTGAGCGCGGTTTTTTGCCAATCAAAAGGGCGAGTTCCAGCCACTTCCAGTAGCAATCCACATCAGCGAAGCCAATATTTCGCAGCCAATTTAGTTGGGTTTCTACGTCTAAAAGTTTATTTGATGGGTCTTCAGTTTCTACAGTAAAACCGATAGATTGTAAAAAATGTTCGTGCAATGCTTGCGTGGGAGAGGCAACGTGTTCTAAATTGCAGAAAATACCGCCAGGTTCCAATATCTGAAAAATTTCTGTATATAAGGAACGTTTGCGATCGTGAGTTACGTGATGGATGGCAAAGCTAGAAACTACTGCATCAAAGGAACCTAATTCTGGCAAGGGTTGATCTAAGTTGTGGGCTATTACTTGTACTGTTGTATCCCCAGCAAATCGATTTTTGACCGCTTCTAACATAGTTGCAGAAAAATCAACCGCAATACTCTGCGCCTGGGGACGGTCAATTTTAAGTAATGCTAGTAAACGACCATCTCCAGTCCCTAAATCAAGAATGCGTTTCACAGCCTTGGGGACTTGTTCCAACAAGACTGCTTCACCCTCGGTACGATGGGGTATTGAGTCTGCCTGGGACAGATATCTCAAAGCATGGTCAGCAGAAGTCCAGAGGTTAATTTGATTCATCAAAGAACACTGCTCGCGGCGATCGCATTTTGTAATTTATAGTCAGAGCAATTCTACATCTTTTACATGGTTTATGCGTAGGCGTAGCCAGTCGGAGACATCGCCTTGATGTTGTCATACAGTTGGCTTCAGATAGAAAAGTTTGAATTCACCCTTTTCCCTTTCCCCCTTACCCTTTCCCCCTAACCGTATTGGCTTCACTTTTTCACAGCACAGCTAGAGGAATTCAGCCAGGAAGCTGAAGACTTCGGCGTATAAGAGACTAGCGTTACATCACCTTTATCATTAAATACCCAACCAGTAGCAGGCATAATTAATACAGCTTTCTGTTGTGGGGAGGTTGCGGTTGTACTATAGCTAGAACTTCTCGGCTGTGTTGGGTTAGCGGTTAGGCGAATATCTTCCCACACCGTATCACTGCTGAGTAATTCGTCAGGTTTAGGCGGTAAACCACCACGTCCTACATCAGTAAATTGACTAGCTATTTTTTCATCTCCAGCACCACAGTTTTGGGCAATTTGCTGGGAAGGATCGGTGGCGTTGGTGGGTAAAGAGACGATTCCTTTGCTGGGGTCAATATCAGGAGAACTGATGCTGATGACACCGTTTAACTGCGGGTCAGTTTGAGAAATCGCTGTAATATCGTTAGTTTGGAGGCCTTGCGGGTCGAGTTTTCCCGGGTCGGTTGTTCCTAATTTCTGCTCAAGTTCTTGTCTAGTGAGGGTTGCTAATCCTATAACTCCTTTAGCGTTGATTTCGATGGTTCCACCGCTACCAGAGAACGCATTAGCTGCGATATCATTATTTTCCAAGGCAGGAGAGACGATAAAGCCATTGCTAGTATCGAGATTAATTGCGATCGCACCACCATCACCACCAGCGCCTACTTTACCTGCGGTAGTGGAAATAAGACTTTGACGGCGAAATAGCAATAAATCTTGCAAGTCGAGTGTAATGCTACCACCTTGACCACTGTCAGTATCAGCTGTAATCTTTGCATTATTATCAAGAGTTAAACGATCAGCCGTAATGCTAATACTACCTGCTACTCCTGTACCCTGACTATCTACAGAGATGCGGGCACTATCTTTAATTGTTACTTGCCTAGGGTCAATATTGATCGTACCGCCTTTACCAGTGGAGTTAACTTCAGTATTAGCGAAAAGTCCACTATATTCATTAATCGAACCAAGGATGCTTCTAGCTTCTCGATCATTTTCCGGTAGTATGAAATCATAGCTATCTTTAATGTCATTGAATTTGGCTTTCAGGTCATTAAATCTTTGCTCGTATGCAAGGTCTTGTCCAGCAATTGTAATATTATCAGTGGCATTAATTTTGATATTACCTGCTGCCCCACTTCTATAGGCATTGGTGAGAATTTGTCCGCCACCTTTTATTTCCAGATTATTCACATTAACGGTGATATTTCCACCAATACCGCTACTTTTAGATGGAGCGCTTAAAACTGCTCCATCACTAATATTTAGCGTACCAGTATTAATAGTAATATTTCCACCAGAGCCAGCATCTGGTTCTTTACTTTCAGTATTCACAAATAATCCACTAGAAAATCCATTTACTAGGGCTGAACCTGATATATTCACCGAAGCAGCAGCTTGGTTTTGCTCATCAACAGGATTAATAGTAATGTTGCCACCTTTACCAGTAGCACGGGTATCAGCATTTAGCCTTGAACCGTCAGTTAATGAAAGAGACTGCGTTTTGATATTGATATTACCTGCGTCACCACTACCAAAAGTCTGAGCATCAATTCTTGATGTATTAGTCAAAGATAGTAACTGAGCAGTTATATCAAGATTACCCGCTTTACCACTACCAAAGGTTTCCGCCTGAATTAGCGATTGATTACTAAAAGAAAGAGACTGAGTTGTGATATTTATCTTCCCAGCATTTCCTGTGCCATAAGTTCTAGCATTTATAATAGAATTGTCTGTAAAAGATACTGATTTATCTACTGTAATCAAGAAATTACCACTGTTTCCTGAGCCAAAAGTGCTGGCATTTAAATAAGAATTTTTTGTCAGCAATAAAGAAGCAGCACTAATATTGATATCACCACCACCACCCTGTCCTTCTTGACTTTGGTGCGAAGAACCTAACGTCAGATCATCGCTACCAGTATTGATACTACTTTCAGAAAGCGAGATTGCACCATCAGTTGCGTTAACAGTTACACTGCCCGCTTTTCCCGTTCCTAGAGTATCAGCCAACAGAGAACTTTTATTGGATAGAGATACTGAGCTAGCCTTAACATCAATATATCCTCCGCTCCCCGATCCATAAGTAGCACTTTCCAAATTACTGCTACTAAGGGATAATTCCCCAAGTGTTCTAATTATGATATTGCCTGCATCTTTAGTAAATATTTCTTGTTGATTATTACCTTCTACTTGGTTGCTAGTAGTTAAGAAAGAATGGTCAAGCGTTACTTTTTTAGGAATAAGTGAGCTATCTTCCCCGAAGCCAATATATATATTTCCAAAATTACCATTACTAAAAATTCCTTTGGGTTTGCTGGCTGGATCAGTATCAGGCGTGGAACTGTTGAGAATAGAAACCTCATCACGGGCACTAATATAAATATCTCCTGCATAGCCAGATCCCATGTTGGTTGTATCCAAAGCAGATTTATCTAAATAGACAGAACCTCCAGTAGATTTAATGCTTATATTGCTAAATTCTGTATCATTATCAGAATTACTTGAAGCTGTTATATTACCTACGTAGATATTACCAGAGGCTTCAATATTGATATCTCCACCAAATCCATTAGGAGTGTCAGATACTATATTTATTAATGCTGTATCGATATCACCATTTTTACTTCTCAGGGTAATATTACCACCATTTCCGCTAACTGCTTCCCCTAAATCTGAGAGTAAATCACCGCCAATGATAATATTTCCATTACCAATAAACCTAATATTATTACCACTGTCAACTCCCAAAGAAATATCAACTGTCCCAGTAGTTTGGATATCACCTCGCGAATCAATGGTGACATCACCAAAGGTATTGATTAACCCAGTGGTAATCTTGCCAGGTAGTTCATTAGGTGAGTACTGATTAGTTAAAAGAATTTTGCCCTTAACAGGTTCATCTTCTAGAGAATAATTTAAATTCTCAATACTTCCAATATTGATATCTGCACTAGTAGTAGATGCATAAGGATTGACTATGCCAGTAATACCCACAATCGGATCTGGTGTTAGTCTAGGAGTAGCAAAAGCAGTAGTTCCAGCACGAATATCTAAAGTTGGTTCAGATGCACCTCGAATAGACACAGAATTTGTGGCATCAGGCAAACTAATTGATAGCGGTACATCTTCTGTGATTGAGTTTTGGGGGTCAGTTGTGTCTGCACCTGTAATGACAATACTGCCAATATTGACGGAACCCCCTGCGAAGATGTGCAAAGATGCTCCTTCATAGCTATCGAAACTGACATCTCCACTAGCGCGGATAATTGGGTCGTTTGGACTAGAAAGGTTGCCCAAATTACCGTCTAGCTTCTCAATCCGAAAATTGCCACCACTTCCATAATGAGCATCGCCGCCAACAGTGTTGCTACTTCTCAGCAACATATCACCGCCAGAAAACAAGCCACTTTGGGAGTGATTCAAGGCAAAAATATCGATCTTCTGATTACCTTGCACTAGTAAATTGCCACCCGCAGCCGCAATTAAAGGATTGACAGTAGTATCTCGCAGTTTGACAGTATCTTGTGCTTGTAGTGTTAAATCTCTGCCTGCTTGTAGCTTACCTTGTAAGTCGAGATTAGCAGCTATCAGGCTCAAGTCTAGCCCTACAGTTAAATTACCAGTATTGCTAATACTTGCAGACTGATTAGCACCAAATTGCAACCCCGGACGGATGCTCACAGTGAGCAGCGGTGCGGCTTCTGGATTTGTGGCGCTGAATTTCAAGCCGTTTTCAAAGACAAAGCTATTGGCTGTCGTCGCCAAAAACGAACCTGTAACATCTAAGCGAGCATTTAGTCCAAAAACTATACCATTGGGATTAAGCAAAAACAGATTTGCTGTGCCATTTACACCTAAAGTGCCGAATATCTTTGAGGGATCGCTACCTGTGACGCGAGTCAAAATGTTTTCAACGCCTGCGGGATTAGCAAAGTATACTCTTTGACCATCACCAACGTTAAATTGTAAGAAACTCTGGAATAAGTTGACACCTCTAGTAGCTCCGCCTTCAATCAAAGTTGCAGGTAATCCCTGAACTTTGGCATTTGGTGTCAATTTTGTACTTTCTAAACCTAATGTACCATCTGGGATAATTTGAGCGCGTGCAGAATCCATCCACGCTGTAATTACCCCACTTATTGCTACTACAATTAGCAACCTTAATTGCCATAATTGTTGGCGAGAAGCTGAAACCATGTCAGTTTTGCCCTTGGAGTATGCCGCTGATTTATTTATACAAATCGCTGCTGAAATTTAAGTATTTTTTTGGATAAAAATTATCCAATATTTTACTCATCTCCCAGGGCAAATGGCGAGGTTATGGTTTAGGGATCAAGATCAATGGTGTTCAGGTGCAGGTAGATTTTTTACCAATTTAAACAATAATCTCTACTGTAAAGGCGCGGTTACCGCGCCCTTGCTTTAATTCACCGGCGGCAATAGAGGCTGATCTGCAACTGCATCGAGTTTCACTGATTTCAACAAATCTGACCAATATTGCTTGACTTGAGGATCATTCGGACTCTGACGACGTAAACCAGCCAAAATGCTGAGGGCGTTCTCCCAAAATCCAGCTGTTGCATAGAGGACTGCACGATCTAAAGGTGTTGGTGTCTCCTGTAGCTGTGCAGCTATGTTTTCATCTTGCATGAGCTGAATTTTACCTTCTAAATAAAGGTCGCGATCGCGGCTGTTAGGATCGCAAATCATCGAAAAAGCCCAAGTATATTCCTTACCAGCTTTCAAAAGCGGTTGATCACCTTTGAGGGTGATAGCAACAATTCCAGCCTGCTCAAATGGTTTGAAAGCTTCTTTATATAACGGATCAATATTCTCGTCATCCCGCAAAACAAATTCTAGCCCTGTTACTGTTCTAGAGGCTTTAGGAATATAGAAGAAGAATGTGGGATGCTCCTTTGTGGTGTATTGAGCCTCTTTATTTGTTGGGATCAAAGGAATGACAACTTCTCCATGCTGGAAGCAAGCTCCTCGCGATGCTGCTGAACCCACTCTACTAGGTTTTCCCGGAACGAAGCCAATCAAACTCCTGCGACCTTGAATATACCCTGTAACATTTCTAACTGCCGTAGTAGCATATATATCTCCGGGGCGTAGTTGCGCTGCTTGCTGAAAATACCCTAACGCTCTGCGATAGTTTCTCCGCCTCGTTTCTGTGTAGCCCAACCGCATATATTGATTGTAAGCATTTGTCACTTGTGCTACCTGAGAAACTGGAGCAACTGCCAAAATTTTGCTGGTGCTGACAGCGCCAAAAGGTAGACATACTAAAAGAGCAAACAGATAACTTGTCCACAATTTCCGTTTCATAATATTCATATCTGTTGGTACCACTCTTCCAAGGTGGGCATAAAGTCAAAGTCTTGTTTTATAGCAATTTCCAAAAAAGCAATCCTAATAAATTTAAAAAATTTAACTTTAACGCCCTTAAGTATGTATCTTTACATAGGGATGCATACCAATACTTGTCTGTTAAGGGGAAGGTGGGGCCCCCTCTGGGGATAAGGGGCGAAGGGGAAAGAAAAACCCTTTAAACTTTACTGCAAACCCAATTTTGAGTTCAAAATGCTATCCCTTGTAGTATTGAGATACATACTTGTTTCAGACAAGATATGGCAATTACTAGTTCCCATTTTTGAGCTTGAGATGTTTTATGTAGGTAGTCACTAGTCTTCGATCATTTGTAGTGTCTCACAAATGATTTGAGACTTCTATATAAGTAAACCATACAGACACAGCAAAATGGCTGAGGGGAGGTTTGACAAGACAGCTAATTATGGGAAAATCACATAACAAAGGGATGAAAATTCTTATTCCCAGTTACCCATTATCAATCTAGAATATAAAAAATATATTTTGTCACTAATACCAATTCTGTATGAAGATGCACATAATCAAGACCCCCCTGTAGTCCCCCCTTGGCAAGGGGGGACGGCGTAGCCGGGGGGTAAATATATGCAGCTTCACAAAGAAACGGTATAAGAATTCAAAAATACTATATTCCTTTAAATCCCATACGGCTTTCTACTTCCTGTTCTACTTGAGTAGAACTCAACTTCCTAGACGCAAATCTGCGAGAACTATGACGTAGAAGACCAATTTGGCTGAGGAATATTCCTGCTAAAATCAAGCTACCACCAATATATTGAGCTATTGTAGGGGTTTCATTTAATATCAAAAAAGCTGCAATGATGCCTACAATTGGTGTAAATGAGCCTATTAAGGATGCAGTAGACACTGTAGAATCTCTTATGCCTTTGATCCAAAAAGACTGACCTAATACTACAATAACAGCACCATAAACTAACATCCATTGCCAAAGAAACGGTGAGAAAACATCCATAAAATGCTCTCTACCATAAAGTACTAAAGCTATGAGGAAAAAGATTAAAGTTCCTAAAGCAGTACGAAAGATACTATAAATTCCTAAAGGGATTTGAGAGAGATATTTTTTGGCAATAATTGTAGAAACGGCTACAGCTACAGATCCTATTGCTGCTAAAACTTCCCCTAGTCCCAATCTGAAAACTCCCATGTTCATCATGGCAACGCTTGGAGGTTGAAGGAAAATTGTGAGACTAACGCCAATAAATGCCGCGATCGCACCGAAAATTTCCCATCTATTTACCCGTTCTCGCAAAAACCAGACTGATAAAGCCAGGGTTAAAGGGGGTTCTAAGCGTCCAATCAAAACGACATTGTTAACTCCTGTGATTGCTAGTGCTTGGAAAAATAAGCCAGGGGCCAGCGCTCCCGATAAAATAGCGACAACGGTGAGACTGAGCCAATCTGGTTTCGATAGCTGTTGTAAAGTAGCTTTATTCCACTGTCGCCAGTAGATAGCGATCAGCACTATCAACGCGCAAAGGTTACCTACAAATAAAACATTACATAGTGAAATGGGATTGCGATCGCCTATGAGGTGATAGGCACCAATTTCTGTGAGCTTACGAGTGATTGCACTAGATGCTCCAAAGATAAGGATTGCTAACCAGAGATATATTTGCCCTGGAATTCTTTGGTGCAAACGATTTCGTCTTTTTATTCTAGCCACAATAACACCAGTGTATACAATAAGCCTTTGCTCAGAAATACTGAAAGTCAGTTGTGAATTTAAGATCCCATAACTCTCTGAAAAAACGCTGAGAATCAACTTAAATTTCTCAAGGGATAAATTCATCAAAATTATGGCTGAGTTTCAGTTCAGCTTCAGTCCTAACAGCGATAGTTTGGTTGTTCGAGAAAATTCCAAGATTAGGAGTCAAAAATGAAACTCGCTACCATGCTCACAAGTGTTGCCTTAATTGGTTGTTTTACAATTTGGGATGCTCCACTCAAAGCTATCAATCCTTTACTAGTACAAGCATCAGCCGCAGAAGCAAAGGATGCTACAGGGTTAACTGCTCAACAAAAAATTGAATTTCTCGGAAAGCATAAGGGTGAGTTTGGCAGTGGTGACGCTTTGCGACGTTACTTTTTTGGCGATCTAGAGCCGATCGCAGTACAACCTGGTGGTGCGGGTATGGTAGTTAATCTTTACAACAAAGCTAATGATGTCACGATCGCTTACTGTACAACCTACGATGTGGTTGTGGCAATCAAGAAAGGCAAGGTAACAAAGTTTGAACCCAGCGAAGTCAAATGAAGAGTAATGAGTGCTGAGTAATGAGTTCTGAGTAGTTAACTTGTTTCTTTACTCGTTACTCAACAAGGTAAAATTCCGATTCTCCTTGGTGTCTTGAGCTTTTCGCCGCCTTAAAGCCTAGCCAAACAAATCTTTTCTTTTTCTCCATATTTGAACACAGGGACTTCAAACGCTTATCCCCTAATTCTTTTAGCCAGACATTACACCTCACAAAAATCTTTGTCCTTTCGTTGACAGGCGTAGCTGCGCCTGTCTTCGCTTTATTGATAAGCTTAATTTATAGATAGTATCTACAATTATTTGTCAAGCTGTGTTGACTATTTGTAACAATATTGTTAAATTTATTTACATAAGTTAATAAGCAAGAGAAAAAACTATGTACACTACAGTTAACGAAGACGGCATTCTTAATAACTACGCAACTGAACCCCAAATGTACTATGCTGAGTACCCTGCAATTTGGGAACAACGCAAATACGTTCTCCAAGCTGTGTTCGCTACATTACTTGTCACCACTTTCGTGTTGCTTGGCTTGAGTGTCAGCTAAGATTTTTTGAATTCGGTATCAGTAACTCCCATCGTTATTTAAACTTCTCCCCCTCACCCTGGTTAATTTCGCCGGGGTTTTTTGTTGCTGTTGGATGTCTATTTGTGACAGCAGTTAACTATACATAACCAAAAACCCAGTCATAACGACTGGGTTTCTGTTGGGGTATATCCCCTGACTTTAGGTATAGAGTTCACATATAGTTGCTTGTCTGAGATTTACTACAGCATTAGGTTAGTCGATTCCAGAAAAGGTAAATTAATTATTGGGACTTAAATTTTAGTGAGTAGTTAATCTATTCTTAATCAAGAATTGTATTGATTTGGGAACTGGTGCGTGTGTATGTTCATATACTAAGAGTGTTCCCCATTCGCGTGCAGACTGCACATTTGGAGGTTCCAAAATGGATCACACATACGAGGTATTGGTTGATATCAAAGAATTTGCTGACCTAGCAAACAATACCTTTCAACGTGGAACGACAAGGTACGAAATCGACGCTCCCTCACGAGAAAAAGCTGATGGTATGGCATTCCAAAAAGCCAGAAGCGAGCATCCAAAAGGCACTGAATACGATATTAGAGTAACCAGACTGCTCAGGTAAAGCGAACAATAAATGCTTTTTCTTCAGAATCAGCATTCTTCCTACTTGAGACTTAATAATTTATACCAATTTGAAAAAAGAATGCGACAGATGGGTAGGGGAGCCACTCCGTTCATAGGTGTCAACTTAACGTGAAACCCTGATGGAGGCTTGATTTTACGTTTTCTCAATTCCTATCACGATCCGCGTCACCCCACAAGAGTTTTGTCTAAAGCCAAAACATCCCCTCCCCGCCGGCGAAGAGAAGTTGCGTGCGGGGGTTCCCCCAGTTGAGCAAACTTCTCCCAAGGGGAGACGCGAAGCGCGAACGGGGGAGGGGACTAAGGGGTGGGGTAAAACGCTTGTGGGATAAGCGTTTGAGCTTAAGTTGACACCAATGCACTCCGTTGGGCGGGCAATGCCCGACTTGTTCGCGCAGCGTCTCCCCTTGGGAGAAGGATGTGGCGTTGCACAGCACTGCTGTGCCCTCCGAATGATTTATCTGTCGCAAACATTGTTTGAATCGGTATTATATAAATATCAATAGCGGTGTCGAACTCTATCTAATCAGATCGGCACCGCTATTTTGATGAAATTATCCAATTGCCAGAGAAGACGATGATCAGATTCCTCCTCCTCTGCCTCAAGAAGCTCACACAGCATAAAGCTTTCTCTTCTCCTTCTACGGGACGCTGCGCGAACGAGGGGTACGAGAGGCTTGTTTAACGCCTCCCGCAGGGATGGGATATTTTTTAGTCGGAAGTTTCTTACCCTGGGCATTCTCTTTTGGAGTATGACCAGCTTTAAGAATCCAAAGCTAAAAAATATATAATTAAATGCTTATCTGCTCAATAGAGTTTATCCGCTACAGAAACTCACGCTTCATGGGGTAGAGTACACATATCAGTTGGTAATCTCTAAGGCTTCTAGCAGCCATAGAAAACTTTCTGGATAAGGTTTTGAGATTGCCGATGGTTGTTGCAAGGAGAATCTCTTGAGAATAATTTTATTTATCCTGCTGTTGGCGATCGCTTTATTTAGATTTACATTTATTCTGCCAGCACTCGCTGCCGAAACATCCGATGGAGCGAAAATTTTTGATGCTAATTGTTCTTCTTGCCATATCGGTGGCGGTAACATTCTGATTAGCCACAAAACCTTAAAAAAGGAGGCGTTGTCAAATTACCTAGAAAATTATGATCAAGATTCTATTAAAGCAATTATCAACCAGGTACAGAATGGCAAAAATGCCATGCCCCCCTTCAAAAACAAGTTAAGCAATCAGGAGATTTTAGAGGTAGCTGCCTACGTTTTCCAAAAAGCGGAAACAGGCTGGTAAACTACCTCATCAGCTTTTATTGGTGGGCGATGAGGAAAGCGCCCAGACATTAGAAATTGGGCATTGGTAATTTCTTTTCCATGCCCAAAATCTATGTCTCTTGTGGGTGTGGTTTTTTATTTGTCTTGATTAGAGGTTTCCCTTTGTTCTCTAACTTCACGCAACTGCTGTACTAGCTTTTTGCCTGATTCCACAACCGGCGCAGGCTGATTGCTGTTACTAGCCGGCGCAGCTAATGGTTTAACAGTAGCGGCTGGTGCAGACTGAAGTTTATTAGTTAATGAATTGGATAATGGTTTGACAATCGTCGCAGGTGCTGGTGTCGGCTGGTTGCTATTAACTGCTGGCAGGGTTAATGGTTTAACATTCGTCGCTGGTATGGGCTTTAGCTGATTGCTATTAACTGCTGGCAGGTTTAATGGTTTAATAGTAGCCCCAGGTGCAGATGTTGGTTGATTACTAACTGCTGGCAGGTTTAATGGTTTAACAGTAGCCCCAGGTGCGGGCATTGGCTGGTTACTATTAATTGCTGGCAGGTTTAATGGTTTGACAGTAGCGCCCGGTGTGGGTATTGGTTGATTGCTATTAACTAAGGGCAGATTTAATGGTTTGACAGTTGCAGCTGATGCAGGGGAAGGCTTTTGAGTATCTCCAGTAGCGGCGTTGCTATTATTTTTAAACTCCAAGCTAAATGGGTAATGAGCGATCTGCTGATCTCCCTTTAATGGATGTGCCTTAAAATACTCCATTGCTTCGACTCGCAAAGCAGGCGTTACTGACTGGCCTTCAAATTGGATATCTAGGACTTTACCATCAGGGTCTACTACTAATCGCCCTAATACAAAACCTGTACTGTCAGATTTATCTGTAGTAATTGTTTCACGAATAACATTTTTTTCTACAGCATTTGGGTACTGCTGCTGAACTGATGCTCTCAGATTTTCGTAAGATTTAATCTGCGCTATCGCTTGTTCTGTTCCTGGTGTAGGTAACTGATTGGATAGATTGGGTGTAGCTCCCAATTGTCCTTGCGGTATGCCTTGTTGGGCGATTGATAAATTATCTCCAGCTTGTGGTGTGGTGCTAATACCAGCTATTAGCTGTTGGTTTTGCCCAACTTTGGATGCATCATTTCCAGGCTGAGTATTTTGTGCAACATCTCCTATGGGAGTTGGGTTGCTGTCAACAGGAAGAGGCGCAGGCGCGTTTGGCAAACCATCAGGCAGTTTACCATCTGGTAATACTGGTAAGTTGTTCCTCGGTAAGGGCTTGGCTTCACCTAATGCGATGTCTCTGTTATTAAAACGCGAAGCTGATGTAGAGAACTTGCTATTCCCATTGAAACCAGAGGTATCAAACCGGAAATTACTCTGAGAATAATTGCGTAAAGGCTGCCTTTTAGGTAGCGCGGCAATCGGGTAATTACCTACCGATGACGGGATAGGTGGCATTACAAACTGACTAGACGCTGGTGGTGGTGGTAAAGCTGGTAAACTCGTTTGGGAACCCAGATTCAGCGGTGGAATTTGGGATTGTTGTAGTAAAACTGGGGATTGTGGATTAATTGGCGTTTGCCCTGGAATTTGCGGTAGCCGACTTTGGTCAGCTTGGCTTAATTCCATGACTCCGACTGTTTTTGATGATGCTGTTTCTTTAGGTTTATTGGAGTCTACAGGTACTAATGGCACAATCAAGGCGATCGCACCGTGGATGCCAAGAGATGCTATAGCTGCTATCCCAGTTGGCTGGCTGAATAATTCTGGTAGATTTTTTAGCAGGGAGACGTAAGACATAGCTGTTATCGTTCACTCGGCTCAGTTGCAGTTGACTATCAATAAATTAATTTTCAGGCTTTAAATTTTTCTTCCGGCTCTATAGCAAAATATTTAAATGCGTCCCTCTAAAAATCATAACTTCCTATCCAGGGACTAAAACAGCCAGATTGGCATTTTTTTAAGAGTTTAATTTTTGTAATCAGGTAATATCATACTTCAAATTGCACTTACTGACATGACCAGTAAAAAATCCTGATGTTGATTGCTGATACCTGGTAAATATTTCAATCATTCTCTATGCCTTTACCCACAGTTATTTTACCTGGCTATTTAGAAAGTGCGATCGCCTACCGCCAACTAGAACAATCTCTACAGCAGTTGGGTTTTCCTACGGTTACAGTCCCATTGCGCCGACGGGACTGGATTTCATTGCTAGGTGGGAGACCAGTCACACCAATTTTGCGGCTACTGGATCGCACTGTCAAACAGACATTGCAGCAATACAATACTTCCCAAATTAACTTGATTGGTCATTCAGCAGGCGGTTGGCTATCTCGAATTTACTTGGGAGAAAAGCCTTATTTGGGACGTGGTGAAGTACAATCTTCTGTCTGGAATGCTTACCCGCTTGCTGCTACGCTCATTACCTTGGGTACACCCCATATTAGCCAAGAACGCTGGACACGCTGGAATTTAGATTTTGTCAAAAATAATTATCCTGGAGCTTTTTACAAAAATGTTCGTTACGTTTGTGTAGCTGGCAAAACTATTTTTGGGGAGAGGCGACCCGGTAGCTGGTTAGCTTACAGTAGTTATCAATTAACCTGTGGCACAGGTAACACGTGGGGAGACGGGATTACACCGATTGCCGCAGCCCATCTCGATGGGGCTGAAAATATTGTCATTGAAGGCGTGAGGCATTCTCCCAGAAGCCCAGGTATTTGGTATGGCTCACCAGAAACGCTACAAACCTGGGCAAAGTATTTGGTTTAGAATTTAACAAAAAATTAATGATTATAGAACTAAAGGAATTAACTAAAATCCTATAGTCAACCGTAAGGTGGGCACTAGTTATCATCAGGTTTTGAACGAAAGATCTGGAGGTGCCCACCCTACAAAAATCTGCCTACAAAGCGTAGCCCTTTTCATTTGCATTAAATACAAAACCCTAGTCCCTAGCCCCTTTTATTAGTTAAACTGTAATAAAAATACACATTTTTTATTAAATTAAGAGGTGTTCAGCTATGCAAATCACCTTGTCAGATAGAACTTTGCGGCGACTGGCGACAATATTATCAGTCGCGATTCTTACACTGTGCGTGATTGACCTCACAACTGGAGTTTTACTGTCTTTTTATTACGAACCAACAGCAGGCGGCGCTTATCGGTCATTGAAAATGATTGATACCGCAGTGCAATACGGCTGGTTATTTCACAAAACGCACGATATCTCTGGTAATGCCATGATTGGAGTTGGCTTAATTCAAATTGTCGTGATGTTTTTAGGGCGACAATTTCGCAATAGTTGGCTCACTGCTTGGATTAGCGGGATTTTGTTTACTTTAAGTGCGATCGCTCTAGATTGGACTGCAATGCTTCTAGACTGGACTCAAGAAGGATACTGGCGTTTTAGTATTGAGCTAGGAACCATCGAAGCAATTCCGTTCATTGGTGGGGAGTTGCGGAATATTCTGACTGGCGGTGGCGCAATTAGCACCATTACTGTGCAACATCTTTACGCCTTAAACAGTTATATTATTTCGCCGATCGCACTACTTCTGGCGGTTGTGCATTTATCTGCTTTACTGTGGCAAGAACAGGAAATCAAAGCCGAGTCAGCATCCGAAGATTTTCTTCAAGCACCAGATGCTTCACTCGCAGAAAGTTGAGCTAATTTTGCTAAGGGAACTTCTTCAACTTCCGGTAACTTCTCTAGCGATAGAGGAGTAGACTGACTTGCACCAGATAAGCGTTTTAAAAGATTTGGTCTGGGGTCATGTAAAAGGTAGATAATGCGATCGCCTACTTCCCATTCTTGGTTAACTGGCATTACCTGTAAGCGTTGTTCTCGTTCTACCAATAAAGGTATCAATACTCCAGTCCGAATCTTTTCTTGGATGTGTTCCTGCTGACTAGTAAATTCCAACTCATTGAGTGTAGTGGTTCCCAACTTCACGCGCCCATCACTCAAATATTCATTCCAAGTTTTAATTCCCAAGTCAGAAACAAAAGCTTGGTTAACTTTACTAGTTGTAGAATTACTTGCTTGCGGATCACGGGGAAAAACTGCTAACACACGCGGCGGATTAAATTCCTCGGCCGCCCGTTGCGCCAAAACAAAATTTACCTCACCATTACTTGTCATCGCCAAAAAAGTGCCCATACAGGCCAGTCCCGCCTCTTCCAAAACTTCAGTATCCAGGGCGCTGCTAGCAATCAATCGCAAATTTTGGGCTTCAGCTTGGGCAAAGCAATCTGGGTCTGTATCAATCATGACTACGTTTTCACCCCGTTCTTGAAAAAATCGGGCAATCAACAGACTCAAAGGATTACAACCCACAATCACAGCCCCAGTGGCTTCTTTCGAGGTGATTTGCAGCCACTTCGCAATCTGTCCGGCTGTTAGTCCTTGGCAGACCACCGTCAGGATAATTGTCAAGAAGACCAGGGCTTTAATCGCATCACCACCATTGATCCCGCGCTGTGTCAACGAGATTGCAAATAAAGACGCAACCGAAGCCGCAACAATTCCTCTCGGTGCCACCCAGCTTAAAAACAATTTCTGCCGCCAATTGAGGTCACTATTCCAAGTACACAAGAGGATGTTAATTGGCCTGACGACAAACATCAGTACCAAAACCGTGAATAAACTGCCCCAACCCAAAGCAAATACACTGGCAATAGACAGGTCAGCCGCTAGTAAGATAAACAGCACAGAAACGCTGAGAATTGTCAGCTGACCTTTGAAATGTCGCAAAAATCTTTCTTCCGGTACTGATGAGTTAGCAAATACTGCACCCGCAACCACCGTAGTCATCACTCCCGATTCACTACGGATTGTTTGCGCTAATGTAAACAGCCCCCAAAGTATCGCCAGCACTACCAAATTTTTCAGTTCAAAGGATAGAAATTTGGCGCGTTTGAAAATCAAGCTCATCAAATAACCGCCAGCTGCGCCAATTCCTCCCCCAATACTCAGACGCATTCCTAACCCGACGATCGCATTAACCGGGTCTACATCCCCGTTCAAAATCGTATCTAGAACGACGAAAGCTAAAATCGCCCCAACGGGGTCAATTAATACGCCTTCGCTTTCTAAAAGCGTTGCCACTTGGCGATCAACATTAATTTGTTTCAGCAGGGGATTGATCACAGTTGGGCCTGTCACCACGATTATAGAAGCGTAGAGAAAGGCTATACTCCAGGGAAATTCACCCAACCAGTGAGCCGCCATACTACCACCCAGTAGTGTAATTAGCGTTCCCAAGGTGACGAGCAACTGTAGGCTAACTGAAACTCTCCCCAACTCTCGCAAATCTAGGTTGAGTCCCCCTTCAAACAAAATTATTGCCGTTGCTAGAGCAACAATCACTTCCAGACCTGTGCCTAGCAAATGGGGATGCAACACACCAATACCATCAGACCCAAGAAAAATGCCCAACAGCAGCAACAAGACAATGCTGGGTAACCGAAGATAGGCAGCCAGCACTTGGGCGCTAATACCTGCAACAACAGCAGTCACCATCTGTAAGGTGATGTCAAAAGATGCTTCCATGTTGTAGATTTTGAGGGATATATATCAAAATCTTTTGTAAAAAAGAGTAAATATTACCTCTAAAGGGTACAACATCGCACCGTTTTCCCCTTGAGAAATTCCAATTTTTTTTCATACTTAGTTTCTTATATTACTCTATTTCTGGCTGGTTGCCAAAATAGCAGTTTTTATGGGCATCGGGCATCGGGCATTTGTTATGTATCTCTTGCGTTCTATGCTTCCTTGTCCCCATTACCCATTACCCATTACCCAGTCCCCAGCCCCAATTTAACTAAAACAATTTTTTTTGCCAAAGCTGTTGACATCGACAGGAAAATTCGTTAATTTATAAAAGGTCTGAGTCCAAAGCGCCCCCATCGTCTAGAGGCCTAGGACACCTCCCTTTCACGGAGGTAACGGGGATTCGAATTCCCCTGGGGGTATTAAAAAGAAAAGTTAACTCTAAAAAGTTGCTTTTTGTTCATCCGCTAAAATAGCAAACTTATTCTGTAATTGTTTGAACTCAGAATAGGTTTGCTATTCTTTCCATATATTTATTTGGTGGTGAACTGCTCTACACGTTGGTAAACAGCTAAAAGATTTAATTGCAGATCCTTGCTGAGACGATTTTCAATAATTGTCACTGGCATAGTAAGTTTCGGCCAAATTTGGATTGTGTAGCAGAGATTTGTACCCATCAACTCACCACAAGCATAAGGCTCTAAGCGCCAACTGCCAGAAAAGCCCTTGAAATCTCCTTCTACCATGCGGAAATTAATTTCTTTGGGGAAATATTCTTCCAAGTCAAGCACGACACGCGCACAAAAGTTGAAGTTGAGTAAGCGCTGCGAGCCTACTTGCTCTAGGCGAATACCACCGTTAGGATGCTCCAACAGACGACTTTTAGCCAGGTTGGGAATAAAATCAACCAAGGCTTCATAATCTGTGAGTATTTTCCAGATTTTTTCTATTGGCTGAGGTATCTGGATTTTGGCGGTGATTTGTCGTTGTCGTTCTGCTATTTTTTCAATTTGGATGTCTACAGATGGTTCAGCACCTGTATCAACAGCCAAATTTAGTTCTTGGTTGGTTTCGTCACTAGCGGTGTTGAAGTCACCGCTTGCTGTCGTGTTAGGTTGTTCAGTCACTTTCCGAATATGTTTTGCTTTCGTCAGAAAACTGGGGCAACGTAAAGGTAAAGCAAATTTTGCTCAGATCAGAATCTGAAACTTGCACACTCTCAACACTAATTGTCCCATTTAAATGCTGTACAAGGGACTTGGCAAGAGCCAAACCCAAACCAGTCCCAGGAGTCCAGCGTCCTTTACCGCGACGGAATTTGTCAAAGATATAAGTCGCTTCTTGCTCAGAGATCCCGCGTCCTGTGTTAGTCACCTTAATAATAACTTGATCCACCAATTGATTAACTTGGTGAGTGGCTTGCAAATCGACAATAGTGTCATGCTCTGAGTATTTACAAGCATTAGTTAATAACTCTTGCAGGATGCGGTCAAAACTTTCAATTTCAGTTTGTAGTTTTAATGACTCCTGTGGTAATTCTAGGTTAATGCTTAATCCTTTATCCGCCAGCTTTGTTTCAAAAGACGCTGCTAAATCTTGAATGCGTCTATTTAAATCAATACTTTCAAATTGTGGCGTTGCTTGTTGAGACTCTAGTTTCTGGAGCGTCAGTAAGTCATTAATCAAATTAATTTCTTTAGTGCATTCCTGCTCTAAAATATCGAAATATCTATTTTGACGCTCTGGTGCTATTCCTGGCAGGCGTAAATTGCGAATTGACATCAGCATATTTGTCAATGGGTAGCGTAAGCGATCGCTCATATTGCTCAAAAATTCATCTTTGAGTTCATTGAGTTGTCGCAACTGCTCCACGTATTGCCTTGTTCTTTCGTGCAATTTTGCTTGTAGTTCCAAACTACTCTGTAGTTTCGCTGTCCGCTCATCCACTAAATTTTGCACTTGTCGCAATGTCTGTGACTGAATAATGGCATTGCTGACTTGGGCACAAACCATTTCCACAAGATTTAATTCAGCTACTTGCCAATTGTGAGGCAGCGTTCGTTGTAGAACTAAAAATCCTAATATTTTGCCTTGACTCTCTAATGGCATTAACAGCACAGCCGGGAAACTTTCCACTGCAAATAATGGCGCGGCTGGCAAAATATCTGTTTGTTCTGTATAGTCATCAATGACTACCGGTTTGCCTGGATCTGTAAATACGCGCTGGCATAAACCACACTCTGAAACCACAAAGGTTTGATCTTGTAAGGTATCTGATGTAGTGCTAGGAGAACTTGGGATATCCCTAGTCCAATGTCTGACTACGGTGGCTTTGGCATTAGGTATTTGTTTTTTAGACCGAGTTCTAAACAGGGGATCTGTATATTTCAACGTAATGAACAAACCCCTGTCTGCTTGGAGAGATTCGGCGGTAGAAGCGATCGCTAACTGGAGCATTTGATTTAACTCCAAGTTGCTGCGGCTGAGTATAGTTAATTGCTTGATTAAGCTTTGGTGTTGGTGGCTCTGTTGCAAATGCTGCTGTTGAGCCGCTATCAAATGTGCTTGGGCTACTTGTGAAAAAGCGATCGCGCAAGAAGACTCGATAGTTTGGAGTAATTGTTGTTCTGACTGCGCCCAATCATGGGATTGAAAGTTAATCAGACTAATTACGCCATTATTTTTACCCTGAAAGCGGGTAGGAATTGCCAAAACAGCTTTAATCGGCAGTGGCAAAGATTGACAACCAAATTCGAGACTTTTTTGAATTATCGAAATATCCTCAATATTTAATGGTTCAGCAGCACATTGAACTACATTTAGTTCCATCAGCAACTGTTCCATCGAGAATACTTCGTCTGATTGCGGCAACCCTAAAAATTCTTCATGGCACCAATTAGCGGTAGTTACTTCACTGGATACCTCGTTCATCACTGTAACCAAGCAACAGTCTACCTGAAAAGCTACTCCAAGCAACTTAGCCAGTTCTTGCAGCATTAACACCGTCGCCGGTTTGGTAGCGATGATTTGGTTAATCTGTTGTGACAACTGGTGGGTTGTTTCTTGCGGATGCTGCATCAGCTTGACTGGGTATGATTGTAGTCGATCTACGTCATCTGGACACTGTGGCGGTGATGATAAACGCTTTTTCATTCCTGGCACGCTCTTGGATAACGACCCCATTTTTTGCACCCAACCTCTTGGTTTAATTCTTCACCCTTAGTTTGTTTAGTGCACCCTGATGAATTACAAATCTTTTGTAAAGACTTTCTCTCACCTGTTATAGCCCCTTTCTATTTCAGATGACCAAGTTTTTGGTATATTAAATTAATTTTTACACAACTTATTGGGATACCTAGGATATACTAAATTTCCTTTGTTTAGACAATGTTTAACTCGTGGGGGTTAAGTTAATTTACTAACTTTGACATAGGATATCCTGTCTGTAACTATACATAAACCGTAATTTCTCTGTAATTGAGGCAAAAACTCCACGTTGTACTCAGTGTTACTACTGAGTACGGCTAGAAGAAAAATTATATTTTTTTCACAAACTTATTTCTAAGTGAGCTAAGCAATTATTTGGTCTGGCTCAAACTACAATACGATTTAGGAAAAGCTTGGGGAATAATGTTGATAGCTGCTGCATAACAGCAGTCTGGTATAGATACCTGTTGTTTTTTAACTCCTATGGTCGATAATCATTTATTTAATATGCTGATGATTGGTATCTGTCAAGTGATGTGAAACCCCCTGTGACCTAAGCGTTGTTTATATTGAGTGGGACTCAGCTAAGACCCATCTCATCTACATATCTAAATTATATGAAGCTCTTGTAGGATAAGCTCTGTGGTCTTGCGGTGCCTCAATTTGTAACAAGTGGCACTGGGGCTCTCAGCCTGCCCGATCAATATAAGTTAAATGTGGAAAACTGGACGAAAGTAAATGTTTTTTCTATAAAAATTGATAACTATATAACTAATTTAAAATAATTATTTTTAGATGATATTTTATGTATCATTTAAGATCACCTTCCATAAGGAATGCAGCCCAGTTTCCCGAATGAGTAACTCGGCTGCATTCAGGTGATAAAAAACTATCCAGCCAAACTCTCGATACTCAGTGGAACCATATCGCCATTCCTGGTGAATCCTAAGAGCATCGGTTGTTGTGGTTGAATGATTTGACCTGTAAGTACACAACGTTCTTCTTGTTGAGCTGTGGCTGCTATGCTCGCTCGAATATCAGTTCGCGAAAATCGCGGTTTCCACTCACCTGATTTTTGCTGCACATAATTCCAGAGGATATCTCGAATCAAGGCTTGATATCCTTGATTGCCAGCTATATCTTTGAGTTTATCTTTCAGTTCCCGCTCTAGACGGATGCTGGTAACTTCCATATCGGTGGTTGAGGTGCGAGCGATTGTATGCATGACTTTTTCTCCTTCAAGGTATAGACAGGATAGTAATACAAGTGTAGTATGTTTAAAGGAATGTTCAATAGGTGAAATTTTCTGTGAAATCCATTTTCCCCATCTCTACTTCTTTACGTGCTACCAACTGCCGAGCCAGTCTGGAATCAGCACCGTTGGAAGTGGAGTATTTTTTTATGGGTAATGGTGGACAACATTGGCAAATCACAGAGAGTATTTATGATTTTAGAAATATCAGCATTGATGGGCTGAATGCAAAACCACAAATAAACGTAAGAAGCGGGAGGTACAGGTAGAGCAATACTGTACCGATTAGACCAGAAAACTTTAAGGTCAATTTCCCACCCCTGCTTCAGCTAAACAAGAAGCGGGGGTTTTTTAATAAGGAGTCAAGCTGTGACGAGCGCGATGCTAGTGTTAGAGCAATCCGTAGTAGTATTTTCTCAAAATTACTTGCCACTGTGTCAGGTCAATATCAAGCGGGCGATTGTACTGTTATTAAATTTGTCTGTTGAAGGCGGATGGAAAATTCACTATCCCAGCTTGGTACTTGACGTACCAAAACACATTCGTTTAAAAATTGCTTCTGGTGAACGGATGTGGCAAATTCCCCCAGTCAATTGGCAAGCAGTGTTGCGGCGATACCATCACAGTTGTCAAGATTGCGATCGCAACAAAAGTCTAACACTAGATCATCTAATTGAGCGATCGCAAAGCGGTTCTCACACATGGAATAACGTAGTCATAGCTTGTAAAAAATGTAACTCTTATAAAGGGAATAGCACCCCTGAGATGCATCTGCGTACTAAACCGAAGCCACCAGTCCATCCGGCGATTTCTTTTGCCGAACAGTTCTGGATAAATATGCAAGCCAACCTGGAATAGCAGGAGAGCAGAAGAAATGCTGAAATTAACTTACACTGAAAGGAGTTTTTACTTAGAGTGCCTCAGCTTATCGCTAGAGGAGTGGGTTGCACAGCGAGTAGTTTTGGCAATGCGAGTCGGTCAATCTCTTCATGTTGAACCCAGCACTGCTTCCTTTTTGCTGCCTGTGGATTTACCTGGTGTAGAGATGCTGGAGGCTGCGGTAAAACGCAATGACACTGAAATCATAGATTTATCTCGCTGTGATGCCGAATATCTCGAAGTTACGCTGCGGGGTTCTTGGTTGTCAGAAGGTTCACAGGAAGCTGTGGGTGTTTTTGTCACCACAATGAGCGATCGCACTGAGTTCTTCCTCAATAAAATTTGGCAAGAAGCGCAAGCCTGCGCCTCGGCTATAAGGGAGTAGGTTGGGGAATGGGGATTGGGGACTGGGTACTGGGGGCTGGGGACTGAGGGACAAGGAAGAGGAGAAATTCCTATTACCCATTACCATGCCCCATGCCCAATGCCCCATGCCCTATAGTTTTTGCATTTCCAAGAGTTCGGGAACTGTGACAAATCGATAGCCTTGTTGTTTGAGTCGAAGAATGATTTCTGGCAAGGCTTGCACAGTTCTTTGGCGATCGCCTCCGCCATCGTGCATTAGTACAATAGAACCGGGTTTGGCATCTCTTAAGACATTCTTCACGAATACTTGAGATTTAGCACGTGGATCAGTATCAGCAGAAGTTTGCGACCACATGACTACAGCATCTTTTTGGCTTTTAGCGTAGGCAGCTAGTCCATTATTTAACACGCCTCCAGGTGGACGAAACAAACTAGTTTTTACTCCCGTAGTCTTGTATATTAGTTCGTTCGTGCGCTCAATTTCACTCTTAGCTGTAGCTTTATCCATGCGGCGATACCAATGATGCCAAGTATGATTACCGATAGCGTGTCCTTGGGCTACTACTTGTTTAGCAATTTCGGGATTGGCTTGTAAAGCTTGTCCTACCCAAAAGAATGTTGCCTTAACATTATTTTGCTTGAGAATATCTAGCATTTGTAAAGTTGTCTTTGGCCAGGGCCCATCATCAATACTCAAAGCGATAACTTTCTCGTTACTGCTAGGTTGTACATGATAAACATTTTTTCCCTCAAATGTTGCTGGGACAGTAAAGTTTAAGTTTTCTACTTTAGCTGGTGACTGTAATTGAGCCGGAACTTGTGCAGCATGGACTTTACTTGTTAACTGGTTAGTCTTCGATGGTGGGGAAATACTTGCTGGGGTAAAATTACAAGCTGTTACGGAAAAGGCGATGCCTAATGGCAAGATGCTCCGCATCAACGCAATTCCACTAATTATCCTTTGATGCTGGCGGTGATTGTCTGTCACATCAGGGTTCCAAAAACTCACACAATCATAAGCGCGAGTCTTAGTTTTTAAAGGCGTTTATTAGCCTCAAACCCAACTAGAAAAGCTATTTTAGACAATTACAAAAAACTTTTTCTACAGATTGAAGACAATGTAAGAATTTTGTAGCGAAAATATCCTTTTGGGCAAAGTTTGCTCAGAAGCTAAAGGCAGGTATTACATATAAGTAAAAATACACTGTGCTTGATTAGAAAGATTTTTGCTCTTGCGATTAAAAGTTAGGTATTAAACCAGCTTGTTTGCAAATTTCATTGGCAGTAATGCGATCAATGGTACGATGCCTTTTTACAGGAATAGTTTTAGTGTCATTAGTATATATGGAATGATTTCCTTCTTTTCTTAACAAATAAAATCCATTATATTATAAGTATTTAATTAAATCTTTTCGGTTGACTTACACGCTCAAACCTCTACAGGAATTTGTTCGAGTAAAGAATTACCTATAGGAATTTCTTTGTTTTGTTGACGATAGGCGAGAATCATTTCTTTGGTTGCGTCTTGTAACATAGCTCTGCATTCCTCTATGGTTTCTCCCTCTGTAATGACTTCTTGCCATTCGATGAGTTGTCCCATATATCCGCTATTAGTTTTTGTATATTTTGCAGTGTATGTGATTAACATAAGGTGTTGGTAAATGTAATTCTATAATTTATCGTAATTGATTTTTTATAGACAAGCGTTAACGTAGCTTACCGTAGGTATCGCATCCGTCGGAGCAAGCTAATTCCTCTCTGCAACATGACACTTATCAGCGAGCGCAATCTGATTCAAAGTAAATAAAACATGCATTACTTACTAGAAATTTTCTTGTTCATTGATAACTTTAATTGTCATTTTCTACTTTTCTAATATTTGCCTTACTTCCTCCAAAGTTTCAGCTATGAGAATAGAACGTTGAATTGCTTTTAGTTCTTCAATATCAGATATTTGAGAAATGTTTGGCATTAAATTTAATCCTTGATTGCCAAATTTTACTTCTAAGATTAATTCAATGCTAGATAGCCTATCTTCTCGCTGTCCACGCTGAAATATTTCTTCATACCAGGGCGAAGAGCGTAATACTGTCATATCCCACCTCATAATTTGTTGGACTAAGGCACTATCTAATACAAACGTAGCAAAAAATGCCAAGACTGTTTCAAGTTGATTTAATTGTTCATCTGTTTGCAATAAACGCAATGCTTCTCGAATTGTAGACTCGTTTTCACCACCTTTAAGAATTGGAACAAATGGAAGTAATGAAGGTAAGGGTTGTTCAAAGGCAATGCTAACATCTACTTCCCAGAGGTTAATAACGCGGTAATCTTGGCGTACTTGTAACCCAGCAATATTGGACTCGTATTGTGTGGGTATTTCTACATCACTTGTTTTCAGAATATTTATTAATACAGGGTAAGTGGGTAATTTATATTTTTCTTCTGCTAACCCTGCATACGCACGCATCCGTCGTGGCATTTCGGGGTTATAACGTAATTGCAATTCATTGAGTACGAGAAATTTTCCATACTCTTGACTTTCAACGCGGATAAGTACATCGCTTTCTCTACTAATCCACTGAAATTCAGAATTGAGGATTTCCCCAGCAACGATATCAGGGATTTGTGTTACCCATTTTACCCAATTGTTAGGTGCGAGGCTAATTAAGCGTTTGGTGCTGATATCGGCAGGTTTTGGCATGGAAATAAGGGATGCACTCAAGATGTGCAACTCATGAGACTGGATTTAGTTTAGTAATGTTTTGGTATATTGCTCATCATTCTACAATTTCAGTCGAGCGATCGCCTTCAGAACACCATCCTTCCACCTCAGAACACGAAACTTTGAGTAAAAAGGTAGAGCGATCGCCTTCACAACACAATCATTCCACCTACAAACACAAAACTTTGAGTAAAAAGGTAGAGCGATCGCACTCACAACACCATCATTCCACCTCAAAACAGGAATATTCTCGTTTGAAACAGGAACATTCTCACTAGGAACAGAAACGTTCTCACTTGAAACAGGAACATTCTCACTAGGAACAGAAACGTTCTCACTTGAAACAGGAACATTCTCACTAGGAACAGAAACGTTCTCGTTTGAAACAGGAATATTCTCACTAGGAACAGAAACGTTCTCGTTTGAAACAGGAACGTTCTCACTTGGAACATGAAACTTCGAGTTCGGAACTCGAAACTTGGAGATAAAAGCTTGATTGATGAGGTTGGGAACAGGTATTTTACTGTTGTGATTTAAAAGAGTCGCGCAAATATGCTAAATTTTCACGACAAGTAACAGTATTGGGATGATTTGCACCTAACCTGCGCTCTAAAATATCTAAAGCTTGGATGTAAAGGGGTTCGGCTTCGCTGTATCTGCTTTGGAAACGGTAGAGTTTTGCCAGATTGTTGAGGCTTTCTGCGACATCAGGATGTTCTTCTCCCAGCAGTTTGCGGCTGAGTTCTAAAGCTTGCAGGTATAATGGTTCGGCTTCGGTATAACGTCCTTGTAAGTAGTAGAGTTTTGCTATATTGTTGATGCTTTGTGCAACATGTGGATGTTCTGCTCCCAGCAGCTTGCGCCTGAGTGCTAAAGCTTGGATTAAAAGGGGTTCGGCTTCGCTGTATCTCCCTTGGGAGTTGTAGAGTTCCGCTAGGTTGTTGAGGCTAGTGGCTACATATGGATGTTCTGCTCCCAGCAGCTTGCGCCTGAGTGCTAAAGCTTGGATTAAAAGGGGTTCGGCTTCGCTGTATCTCCCTTGGGAGTTGTAGAGTTCCGCTAGGTTGTTGAGGCTAGTGGCTACATATGGATGTTCTGCTCCCAGCAATTTGCGTCTGAGTGCCAAAGCTTGGATGTACAAAGGTTCGGCTTCGCTGTATCTCCCTTGGAAATCGTAGAGATACGCTAGGCTGTTAAGGATTTGTGCAAAATGGGGATGTTCTTCTCCCAGCAGCTTGCGGCAGAGTGCTAAAGCTTGAATTAAAAGGGGTTCGGCTTCGCTGTATCTGCCTTGAGAGTTGTAGAGTAACGCTAGGTTGTTAAGGCTTTCTGCGACATATGGATGTTCTTCTCCCAGCAGCTTGCGCCTGAGTGCTAAAGCTTGGATTGAAAAGGGTTCGGCTTCGCTGTATCTCCCTTGGGATTTGTAGAGTTCCGCTAGGTTGTTAAGGCTAAGTGCAATATGGGGATGTTCTTCTCCTAGCAGCTTGCGCCTGAGTGCTAAAGCTTGGATTAAAAGGGGTTCGGCTTCGTTGTATCTCCCTTGGGAATAGTAGAGTAAAGCTAGATTGTTGACGCTAAGTGCAACATCTGGATGTTCTTCTCCCAGCAGTTTGCGCCTGAGTGCCAAAGCTTGGATGTACAAAGGTTTGGCTTCGCTGTATCTGCCTTGAGAGTTGTAGAGTACCGCTAGGTCGTTGAGGCTTTCTGCGACAGAAGGATGTTCTTCTCCTAACCGTTCTTTGGTAGCTTCTAGACACTGTTCATACCAAGGTGCAGCTTGGTTATACGATCCCTGACCTTTATAAAATTGAGCATTACCGATGAATGGCGAAATTAAATCATCATCGCTGATGTATTGAATCAGATTATTCGCTATTTCAGCTATATGAGGTATGGCGGGGGAAACAACAGTAATTTGCTCAAGGGTGGGAGTTTCAGGAATCTCCTTTGCAACTGCTACCATTACCCGGCAAAAATTTCGCTTAAATTCCTCTGCTTGTTCTAAACCTGTAAGCTTATCTTGGAAAAACTCCCGCAGTAGTGGATGTAGTTGATAAACTCCCTCACCTTTGGACTGGAGTAGATGTAACTGTAACAACTCACGTCTGGCTTTTTTCCAATCTTGAGCCTCATTATTTATTGTTATACCCTCCACCAACTCCCAAGGAATCGGAGCTAGGGCAAATAAACTCAGAAGAGAGCCTAAACGTTGAGTATTTTCTCGCAAACGTCGCCAACTCAACTCAAAAGCAGCCGCAACACCCAATCTAGCAGTCATTTCTGATTGAGCTTCATCTAAAGCCGGATTCTTCAAACGCTCATCTTCCAAGTCTTGCAGCATTTCTGCTAGGGATAACTCCTGATCACCTAACAAATAACGCCCGACTAATTCTAAACCCAAGGGCAAATATCCCAGCCACTTACAAAGTTTTCTCGCAATTAACGGTTCACGTCGCAGTCGTTCTCTACCAATTATGGATTTTAATAACTTCATTGCCGCTAATGGTGTCAGCACATCTAAATCTAATCGCACTATCGGCGGCTGTAATTTTTCCCGTGTGGTAATTAACTGCTTAAACCGGGAAGGTACAGACTCTAAATAACACCTGACTTCTTCTCTATAGTTAGTGACGTTATCAATTACCAGTAGAACCTCACCTTCATGCCATTTTTCTAGACAAAATTGGACTCTCCCAACTAAATCTAAATCTTCTGGGGGGTTTAATTGCAGCTTATTACGAGCAAACTGCACCAGTTGTAACCCGACATCCTGTAATGCAGACAACCAGCAAATCCCGCCTTGATAAGTGATACGGTGGGAATTGGCATATTGCAAAGCTAGTTCTGTTTTCCCGACTCCAGCCATTCCCGCGATCGCTGCGATCGCTACCTGTTGATTTTCCTGCAACAGCTGATGGAGGTTTTGCAATTCCGTTTCACGTCCGACAAACTCTACTACGCCACTGAAGGGAATATTCTCGTAACGGGTAGGTGAGAGTTTACCTTTTCTACCTTCTGCACGCTGTACACCGGGTAATTTATCTCGTCGGCTTTGCCATTCGGCATCAAATTTCTGTAAATTCCCGTCTTTGTCGCTTTTATCATGCCAAAGCGTCAGCCGAAAGTGCCAATTCTGTGAGCCTTGTTTGTGTTCGCGCAAATCTTCGAGAATTCCCAAAAAATCTTTAAGTGCATATAGTGCTTCTCGGACTTGTTCATTGGTGAAACCGCTAAGTTCCGCCAGAAATCTTAGCTGTGTCCTCACTATTACCTGGTTCGAGGTTTCCCAATTGAAGGCAATTTTATAAAGTTCACTATCTTCTAACTCGTCATTGACATAAGCCAAAAACCTTTCTAACAGAAGCCTTACCCGCGCTTTGATTACATCACCATAGCTATCATGCGCCATCGGTTACTCTTGCCCAAATTTGCGACAAAGTTTAGGGAATCCCCAAACTTAATCTAGCATCCCCAAACTCAAACCTGGGCATATTCACGCATTACAGCCAACAAACACCCGTTTTTGCTTCCACTTACTACCCCAAATTTACCGTTGCTTCAGTGTTTGAGGTAAAGCGAATGAAAGCTAAGAAGCTGATGGCGATTGTGTTATTTCTGATTCCCTTAATTGCTGATTTGTTTGTTCCCGGTTCAGGTATTGTGCTTGAACTAGCCTTGCTGATTTGGGAATTGCTGGAACCGGAGGAAAAGTGAAGAAGCGGTACAGCAATCTACGGGCACAGCAGTGCTCATACGTGTCAACTTAAGCTCAAACGCCTATCCCACAAGCATTTTACCCCTCCCCTCAATCCCCTCCCCGCCTGCGGGGAGGGGAGGTTTTGACTTTAGACAAAACCGGGGTGGGGTAACGCGAAGAATGATGGTAAGTCAGAGAACTGAATATCACGTCTTGACAAGGGTTTCACGTTAAGTTGACACCAATGAGCAGTGCTGTGCCCCTACAATATATCTGGTTTAGATATGGGAAAACTGCTGTAAATGTGGAGTTATCTTTCGACTTCATCCACTTCTTTAGGAACCCCAGCCGTTAACACCTCATGTCCGGTGCTGGTAACTAACACATCATCTTCGATGCGAATCCCAATCCCCACCCAACGCGGATCGGTTTGGGGTTGATCTTCTGCGAGTTTCGTATCTGGCACAATATACAGTCCTGGTTCCACTGTCAGTATTTGCCCAGGTTGTAAAATCTGCGGGTTTTCACCATGCTGGTAAACACCGACATCATGAACATCCAAGCCTAACCAATGGCTGGTGCGGTGCATATAGTACGGCTTATATTTTTCTTCTTCAATTAATTTATCAACTTCTCCTTTGAGGATACCAAGTTCCACTAAGCCTTCTGTAAGAACGCGCACGGCTGTATCGTGGACTAAGTTGAAGGGATTACCAGGTTGTACTTGAGCGGTCGCTTGTTTCTGTGCTTCTAATACAATCTCATATAATATCTTTTGTTCTGGCGTAAACTTCCCACCCACAGGAAATGTCCGGGTAATATCAGAGTTGTAATAACCATAGGCACAACCAGCATCAATCAGCAGTAATTCGTCATCCTGCATTTGGCGATGATTCTCGATGTAATGCAATACGCAGGCGTTGACACCAGAGGCCACAATTGAAGGATAAGCAGGCCCCATTGCTCCCCGCAAGCGAAAAATATGTTCTATTTCTGCCTGGATTTCATACTCATAACGTCCTGGTGTGGTGACTTTCAGTGCATGAGTGTGTGCTTCCGTGGCGATCGCAGCTGCTTGACGCATCAAGTCTAATTCTGCTTCACTTTTCACCAATCTCATGCTACCTAAGATTGCGCCTGTATCTTCAATAGCAATCGGCCCTGTGCCGCGTTTGGGATAAGTGCGGAGTAAATTTTGATAATGTTTCAGAACTGTGTCATTAAAAGTGCGATCGCGTCCTAAATGGTAGTAAATGCGATCGGCTTTTTCCAAATACTGTGGCAATTTTTCATCAAGTTCGTTAATTGGATAAGCTTCATCAGCGCCATACAATTCTTTGGCTGCATCTACTCCACAAAGATAACCAGTCCAAACTTCCTTTTCCCGATCCTTGGGTTGGACAAACAACACAAACTGATGTTCTGGGTGATGCGGTGCTAACACAGCTACCGCTTGCGGTTCATTAAAACCAGTCAGATAGAAGAAATCACTGTCTTGGCGATAAGTGTACTCGACATCGTTGTGCATCACTGCCATTGGCGCACTCCGAACAATGGCAGTTCCATTGCCAAGTTTTGACATCAATTGCTGACGACGCTTTTGATATTCTGCTTGCATAGCTACTTTATATCTCCAATTATGGTGATATCTTAACCTTTAAACACTACAGATTGCATATATCACATCTCTAATAGTTAGTTGCCAATTTATATTATCTAAGGCAAGATTTTTTCCATAAAAAGATTTCTATATCTAAAGTTTCACTATTCTAATTTATAGTTGTCATTTTAGAAATTTTTTAGATTCTACAACATTTAGCTTAATCTAGATATGCTAATTTTTTAATTATCTCTAAAGCATAACATAACCAAAAATATTGTTTTAATTGTTTGTAATGAACTTTAAAAAATATCTGAATTTATTATAACAAGTAATCAAAAAATCTATTGATAATCGCTGACATTCTGAAAAAATAAATAGTCATAAAAAAATATTTAACTCAAAGCAAATGTTATTTAAGAACAGAAATTTATTAACCAAAGAAGTTACAACTTTTATGACAACCAGTCATAAGAAAACATCATGCTTAACAGCAACAATTCTTCAGGATTGTCCTCAGATAGCTCCAATTTGGCAGAACAATCTTTCCGAATATCAAAACTATTGACTACATATCTAAATAATTCAGATCCTTTAAGCACTGGTTCGTTCATTGGGCGTAGCAGCTTACAAGCACAGGATTCAGAGACAACACCCACAACACCAACATTACCAAATATCCAGTTGCCATTGACAGGAGCAAATCCTAACCCCAATCCTTACATAACTAGTCCAGCGATCGCACCTGATTTCAACGGCGATGGCAAAACCGATAAAGTCTGGGTTGATCAAACAACTGGTGAACTTAAAGTTAGGCTGATGGATGGTGCATCAGTTTTGGCTGAAGGGTCTAACAAAGATAATGGTGATGTTAAAGGGACTTTGGGCGCAATTCAGCTAACCGCAACAACTACTTCCAAAATTGGTGATTTTAACGGTGATGGTAAAACCGACCTTTTGCTGCGCGATCAAGCAACTGGTACGAACCAACTTGTGCTGATGAATGGCGTAGATGCACCAACTGTGATTGCGCTAGATAACATCGATCCAGCATGGACTCCGTTAATTGGCGACTTTAATGGCGATCGCAAGACCGATATTTTCTGGCGTAATCCTCAAACTGGTGAAAACGCCATTTGGCTGATTGATGGTAGTCAACCTAACGCAGTCACAAGTGCAACTATTCTTGAGGCAGTTGATGCCACTTGGACTCCTACTATGGTTGATTTTGACGGTAATGGTAAAACTGATATCTTCTGGCGTAATACAGCAGGAGAGAACAGCGCTTGGTTCATGGATGGTACACAAGCGAGTAAACAAGCTTTAGAATCACTAGATTCAAACTGGAATTTTAGCGTTGGTGATTTCAACGGCGATTACAAGACAGATCTCCTCTGGCGCAATGTTCAAACTGGTGAGAACGCTGTTTGGGTAACTAATTCCCTCTTACCAAATAACATCTTCTTCTCTACAGGGGCGCTGAAGACACTTGACTCTAACTGGACATCTAGTATTGGTGATTTCAATGGTGATGGCAAGACTGATGTCTTCTGGCACAATAATGCAACAGGTGACAACACCTCTTGGTTGATGGATAGCACAACAGTTACTACTGAAACTTTCTTGTCAGCTACTCCAACAACCTCTAAAGCATCATTTGGTGATTTCAACGGTGATGGCAAAACTGATATCTACTGGCGCGATTATGCTGGTGGTGCAGACCAAGTTTGGATTACAAATGGAGATGGTACAACAGTAACAGCAACTCCCGTACAAGATAAAGATAAGCTTTCACCAGTCAAATTAGGGGCAGACGGTAATCCAGTACTAGGAGCAGATGGTCAGCCGATCCAACAATGGATTACTTTCTAATAGTTGCTTAGACTATTAAATTTTTGCAGCAAACCCTAAGTAGCGTTCAGTCACAATGTTTTCTCTACTTGTACTGAGAGCTTTTACCTGAAAGTTTCATTCTGAGTCCGGAACACAGCAGAGGATCAAGGCAATTCTACCGTTATATAAATATCTCTGCTTTCAGCACTTCCAACTCAAGAAATATCCAATTTGTAGGGTGCGTTACGGCAGAACGCCAACGCACCGCCGATGATATCAAGACGGTGCGTTACACTTTGTTAACGCACCCTACTGGCGTGACACAGGTAATTTAGTGCATTCACAAAAATCCGTTTTATCAGCGCATATCGGCTGTTAATTACATCTAATTTTGCATTTCACCCATTAAGTACGGCTATCATTTGGGCAATTTAAAACTTGTAACTCAAGGTTTGAATAACGCTAGTCTCTGATAAATTACCAGAGCTAATAGTAATAGTATCGCTATTACTACGGCGTACTGTTGTACCCTGCATCAAGTTGAGAAAATCATCTACGCCAGAAATTTCGCACTTTGCTGTATCTGCCGCTTGTGTCCGATAATGAGTAGGAATTACCAGCTTGGGATTTAAAACTTGAATCGCTTGCTTGGCTTCTTGGGCATTATAGGCTTTGTCACTACCGCCCACAGGAATAAATGCCACATCGGGCCGCCCCATGAGAATTTTTTGCTCAACAGAAATGGGTGCAGCCGCCCCACCTAAGTGTAGGATATTAATTCCTGCTTGTTTCCAAGCCCAAGCAGTATTAACACCAAACTGCTTACCACCTTTGCGATCGTGGTCTATGGCAATACCTTGAAATTTAATGCCTTGGAACTCGTAAACGCCAGGTTCATAGATTAGCTTTGGTTTGCCTGGGAGTCCATCCACTGTACCTTCATCCAGCAGTTGACTGCTAATCATTACCAAATCTGCTGCAACTTTTGGTGGACGATACCCAGCAGTACAGCCAACGGAACGAAATGGATTGACGAGAATTTTCACACCGCCACCCGTCAACAGAAAGCACGTATGACCCAACCATTGAACTGATAAACCGCTAGATTGCGCGTCAGCTGGAAATTCCGAACTCAAGCTAGTAAAAAAAGCTGTTGCCAAACCCGCCCCGGCATAGCCCATCAACTGTCGTCGTTTCATTAATTACTCTCTCGACTGTAATTGTTCCAGAAAGTTTCGCAGCAATTGCTTGCCTGAAGATGTCAAAACACTCTCTGGGTGAAACTGGACTCCTTGAATGTGAGGATAGTTCCGGTGTCGCACTCCCATGATCGTACCATCCTCAACCCAAGCGGTGATTTCCAAGACATCGGGGCAAGTCTCGCGCTCAATAACCAGACTGTGATATCTGGTTGCAGTGAGGGGATTTTCTAATCCCCGGAAAACTCCCACCCCGGTGTGAGACACCTGAGATGTTTTGCCATGCATCAACTCTGGAGCAGAAACAATTTTACCACCGAATACCTGACCAATGCTTTGATGTCCTAAACATACGCCCAAAATTGGCAAACTAGAACCTAGCTCTTCAATTAAATCTAAGCTGATACCCGCATCTTCCGGGCGACCAGGGCCAGGAGAAATAACTACAAGCTCCGGATTTAAAGCCCGAATTTCATCTACAGATATTTTGTCGTTGCGAAAAACTCTAATATCTGTTGCTACGGGGAACTCTGCTGCTAGTTCTCCGAGATATTGCACTATGTTATAAGTAAAACTATCGTAATTATCGATGACTATAATCACAGCTGATAACTCCTGGTCAGATTAATAGTATGATTTTGTTTAATTGTTACCAGATTTGAATTGCTGTAAACGTCATCAATTATGGGATGAAAGGGTAACACCTAGAAAGAGGACATAATTAAAGTTGCCAAACGTGGGAGTAAGAGCATACCAGCTACTAAAACAGCTACTAAAGCCGAAACCAGCACAGCGCCAGCGGCACAGTCTTTGGCAATTTTCGCCAATTCATGATAAGTCTGTTTGACTGTTAAATCAACCAGGGACTCAATGGCTGTATTTAATAACTCCAATGCCAAAACTAAACCGCTAGTTATACCAATTACGGCTATTTCCACAGCTGATAGATTCAAAACCACGCTTAGGGCGATCGCCACAACACCCACACCGACATGAATGCGAAAATTGCGTTGAGTTTGAAAACTATAGCTGATTCCAGCCCAAGCATACTTAAAACTAATAAATAAATTAGTGGCAACTTGCCAAGATAATCGCCGTTCTGGAGTCACAAGTATTGGTAGGCAGTTTGACGTTGGTGGAGCCGAGAGTTTTTGGGACATAGGCTTTAGCATCCTCAGGTGATGTAAGTAAAGTTGGTAAAGTTGGATCTTGGTCGATTTTAATGGCGTAATCTGGTTTGTGCCAATTTTATCGAGAAGTTATTGTGAAACAGAGAGAAATAATAGTAGTTACTCAATGTCAATAGCAATACCTATTTGTCTCAGCAATATTACTTGCTGTTTTAACATTCTGACCAAACTTTCTTCATCAGGATGATCCCAGCCTAATAAATGCAGTAAACCGTGAGCCACTAGCCAGGCTAATTCGGTTTTCAAACTATGCTCCTGCTGCTGGGCTTGACGCTGTGCAGTAGCTACTGATACTACAATATCACCTAGATATAAAGGCATAGAGGCAAACATTTCCTCGTTTTGAGGACAGTCTACCTCTAAAGCAGCAAAGGCTAAAACGTCTGTTGGTTTATCCTGCTGACGATACTGGGCATTTAACGACTGAATTTCCACATTATCTGTCAACCGCAGCCCAATTTCGTAACCTGGCGCTGGCGGAATATCGGATTGAAGTATTTCTAACCAGCAAGCAAACCAGTTTTCCCAAGTTTCACCAGCAATCCGATCACCATCAGCCCCAAAATTTGCAATTTTTTCTGGGGATGATTCGTAAAAATAATCTTGTACATCTAGTTCAACTTGCACTAGCTACAAAGTCTCCAACTAACTCAGGGTTTTGGTTTATTGTCAGCGAGTCAGGTAAGCAAGACCCACAAAGACAGCTAAAAGCCCTAAAGTGGTAAGGAAAAAATGTTTGAGGGAAGTACCACCTTTCCGCACCATGTTTCGCATGGCAAGTTTTACGTAGCTAGGTTGAGGTTCCGTTGAAGGAGAGTTGCTCATGATGATTTGATCACAAACTCTTTTATATATAAATGTAACAGTTAACCGGAAGTAAAAATTTCATTTTCGTCAAAGGTCAAAGGTCATTTGGCGTTTGTCCCTCATCCCCATTGCCCCTAATCCCCAGAGGGGGCCCCGAGTTCCCCATTCTCCCTTCCCCAATCCCCAATCCCTCGCCCCTAAAACCGAGCGATAGCGACCAAGAGCAATTAAGGGAAAGTATTGTTGATAAAGGTGATATTTCAGATAAAAATGGCAGGGGAAGCCGGTACCTGTAAAATCTGACTCGTACCAAGTCCCATCGGGTTTTTGGGTTGTTAAAAGGTAGCTAATTCCTGATTCAATGGCATGATGAGCGAATTTGCCAGTAGCTTCACCGGCTGCAATAAGTCCAATTAAAGCCCAAGCTGTTTGGGAGGCTGTACTAGTTCCTTGTCCTTTGAGACTAGGATCATTATAGGTACGGCAAGTTTCACCCCAACCGCCATCAGGGTTTTGACATCCTACTAACCAAGCTGCTCCCCGTTCGATGGTTTGCTGATGTGTTTGCGGCGCAACTAATGCTAGGGCGGAGAGAACGCCACTGGTTCCATAAATGTAGTTTACTCCCCAACGACCAAACCAACAGCCTTCCTGTTCTTGTTCACGGAGAATGTAGGCGATCGCTCTGGCAAAATTATGATTATCTATTGATAGGTTACAAGCACCCAGCATTTCTAATACCCTGGCGGTCACATCAGCCGTGTTGGGGTCAATCATGGCTTTGAGGTCGCCATAGGGTACAGCGTTGAGCCAATAAGAATCGTTGTCGAGGTCAAAAGCTGCCCAACCGCCTGGTTTACACTGCATAGAAGCAATCCAATTCAAAGCGCGGGCGATCGCAGCTTGCTTTAATTTTTCATTAGGGAGTTTCGCTTGATGTAGCGCCATCACCACGACAGCAGAATCATCGACATCTGGGTAAAAGCGATTGTCAAATTCAAATGCCCAAGCACCTGGTTTCCCTTGACGATTTTTAACAGTCCAATCTCCGTAGTCGAGAATTTGCTGATCGATTAACCATTCTCCCGCCTGCACCACAGCAGGATGATCTGGGGCGAAACCGGAATCTATCAAAGCACGAATTGCCCAGGCTGTATCCCAAACCGGTGACACACAAGGCTGAACGCAGTAGCTATCTTCGGTTTCAATAGCAAAGTTATCGACGGCTTTAAGCCCCCGTTCTACAATTGGGTCAGCTGGGTCGTAATCAAGACAGCGCAAAGCCAACAAAGAATTGAGCATGGCAGGAATAATCCCACCCCAATCACCTGAAGCTTCTTGTCGTTCTATAATCCATTTTTCGGCGGCTTTGATGCCTTCATTACGGAAAGGAACAAAATTCAGGCTTTCGGCGAACTTGAATCCTTGATCCAGGGTGATGAATAAATCAGTCCAATCGCCACTTTTAGGTAATTCCAACTGGACGAGATCGCGTCCTTCTACATAAAGTTCATCTACAGTGATTGCTGGCTCAATCTGAAACACAGGTTTGCGATCGCAGACAATCAACAACGGTACAGTACTGGATCTCGCCCAACTCGACATTTCATAAATATTGAAGAAGAAAGTATTGGGCAAAAGCATGATCCAGGGCGGTAGCGAGGGGATACCGCGCCAGTCGTAGCAGCCAATTAGGGCTAGGTGTAGTTTAGTAAAAATGCGAGTTTTACTGATGCCACCCCGTTGGAGAATAAAAGCTTTAGCCTTGAGCATCGCGGGATCTGTTGCTGGGACACCCAGGAGTTTCAAAGCCATGTAAGCTTCTATTGTGGTACTCAGTTCTCCCCCATCCCCAAAATAAAGTTCCCACCCCCCATGTTCCCGTTGTTGAGAACGTAGGTAAGTTTCCACTTTCTGTAAAGGTCTAGTGCTATCTGTGCCCCAAATTTTATGCAGCAGAACAGCTTCAGCAGTAATAGTGACATTGGATTCTAACTCCGCCCACCAATAACCTGCTGGATTTTGAATTGACAGCAGATATTTTTGGCTGGCGGCGATCGCCTCTGCGACTTGATTTACCGTTACCCTGTCTTGAGTTTGCATCAAATACTATTCAACCTCAACACCACAATTAAATACCGCAATACGTAGAAAAATATTTTCCCACAATCCTAAAGACATAGTATTCTGTCTGAGACATTAAGAATGGGCTAGGGTCATGGCTGCATTTGTATTAGTGCTAACAATTTTATCCTTAGTGATGTGGATAGGATTACTGAGTTTACGTGGACAGTTTTGGCGAGCCGACCAGCAATTAGAAGTAGCAGATATCCCTTTGCAATCTCTGCCGAGGATCTGTGTAGTAATACCTGCCCGTAACGAAGCCGATTTACTGCCCATCACTCTGCGATCGCTGCTGCTTCAGGACTATCCTGGCGATGTTAACGTTTTTTTGGTAGACGATCGCAGCACAGACGGCACAGCCGACTTTGCCGAAGGGGTTGCTTATGCTTTAAATAAACCCGATCAATTGCATATTATATCTGGCAAATCGCTGCCGCCTGGTTGGACAGGTAAACTCTGGGCTGTTGAACAAGGTGTTCAAATTGCTACTGAGTTTGCACCCGACTATTTTTTACTTACTGATGCAGATATTGAGCATGATTCTGGCAGTCTCCGCCGATTAGTTGCCAAAGCTGAACAGGAAGATTTAGACCTAGTTTCAGTGATGGTGCGTCTCAGATGTGAAAGTTTTTGGGAACAACTTTTAATACCGGCTTTCATCTTTTTCTTTCAAAAACTTTATCCTTTTCGTTGGGTGAATAACCCCAACAATCCCACGGCGGCTGCGGCTGGAGGGTCAATTTTGATTCGCAAACAAGCTTTAGAAAAGATTGGCTCAATTGCGGCGATTCGCCAAGCTTTAATTGACGATTGTGCTTTAGCAAAAGCTGTCAAAGGCAAGGGGGAATGGAGACAAGGGCGGATTTGGTTAGGATTGAGTACTTTAACCCGGAGTTTGCGGCCCTATCCTGATTTAGATACGGTTTGGCAGATGGTGGCGCGTACTGCTTATACACAACTGAATTATTCCCCATTGTTGTTAGCCGGAACAGTGGTAGCTATGATTTTAATTTATTTAATTCCACCTTTAGCAACTATTTTAGGTGGATTAACGCTTAATTGGGCGATGTCTGGCGACAAGACGCATTACGTCTACGCACTTGTGGGTTTATCAGCTTGGTTGTTGATGGCCTGGGCTTACTACCCAACTATCCGTTTTTATAAATGTCCTGCTTGGCTAGCTTTTTGTTTACCTGCGATCGCTTTTCTCTATACTCTGATGACTATAGACTCCGCCATCCGTCACTGGCAAGGGCGCGGCGGTGCTTGGAAAGGACGCGTTTACCCTGGTTGACCAAAATCGCTTACAGCAGATTGCAACTGAGGGAGGTACAGATAATCGTAGGGGCACAACATGTTGTGCCCCTACCCTTGTACTTGATTTACCTGAAATACACTATATAGCTCCTGTTTGGGGACTTCCATCAAATAACTTATCCAATTTCACTGCTTCAAAACGAGTTTACCTCCGCCTGCTTCCTGCACCCTGCCCCTTTTCCTCTTCAATGACTTCCGCAAAACGATATTATAGCGTTTCCTAGTAAGGGTGAAGTACAAAATTATCGGCGTTTATCTGCGTTTATCCTCTTCCATCGGCGGTTAATTTTTTATTGCTGTACCTCACCAGTATGGGAAGCGCTATAGTCACAATTTCGTAAGCGGAGTGAGCTTTTAATGTCAGCAAAAATTTCCGGACTGCCACAAATTGAATGTGTAGCTAGATGTGTCAAGAAAAAAGAATTTGATTGACAAGATAACTTAATGATTACTAAGTAAGTGCATAAAACTAAATAACCAAACGTATAAATTTATAGGCATAAAAACCTAACTGAACTACCTAACTTTGCAATTCTAAATTATCAGGAGAACTATTATGACATCCTTTACACAAATTTTGTTACATCGCGACCTACTCTACCCAATCCGTCAATGGTTAGAAGGGATAGAAATTCATAATCGTGAACTAGCTCATTTCTTGTGCAAAGCCATTCCTAGTCAATGTCCTTTTGAACGAGACATTCAAATATTTGGTCGCAAGCTATTTCACATCCCGCCAATGTGTAAGTTAAATCCTCTTTATGAACAAGTCGTGACATTACGTTTTAAAGCACTATGTTATCTTGCGGATGAATGCAAAGAAGATGTAGCAGCTTATTGCTAAATATTAATGCTCTTGTGATGTAGCAGTCATAGCTAACCGCAGATTTACGGTTGTTACGTACTCAGAACTATACTAAGCTAACGTAGTACTGATTAGATGTCTAACTATTTAGTAGTTAGTACCTATCTAAAATTTTGCCAATCTGTATCTCTGCTAACTATATCCTGCTGAAATTATCAACATCCTCTATGACGCACATCTTACTGATTGAAGATGAAGTCAAACTAGCTCGATCTGTAGAATTGGAACTGAATTATGAGGGCTATCAAGTTAGTGTTGCCTACGATGGCTTAACTGCAATTACCGCAGTACAGAAGTTGCATCCAGATTTAGTAATTTTAGACTGGATGTTACCAGGTTTATCGGGGTGCGAAATTTGCCGTCGCTTGCGAAGTACTGATGAGCAAGTACCGATAATTGTATTAACGACCAAAGATGAAGCAAGCGATCGCATTGCAGCCTTAGATGCTGGTGCGAATGATTATGTAGTTAAACCATTTAGTAGCGAAGAATTATTAGTTACCGTTAATACACATCTGTGCAAAATCAAGCAAAAAGAAGCCACAGATCTCTTAAAATTTGAAGACATCAGTTTAAATCGCCAGACACGGGAAGTGTATCGGGGCCAACGGTTACTTGATTTAACAGCTCAAGAATTTAATTTACTGGAATATTTACTCATCCATCCACGGCAGATTATTACACGCGATCGCATTATTGAGGAAGTCTGGGGTAATTACTTCACGGGCGATGCTAATATCATTGAACTGTATATTCGCTATTTACGCCTGAAACTTGAAGCCAATAACGAAAAGCGCGTTCTACAAACGGTGCATGGTATTGGCTACGTGTTACATGATTAAAATCCAATTAACCTGAACCCCTAAACATCGGTAGAATATCGGAGTTTAGAGTTTCTTTTGTTGTTATCCCCAGTTCGGATCATAAAAATCCCCTACTATATTGGTATTTGCAAATTCTTCTGTTCTTACCCAAAGCTCATGCAATTGAGAGTTAATTGTATTACGATGCAAAAAGTTGACTCTACAGCACAACATACAATATTAAGCTCGCAATGACCTATTTAGAAACAGCGGCGCAATTCTACCGCGAAGTTGCAGAAACACCACAAGTTGGACTTTGTTGTGTTCAAAGTACACTCCTGCAACTACCAGGACTCAACATTCCGCTGCCAATGCAGGAAATGAACTATGGTTGTGGTACTACCGTTCACCCTACTGAACTCGCCAAGCAACCCAACGTGCTGTATGTTGGCGTTGGTGGTGGCTTAGAAGCCTTACAATTCGCTTATTTTTCTCGCCGTGCGGGTGCAGTAATTGCTGTTGAACCAGTTGCAGCCATGCGAGAAGCCGCCACACGCAACCTAGAACTTGCTGCTCAAGAAAATTCCTGGTTTGATACCAGCTTTGTAGAAATTCGCGAAGGTGATGCCTTTACCTTACCAGTGGCGGATGCTTCTGTAGATGTATTAGCACAAAACTGCCTGTTCAATATATTTGAACCAGAAGATTTAACCCGTGCTTTAAAAGAAGCCTTTCGCGTTTTAAAACCAGGTGGACGCTTGCAGATGAGCGATCCGATTGCGACTCTTCCCATTCCAGCACATTTACAACAAGATGAACGGCTACGGGCCATGTGCTTATCAGGCGCACTCACCTATGAAGAGTATACTCAACTAATTATTAATGCTGGCTTTGGTCAAATAGAAATTCGTGCCCGTCGCCCTTATCGCCTGCTAGATTCGCTAACGTATAACTTAGAAGAAAATTTACTCCTAGAAAGTCTCGATTCTGTATCTTTCAAAGTTCCTATAGCAGAAGATGGAGCTTGTATTTTTACAGGAAAAACAGCAATTTATGCTGGTGCAGAACCTTGGTTTGACGACTCCGCCGGTCATTTATTGCAGCGTGGTATTCCCGCAGCCGTGTGTGATAAAACTGCTGCGAAACTCGCAGCCTTAAAGCCTACTGAAATCATTGTGACTGATTCCACGTGGCATTATGACGGCGGTGGTTGCTGTTAAGGTTTAAATCTAACTAAAATGCGATCGCCTACTCAGCAATGTCATTGTCTAAAAATAGACCTCTTGTCTGGTAGGCATCTTGCCCGCCCTAAGTATCCCAATTCAAAGTTTTTATAAGTTAGGCATTACCCACCTGAAGGTTATTGAGAATGATGCCAGATGTTAGTTACATCCCTACTACTATCTTTTTAGACTCAGTAGCAAAATTTTTTTCATTTTCTAGGAACAGTAAATAATGCAGACTAAAACATTAAATTCACCTGATATAAAATTAATACCATTTAAACAAAAGCTCAGCCAACCTTTGACGAAAAAGGGCATATCTGTTTTACAAATTAATCTAGGTAAACGCTGCAACCTTGCCTGTACACACTGTCATGTTGAAGCCGGACCAAAACGCACAGAAGAACTATCCTCAGAAATCTGCGAACAGCTAATTGAGATAATTTACAAATTCCCCGAAATTAAAATTGTGGATTTAACTGGTGGCGCACCAGAAATGAATTATGGTTTTAAACCATTAGTTGAAGCTGCAAGGAAAACAGGAAAACAGGTAATTGTCCGTTCTAATTTAACAATTTATTTTGAAGATGGGTTTGGGGATTTACCAGAATACTTTGCCAAACACCAAGTGAGAATAGTCGCTTCTCTCCCATGCTACTTGGCAGATAATGTCGATAAAATGCGCGGTACTGGTGCTTTTGATAGTTCAGTTAAAGCTTTGCAGTGGCTTAATAAAGTAGGCTATGGACAAACCCCAGATTTAATTTTGGACTTAGTATATAATCCGCAGTTACCAACAACAGAGAAATTTTCTCTAGCACCAGAACAGACGAACTTAGAAAAAGATTACAAAATCTTCTTACAAGAACATTTTGATATTGTGTTTCACAACCTATTCACTATCACCAATCTGCCTGTCGGTAGAACTAAAATGCATTTAGAACGCAAAAAACTGTACAGCAGCTACTTACAGTTTTTAGAATCGCATTTTAATGCCACTACAGTTGAACATTTAATGTGTCGTGATGAATTATCAATTGATTATCTCGGTAATGTTTATGACTGCGACTTTAATCAAATGATGAATATACCAGCAAAAACTTGCAATGGTCAAACATTAACAATTTCTAAATTGCTAGAAGCTGATAGTTTAGATTTGATTAGCGAAGTCCAAACTGCCCCCTATTGTTATGGTTGTACATCTGGAGCGGGTTCTAGTTGTGGCGGTGCTTTGGTGTAAAATTGATTGATTTTGCATTTAACATTGATAGTGACATACCAATGTTATGTCATCAAATGACAATTTTGTTACAAAATCTGTTGCCCTTCGATACGCTAATTGATACGAACAAGTTTTAAACCCACCCTGTACTAAGAACGTTGTTGTCACAATCCACAGCTTTGTGTGTGGTGTGAGGAGACTTCTTTCAACCCACCCAGTACCTGGAGGGTTGTTGCTACGCCGTATCATTAAAAAGTCGATGTTCACGTTGCGGCGAACTATCTCTATCAGGGAACTCAAAAAAATCATTAACCAGGTGTTGAGCGAATATTTGATACTACCAACCCGACAAACTCAAAATTTACTCAAACTCTTGTGGGGTAAACATATTGCCCGCCCTAGTTACACAATTTTTTTACTAGAAAGGTAACCATTCAGCAACCTCTGGCGCAGATACTCTAACATGGTACTAGACACCACAATCATTAATGGTAGAGGTATCTATGGAAGCTTTAGTGGAAACTCTAGATACGAAATTGCGTCAGTGGAAACCCGATGTTGCTGAACAGGTACGGCAATATGTCGCAGCAATAATTGAAATGGCAGACCAAGATGCACTAGACATTCTGCATTCAAAGGAGGTTCAGCAAGAAGCTGTGGACTTGTCAGAAAAAAATGAAAACTAGTATTGATACAGAAAAATCATTGCGGGATCGGATAAGCTAGCCAAAGCAGTTTTCATCCTCAAAACCATGACCGCAAGTAGTCCCACAATTTTAGCCCTAGACTTTGATGGAGTGATTTGCGATGGACTAATTGAATATTTTGAGGTAGCATGGCGCACCTATTGTAAAATCTGGTCGCCTGCTAGCAATACACCAGCCGATAACTTAGCTTCGAGATTTTATCGGTTACGACCTGTAATTGAAACAGGCTGGGAAATGCCTGTTTTAATCAAAGCATTAGTAGAAGGAAATTCTGACGACAAGATTCGGCAAGAATGGGTAACTATTGCGCCAAAAATATTATTAGACCACAAGCTACAAGCACGAGAAATTGCTGCCCAACTAGATAATATCCGAGATGAATGGATCGCTACCGATTTAGATGGTTGGTTAAGTCTGCATAGATTTTATCCCGGCGTAATCAACAAAATCAAAGCAACTATTGCCAGTGCCGTTACCTTATATATCGTCACCACTAAAGAAGGACGTTTTGTGCAGCAACTATTGCAACAAGAAGGAGTAGATTTACCCCCAAAAGAGATTTTTGGAAAAGAAGAGAAACGTCCTAAATACGAAATTTTACGCGAATTAATTCAGACAGCAACTCAAAAGCCAATGAGTCTCTGGTTTGTAGAAGATAGGCTTAAAACATTGCAATTAGTCCAGCAGCAATCAGACCTTGCAGATGTCACACTCTTCTTGGCAGACTGGGGTTACAATACCCAACCGGAAAGACAAGCTGTCCAAAATGATCCACGCATTCAGCTATTATCTCTTTCTCAGTTTGGCAATAACTTCTCAAATTGGGCTTAAATTATTAAGCTCATCCCACTCCTAAAAGGGCATTGGGCTTACTTATACCAAATTCCAAAATCTTTGCAACACATCGATCACCTGTAGGGGCACAAAGTTTGCGCCCCTACTTATGTAATTGTTATATTCTTTTTTCAAACTGGTATTATATAATTTTGATGTGAGTTTTTTACTTCACATCAGAAATTATTCTAGAACACCGATTCATTAATCAAACATGAACATTTTTGCTAAGGTGGGTAATGGCATAAATTTCGTTGCAACCCTGATGATAAATAGAGACACCCTAAATTTTAGCGCTGAAAAGTAAAGAACCCTCAACTCATAACTGCAAAATAGCTAAAGAAATGCTAGTTATTGATTAAATTATAAACTCGTCATTACCTGAGCTAATTCTTTAGATAAATCTGGTGTATTTGATTGGCACTTGCTAAATAAAACTCCAGCTAAAAAATAATATTCACCAGAATAAAATGCCATTTTGTGTTTACGCAACTCTTCAATGTGATTTTTAACTTTTGGCTCTGAGCTATAGTAGCCAAATTTTAAAGGTAAAACAACAAAGTTATTCACAAAATATCCATGCTCTTGTGCTTGAGAAATTGTACTTTTAGGATTAGAATAACTAGACACTAAAACCAGCACATTTTCATAGTCTAAAGATAAAAGTTCATTAGTAATTGTGGCTCCATCTGTACCACCAAATAGTAGGGGCATATAAATATCTTGATCCGGTGCAGGGAGATAGGGAGGATTGGCTACCAGATATTTCGCTTTGGGTTTATCAGATTTAAACAAACACGAATTGTTGATTACATATTTATTGGCAAGGTTGTATTCATCAATTGTTAAATTTGCAGTTTTCCAGGCAGAAGTATTTAATTCAAATCCATGTATAATCCCATCAAAATTGTTCCTTAATAATGAGTTGATTACAGGGCTACCATCGCCAGAACCAAACTCAACAATTGACTCAGGATTTTGACAATTTCTCAGAACTAAGTTTTCTAAACAATTTGAGTAGAAATTAGATTCTTCTGGGCAAAAAAATATGTCTTTCATGTGACCTCGATTCAGTTTTAAGGTATAATTAATGTTGAAGAAAATTATTGATTGCAACACCATTAAGGCAATAGAAAGTGTTTCTTTAGTAATCAAGCTGTTACTAAAGAAATGTCTTTTTAAGCAAATTAGTATGAGTAAATTAAGCTATTTTGTCAGCGCTAAACTTATCTGGTCTCTAAGGCAGTTTGTTCCACTTCACGTATTGAGCGAACAACAGCTGTGGCAGCGCGATCGCCCATAAGTTTCTCTTGGTCATATCCCAGTAGCAATTCCCACGCATCATGGGGATACTTTTCTGCCAAAGATAAAGCCACATCATCCAACATCCAACGGCCGTGGCGTTCGTCTTCCTTAATGTGCAGTTCCCAGTAACCCATCGCCGCCTGTGACAGTCCCAATCTTTGCGCCGCCTTCAAATAATTTCTGTAAGCCGCTGGGCCAGCTACTTCAAAATAGGTTAATGCACCACTGTAGCGAAGGAAATAGCGTTTACGCTGCGTAGTTAAGAAATTATGGTTATCACAAGCCAAAACTTCCCAAGGTACTAAATCAAAATATCCCTCAGGTTCAGTATTCATCCCAAACTCAGCTAACATCTGGGCAAAAAATGTTGAGTGCTTGCGAGATAAGCGACCGTTGCCGTATTCTTCCAAAAATACACGCACCAGAGTACACTGCACTTCATTCGCCGCACCACCCAAAATGTTGGTCATCCGGCTACCTTCTACTAATCCATCAAAAGACGCGATCGCTAATAAGTGACGGTAGCCAATCTCAGTCATTTCCTCACGAATATAGCGACTATCCTGTGATAACGGTGGATCTACATCGACAGATGCGCGTTCAGTGAGTGCTTGTTTGACATTCAGTTTTTGCAATCCTAGCAAATCAACTTGTGCTAGTTCCCACGCTTGCCAAGCAGCTTCGATTTGATTACGAGATGAAGACAAGTAAAGCGATCGCTCATTGTCATAGTGTCGCAAATCATCATACCAAAACAAATTCAGCCGATTAATCCGATAAAGTATTCTTTGCAAAAACAGATGAGCCTGCTGGTCACCATAGCTGTTTTCGTAAGCAGCACCAATTGCTATTGAGAGCGTCTGTTCAAATGCCTTGGCTTTGCCAGCAACATTTTCTAGTTGCTCGTCTAAATTCTCCGTTGCTAGCAGTTCTATAAATAGCTGCTCAGCATATTTATATTTACTAGACCTTGTTTTCGATGCGTGTGTATCATTCCCTGCCACCTTCAGGCTTGGGAACATAACCAGATTGTTTTGCATGGAAGATTTGGTAGCTTTGCCAAGATGTGAAAAATTTCCATCTCTATTACCTAAATATCCACACTACTAGTCTTGGTTACATCTTTCCTAGGTTATAAAGGAAGATTAAGTCTAGAGAGGCAGGAGATTGGGGCTGATAGGTGTATTCCCTAGTCCGCACTCCCAATGCCCCATGCCCAATGACAATAATCTTGTAGCAACGTGCTGAGTACGCAGTTAGTAAACACTTTCACAGAACACAAATAGATTAATAGCCATCCGAAGTTGGCGAAGCCGGATAACCTTCTTTGCAACTTTCTTCTAGCTTTAGCTATTTTGAAAAAATAAATTTCTGATTTGCTCAATAATCTAGCTTGAGCTATAGGATTTTACTTGGTACTCAGCACTCATAAACTAAATCAAATTTTGCAAATAGCTAAGAGATAATCCATGCTTGTCCTATCTGCCGCTACCACGTTCATCCGAGGAATTAATTAACATTGTGCCTGAATTTGTTTGCTAAATTTACAGAAGACTCAAACGACAAAAGATAGACACACAATTTAGATCTACTATTAATTTTTTGCTTAAGCAGAAATTAATAGTAGATGAATTACACTTGAATCAAAGCATTTGGCTAGCGCAATTCTCTTGTAGGGAATATCTAGTATCGCTACTTTAGGGAAAGATGTTTTGTGACTACGCAGAGTTTCAAAGTCAACACAAAAGTTTAGAATAAACAATGTTTGACTTTTGAAAACCGTTGCTACTTTTCACTTGACGCAGATACTAGGCATAGGTTGCTTACCCATAGGGGAAAGTTTCTCCTTTGGGTTAGAAGTCTGATGAACTAACATACTGGCTCCTTTTGACCGTGCCAATTTTAGATTTTGCGGAAAGTTGCCTGGGCGGGTTCCCCGACTTGAGCAAACTTTCCAAGACGGACTTTTGGGTTGATTTTTCTATTCAATCAAAGCCGCTTGTCGGCGGAACAAATCTAACATCCAACATTGCTTTGACTTCCGCATAGCGGTGCTAGGTAATTAACAGATTTAATTAATGCCTGCATTCAAGAAAAAACTTACTTCAGAATTTATCTCATTTCTGCTATCAATATTTCCGAAATTTCGGAAGCAGATGGCACTATGCTTTATCATCCTTAAATTACCTTAAGAATATGGATTTTAAAGTTTCTTAAAATGATTGTTGGGGGTTTCTAGCCTAAACTTTTACAACAGTAATCAGCCTGCTGGCAAAATCCTGTTAAATATAGTGCTTCATTTGAATTTAAGCAAAGTTTAAGATTTGTTATCTAAGCATATCTATCTTTTTGATTGATTGAGAACAGAGTTTATACATAACTAAGTTAAATTTATCGTTCAAGCTTGACTTTCTATAATTACTTAGAAGACGAATTAAATACTTAAATACCGAAATATTACATTTAAAAATTCAAGAATATAAAATTTATTTCAGGAGTATAACTTAGGCTGATGTTGATTATTTTACAGCTAGATTAAATATTTATACACATAAAATTTATATATACATACTGAGAAATTTATGAATCTAATTAAATCCTACAATAACAAAGATAAATTTTGATTGTGACATATGTAGCTATTACGGAAATCAAGACAAAACTCCTGATTGTGACCCGTATAAATACGCGAAAATCTCGTATGCATACGAGATTTTTATCCATCCAAAGAGCCTTAAAGATTGTATTTTGTATATATTTTTACGTGGATGCAACTAGTTAATAGCGATAAAAGATGCGATCGCGTCTTTTACCTTAGGCCCTAAATCGTCTCTTGTATAGTAGGTATGGCCTTCATTTATGTATGCAGATGTAGTATCTATCCATTGTTTAATAATTTCCCTGTGAGCATTATCTATGTCTTCACTCACTTTCCTATCTATATATCTATTTCTCCGCTCTTCCGGGCGCAATATGACTCTACTGTCTTTGTATGTTTCTCCTGGCTTAGCCTTAAATCTCTCATTTAAGTCAAACTGAAGGCGTAAATATCGTTGAGATTCATATCCACCCATAATCTGTCGGCAAATAGTGCTATTAATCTCAGATGTAGGTTCCATAAAGATATCAGTAATATGTTGTGCCCAGTCTAAGGGCTTCCACTTGTTGATTTGCTCAAATTGATATGGTTCACCAGTTTGACCAGTCCCGATAGAAAGGATGGCGATGTCTTCCATCTGGAGGTTTTCTAGTTTGTATTTGCGCTTGGTTTCTCTTGAAACAAGCTGATCGGAAGATTGACTGATCCTCATAATTAAACTCAGCGCAGCCAAAGCCGGATTATTGGCTGATACGCCACCATCAATATGTGGAAATACCCAGTTGCCAAATTTCTGTTTATTGACAGGCTCTAATTTATAAGGTGGAAAAAACGTAGGAGCTGATGCTGAGGCGACACATAACTGCCATAAGTAACATTCATCGTACCAACGGTAGCCTAGATCGGGATGACAATTAGTAAAGAATGTTGTGTTGCGATACAGCGTATCATAAGCCAAAATCAAAATAATCGGATTTTCTATATCTTGGATTCTGCGGTATCCTAACTCATCTATCAAGACTTTAATTAGCCCTTCATGAGAATATTTGCTTGGTAAAAATGCCTCAAGTATCTGTTGTAAGAAAGGTGGTAATTTTTTGTAGCGGTTTTTGCTTTTGAGGGGGAATATGTGTTTGCCCTTATTGACATATAGATCTATCAGTTCTGCACTCGTTTTACCTAAGGAAATTCCTGCTGCTAAAATTGACCCAGTAGAAGTACCAGCAATGAGGTCAAAGTATTCATTTAAAGACTGACCTTTCTGTCTTCTAATCTGTTGCTCAACTTCTTGGAGTATACGTGCAGTAATCACTCCACGCATACCGCCACCATCCAAACTGAGGATTTTGAAGGACATAGTTATTCTCCTTAATTAGTGTGTAGAGTAAGTTTTGAGGCATAGTGCTTCCGGTTAGGGACGATTTTAAGCAAGCTTAAAGTTCATAAAGTTGGTCGCCAATGGAAACTGTTCTCACTTGAGACCCCAATAACGTCAAGGCTGCAAGTGTTAAATTCTCATCAAGCGACAATTCTACACGCTCAAACCAGCTTTAGTCCTGGCTCTGGCACAAATCAATTTATGAGATGCTGCTACCAAAAGCTGGAGGAGTGACAAAGAAGTTACAAAGCAGATGGGATAAGAGTTATAGCACGTAGATCTTGCTGAAAATAGGATAGTTTACTGGGTTTCAAAGGCATCAATTCATGAGCTAAATCAGCCCGAAATTCCATTGCCTCTTTCTTGTTCTGAGGCAACTTTTTACCCAGAGTTTGATGAGGGGAAACTACAGATATGGAATCGGCAATTGGGGTAGCAGTAAAAATTTTTGGCAAAAAAATAAACCCCAATTCTGGGTTTTTTCATTTATTTGTTGCGATCGCCAAGTTCATCCCTCAAAACTATGGAGTAGACAATTTTATACTACAAGTGTATTATAAATATTAGTTATTAGTCTTAATTACAAATACTACAAAAATTCGATGATCCGCAGATTTTCCTCAACACATCAGTGCGCGATACATTGCCGACCCAGCAAGGGTGCGGGCAAAGCGATCGCGTTCCGAAAAGCCGCTAGCGTCTACACGATGTTTGCATTTGAGGGAACATATCGGTTTTTGGGCAGTAAATCTGCAAGTGAAGGGATAGTTAGAGCGATGTCTGTCTTGAAAAGTTCAGAACGGCGGAAGCCGCCGCTCCGACTTTTCGCTACGACGGGCTACGCCTACGCGCTCTGGCTGAATCCAGATCGACTGATACACAGGGGGAGGTGCAAGTGTTTTCTTGTACCGAATATAAGGCAACAAGTATCAACTACTTGACCCCCGCTCCTGGTAATTCAGAGGTGGGGGTTATTTTTTGAGGAGTTAATTCACCTATGGAAGCTCAACCACAAACTCAGAAACCACATATACTACAAAATTCGGTGGTGGTGTTCTCTAAGAACTATCTACCATTGGCACGGGTTAACATTAAACGTGCCATTGTGCTGTTAGTCAACGGACAGGCAGAATCCTTAGAGTTCGGCAGTACAAAGCTTTGGGAAGTTCGCTCTCCCAGTGTCGTACTACAAGTTCCCGAACACATTCGTCTAACGATTGGCAATCCCGAACGTCATTGGAAAGTACCTCCTGTAAACCGACGTGAAGTGCTCAAGCGAGACAACCACACCTGCCAATACTGTGGAAGTACCAAGCATCTAACCCTTGATCATGTGATTCCCCGTTCCAAAGGTGGACAGCATAGCTGGGACAACGTTGTCACCGCTTGCGCCCGATGCAACTCAACCAAAAGCGATCGCCTTCCCCATGAAGCGGGAATGGTATTGAAAACCAAGCCTAAAGCGCCAATCCACCCAGCAGTTGCATTTGCAGAACAGTTTTGGAACGCACAACGCCTAACTGAAAATGAGTAATTCACTCCGATAAAGCCAGCCAGAGAGGGCAATACAGCGATTACATCATACTGCCCTCTCACTTCTGAAAAAAAGTTTGTAGTATACCCTTGACAGCTTTGTAGTATAAATGTAGTATAAATGTAGTGAAGCAAAAGAGCCTTTGCAAAAGGCACAGCGCTAACACCTCTGAACCATGAAAACTAAATAATTGCCACCCAACGTGGGGGTGTAGCTTAGTCCGGTTTAAAGCAGTCGCCTGTCGAGCGAAAGAACGTGGGTTCAAATCCCATCATCCCCGCCTTGTAGCCTTGTGGACGAGTAGATAAGTCGCTCTGATTCTCAGTCAGAGAGAAGCGGGTGCAACTCCCGTCAAGGCTTCCAAAAATGTCCGAGTAGCCAAGTGGGAAGGCGTTGGTCTGCAAAACCAATCATCGTGGGTTCAATCCCCACCTCGGACTCCAAACGTTGCAGTGTAACCTAACGGTAAGGTACTCGGCTCATAACCGAGGATATGTGGGTTCAACTCCCACCTCTGCGACCAAATGCAGGGATAGTGTAACGGCAGCATAAGGGTCTCCAAAACCTTTGGTCTGGGTTCAAATCCTAGTCTCTGCGTTCTACCACGTGCCCTGATAAGAGAAGCTTACAAATTGGTCATCTGATTTTCCCAATCAGAGTAGGTTCAAATCCTACAGCCTCCAAGTTTGGTGGAGGCTGTTAAAAACAGCTTCTCAAACTTGCATGTAGTAGAAATTTTACTCTTGGTGCAGAAGCGAAGTGGTCGAGCGGCACGTCTTTCAAGCGTGTAATTAGCGGGTTCAAGTCCCGTCTGCACTACCAAATTCATGGGTCGGCTCGCCTATTGGTGTAGGCAACGGTCTGTAAAACCGCCGCGTTTGCGTTGCTGGTTCAATTCCAGCCCGGCCCATCATGGAGAGATTGCTATTGGCAGAGCAAACTGTTTGCTAAACAGTCGTGGATGTAAGTCCACTGCGGGTTCAACTCCCTCTCTCTCCACTGCGTGAGAACGTGGTGTAACTGGATGAACACATCGGTCTACGAAACCGAAGAGTGGGGGTTCAAGTCCCTCCGTTCTCGCCTTATCCCCTGGTAGCTCAGTTAGTAGTAGCGCCTGTCTGAAGAACAGGAGGTCATCCGTTCAATCCGGATCTGGGGGACTGGCACATTGCCCCATAGCTCAATGGCAGAGCAAGCGGCTGTTAACCGCTTTGTTGTAGGTTCGAGTCCTACTGGGGCAGCCATTCATTGCCGAGTGGACGACTTGGAAAGTCGCTGTGACTCTGAATCACAGAGATGTTGGTTCGACCCCAACCTCGGCAGCCAACCTTGATGGGAGATACGCAAATAGGTAAAGCGATCTGACTTTGAATCAGATGATTGAGGGTTCGATTCCTTCTCTCCCAGCCATTCATACTCCTGTAGCCCAATTGGAAGAGGTGGCTGTCTCAAAAACAGTCTGTGTGTGGGTTCAAATCCCACCAGGAGTACCAACGGGATGTGGCGCAACTTGGTAGCGCGGCAGCTTTGGGAGCTGAAGGTTGCAGGTTCAAATCCTGCCATCCCGATATGCCCTTGTGACGAAACTGGCAAACGTGCTGGTCTTAGAAACCAGATTTTGTGGGTTCGACTCCCACCAAGGGTACTGGGCATTTGCCCAACTATACACCCGTGGCGAAATTGGTAAACGCTTCCGTTTGAGGGACGGAATTGTTGCAGGTTCAAATCCTGTCGGGAGTACCAAATTGGATCGTTGGCAGAGCGTATAAATAGCCGCCTTGTGTATGGGGTATTGGCATAGCGGCAAGTGCATCGGACTTTTAATCCGACTTAGACAGGTTCGACTCCTGTATACCCCATAAATTTACTAATAGGGCGTTTGGCAGAACGGTTATGCTCCTGACTCTTAATCAGGCTGACACAGGTACCCTGCGGGAAGCCACTTCGTGTCTACAACTCCTGTAGCGCCCACCAAATTATGCCCCTGTAACCCAATTGGAAGAGGTGCCAAACTTAAAATTTGGAAGTTGCTGGTTCAAATCCAGTCAGGGGTATGGCTGAAATGGAACGGTAGTCGCTCTTTTGGATGACTACAATTCCCACAGTCAGATCCACAAATGCTGGTGTAGCTCAATCTGGCAGAGCAACTGACTTGTAATCAGTAGGTTGCAGGTACCCTTTGCTACGCAACGCTACCGCGAACGGGAACGCTTACGCGAACAACTCCTGTTACCAGCTTAATGCGATCGTAGTGTAAAGGCAGCATCAGAGTCTTCCAAACTCACGGTACGAGTTCGAGTCTCGTCGTTCGCGAAGCGTGCCGGAGGCAATCGCTCTGAACCTTTAGGTTCTTAATTGCGGGTGTGATGTAGTGGCTAGCATCTGAGTGCGCCACACTCAGTGCATGGGTTCGAGTCCCATCACTCGCTCTCGTAGCCCTGTAACTCAGTGGGGAGAGTGCCTCTCTTACAAAGAGGAAGTCGCAGGTTCAATTCCTGTCAGGGCTACCAATTTATGGGAGTGTCGCCTAATGGATGGGCATCGATCTTCTAAATCGACCGATGTAGGTTCGACCCCTACCACTCCTGCCAAATGGGACCATAGCTCAACTGGCTAGAGCATCCGCCTTGCAAGCGGGAGGTTAGGGGTTCAAATCCCCTTGGCTCCACTGTGGTGTCTGAAGTCGAAGTGGTCAAGACGCTAACCTGTGAAGTTAGTCGATAGCGGGTTCGAGTCCCGTCAGACACCCCTGAATGGAAGATGCCGCTGAATGGTCGGCAACCGGTCTTGAAAACCGGGGTAGGGTAATACCTAGGGGTTCGATTCCTCCATCTTCCGCCTTCCACCAGAAGCCGAAAAGTGAGGCGCTGTGCTGATAACACAGATACAGGAGGGGCAGTACCTCCCTGGTGGATTACCAAAATGCGATCGCCTCTGGCGCTCTAAGACGCTGCGTGTAGCTTGCTGCTCTAGTAGGGGTACGCGCGATCGCATCACTGATACATTTAATAAATATTACGAATCTCAAAGCTCACCCCTTGCGACTAGAGCGTTTGAGTTTGAGTCTATTCGGCTAAAATCTATCAAGTAAGAGCGCGAGGCCCACGAGATTGGACGACAATTATCAAACTTACTTGAATCGGGTAGCACGAATGACGCTACCAGAAGCTTACAGATCCCAAGTCCAGCATATTCAGGAATCTTCTAAATTTCAGCCAGATTCTGGTTCTAGGCAACCAGCACCATTTCCCGGCTACACGCTAATTACCCCACCTGCGGTAGAAGCAACAGAAAACTCTGCTTTCTATACTCAGTTAAAAGGTTATCAACAAAAACTGTTGGATCTGTCTGCCAACAATAATTTGATTGTGCCTGTACCGGATACTAGCTTCCATTTGACGCTAGCAGACTTAATTTGGGATAGTGCTTACCGTGACGCTTGCGAGAAAAACCCCGAATTTGATGGGCAGTTACATTCTTGCTTTGCTGAAATATTTCAGGACTATCAAAAATCTCTGACAGCCGATAGTCAACGTATTTATTGGCAAGTGCTGGGATTGATAGTCATGCCAAGGGCTATAGGAGTTTGTTTAGTACCGCAGGATGAGCGTTGCTATGAACAGGTGATTAAATTTCGCCGCACTATTTATCAAAATCCCCAGTTAATGGCTTTGGGCGTTGAACAACATTATCATTTCACTGCTCATATTACATTAGGCTATTTTGGAGAGGTTTCGCCTGAACTAGACCGTACAAGATTTAGCACTATGCTGTCTGAGTTAAATGAACAATGGCTTCTAAATTCACCAGAATTTTTAATAGATCGCGTTGAACTGCGAAAATTTGATGACATGACAAGCTATTATCGTCAACCAGATTGGCCAGCTTTAGTCATTAGTCAATAGTGATTAGTCAAGGGTCAATGAATTTTGGATTTTGGATTTTAGATTTTAGATTCGCCCATACCTAAGGAGCTTGAACAAAAAAATTAAATTTTGGATTTTTCCATCCGTTGAAACTGCGCTGGCTCTGAAACCAGGTTTGAATTTTGAATTTTGAATCTTTCAATTCCATTTTCCAAAATTTAAAATTTGTCAAAAGTCCAGATTCCAAAATTTATAACTGGTAACTCCAAATCCATCCAATTTTTCTTTTGACCCTTGACTATTGTTAAAATTCTCTTTGTTTATAAGCAAGATAAATAGCTTCTAAAAATTCGTCAGATGAAACACCTGCTGGCATCTGCTCTAGGTTAATAATAGATTGAACTTGCTGGGATAATTTTAATGCTAGTAATGATTTTGCTTTGGCTGACATTGCACTACGTCGTTGTAAATACTCCCGAATGACAGCAAAATCATCTGGTAATAATGGTGATAAATCAGCAATTTCTATTAGTTGTGCATGGAGTAATTTTGCTTGTTCTGAAATAGTTAAAGTTGCAGTCCCAACTGGTATTTGGTCTTGAATAACAATTGTGCCAGCAGCTAAATCCCCTAAGCGCTTTTCTTGACGACTCAACATAATAAAAAAAGCGCCGAGAAACAAGAACTCGTCAATTGGACGCAGTAAAGCACGTAAAGCTGCTTGTTGTAGCCCAATGGGTCTACCATCATCTCGCACAACGCGAATTTTAGCAAAGCGTTTACCAGGGGTTTGCCCTTGCCATAAAGTTTCCAGAAAAACGAAATAACCTGCATAAATAGTAAAAGTGATGATGAAAGCGATCGCTATCATCCACAAACCTAAACTAGAACCAACAATTGTTGTCCAAAAATCTGATAACTGTACTACAATTAACCAAAAAATTACGTAAAATACAAATAAAATTAGGGCCAAAATATGATAGTCAATTATTAAAGCCCAGGCGCGATTACCAATTCCCGCCAGTGTAAATTCTAGTTCTACACTTTCGGGAGTACGGAATTTAACTCTGTTAAAAAGGTGCATAAGCAATTTAAAATTCGCTATAAAAAAGCAGTCCTCATGAAAGAGGACAAGAAGCAGGGGAACAAATCACAAATGAGCATTGACTTTTGACTGTTTATATTTCGCGATCGCGTAACTTTAAGCCTAAGCCTTCACGACGACTCCGCAGGTCATAATAAATCACAGCTTTGATGGTTTGCCAAAATGGAAGAATAACCGCTCCACTGGCAAAACTTAAGACTAGGATGAGTAAAAATACCAGCACAGACAGACCGCTATTTCCTTGTTGGATTAGAGGCATGGTAATTAACTGAATAATCGTAGCGAAGATTTGAACAACTAATTGAATTGGGATTGTGATCAAAAAAGCGACAAAGCTGATCAATAAAATTCGCCAAACGTAACCTTGAGTTAACTCCCAGCTACGGCTAATGGTTGAGGTAGCATCAACGTTATCCTCAATGGCCAGGGGGACATCCACTAAATAAAACCGCGTTAACAACCAAAAAACTGCTACAAGTGCCCCAAGTCCTACAACAAAGGCGATGAAACCAAAAAGCAAAACAGCAGCCGGACTGTTTTGTTGACCTAAACCTCCAACCACAACAGCGGATAAAACGCCCAATAAGACAAATACAAACCCAACACCGAAGACAATTACCATACCAACAATCAACATTAACAGCATTGTCAGTAAAAACTGCCATAATCGGGAATTGACAAAACGTTCACCAGCGCCAATACTTTCGGGTTGATCGACCAAATCGCCAAAAGCCAAGCGAGAAATCAGCGCTGTCAGGGCATAAAACTTCGCCCACCCATAAATTGGAACCAATATCCAAACGTAAGCTTTCAGAGCAAGCAAAAAGTAATCTTTCAGGTGAGAACGATACAATCGTATTCCTGCACTGACGACATTTCCCACACTCAGGGGTTGCATGGGGCTGGAAGAACCAAAATCACCAGACATGATGTTATATTTTCCTTGCAAGTACGGAGATGAATTGAGGCTATCTTAAAGTACACTCAACCAAATCCTCGCAAAATTTATGAATATTCAACGTTGGATTGCGCGACGGGAATTAAATTGGCAGCGTTTGGACACCCTTTTGCGGCAGGTAGAAAAGAAAGGGCTAAAATCACTACGGGCAGTGGAAATTAGGGAATTAGCGAGTTTATATCGTTCAGTAGCGGCAGATCTGGCACGTGCCCGCACCCAGCAAGTCGGCAATACTTTGATACACAGTTTACAATCTTTAACAACTCGCGCCTATACGCAGATTTATCAAGGTTCGCGACGGCAGGAATGGCAAGCTGTAGTCGAGTTTTATCGATGGGGATTACCAGCTGTAGTGCAGCAAACATTCACATACATCGCTGCGGCTACGTCCTTGTTTTTGCTAGGGGCGTTACTTGCTTGGTGGTACGCTTGGCAAGATCCCAGCTTTATGTCGCTGATTGTACCCGAAAGTTTAATTTCCCGCGTGCGAGATGATCATAAATTGTGGATGGGTTCAATTGTTGGTGTTGAACCCCTAGCATCCAGCAGCATTATGATTAATAACTTATCAGTTTCCTTTGGGGCTGTGGCTGGTGGAATTACAGCTGGGGCATACACAACATATTTAATGATATTTAATGGTTTATTGATTGGTGCGATTGGCACTTTGGTAGGTCAAAATCATCTTGCCTATCCCTTTTGGGCGTTTGTGTTTCCGCATGGTTCCCTAGAATTACCTGCTATCTTTTTTGCTGGTGGTGCAGGATTGCTATTAGCAAAAGCGATTTTATTGCCTGGTAAATATCGTCGTCGTGATGCACTCAAATTTTACGGTTCTCAGGGGGTACAGTTAGTATTTGGGATTGTACCAATGTTAATAATTGCTGGTACGATCGAGGGGTTTTTCTCTCCCAATCCCAGCATTCCAGATCCTTTAAAATATCTTGCTGGGATGGGATTGTTTGTGCTTTTGGTCATGTATTGTAGCCGCAATCCTAAAATTCAGGCTAAGTGACCCTAATACATTTGTAGTCAGCACTGAAGTCCTGAATTTTGAAGCACTGTAAACGCGGAGCGGCTACTCTACGAGTTCTCCGCAGGAGTACCCGCAGGGTAGTGCTTACTACGAAATCATCAATGTTTTTTTACGTTGAGAAGTGCCCACCCAAGTGTTGTTACGGATATTTCTATATATTGTTAATAGAATAGTAATAATACGCAAGTATTAGAAAGAATACTAATGAGTGAATTGAATTACAAAAGAATAATGAATCTTTGAAAATCAGGTGGACGAATTCAGAGAAATTAAAATATGAATGAAATAAGTCTGCCAGAGTTTTTATTTTTCTGAAAACATAACACCTAATGAGAAATCAACTTTTTACATCTTTCCTTGCTGCTGTTACTTTGGGAACTAGCATTTTATCTGGAAATGCTTCTGCTAGCGCGTTTGACATCAAAAGCCGAGACCAGGCTCCCAATGAATTTAAAAATATTATTCAAGACTTTCGAGCTTTCGTTGGTGAAGAAGGTCAGACTTTAACTCCTGAAACCATTAATGCCAGAAAAGTAGATCTTTCCAAATTAGAACTTAAATTTGCTCATGATGTAAACGTCTTCTTTATCGGCGAAACGGCTGGAGGATATCGCAACCGCCTAGATTTTACAGCGAGTGGCTCTACAGTAGCTTCAGGTAAAATCTTTGGTGATACTTCTTGTAGCACGACAGATACAATCGCCAATTTTAGTAAATTTTGTCCGAATCCCAATGACCCGTTAGCCAATAAAGTTGCACCTGATAAACCTTTGAACGTGGGCGACTGGGCGAATATTGGTTCTATGAATGCTGGTACTAAATTGGACTTTTTGTTGCGTGCCAATGATATTAATGGTGGTATTACTGGTACAGATAAAAACGGAAATACAGTCAAAGGTGTCTGGAGTTTAAATACAGCTTTGAACCCAGATGGTTTGCAGCACGCTGTTGCTTATTACTATAAAGACTTCCTCGTATTCGGTTTTGAAGACTTATGGGGAGGTGGTGACAAAGACTATAACGATACCGTCTTCGCCATTGATATTGGTGCAGAAAATGCTCGTTATGTTGCTGGTGTTACTGCTGTACCAGAACCTTCTGCAACTATGGCATTATTTGGTATTGCCGGACTGGGCTTGTTGAGCATTCGTCGTCGCCGTAGTGCTTCAATTGTTAAAGTTGATTCCGGGCTTTGAGTTGCAAATATCGCTCGACTAACTGATCTGTAATTTGGTGTGCTGGTGCATCGAGTACCAACACACCTTTTTGTTTTAATTGGGCAAATGCAACTTGACGCTGTGCTAATAAATCTAAAGCCACCGCCCGGACATAAGTATTTGTGACATCTTCTGTAAAGTTATGTGCCCGACGATCAACTTGCGGATCGCGGAGAGTCACGCAAAATGGTAGATATCGGGGCGCAAGCCTAGAAAGGGCGGCGAGAAGTTCGGAGGAAGCGGTGACATCAACTATGTCAGTAATTAATACTACTAGTGCCCGCCGAGTTTGCTGTTTTACAAGACTGGTAACAGCCCCTAAATAATCAGATTCCAGCAATACTGGTTGGATAGGAGTCAGTCGATCAATTAACTGCGTGAGATGATTTTGACCGCGTTCAGGGGGAATCCACGTATGCATTTGACGATCAAATACACCTACGCCTACGCGATCGCCTCGATGCAATCCTGCTAAAGCTAAGGATAAAGTTGCATTTAACCCCCAATCAAATCGCTGCAAACCCTGGACTTTGGCTGTCATTAATCTGCCACGATCGAGCAAAATCAGCAAAGTTTGCTCTTGTTCTGGTTCTAATACCCTTACCAAAGGTGGTGTATTACCATAAGCACCTACACGACGGGCTGTAGCTTTCCAATCAACCAAGCGTAAATCGTCACCAGTACGATAGTTTCGCAGTTCGGCAAACTCCGTACCAATACCCATGCGGCGTTGGCGGATTGATCCAGATGATTGTAGTGCTAGACGAATTGAAAGCGATCGCAACCCGACTAAATCAGGATAAACTTTTACCCGCAAATTTTGCTTAATCTGCCAATCATCCCAAGCTAATCCCCAAAATCCTAACTGTCTTACTTGAATATTTCCCCAAGAAAATTCTCCTCGTTGTATTGGGTGGACTGTATATGTCAATTCTTGGGTACTGTTCATCCCTACAGTAGTACTTAGTTCCGGTGTAGAAACACCAAAGCCTGTGGGGTAGTAGTCGCGAATTTTGATTACAGCATTGGCATTTCCCGATTTTAGCGTGAGTACAACCGGGTTATCTCGACCAATAGATAAGCGTGATGGGATTTCGCGGCTAACTTGTATGCGATCGCGTCTCACCCGTAAACCATCAACCACCATCAATCCTAAAACGAGGATATCAAATAAGAGTGCGATCGCGATACTTACCCCAATGCCAAACAACATGGCTAAGATAGGCGCGATCGCAATTCCTATAACTAATAATAAATAAACTCTATTTGCCACAACCATTTTTTAAAGGATGAAGGATGGAGTATAAAGGATAAAAGGTGTTCGCGCAGCATCCCCTAGGGAAGAAGAAGGATGTTCGCGTAGCGTCTCCGCAAGAGAAGGATGAGTGAGGAAAGAGAAAAACCGTTAAATATTAGGGAACGGTCATTTGAATATGCTTTAAGAGCAATTAAACTATATCAATTTTTGAAGGAGAAAAAAGACGAAGCTGGTGATATTATTGGTAAACAATATCTTAGATGTGCAACTTCAATAGGGGCTAACATTGAGGAAGCTCAATCTGGAGAAAGTCGCGCTGACTTCATTCATAAATACAGTATTGCTCAAAAAGAAGCTAGAGAAAGTTTATATTGGCTTCGGATTTTAGCTAAATCAGAAATTGTTCCGCTTCACCGTTTAATATTGCTAATAAATGAAACCGAAGAATTAATTGCCGTCATCACTACTATTATTGTGCGTGCCAAACAAAATCGACGTTCATAATTTCACCCTTCACCCTTCATCTGGGGACTGGGACTTGATTAATTACAGAAGCAATTACTGCATCCATTTGTAAACCATCTAGCATTGCTTCTGGTTTAAGAATTAGACGATGACGCAACAACGGCGAGGCGACAGCTTTAACATCATCTGGTGTGACAAAATTCCTTCCTGCTAACCACGCAGCTGCTTGCGATGTCTGCAACCAAGCACCAGCGGCGCGAGGCGATGCACCCAAAGCTAATTCGGGATGTTGGCGTGATGTTTTTACCAAAGCTAGCAGATAATCAATAATTGTCTCAGATATTTTAACTTCTTTGATTGCTTGGCGTGCCTGCAAAATTTCGCTTACTGTTGCTACAGGTTCGAGACGATTAATATCTCCTCGCCGCGCCGCAAACCCTGCCTGACGATTGAGTAACATTTGCTTTTCCGCAGTTTGATCGGGGTAATCTACTGCTAATTTGAATAAAAACCTATCTAGCTGCGCTTCTGGTAAGGGATAAGTCCCCTCAAACTCTAAGGGATTTTGTGTTGCAATTACCCAAAATAATTCTGGCAATGGTAAACTTTCACCATCCAAAGTTACTTGCATCTCTTCCATTGCTTCAAGCAATGCCGCCTGTGTTTTTGGAGGAGTACGGTTAATTTCATCTGCTAGTAGTAATTCAGTAAAAACTGGGCCTTTTTTCAGAGTGAAACTACGATTATTTAAATCAAAAATATTTGTACCAGTAATATCTGATGGCAACACATCTGGCGTTAATTGAATTCGGTGAAAATCTGCTTGAATTAACTGCGCCAATACTTTAACTAAGAGTGTTTTACCAGTTCCCGGCACTCCTTCTAAAATTATATGCCCACCCGCTAGTAGTGCTACCAGTAACTGTTGTACAAGGCTAGATTGTCCAACAATTATCTGGTTAAGCCCTTTTCCCAGGCGAATTAAAACAGAATGGATTTCGCTCATATTAGGTTACAAAAAAATCACACAAAGATGCAAATCAGCGTTATCAAAAATTAAGAAAATTAGTCTGCCTGCGCGGACTACCCACGGTAAGCTGCTACGCGTCTATGTTTGTGTAGCAGCGAATTATATTCGACTAATAGTTACCAAAGATACTCTCAAGTGAAAAAATTTACTTTTGAATCTTAACCCTTATTAATTTTAAATTTTGAATTTTGAATTTCCTTTAGGGTTCGCCATTTCCCCAACCAGCTTAACAGGTCGCGTTCACGCATGGGTCGTTTTTGTGACTGTAGCTTTAATACTGTAGCTAGTTCTGCTGAATTTGCACCTGTTTTCTCTACCCAGACATCGATTAAAGCTTGGGGTTCTAGTAAGATTTGTCCTAATCCTAAGGCTTTTTGCAGTTGTAGTTGCTCTTCTTTACCCACCATCTCCACAACAAAATCGCTGGATTCAGCTTTTTGTAACACTCCTGCTAAAGCTTGGATATAAGCTTCGCTATTGTCTAAAACTGGTACAGTTAAAGCTACTGGCTTACCAAAGCGGCTATTTTGCGCCCAAATTAACACTATTAATAAAATACCTACCTGTAATAACGCCACAACCAAAGGCTGTTTAGCAAAATAACTCAATAAGTCAGCTTTGCCTTCTTGTTCTCGCACATCAGCATCTTTGTAACCATGAATATATTCATCAACAAAGATCGTATTATTTTGTTTTTTTACCAAATCTGCAAGAAATTTAAAATTACTTAAATAATCTTGATAGGCATTGGCTGCTAAATGGGGAGTTGTTGAAAAGATTACTTTTCCTTTACCATACTTTTCTTGCCAAACCACAGCACCGAAGCGATCGCCTAAATCAATTTTTTCTTGATCGGCTTTCTTATGCCGTCTAGTTGTATCAATCTTAATAGCCCCAAAGGACGATTTTTGCATGGTGTGAAAATCAGCCGCCGTTACCTGATCGCGCACACCCAAAATAACCAAGGTATTACCTTGTTGTAACCACTCGCGTTTTGTGGAATTTAGGGCTGGTGGAGTGAGATTGCTGTTTACCTGTAGCACAGTAACAGGGCTTTTTTGGGCTTTGATATCACTCCAAGGCTTTTGCCAGCGCTTGATTGTAGTTCCCTGCTGTTGCATAAAAGCATACCAAGCACCATAGCCATCAGCAGCACGGTTATAAGTGGAACCACTATTAATAGTGCTATTCCGGGGCGCTGCTATCAAGCTTAATACAATGATCGCCGCCAGTGCGATCGCCCCCAGCCAAGCCAAGCGGTTTGAGCGCTTCATTTAATCTACAGCTTTATACTGAATTTATGGATATTGTCGATAGTAATGCAGTAAAGGACTGCCAGCCAAGATTACTTATTCGTCCGAACTGAACTGTCGGGCGACAATCCCCATCGGCAGGTACAGCCGTCGTAACTGGTTAGGAAGCGGAGTAAATCCATGATGTTCATAGAAAGCCTGCGCTTGATCATCTTTAGCATCCACTACTACCGCCATTGATGCGATTTCACTCATCAGGCTGTGCCGCAGTGCATCTACAAGCAAGAATGCCCCTAGCCCTTGCCCTTGATAGCGTTCATCAACAGCAAGCCTGCCTAGCAATGTTGCTGGCACAAGCGGATACCTCGGCAGCCTTCTTCGCATCGCTGTTGGCAAGTCTTCTACCTGAATCGACGTGGCTGCCAGTGTGTAGTAGCCTGCTATCTGGTCTGCGTCCACATCATACAGCACGAATGGTGTTGCCACATAACGCCGCAAATCCTGACTTGCCTGTTCTCGTAGATAACGGTTAAGGGCTTCGGTTCCGCACTGGAAATCTGCCCGATTATGCTGGGAGTTAAGCAACTCAATAGTATACGCAAACGCCGGGACACTCACGTTAGCCCCATGCTTTCCTTATAACGGCTGATTGCCCGCGCCAGTGGTTCATCGGGCTGAACTTCAGGAGGATTGAGGAGAGAATTGATAAACGCAAAACTATCTTCCCGACTAAGTTTGATGATAGTGTGTTCTTCAATCGTTCGTAATGCGGCTTCTTGGGCATGACTCACCACAAAATCGGTGAGAGTTCTGCCTTCCAAATCTGCCGCCCGTTGTAACAATTCCTTTTGCTCGGTAGTCAGGCGTGCTTCCAAACGTTCAGGTTTGCTCTGCCTGTGTTCTGTCCTTTCCGAATTCTGTCTATTGGGCATAATGGACAACTCTTTATTTACTATATAACTGTTAATATACGTCATATAGCCGTACAAAACTAGGTTTTTGGCATTTGGCATTCTTACAAAGTCTGAGCACCGGTTGCCGGCGCTCAGACTTTGCAATTTAGCTTTGTCACGCCAGCGTAACGCACTGCAAATCTTAGGTGGATGTAGTTTTTCTCTTCCTTGTGTGTACACCGTAGCCTTCCAAGAGGGGGTACCGAGTTCCCCAATCCCCAGTGCCTACTCCCCCGCAATCTCCCGATACGCTTGCTGACAATGCTCATAGTTTTCTGGCAAAATTTCAGCATCGCCAAAACACAATTGTTCGTGAGTCGTCACTAATGTTTCATAAGGCTGGATTGGCGTTACAGACGATCGCAGTAATTGTAAATACTCGCCATCAGTACGGCTGGATTGGTGGCTGATGATGCTGCTATCATGCAAACGCTGTAATATTGCCATATATAGGCAACGGCAAGCTTCTCGATAATTACCTTGACGGTAAAATTCTTGCGATCGCGCTAACCACAAAGGCACAGATAACTCAGTGGCACTGATTGTCGTCCCAAATGTAGTATGATTGCCTCTCCTAGTCAACCAAGAATACATATAAGGACTGAATTCTCGCCACAACAGCCAAAGCAACCAAACTACAAATAAACCTAGTACAACCCAAAATAACAACTTCAGCAATTCACTTAGCCAAGGACTTATTGACAATCCGGGAGGTAATTTTGGTAAGGCTGATTCCAAGCGGGAAAACTGATACTCAATCCATTCTCCTACTTGTTGTTGTACCTGAGAAAGTTGCCAATCCCAGCTTGTTTTTTCAAAAGCTTCTGTGGACATTGGGTAATTGGTAATTGGTAATTGGTAATTGGTAATTGGTAATTGGTAATTGGTA